>NZ_MYFM01000007.1:0-208168 GCF_002179915.1 Companilactobacillus bobalius
GAAGTGTAGCGATACATGGAGCTGAGCAGTACTAATAGATCGAGGACTTAACCGAGTAAGAGTTTACAGCAGTTTGAAGTGTTTTAATTTAATTCATAATCTTAATATCTAGTTTTGAAGGTACGAGCAACAATAGTGTGGTGGCGATAGCGAGAAGGATACACCTGTTCCCATTCCGAACACAGAAGTTAAGCTTCTCCACGTCGAAAGTAGTTGGTGGGAAACTACCCGCGAGGATAGATAGTTGCTACGCTGTTTCATGATGGAGGATTAGCTCAGCTGGGAGAGCATCTGCCTTACAAGCAGGAGGTCACAGGTTCGATCCCTGTATCCTCCATTCATCATGAGCCGTTAGCTCAGTTGGTAGAGCATCTGACTTTTAATCAGAGGGTCGACAGTTCGAACCTGTCACGGCTCATTTGCAACATATATACACACCATGCGGGTGTGGCGGAATTGGCAGACGCGCTAGATTTAGGTTCTAGTGTCCAGTGGACATGAAGGTTCAAGTCCTTTCACCCGTATTCAATATTGTTGTTGCAATATTGGGAAACATTTAGTATTATATGAAAGTAACGTTTTATGCCGACTTAGCTCAGCTGGCAGAGCATCTGTCTTGTAAACAGGGGGTCGGAGGTTCGAATCCTCTAGTCGGCATAATGCGGAAGTAGTTCAGTGGTAGAACATCACCTTGCCATGGTGGGGGTCGCGGGTTCGAATCCCGTCTTCCGCTTTCATTATAGTAACGCCGGGGTGGCGGAACTGGCAGACGCACAGGACTTAAAATCCTGCGGTAAGTGATTACCGTACCGGTTCGATTCCGGTCCTCGGCACTATAATGAATATGCACCTATAGCGCAATTGGATAGAGTGTCTGACTACGAATCAGAAGGTTGTAGGTTCGACTCCTACTAGGTGCATTTGTTTTTCTCGGGAAGTGGCTCAGCTTGGTAGAGCACCTGGTTTGGGACCAGGGGGTCGCAGGTTCGAATCCTGTCTTCCCGATTACAACGAAAGTTGTTTTCTGTACGGCATTAAGTTTTATGGCGGTGTAGCTCAGCTGGCTAGAGCGTCCGGTTCATACCCGGGAGGTCGGGGGTTCGATCCCCTTCGCCGCTATTTTTCCGGACCTTTAGCTCAGTTGGTTAGAGCAGGCGGCTCATAACCGCTCGGTCGTAGGTTCGAGTCCTACAGGGTCCATCTTTAAGGACCCCTTTAATGCTGTTATTGTTATCGCGGGATGGAGCAGTCTGGTAGCTCGTCGGGCTCATAACCCGAAGGTCGTAGGTTCAAATCCTGCTCCCGCAATTAGTTTCAAAATATTTGGTTCGTTGGTCTAGTTGGTTAGGACGCCTGCCTGTCACGCAGGAGATCGCGAGTTCGATTCTCGCACGGACCGTTAATAGATTGTTTAATCTATTAGTTCTTAAAGTGTCGTAGGTAATATGCGGGTGTAGTTTAGTGGTAAAACCACAGCCTTCCAAGCTGTTGTCGCGAGTTCGATTCTCGTCACCCGCTTTGCCACTGTTTTGGGCCTATAGCTCAGCTGGTTTAGAGCGCACGCCTGATAAGCGTGAGGTCGATGGTTCAAGTCCATTTAGGCCCACTATATCTGGAGAAGTACTCAAGTGGCTGAAGAGGCGCCCCTGCTAAGGGTGTAGGTCGCTAACGCGGCGCGAGGGTTCAAATCCCTCCTTCTCCGTTTTTTATATGACCCGTTGGTCAAGTGGTTAAGACACCGCCCTTTCACGGCGGTAACATGAGTTCAAATCTCGTACGGGTCATTGATGCATAAGCATCATTAAGTTAATAGTTTTACGTTTTAAGCAATGGAGGATTACCCAAGTCCGGCTTAAGGGAACGGTCTTGAAAACCGTCAGGTCGCGAAAGCGGCGCGTGGGTTCGAATCCCACATCCTCCTTAGTGGGTAGCATATGATTTATTTTTATTATCGCGGGATGGAGCAGTCTGGTAGCTCGTCGGGCTCATAACCCGAAGGTCGTAGGTTCAAATCCTGCTCCCGCAATTCGCTTCAGAAATTCTTGGTTCGTTGGTCTAGTTGGTTAGGACGCCTGCCTGTCACGCAGGAGATCGCGAGTTCGATTCTCGCACGGACCGTTTAATGGCTCGGTAGCTCAGTTGGTAGAGCAATGCATTGAAGCTGCATGTGTCGGCGGTTCGATTCCGTCCCGCGCCATTTTGGAGGGGTAGCGAAGTCTGGCTAAACGCGGCGGACTGTAAATCCGCTCCTTCGGGTTCGGTGGTTCGAATCCACTCCCCTCCATATTTAGGGATATAGTTTAAAGGTAGAACTACGGTCTCCAAAACCGTCGGTGTGGGTTCAATTCCTACTATCCCTGTTTCTACCTTTTGATCATGGCGGTATTGGTGAAGTGGTTAACACATCGGTTTGTGGTACCGACACACGTGAGTTCGATTCTCACATACCGCCTATTTTTATTGGGTTATAGCCAAGCGGTAAGGCAATGGACTTTGACTCCATCATGCGCTGGTTCGAATCCAGCTAACCCAATTGCTTTGTAAATTGAATATGGCGGTATAGCCAAGTGGTAAGGCAGAGGTCTGCAAAACCTTCATCACCGGTTCAAATCCGGTTACCGCCTTTGGTTATGCTTAAGTAATCAGGCATGTTATAAACATGCCGGTGTGGCGGAATTGGCAGACGCGCAGGATTCAAAATCCTGTTCCCAGTAGGGAGTATCGGTTCGACCCCGATCACCGGTATTAATTGTGAAGACCAGCTCTTTACTAACTCGATAGCAAGTAGCTCTGAACGTTGTTAAGTCAATGTTCAGAGCTTTTTTTATTTGTCTAACTCATTACCAGCTTGTGAAGAAAAATGGGTCACCTTTGGTCACTTTTGGAGAAAAAGGTCACCTTTTGGTCACTCTTTTTAGAGCTTAGATAGAGCCTTCATCGCCTTACTATCTTCACGCTCACGATAGTCATTTAATAGATGAATATAGACCTTAGAAGTGATCGCAACGTTTGAATGACCAAGGCGTTGTGATATATACTCAAGTGACAGACCATGTGCTATTAGATATGATGCATGGGTATGTCTGAGACCATGAAATCCGATTAGTTCCATATTGTCCAATGTTTTTCTATTTTCGGTATCGTTCATACCTTTGGATTTATTTTTTTCAAAATAAATTTTTTTGAGATATTTTCTTAGAACATTATTAGCTGAGGTATCTGAGGGAACAGTGTGCCTCTTGTTAATAAATACAAAGTTTTTATTGTTTTTAAAGCCTTGTTTAAAGAAAGTCTCACGTTGCTGCATTCTTAATAGTCGTAATTCTCGGATCAATTCGTCTGAGATAGTGATCTGTCGAACTGAGCTTTCTGTCTTTGTGGGGAGAAAGCCAGTTCTTTTTTTATAATCATAAGTTTTTTGAATATTGACTGTGTGATTTTCAAAATCAACATTATCCCAGGTCAATCCAACTATTTCAGCATACCGACAGCCGGTTCCTAATGCGAATAGAATCTCACATGCAGAAATATTTGATAGGGTAGCATTCTCTTTGGCCATGATTCTTAAACTGGATGCTACGTCAGATTCGAGATATTTTAGATCTGCAGATTTGCCTTTCTTTTTAGTTGTAATAACAACATTTCTTGTAAAATTACGGTCGATGATTCTTTCGTCAACAGCTTCTTGAATACAAGAACCAATATAACCATTAATTCGATAGATGCTATCTTTGACATGGTCTTTTGAGTAGTCATCTATGAATCCTTGATATTCCATTTTAGTAATATCTTTTAGCAAATCATCATAGAAATAATCTTGAATGAATCTTAGAGCAACCTCATACTTTGAATCAGTAGAAAGAGAGTATCTACCTAATTTATAAGTATTGATCCATGATTCAAAATACTGTGCAAAGGTGATATTTTCTGCAATATCCAGTCTTGCAACGGCACGTCTATTTTCAATCTCTCTGGCGGCATCTTCAGCATCAGACTTAGATTTGAAACCTTGCTTATTAATAGAGTGGTTCTTTCCATCTTCACCCATGTAATAAACACGGTATGCCCAACCTTTTTGCTTCTTGTAAATTAAAGTATGTTTATTTTTAGACATATTTTTCACCTCCTTTCGGTGGATTTGGGCGAAAATAAATAAGCCTACGGTGAGACTTATTTAAATTATTCAATTGTAAAAATCCTACTTCTAACCCTGCACATTTGTGTAGGGCTTTTTTATTTGGATTTATCTTTTAGCAAAATTGACTTGAGTCATACCGGCTACTTCAACTTTATCGCCATTATGTAATTTCACATTTACCTTTGGTACTTGTGACATATCAGTATCTCCACCAAGAACTTCGTTTGTTGTATCTCCAAATGTACTCTTTGGAATCACAATAAAATTACCACTTTGACCATCAACTGGTGTAACGGTATATTTGCCTTTTTTAATATCTTTACCAACTATCCAAGAACCAGTTGCCAAAGCAGTATTATTTTTCTTATTTCGTTTCTTAACTGGGGTGAATGTTGCTGAAGTTAATCCTTCGATTTTTACTTTGTCACCCTTAGCAAGTGTTGCAGTGACAGATGGCACCTGTGACATATCGGTTTCACTGCCAAGAATCTCGTTTATTGTGTCGCCGTGAAGACTCTTTTTAGGCATGGAAGAAATGTTACCACTTGAACCGTCTGAAGAAGTGATAGTGTATCTACCAGGCTTTAATTCAGAACCTACTTTATAAGATCCCGGAATCAATGTTGCTTGTTTTGCTTTTGCATAAACAACTGTTTCTTGTGTAGGATTAAAAGTTAATCCAGATGTCCCTAAAAAAGTAGTTGATAGAGTGACAGCAGCAATGCTTGATAAAAGTATTTTTGAACCCTTATTCATGATTTCCCCCTATAGAACAATATATTCAGCTTTTTAAGTCGTCAGTATTTGGACAAAAATAGTAATTAAAGATTTAATAATTCATTCTTCTTTTTATCAAATTCATCTTGAGTAATAACATTTTCATCAAGTAATTTTTTAAATTTAGTTATTTCATCTGCAGATGAGAGTTGTATAGCGTCACTTGATGAATTGCTATGCTTATAAGAATCAATTTCATTCATAATAAAATTATAAATTTTTTGACTATCAGTAACCATTTCTTTTTTGAAGGCTCTAAATACAACAATGTTAGGATCCTTAATGGCCTCAGTAGAGGAATGAAGAACACCCGATTTTTTTTGAGTAGCCAACTCAGCATTTGTAATAAATTGAATATAACCATTCATCCATATTGTTGCTTTTTTAAATTCCACAGATTTAATATCCGTATAATAAATAGTTCGATCACCTTTGAATCCTTGAGTTATATGACCTAGAAATCCTTTACGAGATATAACTACTTTTTCATTATCGGCTGTAATTTGACCATTTGTTCCCTTAACGGTTATAACCATGATTTCCCCTTAATATAAATTATATTTTTTATCATAGAATTCCACTAAATCAACTAATGCCAGTGCTTTTTGGACGGCCTCTTTGCCATAATATTCTTTACCTTCAAACCAGATTATTTTATTAATGAAGGCTTCACCCGCTCTTTGCAATAGGACATCCCTTAGATCAATCTCATTTTTTACATGCAAACTAAACACTCCTTAAAGATCAGTAGTAAAACGTATTGCTTTTCCTAAGATTCTAGCTGGATTATTACGAGTGACAATATAAGGAGAGTATGATGCATTATCTGGCATCAGCATGACAATATCCCCTTGATGTTTAATTCTTTTTAGAGTTGCCTCAGTATCACCATTGACGAGAACAGCGGCTATTTCATCATCTTCTACTTCAGGCTGCTCTCTAATCAGAACATTTGAACCGTCAGGAATCGTTGGTTCCATTGAATGACCCTTTGCTTTTAAATAAAAGAGATTACCGCTTGGTAAGGAATCAATAGGTTCATATAAATAACCTTCAATGTTTTCCTCTGCAGTGATAGGATCGCCACATGCTATTTCACCAATAATAGGAATTCTTTTGGATGGTCTTTGACTAGGAATCATCTCAAACTTTGCTGAGGTTAAGTCAGAAATGTTAATGTCATAGTGTTCAGCTAGTAATTCTAGTGAGCCAGACCTTGGCATTTTACGACCATGAATCCAGTCTGACACTGTTGAGTAGGCAACATTAATGGAATCAGATAATTTGGTAATATTTTCACCTTTAATATCCATATAACGTTTTAAGTTTTCTGAGAATATTTCTTTTATATCTTTAACCATTATTATTGACCTCATTTCATTATCTATAATATATCACAAAAAGCGTTAAAATTCTTTCTTTCAGACAAAAAGACACGCTTTAAAACAAAAAAAGATTGTATTTTCGCTAAAAGCGTGATAATCTATTGCTTGTAAAGGAGGTATGGACATGTCTGATAATAGAATTCCTATTAGAGCAAAACATACTTTAAGAGATCTCAGAGTAAGAGCCGGTCTGAATCAGACAACGGCTTCTGAGCGACTTAAAATTTCAAAGCCAACGCTCCAAAAGTGGGAAAAGGATTCATCTGATTTAAGAATTTCAGAAATAAACAGGGTAACCAATATATACAATATTCCACAAGATTATATTTTTTTTGGAAGCAATCACGCTTTTAGCAAAAAAATAAAGAAATAAGGTGATGTCTTTGAATGAATTAGTGTTTTTAAAAAACGAGCAACCAGTGACAAGTAGTTTACAAGTTGCCGAGAATTTTGATAAAGACCACAAGCATATTTTGGAATCCATTGAAAATCTCACGGTCGAAAATTCGGCAGTGAAAAATATGTTTCGAGAAGGAACCTATAAAAATAGTCGAGGTCGTCTATACAGAATGTTTTATATGACTAAAGACGGATTTACGTTATTGGCCATGGGATTCACTGGGAAAAAAGCTACACGTTTCAAAATTCAATACATCAATGCCTTCAACAAAATGGAAGAACAGATAAAGACTGGTGGTTTTCATGTTCCATCAACTATGTCGGAAGCATTAAGACTTGCTGCTAATCAACAAGATCAAATTGAACAGATGAAACCAAAAGTTTTATTTGCCAATGCGGTTGAAACTAGTGATACAAGTATTCTCGTTGGCGAACTTGCCAAATTAATTAGTCAGAATGGCGTAAATATTGGTGCTGGAAGATTATTTGAATGGCTACGGTCAAATGGTTACTTGATCGCTGGAAATCGCTCAGATAGAAATATGCCTACTCAGAGGTCAATGAACTTGAAGATATTTGAAATAAAAGAACGTACCTACAGCAACCCGGATGGTTCTGTAAGAGTGACTAAAACTCCTAAAGTTACTGGAAAAGGTCAAACATATTTTGTTAATAAATTTTTAAAGGAGATATAGCCTTGGAAAATCATGAGTACGTTTACTTTTATAAGGATGGTAATGACAGAATACCTATTCTTACTGGTGGAACAAGTAGGTTTAGTATGATTTTTTTCATTGATGAGGCAGAAAAAAAATCCTTGTCGAAGCTGTTACCTTCGAACAAGAATCTTTATGTAATGGTTGATGGAAAGGTTTTTAGAGTTTGTAAAGCAGAAAAACATTAAAAGGAATAACTAGGGAAGATGGTGTATATGATGGATTTCATGATTTTATTAATTATTTCAATAGCTATTACTGGTGTCATTTGTCTGATTGCGTACTTTGCGCATCTTTCACTGCCTTTAATAGCATTTGTTGTTGCAGTTCTAGCATTGATTGCCACTGTTCATTCCAACCGCTAATATCATAAGTTTTAGAATAGCTTTTGTATTTTTTTCTGTTGGTAATTGCATACTGATCTTTAAATAATGTCCACTTTGAAATTTTAAATGAAATCGTTAATTCAGTTATATTACCTAACTCATCGGGTAAAACGTCAAAATCACCAATGATATCAATTTTAGTAAAAGAATTTCCTTTAAGTATTCCAAACTTTCTTTCAGGAATATCCATTTGTTGATAGCGGCCGTATATCTGTTGGTAATTATTTCCTTGTTTATTCAGATGTTGATAGACATGTTTTCCTTCAACGTACGATGGAATAGTCTTTTGTGTAACCATTTCGATATTGAGATTAGTTTTAGGATCAAATATTCGCAAATCAAAGAAAGATATATCTGTTGAAGATGGATTAACGATGGATATTGAACTTGTAATCACATGTGTCATAGATTCCTTGCTGTGAGTTTCACTGTTAAAGACAAATGTGGTATCGGGAAAGTTACAAACAAAGTTATCATCCCAAGTTACAGAAATACTTTTTCTGGTTTTGAAAAAGGTATAAAGGAAACTCAGTGTTGCAATAACCAATGACCCAATAGCAATCCAATTAGTTTTTATAAAGTTCATTATTTTCACCTCGATTGTTTTGGGATTAAGAAAAGTATATCAAAGAAACACGTGTCCAAAATACGCAAAGGTCTAAATTCATGGATATGAAAGGAGGTGATTATTATGCAAATGGCGACAACAATCCCAGACAAGCAGCTTGAAGAGATGATAAGAAATGAGGTCAAAAGACAGCTTGAAGCCGAAAGTTCAGAACTGATTTATACGGATTTTAAGAATACGGCAAGAATGAGTGGCTTATATCCTAAGAGACTTAGAGCAGTATTGAATGACTCCAAGTTTAAGAAGGAATTGAGAAGTGAAAATGGAGGACCGGTTTACTATCCACGACAGGGTGGTAAATACAAATTTGATTATCGGACGTTTTCAATTTTTTGCAGAGAAAACATGGATAGAATCATGAACTTAAAAATAGCAGGAGAGTGAAAGAAATATGAATGATTTAAATAAATTACAAAAGTTTATTCCTCAAGCAAAAGAGGACTATCAATACTCAGAACTAGCTAAAAAAATTGTGATGGCTGTATCACTGGGAAAGAGGTCGGTGACTATGGCGTTCAATCAACCTTTGTCAGATGGGGCAATGGATGCATTAGAAAGTGCAAACGTTGAAGTTAACGCATCAACAACGGACTCATATACATATGAATTTGAATTTTAGGAGGAATAAAAATGACATTATCAGTTCCAAGCATACTGTGGGTACCAATTTTATCTTTTGTACTGGGATTCTTTTGGAGACCATTTTACGAAAAATCGGTTTTAAAGGATTGGAATAATCTTTTTGAAAGTTGGTTATTTTGTGATGATGATTTTAAGGAAAAGAAAAAAGCCCTCCTCAATAAGAGAAAGGCTTCAAAGATGTAGTTGTCTTGCAGGACATAAGCATCTTGTGGACGTTTGTATAATAAACAACCAAACACATGTTTATTATACAACGTCTTACTTAACAAGAAAATATAAGAGTTAGGCGTGATTTGTATGACTGATGAAATTATTAACTTTAGTGGCATATGGATCCCAAAAGAAATTTGGATGGATAGGAATCTTGGAATTATGGAAAGATTCTTTTATGCAGAGATTATAGGTTTGGCCGGTAGAAGAGGTTGCTACGCAAGTAACTCACACTTTACTAAGATACTACGAATTAGTTCAGCAAGAATCTCACAGCTTGTTAGGAGCCTCACAGACAAGAAATACATAACGGTTAAGCTCTTTTACAAGAAGGGTAAGAAACAAGTCAGTAGACGTGAAATATATCCAATAAAGACATATCCGATTCAACAACATAAAACTGATTTCACTGTTGAAGAATTAGAAAATATTGATGATTACAAGCGAGATTTCAAAGGCGTCTGGATTCCAAGAGAGTTGTTATTTGAACAAGGAATCAATAAGTCTCAGATGGCATTAATAACTGAAATTAGTAGTTTATCGTTTGGTGACTTGGGATGTTTCGCAAGTAACTCACACTTTGCTAACTTCTTAGGATGTAGTTCAGCAAGAGCTTCTCAGTTGGTTAGTAATCTTGAAGAAAAATCGTATATCGAAACTAAAAGATTTTACAATCCCGATAAGCCAAAGCAAGTACTTAAAAGAGAAATATACCTACTTAGAAAATTTAATGGGGTACTTAATAAATTTAACGAACCTACTAAGAAAATTAAATCCCCCTACTTAGAAAACTATAAAGAGAGAGAACCATTATTAGATAACCATTTAGATAAAGATACTGTCGGGAAACCCGACGGTGCTATTCCATATCAATCAATAATCGATTACTTAAATGCTCAAACCAGTAAATCATTTAAATCAACAACTATTAAATCTAGAGAAATGATTCTTGAAAGATGGAATGAAGGATTTAGACTAGATGATTTTAAGAAGGTTATTGATAAAAAAGTAATCAGTTGGCTAAATGATCCAAGCAGAAACATATATCTAAGACCACAAACTTTATTCGGTCCTAATTTTGAAGGATATTTGAATGAAAAATCTAACATCCCTGTTGGAAAAAGAACAGGGAGACAACCAATTGTTGAAATTGGTACAGATTGGAGTGCACCAGAGAATCAGGCACATGTACCAAGCAAAGATGAATATATAAAAAGTCATGAAGAAATTATGGAAGAGCTTGCTGAAATGAGGGCAAAATATGACGTTAAGTAAATTAATCGTGGGGAAACCATTGGAGGAAAAGAAAATGATAGGCAGGATAGTTCTTGCAGCTGTTGGATTAATAATAGTTTCGAGATTCTTTATAGATTGGGGAAAAACTGATGATAAATAGAACTGTTTTAGTAGGACGTTTAACACGTGATCCAGAACTTCGATACACACAAAATGGTGCAGCAGTCGCAGGGTTTACACTTGCGGTTAATAGACAGTTTACTAACTCTCAAGGTGAGCGTGAAGCCGACTTTGTTAATTGTGTTATTTGGCGTAAAGCAGCAGAGAACTTTGCTAACTTCACCCATAAAGGCTCGCTTGTTGGAATTGACGGCCGTATTCAAACACGAAATTACGACAATCAGCAAGGACAAAAAGTCTATGTAACTGAAGTTGTCGTTGATAATTTCTCCTTACTTGAATCTCGTTCAGAATCTGAAAAGAGGAGTTCTGGCAATGGTTCAAATAATTCAGACTCAAATCAAGCACCTAATTATAATCAACAAAATCAATCAAATCAGACTTCATACGGAAACAATAATAGTCAAAGCAACAACAACAATAATAATAATAATAATCAATCTAATAATTTGAACAATAATATGGGTGATCCGTTTGCTGATAACTCGAAACCAATAGATATTTCGGATGATGATTTGCCATTCTAGGGGGAATTAAGTTGATTGAAAATTTTAAAGACGAGAAACGCAACGTTTTAACTGTTGTTACAAGAAAACATGCTATTTTTTTGGCAAGACCATTATCAGAAAACAGCGATATGAAATTTGATAAAGAAACTTGGAACAATTTAAAAGAGTTTTTATCTGAGCAAGCAAATCAATGTTGGAAAAATTTCCAACCAAAAGAAGCGACAAACCGAGGTAGTGATTATAGCGAATACTACGACAGAGAGCTTGATAGTAATGGGTATCTATCTATTGGTGATTGTACTCTTTCAATTGATAGGCCAGTTAATGAAGAATTACGTTGCTACAAATTCGATAAGACCAGGATGCAGTCATTCATGTTCGACTTACTAAATAGAATAGGAGATTAATAAAATGACGAAAGTAAAAAAGCTAATAAATTTCGATTTATCAAAAATGTCCAATGGTGGTGTTCAGGAAAAATTTGAACAGGAACTTAAAAAGGTTAGTGAAAATATTCTTGACGAAAATACCGATGCAAAAAAGAAACGTTCGGTCACAATTACTTTGACATATTTACCAAATGATAATAGGGATGCCATTTCTGTGTACTCTGAAGTTAAATCTAAGCTAGTTCCACAGAATGGAGTATCAACTACATTACTTGTTGGTAGAAACGATGATACAGGAGCAATTGAAGCTAATGAATTGAAATCAGGTATCAAAGGACAAACATATATCGATGATAATGGTGATCTTCGTACAGATACCGGTGAAAAGATAGAGAATGTCGAAAATAAAGATAAACAAACTAAAGATTTAAAAGAATCATCAGAACAAGCACAAGTGATTGATTTACAAAAACAAGGTAAAAAGGCATAGGTGATAAGTATGGAAAATTTAACAAGTGAAACAATTGAGAAAATTCAAGAACTAGTAAATGCTGCCAATAGCGGAGATAGATTGGTTCAGATTCAAGGACGTAATTACACATTTAACGATTATGGAGAGCCAAAACCAGTTATTCCTCAGAATCAAAGTAAGGATTCAGTTCAAATTTCAACGTTGTCTGGAATTATTGAATTAATTAAGAATATGAATGAGCGAAAGGACAAACAATTGTTTGTTCAAGTAATATCACCAACTAGAGTTCAAGTGTTTGGTGCCATCGATGAATATGGAAGACGTGAGAAACTAATTGATTCAAAAGCAATGATTCCAGATTTTGGATTTAATCAATATTATGAGGCGGAAACACTAAATATTGCACTGCAATCACGCTTTGCTGAAACAGAAGATCGTGAACTCATTTTAAAGGTAATCGGTAATTTGAAAGAACAACAGGTTCATCAAAGTTCTGACGATGGTGTTAGTCAATCAGTTCAGATTAAAACGGGTATTGCTACTGTCGGAGCCGTTAAGGTTCCTAATCCAGTAACTATGAGACCATATAGAACATTTATTGAAGTTGAACAACCTGAGAGTAAGTTTGTATTCAGAATGCGTGAGGGAATGGAAGCAGCGTTATTTGAAGCTGACGGTGGAGCTTGGAAGAATGAAGCCATGAATAATATCAAGACATACTTAGATGATAATCTCAATGATGAGATTGAATCAGGACATGTAACAGTAATTGCTTAATTCTGTAGGGATGGTGAATTTATTATGAGAAGTAAGGAACTACCAATTGATATTGTTAACTCTTTGTCTAACAGAATTCCAATGGAAGCGTTGATGGACATAAATAAAAGAATGACAGATTGGATGGCTTCTGGTGGTAATGACACTGATGAATATATGTGGCAGCAAGCTAGATATGCTCAAAGGTGGTCCAATCGTTTGAAGAGTATTAGTTAATGGAATATCAGATAGGGGATGAATAAAAATGATTAATCCAATGTTAGGTCTTATATATCAATGCGAGATGGAATATGGCGATATATCTAACATCCCTTTATTCGATGAACGAATGATTAAAATACGAAAATATTTTAACGACGGCAAAGATCCGTTTGAATTTAAATATTATGATTTCGATTTTAGATCAGCTCAACTTATGCTGAATCAAGGAATTGATAAAGAACGAATTGCTAATGAACTGGGTGTTACTGTTACGAGCTTGAATTGCTTGATTCGTATGGGTAACTTGAATAATTCTAAGTGGTTAGAAAATCACAATGAACAGCTTAGTAGAACCGGCACATACAATTTGATTCGGGAACACAAAAAGATTGCTACAGGGACGATAAGAGAACTATCTGAGTTTATGAAAGTTCCAATTGAGAAAATTAGATATTGGAAAAGTGCTAGATACAAAGCTAGACCACATAAAGTAACGTATAAAATTTCAAAAGTTAGTTGAGGATAGACGACATATGACAAAAATAAATGACGCTGTGCTTTGTGGTGGAATGATTCATGGAGAAACCTCAATGAGTGTTAAAGATTTAGTAAAAGCTTTTCCAATTCCACTAACAAAAAAGTTTAATTATGAGGTAAAAGATATGAGCAATGTACGAGTTTTAAAGGGTTGGACAAAAATGGAACGTGAAGAATTAGAAGATGCCGTGTCAGACCATGACTTATTCCATATCTTTGGAGATATTTTTGAATCGAATAGTGGATTCACAGCTTTGAATAATAAGTTGAATTATATCGGAATATATGAAGAAGCTGGCTTTTCAAAAGATATTGCCGATTTTTATACCGGTAAGGCTAAGTTTCCGGACAAGAAATATTATGTTCACTTCATTAAGGATCAGAATGAAGATTATCAAACACAATTTACTAAAGAAGAAGTGTTGGATATCAATCCTAAATATGAACCTTTTATGGAAGTAGTTCCTGAAAATGAACTGGTGGAGGAATAAGCAGATGAATAGCAAACAGTATGAAGCAGTAGTCGAATATCTTAAAAATCTAAGTCCATTTGACGATGATGAACTCAAAGAAGAAGATGCGTATGCAGGCGCTGAGAATATCGATGAAATATTGAAGGAATATGCTGATGAGTAAAAATAAATTCGGTAATAGGATTTAAAATTGCAAAAGGAAGAGTTGGAAAATGACGAAGTTAACTAAAATAGAAAAGGCATATAACAAATGGTGGTTATCTCGATTTGATAGTAATAATTACAAAACCATTTGTTTATATAACGGAAATGAA
This sequence comes from Companilactobacillus bobalius, assembly GCF_002179915.1. NCBI lineage: Bacteria > Bacillati > Bacillota > Bacilli > Lactobacillales > Lactobacillaceae > Companilactobacillus > Companilactobacillus bobalius. The sequence continues at coordinate 14,370 of NZ_MYFM01000007.1, forward strand.
AAAGTTCAGGAGTACACAACTGCTAATAAAAGGTATAGCGATCAAGAGGATGCTGCAAGTGCGTTTTGGGTCATAGATCGGATGGGACTAAAGGTTACTTGTATAGCAGTTGACGGTAAGAAATTTACACGGTACAAAGGCCGTTTAATCAGGGTGTTGGGATGACAAAAAATACATTAGTCGATTTAAATAATCATTTATTTGAAGAAATGGAACGCCTTAATGACGATTCATTATCCGATGAAGAACTCAATAAAGAAGTTTTAAGAAGTAAAGCTATGACTAATGTTGGGGATAAGATAATTCAAAACGCAAATGTGATGTTGAAGGCAAAGGTTGCATATGATGATATTAACAGTGCTGATTCAAATGGACGTTCACAAATTTTACTAGGTGATGATAAAGATGATAAGGATATTCACGAAAAAACAAAGTGACTTTATTTATCAAAACTATAAAAGTATTAGTAGTCAGCAGCTTGCAAATTTGGTCAATAAAAAATTTGACACAAATTTTACAGCCACACAACTTAGATCATTCAAAGTGCATCATAAATTAAAAAGTGGCTATAACAATTATTTTAAACCTGGGATGATTCCCTGGAATACGGGAACCAAAGGCTTAATGAAAGCTAATAGTGGGAGTAGAAAACCAGTTCCAATCGGTAGCAAATATATGAAGTATGGAAAAGCTTTGATAAAAACCGATACTGGCTGGAAACAATATTCCAGATATGTGTATGAAAAATATCATGACTGTAAATTAAATTCTAATGAACGTATTTATTTTCTTGATGGAAATAATCGGAATTTTTCAAAAAAGAATTTAACCAAAGTTACCAAACAAGAAATTGCCAGAATTCATCATGAAGGTTATTTTTTTAACAATCCAGAATTAAATAAAGCTGGTATTAATATTGTGAGATTAAAAATGAAAGTCAGAGAAATAGATGCTAACGACAGAAAAGATAAATGAATTAATTGGCGTGAATGATTCATGGAAGGCACCAGAGAAGCTGCTATCAACAATATTGAATAAAGATAAACGTATTCAATTATTCAAAGTGTTCCTAAAAAATGAAACGGATATGAGTTTTGACTGGTTTCATATGTATTTTCAAGATGAAGCGGCTGATCGGAAGAAGAAAAAGCAGGACTTTACTCCTCAATCGGTTTCAACAATCATGAATAAGTTAGTTAATACAAAAGACGATAATTATTTTGAACCTGCCGCAGGAACTGGTGGAATTGTGATTGATCATTATTATCAAAAATGTTTAAAGCAAACGCTTTGGGACTATAGACCTAGTGAACATTATCATATTTTAGAAGAACTATCAGATAGAGCGATACCGTTCTTACTTTTTAATTTAGCAATTCGTGGAATGAACGCAACTGTGATTCAAATTGACAGTTTATCCAGAGAAAAATGTAAGGGTATCTTTTTCGTACAAAACGTTAAGAATGATGCATTAAGCTTTAGCGATATAAACATAATGCCTTATTCAGAAGAGGTCAAAAAAGAATTCAATATTAAAAGCTGGAGTGACGAACGCTATCCAGAACATATTGAAAACAAATTGGAGGAAGTATTTGATGCAAAATCAATTGAGCGTATCAAGGAGATTCGCTAATAATGCAGAAATGTATTATAGAGCTGAAGATGGATCAACCAGAAAAATTAGCAGACAGAATTTAATAAAAAAAGTTAGAGGTATGACATTTTATGATTACTATAAATGGTTCATAGCAACTGAAAAAGAAGGCAAAGTTAGAGGCGTTACTTTAGATAAATATCTTGCGTCCTTGGAACAGATTAAAAAAATTGCTCCTGATATGTTACTAATTGATTTAGAAAATAATCGTCAAAATTTGCAGTTTATATTGGATGGTTACGGAAAAACACATCAACGCTTGACCGTTATGGATTTTAGAACTCAAATTGGTGCGGGTTTAGGCTTCGCGGTAGATGATGGATATATTCGAGGATATGCAAAAACCGGAATCGTAATTCACTCTGTCGAAGAAACATGGACCCCTGAACAAAGAGCAGCGGTAAAACAAAAGGTTAAAGCATTTAGTGCTACGCAGTTTAATAAATTTAAGTCTTATATTGACTTCAAGTTGGATGCTATGTTAGATCAAGAACCAATTTATCACGGTGAGGACTATACGAAATCAGCAAAGGGAAGAGGTCAAAGCAGTAGCTATCAGATGTATTACATGCTTTACGCCGTATTAATTCATACAGGGGCTAGATTTGCAGAAGCGTTAGGATTTCGGTACACAGATGTAGAACGTGATTACTTAAATATTTCAAAAACTTGGAATTATAGAAAGCCTGAGGGAGAATTTCAAAATACCAAAAATGTTGGTTCGATACGACACATAACAATTGATGAAACACTTTATTCATTACTAAAAAAATATTATCAGTTTAAAGAAAAGTACGATATTCCCAATGATCCTAGTAGGCCACTTATTAATGAAGGTGTAAGAATATTTAATAGTACGGTTAATAATCAGCTTGAACTTATTGAAAACCATTTAGGATTGCCAAGATTGACTGCACATAAGCTAAGACATAGTTATGCTTCATATTTGCTTTATCAAGATATTCAACCTCAAATTGTTGCTAGACAGCTTGGACATACGGATACGAGTATGCTCTTTAAAGTATATGCTCATATTCTTGAGGAAAAGAAACGAGCATCAGATGAAAAAATCAAAGGGTTGCTGTCTTAGTCAATAACTACTTTTGGTGATAAAGGATTAAAAGCCCGCTGGTTAGTCTTTATGAAAGGATTAGAGGGATGAATATAAAAGACAAACAAAAGCTAAACATGGTTAATTCTAAAATATCCGATTTAACTACAATGGTTAAAGAAAATAAGAACTTTTTGACAGAAAATGTAATGGATAAGTCTACGTTCAGCACATTGTTGAAGACTTTAGAATCTGTAAGTTCTGAATGTAGTATTAAGAATAGAAAATTAGGATATGGCGTACAGGAAGATGATTAAGGAATATCAAAGAACTGAATTAATAAGGGCTGAACAATTTGATGGATCTCAAGAAATGATTAAGAATTATGATCTCCAATTAATTGATTACGATATCAAAGAGACAAGATTCGGTCCGATAGCTATTGAATTGAGTAAAAAGCGACCAAGATATTTTATTAAATCGTTGGAAGAATTTTTAGAACTAAAAATTAGTGATTGGATTGTCACGGGTGCCAATGGTGAACATTGGGCAGTTAGAGATAAAGTATTTAGAAAAAAATATGTAGAAGTTAAATAATGCCAATATCGATATCTGAATTTTTTATTCTGGCTTTTATATTCATTGTCTTAATTGCTTGCTATCAAATCTCTAGGCAAAATAAGTTACTCAGAAAGCAAAATGATGACTTAACAAAAAATTATAATCAAAATGTTAAAGATTATGAGATCGTGGCTAAACAAAACAAACTAATGAAATCTAGTTTTAAAGAAATAATTGGAATAATGAAAAATGTCGGTAACGATCAGGAGAAAGACAGATGATTAGACAACAAATTGTTTTAAAATAGTCTGGATTGTGGGTATACACGTACGATGATGGCAAACTCGTTAAGCTAAAAAGAGCTTATCCAAATAAGGATTGTATTGTAAAGATGGATTCAAATTTTATAAATTAAGTGAGACTGAAGTAAGTATTGATTTTAGAGAGGGAGCTGCAATATTTTTAATTAATTTGAAGCTGCTTTCAATAAAAGACATCGATAATAACAATGGGAAGGGATTACAGGGATGAAAGAAATAAGTTTAACACCAGAATCTATTAAGGAGCTTGCTACTGAAATTATAAATATTAGTGACAAGAAAACAGATAATGAGCGAGGTAAGGAATTACGAAATGTGAAGATTCTCTTGGTGAATTATCGATACTTACAAAATCATCTTGATGTAAAACTTCCTGAGATAGACATAGATGGTGAACTATCTAGAAACCAATTAAGTTTGTATGCGTTGCTTGGATATAGAGAACGTTCCAGAGAAATGATGGAATTCGTTAATGAAGTTCTTGGTAAGTATAAAAAAATATGTATGTCTGGTAATGATGCTGACAAAAGAAAGTTCGGTATTATTGACGGCTTGTATCTAAGTGAGAAGAGAAAGAGTAAGCAGTGGCTATGCGAATATTGGAACATAGACGATTCGACTTTAAGAAGAGATCAGAAAAAAGCATTCGGTGAATTAAAAGTCATGCTGTTTGGGATTGATAGCCTTAATGACATTTCTAGATGAATGCACATTTCATGCACAAAAGACGACGACAAAACCCTAATTTAAAAGCTTATATTAGTATTGTAGATAATTTCGGTAAGGATTATCTATAATACTTTTTTGTAGCACTTTGTTGACCTCCTTTTCTATAATATGTTTTCGATTAGTTAATGCCAAAGCTTAACTCAAGTTTGGACTGAATCAGTTGGGGTTTACAGCAGGGATGACCTCTGTAATTGATGGTTCGATTCCATCCAGTCCATTTTGCTAGCCGTGAAACTTATACCACTATTCGTACGTGGTTGACACCGTGATGATGAGGGGTCAGACGTGATACCGTAAAGGTTAGTAGTAGTGTGATAGTTTAATGGTAAAACACTGACAGTGTCGGCGATGCAGGTTCGAGTCCTGCTCATGCTATTGTGGGAGTGCCAGCTTCCACGTTAAAAGTATTAAATATTTGAGTTCCTCCTTTCGGATATAATTGGGCTGGTTAATCCTAGCCAATATTGTGTAGTAGCCAAGTGGTAAGGCAACAGACTTTGACTCTGTGAGCATAGGTTCAACTCCTATCTGCACAATTGATTGTCGTAAAGCAATCATAAAATATAAAAGAAAGAGCTTTTAGTTCTTTTAATTTGCAAACAACAGCAGTAGTCAGTGGTGAAAAGGGTAACACAGGATGATGAGATAGTGTAAAGGGCTATTGATATGTATATCGCCTCCGTTTGATACGACTCTAACGTAGCGTACGTAGTCGAGAGCGTGGCAAGACAATTCAAACATGCATGGTTCGATTCCATACCTGACGATGGTTCCAAAATAATATATAGGTGGAGAAACCCTATATTTACTAGAAAACACTATCTTAATCGATGGTGTTTTTATATAATCTTCTTGAGAAACTTTTCAGGAGGAAATTAATGGTAGTATACTCGGAGATATCTAATATGCTTAAAGACATTTCAAAAATTGCAAAGAAAATCAATGATTCAGAATTGAATTCTTCAATTATTGAACTTCAAGGACAAGTAATGGATTTATATAATGAAAACATTGAATTAGTTCATGATGTTGCTACATTAAAGAAAGAAAGAGATATTACAAAACAAGTAGCATTTGGTAAAAATGGATACGTATTTGTCAGTGATGACGGACCATATTGTCCCGGTTGTTATGGAAGTAAAAACAATCTTGTTAGATTAACCCCGGATGGAAGTTCAAGACATTATTATAAATGTTCTAGTTGTAAATCAACATTTGATGTTCCTGCATCATAAAGATTTGCCTATTTGAATTTGTAACCACTTCTTTCAAGATTGAAATTATTTATTGAATCATATAAAAAATAGGATATATATATGATTGATAGTCTGACAATTTATTTGTTAGTTGATTTTATTACAGTGCTAATAATATCGATATTAATTACTAAATACTTTAAAGATAAATAATTAGAGGTCACATCAAACGATGTGGTCTTTTTATTTACAAAAAAGCCACGATAAAAGTTGTAGCAATTTAAGCGTTCAATTTAGATTTTAAAGCATCGGAAAAGTTAACATCAACATAGATAGTTATGTATCGGTTGGAAGGTTGGTATCTTATTAGTTTCCTTAGCTAATAAAATTGGTTCGATTCCAGTAGCCGAAATAGATTGGAGGTATGTCAATGAACAGACTACAAAAGAAACACATCAAGGAATATCTTGATGAGAACAGGATGAGCATGGATGAGATACAGCAAGCCTTCCTTGACTCATTCACAATGAATCAAGTATCTAATGAGGAAGCTGCTGCTCTGTTTGTATCACTGATGCGCAACATGCTACTCATGCCACACAACGCTGCTCAACTGGAAGAGTTGGATATTGATCCTAAGAAGCTGAGTGTTGACGCCATCACTGAACTAATAGGTGTATGGGCTAAAGAGTATATCAAAGGTATGAAGAAGTAACATGAACTTAATGACTGATGACATGTTACATAAACTAAGAGACTGGATTGCTAATGATGATGTGATTAAGTTCTATCACACAAGAGAGTGGCAACGAGTGAGATCGGCAAGGCTGAAGTTAGATCATGAAGAGTGTCAGGTATGCAAGACACAAGGCAAGCATACACATGCTACTACTGTTCATCACATCAAACATGTTCGTGATTATCCTTTACAAGCATTAAGTTTAAGTAACACCGAGACGATATGCAGGGTACATCATAATCAGGAGCATCCAGAAAAGTTAGAAGCATTTCATAAAGACAAATTTGAGAATGAAGAACGTTGGTAGCACCCCCCCGGTCAAACCAAACGGCAAATCCCTTGGGGAGACAAACAACGGGATAGGGTGAAGACTTAACAAATTTATTGATTCTCACATGAGAGGGGGGTGTATTAAAAATTGTGGTTGGAAAGAAGGCAATAAATGCTAAGCATTTGAGAGAATCGTTGCAAAATCAACTAAAATCCATGGAAGCTGATACACCTCATTTTGAGGATTTGGTAAATGATTATGTTAGTTTTTTTGATATAAAAAATGACTTAATTAAAGATATTAAAGCTCGTGGTGTATCAATTGAGTGGAAAAACGGTGACAAACAACATGGTTTTAAAAAGAATGACTCGATATCAGAGCTAGTAAAAGTTAATGCACAGATGTTAAAAATATTACAGCAACTACATATTGAAACGATTGAAGGTGAGCCTGAAGAAGATGACGATTTCTAAAGTAAAATATCATCCTGCTATCGATGAATACATGAATGGTGTTTTATCTGGTAAGATCGTTGCCTGTAAAGAACAAATCCAATTAATGCACTTTCTAATTGATAAATTGGCTGATCTACATGCTGTTTTAAGAACTGATTTGATAGATGCGGCCTTGGAGAATATTGAAAAACATTTTGTATGGAAACTTCTTCCATGGGAAAAATTTATTTTGGCCTTTGTACATGGAGCATTTTATGATGATGGAAGCTTAATGTTTGATGAATTTCTAGTTCTGTTAGGTCGTGGTGGTGGTAAGACTGGTTTCATGTCAGTTGAAGAGTGGTTACTAGCTAGTAAGCAAGGTATTAGAAATTATGATGTTGATATTGTAGCTACTTCTGAAGAACAAGCCACTACTTCTTTTAATGAAATTTGGGATTTGCTTGATAGTAATCCACGTAAATATAAAAAATATTTTCAGTGGACTAAAAAGCTAATTAAATATAAAAAAACTAATTCTAAAATAAAATACCGAACTAGCAACGCTAATACTAAAGATGGTGGGCGACCTGGTGCGGTATTTTTTGATGAAATTCACGCTTATAAAGATGAAGAAACTATCAACGTTTTTACTTCCGGACTTGGTAAGAAACCTTATCCACGTAGATTTTACATGACCACTGATGGATATAATCGTGAGGGCTTCTTGGACAATTTGAAAGATGAGAGTGAGATGGTTCTTGCTGGCGAACGTCCTAAGCGAAGAATGTTTCCGTTCATTTGTAAGCTTGATAGTCCTGATGAATGGGAAGATGAAACAATGTGGGAAAAAGCTAATCCATCATTGATTTATTTTCCAACGTTAAAACAAGAAATGGAATCAGAGTTTGAAAAAGCTCATGATCGAGATCAGGCACGTATCGAATTTATGACTAAGCGGATGAATATTCCAGCAAGTAAGGCACAATCACCTGTTGCCAGTTGGGATAACATCAAGGCAACTAACCAAACTACTCCAGATTTACGTGGTAGAAGTTGTATTGTGGGAATTGATTTTTCTGACACAATGGATTTCTGTGGTATAGGTTTGTTATTTAAAATTGGGAATAAATATTACTGGAAACACCACTCACTGATTAACTACAAAGCACTGGAACATAGGAAGTACAAAGTTCCACTAGATGTAGCAAAAGAAAAAGGATTTATTAAAATTATTGACGACGAAACCAACCGGCCTAAGTACGTAGTTGATTGGATATTGGAACAAGCAAAATATTATGACATCAAGGATATTGCAGCCGATACGTTTAGACGAAATTACTTACAGCAAGAGTTTACTAATAATGGTTTTGGCGAACTATTAGCAGCAAGAACCGGTATCAAAACACATACTGATCTGGAAAATACGATTGATGATTTGTTTGCTTATCATAATATTGTTTATGTTGATGATGACTTTATGATGCGCTGGTATACAAATAACGTTTATAAAGATCGTGATAGCAGAGGAAATATTGAATATAAAAAAATTGAACCAAAGCTAAGAAAAACAGATGGGTTCTTTGCGTTTCTAAATGCATTCCAATTTAGAGATAAACTAGATGTTCCGGTTGCTACATATCACAGAACATTAAGAACTCATACTTACTAGAAAGGAGGTGAGCGGTTGGGATTTTTTGATTTATTTAAAAATAATGAACCAGTTAGAGTTACTGAGTCACAACAAGCCATAGACCTACGAAAAAAGCAGTATAAGTTGTTTGAAGATTACATTAATTCTTCGACAACTAATACTGCTTTTAAGTTATATGCAATTCAGCTGTGTATTAATCGAATTGCTAATGCTTTAGTGAAATGTGATTTTCAAACCTTTAAGAAGGGCGAAAGATTTCAAGGGGATGTTTGGTATCAATTAAACATTGAGCCTAATCAAAATCAAAATGCAGCTGATTTTTGGAATAAAGTTATTTATCAGATGGTAATGAACGAAGATGGAGCCTTAGTTATTCAATCAAGAGTTGACGGATCATTGATAGTAGCAGATGATTTTACGTTTCATGAATATGCTTTTAAACCAAATATTTACTCAAATATTTTAGTTAATAACTATTCTATGAACAGTAGTTTTTTGGAAAATGAAGTATTTCATTTGAAACTGAATAACTCAAAAGTTAAATCTTTGTTTGACGGTATCTTTGAGCAGTACGGCTCATTGCTGAATGGCGCAATTAAAAACTATAACAGGAGTAATGCGATTAAGTACGCTTTGAATATTGATTCCACATTTGACCAATTAAAACAGAAACCGGTTATTGATGAGAATGGTACTCAAGTTACTGATGAGAACGGTACTCCGTTAACTGAATATGACACTGTTATTGATGATTTGTTTGGTGAACGTTTAAAAGGGGTCTTTAGTGATAAAGATTCAGTTACACCTTTAGAATCTGGTTTAACGCTTAATGATTTGAATTCAACTGGTAACAGTAAGTCCTCAGGCAGTGCTGCTAACAAAACCACTAGAGATATTTCAGCAATGGTCAGTGACATTGTAGATATGTCAGCTGATGCTTTTATGATTCCTCGTGGATTGTTAAAAGGTGATACAGCTGACATTGACGGAATGACCGATAACTTTATCTCATTCTGTATCAATCCGATAGCTGAACAAATTGAAGATGAAATCAATCGAAAAATGTTTGGTCAAAAGAATGTTTCCAAAAGAACATACTGCAAGATTAGAACTGATAAGATTAGAAATTACGATCTCACTAAGATTGCTAATTCTGCTGAATTGATTAGTCGTATTGGTGTTTGGTCTGTTAATGACATTTTGAATTTTATGGATTATGAACCAATCAAGGAAGATTGGGCTGATAAACATATTATTAGTAAGAATTACAGTCTGGTTGAAGATGATTTGAAGGGTGGTGAGAATAATAATGACGAAGGAAATGAAAATGAAAAAGATTAAAACTGTTTTTAATTTAGTACAAAATGAAAATGAACCTGCAAGACTAAATTTATATGGGTTCATTGGTCAAACATTTTGGAATGAAGATGAGCAATCAATTACTGCTAAAGCAGTTGCAAAAGCCTTATCAGAAATTGATAGTGATGAAGTCGATGTTCATATTAATTCTTATGGCGGTATAGCATTCGAGGGTATCGGTATTTACAACCAACTTAAGCAATCAAATAAAAAAATTAATATTTATATTGATGCAATCGCTGCAAGTGCCGCATCAGTCATTGCAATGGCTGGCGACACTATTTTTATGCCAGAAAATGCTCAGATTATGGTACATCATGCTGCTACAGATGTTTATGGAAATGTGGAAGAATTAACCAAGGCCATTCAAGGATTGAATGCTATGGATGAATCCATGATTAAGACATATGAAACAAGATTCGTTGGCACAGAAGAAGAATTAATCAAGCTGATGGATGATGAAACATATCTGAATGCTGAGGAAGCTATTGCCTTGGGATTTGCAGATGAAATTGTTGATTCAGCAGCAAATGATGACGAGGATTCTACTGAAGAAAATGTTAAACAATCATTATTTGCTAAGTATTCAGGTAATCAAATGGTTGCTAGAAAAAATTCTAGAATTACATCAGCTCAAATTACATCAAATGGAATTCAATATGAAGAAAAAGTACCTATTGAAGACAATCATGAGACAACAGCCGAATCAATGGCTAGTAAATTTGCTAAATTTATTGCGGAAGAAGGAAATTAATAAATGAAAAATCCAGATTTAAATACACAAGAAGTAAAAGATGCACGTATTGCTATGTTTAAGGCAATGCGTGATGGTGATGACAATGCTCAAGAAGAGGCGTTTGGAGAGTTTGCAACATCTTTACAAAATTCAATCGGTGCTACTGCTATGAAGCATGTTCAACAAATGAATACAGAAATGAATGATGAAAAGATTCTTGAAACACGTGGAATTCGTAGACCGATGACCTCCAACGAACGAAAGTTCTTTGCGGATGCTGCTAAAAAACAATCATTCGAAAATTTAGATGAAACACTTCCTGAAACAGTAGTTGAGGACGTATTATCACGTATTAAGGAAGACCATCCATTGCTAGCAGCTATTGATACTCAAAATGTGACAGCCTTGATGAAATTAATTTATGCTGATCCTACTAAGAAAACAGCATTCTGGGGCACAGTACCATCAGACATTAAACAAATCTTGTTAGATGGATTTAAAACATTATCACTAGAATCAAGCAAACTATCTGGATTTCTTGCCATTCCTAAAGGATTCTTCAAGCTTGGACCTGCATATTTGTCTGAGTATGTAACAACATTTTTAGAGGAAACCATGAGTGCAACGCTTGAAACAGCAGTTGTTCAAGGAAATGGGAAACTTCAACCAATTGGTATGATTAAGAAATTAAGTGGTGCCGTTGACGGAGTTTATAAAGATAAGGAAACAGTTGCTGTAAATGATTTGAAGCCATTGTCATTAGCTGGAATTCATGCAGCTTTAACAAAGGCCAAGACAGCTAATGGACCAATTTCAGTTATGGTTAACCCTATGACATACTGGTCAAAGCTATTCCCACAATTGGCTGTTAATGATGCTGACAACAACTGGCATTTAATTACTTTGCCAACTGGAGATACAATTATTCAATCATATGCAGTTCCAGAGGATAGATTAATTTTTGGATTTACAAAAAATTATGTATTAGGTGTTTCGGGTTCTGTTGAGTTTAATCAATACGATCAAACCTTAGCAATCGAAGACATGTATTTATTCATTGCTAAGTTTTTTGGTATGGGTGTTGCCAAGAATCAAAATGCATTCTTTGTTGCTGATATTTCAGGTATGGAAGGCGCTAAGGTTCCAGAACTTGAAGGAGATCCAGATGTACATAAAGCCGGTAAAATTGGTGATGTAACGGAAGAAGGCTCTTTTGATTCAAAGGGAACAACTAAGCCTACGACAGATCAAACTGTAGCTGAAATTAAAGCGTGGCTAGATAATCAAAAGATTGATTACACAGGGAAGACATCCAAGGATGACCTATTATCCTTAGTCCCAGCTGAATAGCTTGTGGAGGTAATTAATGGATTATAGAGTAGACGATAAGTTGCTAACACAAGTAAAGAGTGAACTTCAAATTACCTTTACTGAACGTGACGACAGCTTGAGAAAAGCTATCCAACGAGGGATGGCGTTTATTTCCAGTCGAGTTGGACCGGTTAAATTTGTGGGTGATACAGAAACAGAGATTGTAGCAAATGATTTGCTAATGAATTACTGTCGCTATTATTGGGATGGCTATCGACAGATGTTTCCGATTGATTATCAAAGCGATATCCTACATCTTCAAATTCTAAATGGTTCATCTAGGAGGTCTTTCAATGAAGCGAAGGCTGACTAATTTTACCGATGGTGTTTTACACTACGGAACAATAAAAACTAAGCGTAACGAACTGAAAGAGAAAATTGGCTTCGATTTAATCGAAGCTGGATTTCTCTTTTTTGATTACAAACAAATCCGTCAAGAAGATGAAGAATTATTCGATTCTGGAAAGGATCAAACATCTAATTTAAAGGTTGAAACTTTTTTTGTTCCAGGAATCGATAAAAACATTCAAAAAGTAGCTATCAATGATGATTACTATGAAATTGAATACATCGATTTGTCCACGGATAGACAAAAAATGTTCTGGTATTTAACTAAGGAAGGAAACCTAAATGAAATTTAATGACACATTAAATCTTGATGAATTCATTGAAATTATGAATGCACAGGCTTATCCACTTTTTGATACCTCTTTAGGAAAAGACGAAATTGTTTCAAATAAATCCTTCTTTGTTTATTCAAAGAAGGGTGCTATCAGACCTTCGGATAACGATAGAAATCAATTTCTGAAGGATTTCACATTATCATTTGTCACACGTGATAGTTCAACAATCAATGTCTTGTCGCTTGCTGAAAGTCTTAAAAAAGCTAGATTACGCTTCACAGGCTCTGAAGTGGAAAATGGTAAGTTTACTGATAGCAACGAAGAGGCCGAGATGACCACTCTTAATTTTGTTCATGTAATCAAAGTAGGTGAGTGGTAATAATGGCAGAATATTTCTTAAATTATGATAAATCTCAAGCTATTCAAAATGAAATGGCTAAAATTCCTGATAAGGCTGAGAATGCTGTTAACAAAGTTGTGCATAACTTTGGGGCAAAGGAAGCTATTCAAGACATCATAAAATTTATGCCAGTATCAAATCGGGATAAGAAACATGCTAAGACATCTAATTCACTGAAATTGGACATGCTGAATTTGGGATTTAGAATTTATGCTCGTGGCGGTGCAGCAAAGAATAAGGGTAGTTTCGGCTACCTGGTATTTCCTAATGATGGTATTGGACCGCATAATTTCATTGACCAAAGGTTCTTTGAACAAGGTGGGGATGCTGCATCAAATAAAATATTTAACAAAGTAATGGAAGCATTGGAAGATGCTTTACAACTCTAAGGAGAAAATAAATGGCTGAAGAATATACAACTTTTGATGAATACAAAGTAACTGATGCTGCTATTAAGTGGCTTGAGGATAATAAGTACATTACACCTGCGGTTAAGCTGGGATGTACAGGAAAACTTGAAATTGAAACAACTTTAAAAACGGTTGTTAAAAAATGTGAAGGTGACACGGTTAGATCCGTTGATATTCCTACACAACTAAAATGTAAATTTACTGGACATATGCCAGTCGAAAATTTGCGTAAAGTTTGGGGATTGAAGACAGACGGGTTAAAAAAGGGCGTATATGCCTATGGAACAGATTCACGTCAAGGTCGTGGAATTATGTCCTTTAAGGTTCTTGACTTGGACGAAGTGATGGCAATGCTACGTGCGTTTCCTAATATGCAATTTTCAGGTGGTATGACTTGGGAATTAGAAAACGGCGGTGAAGAAATTGCCGAAATAGAGCAAGAATTTATTGCTATGAAAGACGATAATAACAAATTTTTCTACGAAGCACTTCAAAGTGAAGTTGATACAGACGTAGCAGATAAATGGTTGACAGACTTTACACCAGACTTAGTAAAGGCCGTAGCACCAGCATCTTCTACAACAACATCAAAATAATAAAGAGGTTTTAAGATGATTGATGAAATTACACTAAATAATGGCGAAAAAGTAAGAATTAAGCCAAAAATTTCAATTAAAGCATTAAGAGTTTTTCAGGATAAAGGGCTCTTGCCAGAATCCCTATTACAAGCCTTTGTTGGTGCAGATAAGGAACCTAAAAAAATGGAGCCTTATCTTATTAATTCAACTTGGATTGCTTATTTGAATGCCAATCCTGATACGAAGATGAGCCAAGATGATTTTGAAGATAAATTGGATTTGGACTTTGAACAATCAGGTAAGATTCTAACCGAGATGATTAGCGGTTCGGCCAAAGCAGATGCTAGATTTGCTAATGGATTTAAACGTTCAACAAAAAAAGGAAACGGCAAGGACAGGAAAAGAAAGCACCGAAAATAATTATTGACGACGTAGAAGATTTATTTAGCTTCTACGTTTTTTTTATAGGAATTGAGCCTGAAATTGCCGAAAATTGGCCAATTAGCAGTTTGAACAAATTGGCAATTAATAAAGTTGAAGTAGAAAATTATTTAAATTCATAAATTAGAAGGGAGGTTATTTAAGGGCAAACGGAAAAGAGATTCAACTTGAATATAAGGTAATTAATCAGCAATTCAAATCTGCTATTAAAGAAAATAGTAACGCAATGACTTCCTTAAATAAGCAGTTTGCATTGCAAAAAGAGCAAATGCGAAACACTTCTAGTGAGTCGGAAAAGCTCGATGCTAGCCTAACTAAGCTAAATAGCCAATATGAGCTAGCTAAGAGTAAGACTCAGATCACATCTGAAGCTCTAGAAAATGTTAAGAGAGTTACGGGTGAGAATTCTGAAGAAACCCGTCTTTGGACAAACAAATTATTAACCGCCGAGAAACAAGAAGAATCTTTAAAAAATAGAATTACCGCAACCAATGAGAAATTAAATGAGGCTAAGAAAGCTGAAAGTGAAGCGGCTCAAGCATCTCAAAAAAGGCAGGCCACTTTAAAATCACTTGCATCGGAACAAAAATCTCTTGAGACATCTTCTAGTAATCTTTCAAAGGAATATCAACTGGAAGTAGCACAACTTGGGAATAATGCTAAGGCCAGTGATAAGGCTAGATTAGCAAAGCAATACTATGCAAAACAGGAACAAGCTACGGCTGAACAGGTTAAGAATTTAGAGAAACAACTTGAATTGGCCAAAAAAGAATATGGTGAAAATTCTCAGCAAGTACAAGATTTAAATGGCAAGTTATTAGAGGCTAAGAAGGCTAACCAAGACTTTGCTAATTCTTATGCCGACTCTACTAATAAGATGAAGAATTTTGGATCAGCAATGACTAACGCCGGAGATAAATTGAAATCTGTCGGTAAGGGTATGACAGTTGGTGTAACTGCACCTATTGTTGCTGGTGTTGCCGCTTCGGTTAAAGCTGCTAGTGATTTTGATAGTGCATTTACAGGCGTTAAGAAAACTGTTGATGAGGTAAAAGATTCTAACGGCAAAGTCAAAATATCTTATAAAGATTTAGAGACTGGCATTAGAAACATGGCCAAAACGATTCCAGCCACTACAACAGAAATTTCTCATGTTGCTGAAGCGGCTGGACAATTAGGAATTAAAACACCTAATGTTTTAGGCTTTACCAGAACAATGATTGACATGGGACAAGCAACCAATATGTCATCAGAAGATGCTGCTACTGCACTAGCTAAATTGGCCAACATCACTGGTATGCCACAAAAGAATTTTGATCGTTTAGGTTCGGCAATCGTTAACTTAGGTAATAACATGGCTACGACCGAATCCGATATCGTTGATATGTCATTGAGACTTGCCGGTACTGGTCATCAGGTTGGATTAACTGAATCGCAAATCACTGGTTTGGCAGCTGCTATGTCATCTGTTGGTATTCAAGCTGAAGCCGGTGGTGGCGCAATGTCTCGTGTCATGCAAAAAATTAATACTTCCGTGGCTAGTGGCGATAAGACCTTAGGACAATTCGCCAAAGTCTCAGGAATGTCATCATCACAATTCAAGCAACATTGGAAGAGTGATGCTTCCGGAGCAATTGTTTCATTTGTTAAAGGACTTGGTAAAGCCAAAGCTAGTGGTAAAGATGTCACCTCAATGCTAAAAGATATGGGAATTAATTCGACACAAGAAATCGATACTATGTTACGTCTTTCTGGTGCCGGAGATACTTTATCTAAAGCTTTGAAGATTTCAGGTGATGGTTGGAAACAGAATACCGCTTTGACACAGGAAGCTGAGAAACGCTATTCAACTTTCAGTTCCAAACTGAAGATTGTTAAGAACAAGGTTTCTGATTTAGGTATCGAATTCGGTGGTCCTTTGATGGATGCACTAAGTAATGTGTTGGATGGTTTAGAACCGGTATTCAAAGTGTTAGAAAATATTGCCAAGGCATTCAACAATGCAAGCCCAGAAACACAGCAATTTATTATGGCAATAGCCGGTGTTGCTGCTGCAATAGGGCCATTATTAGTAACTATTGGTTCGGTAATTAGTGCCATAGGTGCAATAGCCAACGCATTAAAAGGCATAAAATTGGCAACGGCCTTAATGACCGGTGGTATAGGCGCAATTATAGCAATCATAGCTGTTTTGGTGCTGTATATAGTTACTCATTGGGATCAAATAAAAGCTAAAACTGAAGAAGTTTGGAATGCAATTTCTACAACAATTTCAAACGTCTGGAATTCGATAGCTACAGCGACATCTAATATTTGGAACTCAATCACTTCATATCTATCAAATCTGTGGTCAGGTACCGTTTCAACAGCAAGTAGTATATGGAACGGATTGGGTAGCTTCTTTAGTGGACTTTGGACATCAATAAGTACAGCAGCAAGTAGTATATGGAACTCAATTACCTCGTACCTATCAAATCTATGGACAAGTACCGTCTCGATGGCTTCAAGCATATGGAATGGATTAGGAAACTTCTTTAGTAATTTATGGACATCGATAAGTACAACAGCAAGCAGTATTTGGAATTCAATTACCACTTATTTATCAGGATTATGGACAAATATTGTATCAATCGCATCGAGTATATGGACTGGATTAGTCAGCGTAATCACTGTTATTTTTATGACAATTCAGTCTGTCATTCAAGGTGTATGGCTATTTATAACTTCTTGGTTACAGTGGGCTTGGCAAGCAATCGTTGCTTTAACAGCACCAATATGGCAACCATTAGTAGAATTCTTTAGTCAAATGTGGCAAATTATTTCTACCACAGCCCAAAGTGTATGGACATTCATAACTAATACCTTGAGTATTATTTGGACGACTATAGTTACTACGGCACAAACGATTTTCAACGCATTAAGTAGTTTCTTTACCACGATTTGGAATGCTATTTCTACTGTATTTATAACGGTAACTTCTGCAATAGAAAGTAGAGTTGTGACTATCTGGCAAGCAATTGTTAGTGTTACAACGAGCGTTTTTAACAGCATAAAAAATATTATTACAAGCATTTGGCAAGCCATTGTTTCGGTAACGACTTCGGTACTTAATTCTATTAGTTCAGCAGTCTCAGCCGGATGGAATGCAGTCAAATCAGTAACAGTTTTGGTGATGAATGCGATTAAATCGGCGGTTTCAGCTGGATGGAATGCAGTCAAATCCGTGACAACTTCGGTGATGAATGCTATCAAATCAGCAGTTTCAGCAGCTTGGAATGGAATCAAATCCGTAACAACTTCGGTGATGAATGGAATCAAATCGGCGGTTTCAGCTGGATGGAATGCCGTTAAATCTGTAACATTGTCTGTTTTAAACGGAGTTAAATCGACAGTATCCAGCATTTGGAATGGAATCAAATCAACAATTTCAAGTGTCGTTAATGCAATTAAATCATTAGTAAGTAACGCTTGGAACAATATCAAATCAGTAACATCAAGCGTTTGGAATGGAATCAAGTCAGCAATGGTTGGTCCAGTTCAAGCCGCTAAATCGACTATTTCTGGAATTGTTAACGCAATAAAAGGATTTTTCTCGGGAATGCACCTTAGAATTCCTAAGATTAGCTTGCCACCATTGCCACACTTTCATTTATCCGGAAAGTTTAGCTTGAAACCACCATCAGTACCACACTTGTCTGTAAGGTGGAATGCTATTGGTGGAATCATGAAAGCACCAACGATTTTTGGAATGAACGGTGGAAACCTTCAGGGTGGTGGTGAAGCCGGACCCGAAGCAATTCTTCCATTAAATTATAAAAATCTATCTGCAATTGGTAATCAGATTGTACAAGCTACAAATGAAAGAATTAACAGACCCGTCACACAGAATGTTCAAATGACTTTCTACAATACAGTTAGAGATAACGAAGATGTTGATAGAATATTTGAACGTGCTGATTCGTGGATGGGAAATCAAAGTAATAAATCCAGTTTTGGAGTTAGGGGGAATGCATAGTGAGTTTGCATATTGTTGTCGACGGAGTTTTTGATTCAGATATGTTACTAGCGGTTGCAGATCGTCCCAAAATTTCAAATCCAGATTTTGAGTATGAATCAGAATATGTCGAAGGACGAAACGGAAGTTTGAATCGTCTCAAGTACATTAAGGATGTGACGCAAAAGGTTCAATTTAATATTTTGGAGAATTTTAATGTCAAAAAAAAGCTACGACACATAAAGTCGTGGCTTTTCAATTGTCAGAAGATTTATTTTAGTGATGACATAGTTTATAGAAAAGTTAAACGGGTTCAAATAGGCGACATTGATAATGAAATCGCTGAGTACGGTTCATTTGAAGTTTCATTTATTTGTGATCCTTTTGAATATCTACGTGATGAACGTGAAATTACGGTAGAGAAATCTGGAACCATTTATAACCACGGAACTGTATTTTCATTGCCAAAAATGGAAATATTGGAGAGCGGTCAGGGGACGATTACGATTAATGGTTCACCTGTAAAGCTGAACTTGGCCGTAGAACACGCCTATATGGACTCCGAAATTCAAGAAATTTACAAAGATGACAAGAATTTAGGCTTATCGATGATAGGCGATTTTCCTAAGTTAAACCCTGGTAAAAACACGATTGAAATTAGTGGTGGATTGAACTCGATAAAAATTAAAGTAAGGGAGAGATATTTATGATTAGACTCTTTCCTGAAAATGCTACTGAAGAACAATTCAAAACTAATGGGATTGCTGTTCTTGATAATGGAGTTAAATCTAATTCCGTCGAGTGGACAAAAAATGGAATGTACAGTTTTGACTTTGATTATTTTAGTAGTGCCAAGTTTAGCAGCTTAATCAAGGGTGACATGATAGTTATTGCACCGACACCTCTTGGAGACCAACCATTTAGAATTCATAAAGTAACTGAGCAAATTGGATTCACAAAAGTAGAGTGCTATCACATTTTCTATGACCTAGCTTCAAATTTAATTGAGGACTCTAATTTTGTTAAATCCACTGGTAAAGCATTGATGGCAAGATTCAATGCAGCATTTCAGTATTCGACTAAATTTAGATTTAGTTCTGATATTGAAGATGTTACTAATTGCCGAATGGTCAGAATGAATCCAGTTCAGGCGCTTCTAGATACATCAAAAAGTAATACTTTTATCAACCGTTGGGGTGGAACTATTTATCGTGACGGTTATGATGTGAAAATGCTGAAAGCAGTTGGTGAAGATAGAGGTTTCCGAATAAATCATGGCAAGAATTTAACAGGATACGATCATCAAATCGATTGGGAACCTATGGCAACAAGAATAATGCCCATTGGGTTTGATGGTTTAATGCTTCCTGAAAAGTACGTCGATAGTCCCTTGATTGATAAGTATGAAAATGTACGAATCAAGACGGTAGATTATCAGGATGTTAAAGCTCAAGATGCAAATTCCACTTTGAACCAAGATGGTGCGGTTCCGAAAGAGCAAGCCTATGAGCAGTTAAGAAATCTTGCTAAAAAAGAGTTTGAAAAGAATGATGCTGATAAGCCAACAATTAATATCAAAATTCAGTTTAAAAATCTAGGCGATACAAGAGAGTATATTCAGTTCAAAAAGTTGGTAGACGTTCGCCCATTTGATGTCGTTCATGTTCAATTAAATGATTTTGACATTAAAGATAGCATCGTCAGCTATAAATTTGATGCTTTAACTCAGGAATATACCGAAATCGAATTGGGAACCATTACTAGAACCGGACTATCCGACAAAGCTAATAATACTGAAGCAAGTATTAACGACGTTAAAGATGGTATGGACAATATTCAAGGTGATTTGGATAATACCAAAAACGATTTAGAAAACAGTAAAAGTGAATTGAAAGATATCCGTTCTGATCTGCATGATTATGATGCTCACATAGATGATTTGACATCACAAATTGATGATAATCGGGATAATATTTTTAACTATATTAACCGTCCTGGTAACGGGGTAATCAAATTTAGCCCTGATCGTGATAATGCGACAGACATGACAATTGAAAGTAGCGCTGGGAGTAGATTTAGATTAAACAGCTACGGCATTTCATATGATGGTTCAGGTAAAACAGCCATGGATAGTCGTGGATATATCTATGCAGATAATTTCATAGGTCACAGTATGAGCAGTGTCTATATGGAAGGTGGAGAGCTTCATGGCGCCCGAATTACAGGCGATACTTCAATTGATTTAGCTGGAGATAATGGAAATGTCGTTTCTCTTTCTGGCTACGGAATGACATCACCAAGAGCAACTATTTGGCAACTTGATGGAGTTCAAAAAATGAACATTGTAAATGGCGGATATTTAATGGTTGGTGGAGCTAATCTTTGGGGTGATGGTACCGGAAGATTATTTGTTGGACCAACAGGCAACGTGTCAGCATCACTAAGGATACTAAATCAATCAGATCTTTAAGGAGATTAACATGGAAAAAAAGGAAAAGACGTTTGGCCAAAAAATGATTGAAAATTTGACTTATAAAATTGCAAATCTCGAAAGAGATAATTCTGCACTTTTCGTGGAAAATCAAGATTTGAGAATTGAAAATGCAAAGTTGAAATCGAGTAAGGGGGTAAAGAAATAAATGTATATCTACATAAAGACTGATAAACGTGGAGTTGTCACTGATTTTGAACACAATTCAGATGCCACAGAAGATGATTGGCCAATGAATTTTTATGACTTCTCTACTACTAATCCCGATTTGGAAAAAGAGGGTTACATTAAGACGTATTTGGGTGACGGAGAGTACAAAATGTTTGAGGATTATCACGATCTTTATACATACTCTGAACATTCTCTACACCAGCCTTTTAATATCCCACAACCAAGTACAGCAATTTTGCAAACTCAACTTGGTGCTGTAGCAGCAGAAGGACAAAAAAATGGCAGTGATCTCAATGAAGTGAAGTCACTGCTGAAAGAAATTTTAGAAAAGGAGTGATTTAATGACGGTTAAAAAAATCACACTCAACACAGAGAAAAAAACACCGATTTATGAGTACCCGATTACTCTACGTCAAGGAGATACATCAATTCAGATTCCTGTTGATCTTGAGGAGGATTTTAGTGAAAAGGATTTAACGAAAACTAAATTAGGATTCTATTCAGATAAACCAGATGCAACAACGATTGAAGATGATGAACAAAGTCATTTTCAAATTGGTGCTGATAAGAAGTCATTTACGTATACGTTTCCTGATGAACTAACTGATGCCTCAGGATCAACAACCAATACGTACTTTAAGATTGGTAATGATTCTACCTCCAACTTCTATATCCATATTTTGACCAAAGCCGGCATGGAGAAACTGGAGTCGGGAGATTATATTTCTAAAGTTGATAGAATATTTAACCATGTTATGTCGGATTACACTGCTATCAATGACCTTGCTGAAACCGGTAAAGGAACATTTGATACAGCATTAGCGGCTTCTAAAAAACAAATGAAAGATTTAATGGATAATCTTAATGCTAAATATGTTCAGTTTATTAACTCCAAGACCACTGAATTTAAAACTTATTTAGCTAATCTGGACAAGCAAGCAGCTGATGTTAAAAATAAATATACCGCTTTGAAAACTCAACTAGATGCCTTAGAAGTTCCTGAAATTGGAACTAGAAACTATCTTTTAAATTCATTAAAGGAAGTTTTTTATGCCGGTCAAAATATACAAAATCAAGTAATTTATCCTTGGACCTTTTCTTTTGGACAAATAAGTGGAAATGCTGTTGTTAATCAAATAGCTACTTTCAGTGTAGATTGGAGGGTAGATAAGGTAACTACTACTGGGTATATGGTTCCTCAAGTAAATGCAAAACCTTGGCAGATAAATGGAGAAAATCAAATTAAACCAACAGCTGAAAAAATGTCAGGGCACTATACTTATACATTTAGAATTACTGAGGATTTGAGCAATTCGTTATCGACAATGTTAGGGTTTCAAGTTAACTACATTGATGGAACCATTAGGTTTAAAAATGCTCAATTAAAACTCAGTAACGTTGAAACAGATTTGACCATTGCTCAAGAAGATTTTTTAAATGACACATATAATTTGCTTCCAGACTCTAAAGAAATGACTTCTTGGGTTAAAAAAATGACCTCAGTTGAGCTTCAACAAGATACTGATGGATACAATATGATTCACATGTTTGGAAATTATTCATCATACTATACAGTCGTCTCACTAAAAAAGGGAAAAGAGTATACCTTTAGTGGTGATTTTAAGATGTACAATAATGGGCCAATATCACTTGTTTTTTATATAAGTGATTTGGACAATCCTGATAGTGATGTTCAAGGGATAATAATTTCAGATGTTGGAGTTAAGTCGTGGACTAGAATGTCAGTAACCTTTGAAAATAAATATATGATTCAAAACGCTATGGTGAGGGTAGAGGCTCATGGAAATTGGGAAGGAATTGGAGGTTCTGTTTTTGCTAAAAAATTGCAATTAGAGCCAGGCTTGACATCACGTCCTTGGGGCCCTAATCCTTTAGATCCAATGGTTTTACAAAAATCTAAAATTACGGCTGATAATGGTTCTTTTGAAATAGCACTCCTTAATAATGAGAATAAAGATTTTAAGGAATTAATAACAAAATTACCATTAGGTTTTCATACTATATATTGTCAGGCAGGAGTTAAAAATAATCCTAGTGGCGATAGTATGTCAGTTAGAGGATGGGTTCATATTACTGATTCAGATCCGAACGGATACTCATTGGGATATGGGTATTTTGTAGAAACTGGGTCAGGACCTGTTAAAGCCTGGACGGTCTCGGTTAATTGCCCACAAGGAGCTACCGCATTCGATTCATATGTGGTGTTTAATGAAATAATCACTATTACCAGTTCGGGAAGTGTTTTTAAATCAGGCAATCAGATTCTTACAAAAGATTCCAATTGGGATGATTATGTAAATCCTGGGATATACCTGGTTCAAGGTGCCAGCGGTGGTAATAACATACCTACTAGTGCTGGGAACACTTGGGGCTATTTAATGGTTCTAAATGGTTCACCATCAGGAGGGGCAGTCCAAATATACTATAACTGTGTTGATACACCAGTTGCTCTTTATATGCGTGGAACTCGTGGCACTCCTTTGACCTGGAGTCCATGGATTAAATTAACAACACTAGATTCATTAAATGGAAAAGCTTTAAAACTCAAAGACTCTGCAGGCAAAGAAATAACTTATACAATCACAGGTCTAAGTTAGGAGGTAGAAAATGAAGCTAGAAACTTATAAAGCATTACCAATTAATCGAAGTCCAATTCGATTACTGAAGCGTGATTATTTAGCAAGAATGGATTTTGACCTTGTTGGTTTCCCATCCGGTACTGTTATTAAATTCAAAGCCTTACTTCCAGATGGTCAAGAATATGAAGACAACGATTCATCTCACTTTAGAATTTTAGGCAGTCAATTAACATATCGAATTCCAAGAAGTTTAAGTGAAAGCTCTGGCAGTTTAGTCAGTGCTTTTTTTGTTATCAATAATATAGAGAGTTCAAGGCTACTAATTCACATCACAGAACCAAACGACATCAAATCAAATAATTACATTGGTCAAATGGATCGCATTATGAATCATGTTCTGTCAGATGCAATTTTAATTAATGAAATTTCGACTAATGGGTCAGGAATTATTGATGCTAAAACAGATGAGCTAATTAAACAGATCACTGATTGGACAAACACCACATTAGCAAAGGTTAAGACAACTGTTAGTAGTTCTCTGGCATCTATTGCTGATGTCAGAGCCGTAATTGATAAAGAGATTGACGTTGATAGAAATAACTTTACAAGCAAAATGACTGATGTCCAATCAAACATTAATAAGGCTAATGAAACGATGCAATCTCTAACTAAAACGCTTGATGCAACTAAAGCTGAAGTAAATAAGATTGATGTTGTTCAAATGCAAAATGATGCTAAATCTGCTAAAGATGCTGCTAATGCAATTCAAAGCAAAATGGGGAATGTTCCCACTGGTTCAACTGTTATGAGTGAAATTAGCAAAGCTCAATTGGTAACTGGTGCGACCGTTAATGGTAAAGACGTTGCCATCAGTAATAAGAGGTTACAAATTACATTGCCTAACCCAGACCTAAGTTCATATGTAAAAACCTCAACATTGAATTCATATGCTAAGACAACAGATGTTGATACGAAATTAAAAGATTATGCAAAAAAAGGTGAAATAGTCACTGAAGGAACGATAGTAACTAAGACACCTTTATATAGAAGTACGAATTTGTGGGTACAAAGTAAGAATAATTGGCAAAATCCGAAGGATATGAGTGGTGGATCATCATTCCAACTAGACACTGACTTTAAACCTAGCGATTTAAAAAATGGCATTTTTATAGGAATTGACAAACATTTAATAACTGATAATACAACATATCCCGTTGCTTATATGCCTTCACTTTCTGGATTAATTATCCCTAAAGATATTGCTAAGTTTAGTGAAACTAATTTTTATTATTTTATTAGTAAAGAAGAAATTCAGGCAGCCCTTATAGCTGGAAATTACATACTAGTTAATGAACCACTTGATGGAAGTGTTTTAAGAGATAGAGACGGTAATTTAGCGGGAGTAAGTAGTTGGAATGGTGATAGAGGTCAAATTAAATTAGTTTTCGGTGATTCTAATGATGGAAAAATTGAAAATTTATTTATTCAAGTATGGCTACCATCAATTAAGTATTCCAGTTTGACAATTAATGTTATGAGCTTTCCAGTAATAGATGAAGTAATTGCAGTTTAAAGAAAGAAGTGATGTGAATTGAGATATTTGAAAAAGAACCATTCGTGGTTCCTTACAGGGATGGAAACCTTAGCGTTAGGATTAATATTCCTTGGAACTGGTAATTTTATTGATAGACCATCAGCAGCCCCAACATTTATCGCTACTGTGGATGATCCACCATTTGCTATAGCATTGATAATTATTGGGCTATACGTGATGTTTTCTTGTTTAGGAGTTTTAACAAAGTCGGTAAAAGACATTATTGTATTTTTACTCCTTTTTGTTTGGACTTTCTATCTAATTATCTTTGCGATTCATGATTTTAATGCCCCCGTTTTAATGCCAAAATTTACCACTATATTTATCTTGTTTATAGATATTCGAATACTCTTTGAAGCATTTTGGAGTGAACCTTAGTGGGTCAGGAAACGATAAGAACTTTACTATCTGCTATTAGTGGGGCGGTAATAACGGGGATTTTTGGTGTGTGGTTACAACGGTTGAAAAATCAGGGATCTAATGAAGGTGTCTATGCGGATCACACGAATGACCTTTTCGAAAGATTGGATAGAATTACTAATGAACGTGATGATTTAAAAGAACAAGTAATTGAATTGAAAGCGCAAGTTCAAAAGTTAAATAGTGTGATTGATTCATTGAATAAACAAATGGGGAGTCTTACTTCTCAAGTAAGTAAGTTCACCGAGCAGGAAGAGGAAAAATAAATGCAAATTATTGAAGGATTAAATTTGATTGATGTAGCACAGCTAACAGTCATTGCTATCTTGTGTTATGTATTAACAAACTCAGTTAAAAATACGAAGACCATTGACAGCAAATGGATGCCGTTTGTATCAATGGGTTTAGGACTGGTGTTGGCAATTGTAACAGCACTAGTATTTCACGATAAGGAAATTGGAAAAGCAATTATTGCTGGTTTATTAATTGGTGGTTGGACATCAGGGATGTTTGATGGAGTTCAAGGATTTTTAAATGACGGAGGAAAATCTGAATGAAAAAAAGAAAAATAACATATATTGTAGGTCTGCTTGCCGCAGGTCTATTTTTTTGCACAACAAATGTGGATGCTGCACGAACTGACATTGTTGATGTATCTAATCACAATGGGTATATGACTGTGGCTAATTTTCAAGATATGCTAAATAATTATGGTGTTAAATCAGTGATTACTAAAATTTCTGAAGGTATTTACTACCATGATTACACAGCAGCTAATAATATTAATACTGCTCAAAAGGCAGGACTTTATATCAATGGCTATCATTTTGCACGATACACTAGTGTTCAAGGTGCGATTGCTGAGGCAAACTATGCTGCTACAATGGCTAAATCAGACGGTCTACCAATTGGTTCTGTATTAGTTACAGATGTTGAAGCTGAACAGCAAAATGGATTAAGTCGTGCTCAGAATAATGCTAATAACAAAGCTTTTATGGATCAAGTGGCTAAATATGGATATCGCTCAGATATTTATACTATGTCTAGTTGGTTAGGAAATAAGATGGATATTAATTCTGGAGGCTGGATTGCAAGTTATCCTTATAATGCTTCGGGAAAAAATTGGTATTCAAATACTCATGCTTGGCAGTGGGGGAGTACATATCGCTTTAACGGGAGCTATGGTAATTTTGATGTTTCTCAAAGCTATGATGACTTTTATACAGCCAATCAATCTGCTAAAGTTGATCCACGACAAACAATCAGTAATGTTGTTTCTGTAAAAGGAAACGACTATAAGGCTTATACGACCTATAAAGCTGATGGAACTCCAAATGTTGGAACAAATGTAGTTTCCGCTACGGATTGGCTATCTGGTGGTATCAAAGTAATTAATATGAAGCCTTATTTCTTAATTGGTGGAAACATTTATCTTCCACAATCATCAACAATTTTCAAAGAAAAGGTAGTTGTTAATTATAGTTCTGACTATGGCGTTCTTGCGTATACTTCAAAGGGGCAATCTATTAAGGATTCAAATAAAACATTTAAAGGTGGTACAGAATGGAAAACTTTTGATACTTTGTATGATATTCCTAATGTCGGCTGGTGCTATAAGGTTGCTACTGATATGTATATTCCATTAAATTATATGCAGGGATCAGGATTTAAAGGTTAGTTTCGACATTTCATTAAAAGTGCATAAAGATATTACCAAAGTTAATTGCTATATTTAAAGAGTACAATTTGATTATTTTTTTGACGATAGTAAAAAGCTCTCACTCTAACAGGTGAGAGCTTTTCTTATTTGAGTTTATTTTCGCGTTCATCCAATAAATTACGAAGTTCCTTAATGTCATCGATGTTTGATCTATTTTTAATAAAGTATAAAATATATTTTTCCCTTAGAACCATGGTTAAAAAACAGACTATTCAGAAATATTGAATAGTCTGCTTTTAGATGATTTCATTTGAATGAGTTCTGCATTTTAATTATTATTTAATTTAATCTTGAATGACTTGGTTTAAGAAAGAATCAAAAGTAAAAGATTAAGAGGTTTAATAAATATCCCTTCATCTTTGAAGAATAGATAAACTAACTGGCAAATGAACTGATTAATTGTAGGCAGGGGTCAACCCTTTACCGACTGATTTTCAGAAGGTGCACCTTTGGTGCACTTTTGTTGCTTGAGACCCTATGTAATAGGAAGGAACTACCCCGATCACCGGTATTAAGCGATTAATATCAGTTAGCTCTAATCATTGTTAAATCAATGGTTAGAGCTTTTTTTGTAGATTTATTAAAAATAAGTATTTGAAATACTAAATTAAACTATTGTAAATGACTGAGTAAGGTGTTTTAATATATTCGAGAGCAACGATATTGCTTTTTATTTTTCAAATCTTTTAAAAAGTATAATTAATACTTTTTTTGAAACAAAAGGTGAAATAATGATAACAGAAAAAGAGAGAGTACGTGGTAGATTAAGAAGAACCCTTACTCAAGTTGGTTTCGATATACCAGATTTAGAAAAATGTATTTTTATTGTAGCAATCTCTTATCTATCAAGCAGCGGTAGATGTAAATTATCTAAAAATGGAATTAGTCGAAATTTTTCTCAATTAATAGATTCTAAGGATATTGAGGTGTTAGAACCGGTTATTCCAGTAATCGAACTTGTAACAGATAATATTTCCTCGGACATTTATCAGCATATTGTCGATTGTGTTGATGAAATGAATGGAGAAGATATAGGATTATTTGTCCAAGAATATTTCAATGTGAACTCTAGACGTCTATACGATGAAATTGAAACGCCTAATGATATAAATGATTTATTGGTAAGATTAGCTAATATAAGAGCAAACGATACCGTTTTAGACCCTAGTTGTGGAATTGGGGGGACTTTACTTACAATCATTAAAAATAATCCTCAACAGCGTGTATATGGCCAGGATATAAACCCACTACGTGTCGCTATTGCAGAGATGTTATTAGATATTAATGGTTCAACGAATCATCAGCTTTTTGTGGGTGACACTTTATCAGATCCCCAATATGTTGAAGATGGTAAATTGATGAAATTTGATGTAGTGATTACGGAACCGCCATTTGCCATGCAATTCCCCAGAGGTCTAAATGATATAGATAAGTACGATAGATACTCTTTTGGGAAGGTTCCATATGGAAAGGCTGATTGGGGCTTTATCATGAATGCTATCAGTTCTTCTAAAAAGTCATCTGGTCGAGTAGTATTATTGCTTCCTACTGGAGTTCTGTTTAGGGGAGGATTAGAACGAGATATTCGTCATAATGTTTTGAAAGAAGACCTCTTTGAAACGGTAATTTCTTTACCTGGAGGGCTGCTCTTTAATACATCAATTCCGACTAGTGTCTTAGTATTTAATCGAGATAAGACGATTGAGCATAAAAATAAAGTTCTGTTCATAAAGGTTTCTAAGGAGGAAACGTTACAAATTCGTCGTAATTTGTGGTTAAAATCAAATGAAATTGAAAAGATTGTAACTACTAACCGTAATTTAACGGAAATAGAAAATTATTCTTTGTTAGTACCAATTGATCAAATTTCGGATGACAGTATGATGGTTGAAAGATATATTAAAAAAACGGTGTATAACTTCGACGACAAAAAGTATTTAATTAATTTAATTGATTATTATAGCGGGGATACGGTCCCATTAGAGAATATTTCTAAAATAGATCGTGGTTACAATATGATCTCTAAAAATGAAAGTTTGCAGGGGAAATATTGGATCATGAGAATTTCAGATATGAATTCGACCGGAATTAGTTATACAAAAATGTCTCGCGGTGACGTTGAGGAACGGACTAAAGTTGATAATTACGAATTACAAAACGGTGATATTGTAATGGCCGTTCGTGGTTCATTCAAATTGTTAAAAGTTGAAGATATTCGCCCAAACACATTGATTAATAGCAATTTAGTTAGATTAAGGGTCAATTCCAGTGTATATGATTCACAATTTTTGAAACTGTTTATAAATAGTCCTATCGGTAGGGCTCAATTAGAAGATATTATGGTAGGTACAACGGTTCGACAGATACCTATAAAGAGTCTGAGTCAATTTGAAGTACCTAAAGTCGATGTAGATAAACAAAAGAAATTTGTTCAAGATTATTTACATAAAAGTGATGAAATTAAGGTAAAAATGAGGCAATTACAAGATTTACAAGATAAATTTAACCAAGAATTGTATCAAAAAATGGGCTTAGGTGGCCTATATCAAGTTGATGACGGAGGAAAAGACAAATGATTTATAATTTCTATGGCTTTATTATAATTTTGAATGATTCAGACAATAAAATGATTTATCGATATGAGAATGTTAAACGTCCAGATGAAGTCAGTTATAAAAATAATGAACAGTATGTTAAGGAATATAATAATGGAGATGCTGCTGCAATGACCAAGTTGATAAAGGCTAATAGTGGATTAATTCATAGTTTGGCTGGCCGTTATTCTCATTATTTAGGTTCGAGTCTATCTGAAGAAGATTTGGTTCAGGTTGGCTATATTGGCCTGATGAAGGCCGTTAAACGATATGATCGTAATCATGATAATAAGTTTTCAACATATGCTTATTGGTGGATCAAAAAAGAAATGTTGAGTGAAAAGGACAGTGTCAATTCAATAATCAGAATTCCCAATCATAAAGCAACGGCTGCCAAATTAATTAAGTCACTTCGAAATCAAAGCATGGACCTGTATGGGAAAATAGATGTAGCTTGGATTTGTCAAAAAGCCGATATTACTAAAAAACAATACCGACGTTTGATACAAGTTGACCAAGAAAAATTGAAACCAATGAGTTTGAACCATCCAATATCCGATAATGAAAGCAGTCAATTAGCCGATATTTTACCGGATACAAAACAAAGTATGCAGGCTATTATCGAGAATGATTTTCTAAGAGAAGACCTATACAAACAATTGCATCAACGTTTAACTTCAAGAGAAGTTAAGGTTATTATTGAACGCTATGATTTTGATAATCAAGGTCAGCGAACTTTATCGGTAATTGGACAGGAAATAGGAGTTACTAAAGAACGTGTTCGTCAAATTGAAAAACAGGCTATTGATAAATTACGTGATATAGATGGATTAAAAGACTATTTCTTTAATAATTAATGTGATCCACTAGAACGGAGACAGCGCTTTTGTCGAGATATTTATCGTTGAAATTTTGTTTCTTACTAATTTTGGTTTTACCATTTAAGAATCCTTGGATTGTTATCCTTTGATTCTTTTTTATTTTGTGGTCAAGTTTAACGGAGGTAACAAAATACTGGTCACTGGTGCTCAAGGGTACCAATAGTAGATTGGTTTTACCAGAATTATCGGTATGAAAGTCTTTAATGTAAAAATTATTTAAAGTAATACTCATGAAAAGGATATTGCTATCATATTGTTGCATAGAAGTTATATCCAGTTTTTTCATAATATTTGGATATTTTGATTCAGTTCTTGATGACTTTTTTCTTTGTGCTGCTTTAATTACATTATTAGATTGGTTATTGATCAAATTATTGTATGGAATATTTGTACCACCAAAAATGGTTAAACCAGTTAACAGGGCAATCTTCTTTCTATTCATATCAATGTTTCTCCCTCAAAATTTTCAATTTCAAAATCATTATAATTCTTAAATATCATCAAAAGTAGAAAATTGACTATGTAAATTTTGATAAAATGTAGCATTTTATTTATTAGTAATTTCTTCACAAAATCGATCAAAAAGCATATTAAAAAAGTTACTTTTTTGTTAGGATACAAGTAAATATTGAGGCGAGGTAATGCTGTGAATAGAACCGTCGATCATCTAATCCATATAATGTTTGAGGAGCTATCAGTCAATCGAGTGAGAAAATTTACTATAACCGACTTGACTAAGGCGTCAAAAGTTACTAGAGGTACGATCTACTATTATTTCAATAGTATTGAAGATATTTATATGGCTACTTTTGAGAAAAAGATTTTAAATATGGCAATTAAGGAGAGCGATGATTTTAACGAATTCGTCAGTAAATTTATTCTATATATTAGTAAGAATAAAACCTTTAGTTTAAATTTTTATCGATTAGCTGAATTGAGTATTAGAAAGAAGTTCTTGATCAATATTTTTAATAGTCAGCTTTTAGAATGTAATTTCAAAATTAATCCAGAAAATATATATCTCGTTAGTGGTTTGTGCTTTATTATAATTAATTGGCTAGATAATGGATTAGAAATGAAAACAGAACTCGTTATTCAAGAAGTTAATCATTACTTAGAATTTTTTCAAATTACTTTTAAACAGATTTAAAAAAGTGTTCAATTTTTGAACACTTTCAGAAAACTGCATATATAAACTTGAAAAACATTTAGTTATGATAATAACTGTAATCAAGTTGATGATATTTAAGCACTGATTTGATTAAATCTAAGTAAAGGGGTTACGAGTAATAATTTTGTAGAAAAAGTGATGATAAGAGTCATCGCTTTTTTGTGTTTAACGCTTGGTTTGAGATTATTTAAATTTCATGTATTATATATACTTGAGGTGGAAAAATGTTTAGAAATGCAAAAGCAGAGGATGCGGATCAGATATTGCCAATCCTTTTCCAAATCTTTGATGAGATGGAACTCGATGTATTTAAAGAAGTTGGCGATGAAAAGATGGCTCAAGTTATTAAGGAAGGTTTCTTCCAACCTGGCTATCGTTATGGATTGGATAATATTCTCGTTAACGAAATCGATGGTAAAGTAGTGGCAATTATGGTCGGCTATCCTGAAAGTTTAGAGGATGGCATTGATGAACCCTTGATCAAAATTATGCACAAGTACGGCATTAAAGAAAAGAATTTGTTTGGCGATAAAGAGGCCTGGCCTGGTGAATGGTATTTAGATTCATTTGCAGTCGCTCCAGATTATCAAAATAAGGGTATTGGAACAAAAACAATGGAGCAATTCATTGAGGTTATGCGTGACCGTGGTGAGAAAATCCTTAGTTTGAATGTTGACGTAAATAATGAGCCTGCTAAACATGTATACACAAAGACTGGTTTTAAGAAAGTCGGTCAATTGTATATCGGTAGTCATCTATACGATCACATGCAATATGATTTAGCAAAGTAAGTTTGAAGGAAAAATATTTCTTACTAAAGTTTGGTTAGAGTGGAAATATGTTTAAATTCTCAAATTTTACTCTGGACTAAACAGTATTTTGAATGTTTTGTTAAAGAAAATAATACATAATCTTTCTAAACAAAAAAGTGCTCGTATCAACCATATGGCAATGTTGCCTTGGATTGATATGAGCACTTTTTTAATTACATTTACTCTTGAAATTGTTCAAGTAAGGAATTTTATTTTTCAGTAAATTGTTATCCAGATCTGCATTAGGAGTAAGAGTTGGTAGCTTAATGTATTTATTTAAAAAGATAGTTAAAAGAGTACCGATAGGACCATCGTCCATATTAGCAAAGTCTAGTTCCAGTCCGGGATGACCCTGTGCCAGAATAGTTGGTTGCACACAGAGAATTTCTTTGCCATCTTTAGTGACGTGATAATCGGATATAACTAAATTGCCAGTGACATTCCAATTGATCTTACTAAGATGGACGTACTTTAGATCTAGCATGGGTATAGCATTGATTGTTGCTTTTTCCTCACCATTGATCTCAATTGAATAAATTTTTAAAAAGTTATTTTTTAATTTTATTTCACCGATCAACGTATTCAAACGATTATACAATTTAATTAAGAAAGGATTTTTTTTATCGCGGGATGCAATAAAAATGGTTTCCTTGTTTTGATTGATCACTACTAGGATATTACCAACCGCTAAGTCCGCTTTTCGAATATAAAGATTCATCATTTATTCTGATTCTTTGCCTTTGCAATAACTTTTTCAACAATCTGGGCAACGCCATCATTGATGTTATTATCTGTTTGAATCTGTGCTAATTTGGCAATAGCGGGAATAGCATTCTTCATGGCAACACCAACACCAGCATCTCGAATCATTGACTCGTCATTGAGATTGTCACCGATAGCCATGGTTTCTTCTTGAGCGATGTTTTTATCCTTAGCAAATTGTAAAAGTGCAATACCCTTTTGGGCATCAATACTGTTGATCTCTACGTTATTTGGTGAAGATGATGTCACAACAACGTCATCAATGTTTTCTTCGATGTCTTTTCTCAAGGGTGCTAAAACTTCTGTATCCTTGCCACTAAAGGCCAACAGCTTCATAACTTTGTAGGAAGGATCACTGAGAATTTCATCGTAGCTGCTAACAAAATTCATTGGTGTTAATTTGACACGAGCTAAAGTATCTTGAAGTGCTTGTTCATAAGTTGTACTAGGATTTAATTTAACCAATAACTCCGCTAAGCTAGAAACACGTAAATCTTTGTTATCTGAGAAAATTCCCTTGTTAGTGACTACTTCGAAGTAAATTTTGTGTTCCTTTAAGTAATTGATAACTTCTGTTTTTGATTTTTCAGAAATAGGATTACTTGAAATAAGTTTTTCATTTTCATCGTATACTTCAGCACCATTTAGAGTGATGTATCCGGGATGAACTCGATTTTTCAAAAAAGGCTTAGCTTCATCAAGGCTTCGACCAGTTGCTATTATAAATTCAATGCCATTCTTTTGGGCATCTTTAATGGCTTTGATATTGCGATCTGAAACAGCCATTTTATCGTTCAATAATGTACCATCCATATCGGATGCAATTAATTTAATCATAAAGTTCCCTCCGAGTGCGTTATGCTATATGTGAATGTTACCATATTTTATGGAATTAATATCAAACAGGTAGGTGTAAATTTGAAAACGCTAATAAAAAATGATTGGCAAGGTGTTCTTCAAGGTGAATTTGACAAACCGTATTATGAACAATTGCGTGAATTTCTTGTTAATGAATATAATACCCAAACAATTTATCCAGAAATGCACCATATTTATCAGGCTTTTCAGTGGACCTCATTTGCTGACACTAAAGTCGTAATTTTGGGACAAGATCCTTATCATGAACCTAATCAAGCTATTGGTTGTAGTTTTGCAGTGGCTCCGGGTGTAAGAATACCGCCTTCACTGAGAAACATCTATAAAGAATTGCAGGATGATTTGGGCTGTACACCAGTCGAACACGGTTATCTTAAAGCTTGGGCTCAACAAGGTGTACTGCTTTTGAACTCAGTTTTAACCGTTAGACGTGGACAAGCCTTCTCACATAAGGGAAAAGGTTGGGAACAACTAACTGATTATGCGATCCATGCACTATCTGAACGTGGAAAAGTGGTCTTCATTCTTTGGGGAAATGCTGCTAAAAGTAAGATTCCTTTGATTGATCAGTCAAAGAATACAATTATATTTTCACCACATCCTAGTCCATTTGCTGCTAGATATGGCTTTTTCGGCTCCAAACCATTTTCTAAAGCAAATGCCGCACTTTTAAACTATAATGAAGAGGAAATAAATTGGCAATTACCTGAGAATGCCGATGAGACGGAGGAATAATAATGGATTTATTTGAAAGCCTTAAAAGTAAAATTGATGGAAAGAATTTGACAATTGTTTTCCCAGAAGGTGAAGAACCTAGAATTCTAGGCGCCGCATCTCGACTTTTTAAAGAAAATATTTTGAAGCCTATCTTAATTGGTGAACAAGATAAGATTGAACAAGTTGCTAACGAAAAATCATTTGATATCTCTGGAATTGAAATCGTTGATCCTAAGAAATATGCTGATTTTGATACTTTAGTTGATAAATTTGTTGAACGTCGTAAAGGTAAGAATACTAAAGAACAAGCTGAAACAATGCTTTTAGATAATAATTATTTTGGAACAATGTTAGTTTATACTGGCAAAGCTGATGGTATGGTTTCTGGTGCAATCCACTCAACTGGTGATACTGTTCGCCCAGCTCTTCAAATTGTCAAAACAGCTCCTGGTAATTCAAGAATTAGTGGTTCGTTCATCATGCAAAAGGGTGACGAACGTTACATGTTTGCTGATTGTGCAATTAATATCGATCCTAATGCTCAAGAATTGGCTGAAATTGCGGTTCAAACTGCTAAGAGTGCAAAACTCTTTGATATTGATCCTAAAGTTGCTATGCTTAGCTTCTCAACTAAAGGTAGTGCCAAGAGTGATGACGTAACTAAAGTAGCTGAAGCTACTGAAATTGCTCACAAGTTGGCACCTGATTTGGCCCTTGATGGTGAACTACAATTCGATGCTGCATTTGTACCAAGTGTTGGTGCTCAAAAGGCTCCAGGTTCACAAGTTGCTGGTCATGCTAATGTCTTCGTCTTCCCAGATCTACAATCAGGTAATATTGGTTACAAGATTGCTCAAAGATTTGGTGGTTTTGAAGCAATTGGACCTGTTTTGCAAGGACTTGCTAAGCCAATTTCTGACTTATCACGTGGTTGCAATGAAGAGGATGTTTACAAGTCTGCCATTTTGACTGCTGCCTTAGCATTATAAAATTTAGGAGAAATTATGCTTGAATATCAACTAACAACCCATTCATATGAAGAGACTGAAATATTGGGAGCAAAAATATCTGAACTGTTAAAAGCAGGGGATGTAATTGTTCTAAATGGTGATTTGGGTGTCGGTAAAACCACTTTGACACGTGGGTTGGCGCGTGGCTTAGGAATTAAAAGAAATGTTAAAAGTCCTACATTTACTCTGATACGTGAATACAAGGATGGAAGATTGCCACTTTATCACATGGATGCTTACCGTTTGGAAAGTAGTCCGGATGAGGATTTAGGATTCGATGAATATTTTAATGGTGATGGAATTACTATTGTTGAATGGCCTCAATTCATTAAAGATGAAATTCCAGCGGAGCATATTTCAATTAATATTGCCCGTTTGTCAGATACTGATCGTCAAATAGTCTTTAAGCTACATGGTGAAAAATACGCTGACCGCAAGTTTGGAGATCTTTAATGAGTGAAGAGTTAACTTTACGAGAAGCAATTCCTAGTGATGCTGCTAAATTGATAAGCTTTTTAAAAAAGGCCAGTCAACAGTCAGATTTTATTGTTTTCGAAGACTTGAAAGATTTAACCGTTAAAACTGAAGAGAAATCTTTAGATGCTATTTATCAATCTAAAGTAGATGAATTGATGGTGGCTGTTTTTGATGAAGGAATCATTGGTTATTGTCGAATTGAAGCTAAAGATAATGAGCAAGCGGAATTAGGAATCGTAATCGATAAAGATTTTTGGAATAATGGGATAGCGTCCTATCTAATTGAAGATACCCTTGATTGGCTTGAGTCATCACCGTTAAAGAAAATTTTCTTAGAAGTATATAAAAATAACCCTGTCGCAATTCATATTTATCAAAAATATGGTTTTGCAACAGAGTTAACAAAAGATAAAACGTTAATTATGTCGAAGATGGTCTAGCTAGTAAGCTTAACCATCTTTTTTATTTGTTCAGTTCCAAATTGTTGTTCAGTCTTAACAAGGATTTCAGCACAAGCAACGCTATCAGCTAGGGCATTATGATGATTACGTAAATCAATATTTAAACGTTCAGAAACAGTGTTCAATTTGTGATTAGGAAAATCAGGGAAAAACTTACGACTGGTTCTTAAAGTATCGATTGTTAAATACTTAGGTACCATAATTCCATAATTAACCAAGGTTTTCTTTAAAACACTATTATCAAAGCTAGCATTATGAGTCGCAACTAAATGGCTACTGTCGAACAAAGGCTGAATGTGTGCCCAAACTTGATCGAAAGTAGGTGCATCTTGAACATCCTCTGGTCTAATGTGATGTATTTGAATATTACGAGGACTGAAATATTGTTGAGGATTTATTAATGTATAAAAGTTATCAACAATTTGATTGTCACGGACGAGTACTAGAGCTAATGAGCAAGCACTATCACGACTTCCGTTAGCAGTCTCAAAATCCATAGAAACAAAATTCATAAGTTAAACTCCTTATATGTCTAAGTCTAATTCGATGGGACAGTGATCTGAACCATAAATATCAGTGTGAATGTCAGCGTCTTTTAACATTTTTTTACCATTGTCGGATAGAACGAAGTAATCGATTCTCCATCCAGCATTATTTTGGCGAGCATTGAAACGGTAGCTCCACCATGAATATTTAACATCATCGGGATGCAAAATTCTAAAGGTATCGATGAAACCACTATCTAATAATTCCGTAAATTTAGCTCTTTCCTCATCAGAGAAACCAGGATTTTTATGATTGGTTTTGTCATTCTTAATATCAATTTCTTCATGAGCAACATTGAGATCACCACATAGAATGACTGGTTTATCAGCTGATAATTTTTGCATATATGCTCTTAAAGCATCGTCATAACGCATGCGGTAATCCAAGCGTTTAAGCTTTTGTTGGGAATTAGGGGTGTAACTATTAATTAAATAAAAATTTTTGAATTCTAGAGTTAATGTTCGGCCCTCATCGTCAAATTCATCGATTCCTAAGCCTTGATGAACGTCTAAAGGCTCCTTCTTGGTGAAAACGGCAGTGCCAGAATACCCCTTCTTTTTAGCGTAGAAAAAGTATTGATGGTAGCCATTTAAATCGAGATCAATTTGACCTTCTTGCAATTTAGTTTCTTGGATACTGAAGATGTCGGCATCTAATTCTTCAAAAGTTTGAACAAAATCTTTTTTGACTACAGCACGTAAACCGTTTACATTCCAAGATATAAGTTTCATAAAATCACCTCGGCACAATTATAGCATTATTGTGGTGTTTGTTAGTTCGTTATGTATCTAAGTATGTGATAAAATTATATGTAAGTCTATGCAACATAAAGGATGATGAATATTGAATTTTCCAGTTG
This sequence comes from Companilactobacillus bobalius, assembly GCF_002179915.1. NCBI lineage: Bacteria > Bacillati > Bacillota > Bacilli > Lactobacillales > Lactobacillaceae > Companilactobacillus > Companilactobacillus bobalius. The sequence goes on from NZ_MYFM01000007.1 coordinate 53,053, forward strand.
ATGAATTACCTAATATTGAATTTAAAATAAATGAACCACTCGGTAAGTATACTTTCACTAAAACGGGTGGAAATGCTGATGTTTTAGCATTCCCTAAAACTCGTGAAGAGTTAGTGAAAATTGTCGATACTGCTAGGGTCAATGATGTGCATATTACTATTATTGGTAATGCCAGCAATTTGATCATAAAAGATGGTGGAATTAGGGGAATTGTTATCATCTTGCCTAATTTCCATAAAATTACAGTATCTGATACTAAAGTTACTGCTGAAGCTGGCGCAACAATTATTAATACAACAATTGCTGCACAAAAAGCTGGTTTAACTGGCATTGAATTTGCTGCCGGTATTCCAGGTAGTGTTGGTGGAGCAGTCTTTATGAATGCTGGGGCCTATGGTGGTGAAATTAAGGACGTCTTTGAATCCGCTGAAGTGCTATTACCTGATGGTCATATCACCACTATTAACCATGAACAAATGGACTTCTCATATCGTCATAGTATAGTTCAGGATAATGGTGGAATTGTAATTAGTGCAACATTTGCATTGAAACGCGGTAAAAAGGAAGTTATTCAAGAAGAAATGGATCGTTTGAACGAATTAAGAAGATCGAAACAACCGCTTGAATATCCTTCTTGTGGTAGTGTCTTCAAACGTCCAAAAGGTCATTTCACAGGTCCCTTGATTATCAAAGCTGGTTTGCAAGGTAAGATTGTTGGTGGAGCTCAAGTTTCCATGAAACATGCGGGCTTTATTGTAAATATTAAACATGCCACAGCAACTGACTATATGAATTTGATACATCTGATTCAAAAGACTGTAAAAGAAAAGTTTGATGTCGAACTTCATACCGAAGTTCGGATTATTGGTGAAGATGAAAAATAAAAAAATGGTAGGTGTTGTCTGTGGAAATAATTGAATCAATTATTTTGATTCTCTCTTTATTAATTATTGCCAATATTGTAAGTCACTATTTTGTATCGATTCCACCCAGTTTGTTACAAATTGCGGCGGGGATTTTAGCGGCTCTATTTATACATGTGAAGATCTATGTTGATACGGAATGGTTTTTACTGGCGTTTATTGCGCCAATTCTATTTAATGATGGAAATAATTTTCCCAAAAGAGAGCTCTGGAAATTAAAGGGTCCTATTTTAGGAAATGCGATTATCTTAGTTATTTTATCTACGGTTATTGGGGGAGTGTTTGTTAAATGGCTCATTCCTCAATTACCTTGGGCAACGGCATTTACATTAGTGGCGGTTTTGTCGCCAACTGATCCAATTGCGGTTGAATCCATTGCAAAAAAAGCTCATATTCCGGATAAACTGATGCATTTGATTAATGGAGAAAGTTTGATCAATGATGCATCTGGTTTGATTTGTTTTAAATACGGGGTTGCTGCAACAGTGACAGGAGTTTTTTCACTGAAAAGTGCAACAATGGATTTTTTCCATATATCAATTATCGGTGCTTTGGTTGGTGCCGTGATGATATGGATTTTCAATGGAATTAGATTGTATCTGATTAATCAAGGTGTCGATGATTCAATTTTGCATGCGATTATTCAGATTATTATTCCATTTATTATTTACTATGTGGCTGAAGATGTTTTTGATGTTTCAGGTGTTGTAGCGGTCGTTATAGCGGGTATTTTAAATATTTCTTCTGGTAGAAATATTAGTAACTTTACTCCTGAAATCAGATTGGTTACTTCACGAACCTGGGATTTAGTGGTTTATGTACTTAATGGTATTGTTTTCGTTCTTTTGGGAATCGAAATTCCTTTTGCAATGGAGGAATTGGTCCATAACGATAATATCAATACTTTTGGAGCCACGTTACTAGCCTTTATTATTTGGATAATGTTAGTTGTAATTCGTTTTCTTTGGAGTTACGTTTATTCAACATTTTCAAATAATGGCGATGGCAAGATTGTTTTGTGGTCAAAAACCAGATTTGATGACTGTTTGATGTCAGGAATTTCTGGTGTTCGTGGCGCCGTTACAATGGTTGGTGCTTTGTCAATTCCAATGACAATCAAGGGTGGAGCTGCTTTTCCATCTAGAACACTTCTATTGTTCATTGCCAGTGCAGTTATTATTTTCAGTTTGTTAGGGGCAACCTTGTTGATTCCTATTTTGACTAAGAATAGTGCGCCAGTTGCTTATCGTGGTAGCACACTTACCTCAGAAAATGAGGATGATGAGAATGATGAAGATACTGATGAAACACCAATTGAGTTAACAGAATACGAGGCTAACCGAGTTATTTTAGAGAAGACTGTCAAAAAACTACGTTCAGAGATGGATGATGGCGATACGGCAGTTTACTCATCTGTTATTGCTGAATATTTGTATGATGTTCGTAATTTAGGCATTCAATCACGTAACCAGGTTAAAACTAGTCAAATTAGTAAGCGTCGGGTTCGTGGTAAAAAAGATGCTGAATTGTGGGATATTTCTTTTAATTGTGAATTAGAAGCAGTTGATGAATTATATGATAATCACGAAATATCTGACGAGTCTTATGATTTGGCAATAAAGAAGATTGCTCGTTATAAAAGAGAGATTGTGCATCGCCGTTCTAATCAAACGGTTGAATTTTTCTACAATTACTTCCGAAGAACTTATTTACAGATTAAGCATTTGATTTATCGTTCTGTGAATTCAGATGATATTCAACAGATCAATCAGGATTCAATTAAGATTTCTATTGCTGGTGCTAAGAATGCCTTAGAGAAATTACAGGAATTGAATCAATCAGATTCTGACGGTATTGATGATGATTTAATCTATATTTTTCAACGTCATTACGAAGATCGTTTGGAATTGTTACAAGGGAAGTATCGTGGACGCTCGCCTCAATTCAATAGTGAACGTATGAATCTTGAAATAAAAGCTTTGAGTTATCGTCGAGCTTTTGTTCAAGATATGTTGGAACAAGGAAAAATTAGCAAAATCACAGCTAATGAATTGCGCAAAAACATTAATTATAGTGAAGAAGTTATTAGTATTGGTGTAGATTAAAATACAAAATATGGTGAACTTTTATAATTTTTATTGTTTGTTATAATTAGTTCGAACTACTAAGGAGCTATGAAAATGAATTTTATACCAAGCAATATTTTTACGTGGCAGAATTTGGCTAACTTGGTTGATATCTTGGTAGTCTGGTATTTTTTGTATAAAGTTCTGTCGATGTTACGGGGCACCAAAGCTGTTCAATTGTTAAAAGGAATAATAATTATTTTTGGTATAAAGCTTATTAGTTGGGCTTTGAACCTGCATACTGTTTCTTACTTAATGGATCAGCTGATCAACTGGGGGATTATTGTTATTGTGATAATCTTTCAGCCTGAAATTCGTCGTGGTTTGGAACATCTAGGTCGATTGCCATTCTTTAGTTCGACTAGTAATGAAGAAGGCAAAACAAAGAATCATTTGATTGAGAGTCTTGATCAAGCTATTCAGTATATGAGTAAACGTCGTATTGGTGCGTTGATCACTTTGGAAATGAATACTGGTTTGGAAGAATATGTCGAAACCGGAATTGATTTGGATGCTGAAGTTACTGGTGCGTTATTGATCAATATTTTCATCCCGAATACACCACTGCATGATGGAGCTGTTATTGTACGGAATAATCGGATTTCCGTAGCCGCTGCTTATTTGCCTCTGTCGGAAAGTAATACTATTCCTAAGGAATTGGGAACAAGACACCGTGCGGCCGTTGGTATCAGTGAAGTGACTGATGCAATAACGATTGTTGTCTCTGAAGAAACTGGTGGCGTTATGATTACTCGGAACGGTCATATGATGCTGGATCTGTCTCGGGATGATTATCTAAAGTATCTACAAGCTCAATTGAAGGACCCTAATGAAAGTGGAACTCATTCAATTTTGGGATTCTTGAAGTTAAGTCGAAAGAAGAAGGAGAGACAAGATGAAAAAGATAATTAACAGTAATTATTTTTATGCATTTATATCTCTCTGTTGTGCCTTATGGCTATTCTTCTTTGTAAGTACACCTGGTGTGGGTTCGACAAGAGATTCTAATCAATCGAATACGTCTACAGTAACTAAAAAGGCTACGATTACAGTACCATTGCAGTTACAAGCAGATGTTGATAAGTACTACATAACTGGATACCCTGAAAAAGTTAAAATAACAATTGAGGGTCCAGCAGCACTGGTTACAGCAACAAAGAATACACAGAATTTTAATTTGTATTTGAATCTAAGAGACCTTTCTATCGGTCAACATCGAGTTCAAATTAAAGAAACTGGGTTAAATAGTGAATTGACATATAGTATTAAACCAAAATATGTCACAGTTAATATTCAAAAACGTGTAACAAAGAAATTTGCAGTGGATGTTGATTATAATAAAGATTCACTAGCAAGTGGTTATGAGACTGGAACAATTGAAGAGTCTCCAGATACTGTCACTGTAACAGGTGCGGCCTCTGAAATTAATAAGATTGATAAAGTAGTTGTTAAACCCAATTTGCCTAAGGGAATAAAATCTACGTTTGATCAAGAAGTTTTAGTGCAAGCTCTCGATAAAAATGGTAAAACAGTAAATGTTACATTAGATCCACAAACAATTCATGTGAAGATTCCTATTTCGATTCAAAGTAAGCAAGTAAATATTAATTTGAAACAAAAAGGAAATTCATCGGATACGAGTTATACGTTTGAATCTGATGTTAAAAATATTAGAGTTTTCGGTACAAAAGATCAGATCAGCGCCATTGGTGGCTCAATCGACGTACCGGTTGATGTTTCAGACGTAAATAGTAGTAGTACAAAGAAGACTATCAATTTGAGTGATGTTTTAGGTAACAAAGTTACTTTCACTGATCCAACTACTATTAGTGTGACGATTAATCGTGCCAGTTCTAATTCTAGTGCTTTGTCTAGTACGACAGGAAATACAGCTACATCAACTAGTTCAACTAGTTCGGATTCCAAGAGTAGTACTAGTGATAACACAAGCTCATCAAGCACTAATTCCACAAATGACAATAATGATAGCGAATAAACGCTGGGGGTAAATTTTTCATGACAAAATATTTCGGAACAGACGGAGTAAGAGGTATTGCAAATAAAGAGCTAAGTCCTGAATTAGCTTTTAAATTAGGTAGATGTGGTGGTTATGTTTTAACACAACACTCAGATAACGAGAACGCACATCCACGTGTTTTAGTTGCTAGAGATACACGTATTTCTGGTCAAATGCTACAAACTAGTTTAATTTCAGGATTGCTTTCAGTTGGTATTGAAGTTTTGAATTTGGATGTTATTACAACTCCTGCCGTTGCATATCTTGTTCGTGCCGTTTCAGCTGATGCTGGTATTATGATTTCAGCTTCACATAATCCTGCTGAAGATAATGGTATTAAATTCTTCGGATCAGATGGCTACAAGTTGCCAGATGACGTTGAAGAAGAGATTGAAGAACTATTGGATGCTAAGGAAGATACTTTGCCAAGACCATCTGCTGAAGGTTTAGGTAGTGTTTCTGACTATCCAGAAGGTGCTCAAAAGTATCTACAATTCTTGAAGCAAACTCTTTCTGATGACCTTAGTGGTATGAAGATCGTGCTTGATACTGCTAATGGTTCAACAAGTCGTTTAGCAAGTACACTTTTTGCTGACTTAAATGTGGACTTTGATATCATGGCTTCACATCCAGATGGGATCAATATCAACAAAAATGTTGGTTCAACTCACCCAGAACAATTGGCTCAACGTGTTAAAGAATCAGACGCTGTAGCTGGATTAGCTTTTGATGGCGATGGAGATCGTTGTATTGCAGTTGATGGCGATGGTAACATTGTTGATGGTGATAAGATCATGTTTATCCTTGGTAAATATTTGCACGATGGTGGCCGTTTAAAGAAGGATACTATTGTAACTACTGTTATGAGTAATATTGGCTTGTACAAGGCTATTGAAGCTAATGGCATGCATTCTGTACAAACAGCTGTTGGTGATCGTCACGTTGTTGAAGAAATTCGTGAGAATAACTACAACATCGGTGGTGAACAATCAGGACACGTTGTTTTGTATGAATACATGAATACTGGTGATGGTATGCTAACGGGTACACATCTACTTCATGTTATGAAGGAAACTGGTAAGAGCCTAGCCGAATTAGCTGCTCCTGTAAAAGTTTATCCACAAAAACTTGTTAATGTTCCTGTATCTGACAAGAATTCATGGGACAAACATCAAGCAATTCTTGACGTTATTAAGACAGTTGAGGATGAGATGGATGGCGATGGTCGTGTACTAGTTCGTCCTAGTGGTACACAAGCTTTGCTTCGTGTAATGTGTGAAGCTTCAACTGAAGAAAAGGTCAATGAATACTGTGACCAAATCGTTGAAGTTGTTAAAAGTGAATTAAGCTAATATAATACAGATAAAGAAATTCGAAAAAAGAGAAATTGAGGGATTGACCCTTAGTTTCTCTTTTTTTATTGGTCTATATAATGTATACCAATATTTATAATCGGTACATACCATATATACCATTTATAAAAAATATTAAAGATTTCTTGACATAATGATAATAGATTAGTATTCTAGTCATTGTCGCAAGGTGATGAGTACAGTTCAAATGAACTATACCATTTATAATAAATTAAACTATACCAATTAAGAAAGGCTATAATTATTATGTGTGGAATTGTCGGAGTAATTGGAAATAATAATACAACTGATATTTTATTAAATGGATTGGAAAAACTTGAATATCGTGGCTATGATTCAGCTGGTATTTACGTTAATAATCAAACAGGTAAAGACTTCTTGGTTAAAGAAGTTGGTAAAATAAGTGAATTAGAAAATGCCGTTACGAGTGATGTTCAAGGCCTAGCCGGAATCGGACATACTAGATGGGCAACACATGGAAAGCCAACAATTGAAAATGCTCATCCTCATTTCTCAGAAGATAACCGTTTTTATCTAGTACACAACGGTGTTATCACTAACTATGCTGAGTTGAAAAATGAATATTTATCTGACTTTAAATTCGAAAGTCAAACTGATACAGAAGTAGCCGTACAATTGGTTGACTACTTTGCTAAGAAGGGTATGGATGGCGAAGCAGCCTTCCGTAAAGCTCTAAGCCTAATTGAAGGCTCATATGCCTTTGCTATGATCGACAAAGAAGAACCAGATCGTATTTTTGTCGCTAAAAATAAGAGCCCACTTCTAATTGGATTAGGTGATGGTTTCAACGTTATCTGTTCCGATGCTATGGCTATGCTTGATCAAACTCATAAGTTTGTTGAAATTCATGATGGCGAAGTTGTTATCTTGAAGAAGGGTTCAGTTGAAATTAGTAAGATTGATGGTACTAAAGTTCAAAGAGATCCTTATACTGTAAATATTGATGAAAATGATATTTCTAAGGGTACATATGATCACTACATGTTGAAAGAAATCGATGAACAACCCAATGTTATGAGAAAGATTTCTAAAAATTATATCAACGATGATGGTTCTTTAAATGTTGAACAAGATTTATTGGATGAAATCAAGCAGGCCGATCGTTTGTATATTGTTGCTGCTGGAACTAGTTATCACGCTGGCTTAGTTGGTCGTAATATCTTTGAAAAGATTGCTGACGTACCAGTAGATGTTGAATTGGGTAGTGAATTTGGTTATCATATGCCAAAACTTTCTAAGAAACCATTCTTTATTTTCTTATCACAAAGTGGTGAAACAGCTGATAGTCGTCAAGTATTGGTTAAAGTTAATGAGATGAAGTTACCGAGTCTAACAATGACAAACGTGGCCAACTCAACTCTTTCTAGAGAAGCTACTTACACAATGGAATTGTTAGCTGGACCAGAAATTGCCGTTGCCTCTACAAAAGCCTATACAGCACAAATTGCTGTTGAAGCAGTATTGGCTAAAGCTTTGGGTGAAGCCAAAAATCTTCAAATTGCTAAAGAATTTAATTTGAAAGAACAATTAGCTTTGGCTGCTAATGGTATTCAAACAATCGTTGACGAAAAAGATAAAATTAAAAAGTTAACAGCCGATTACTTAACAAATAAATCCGATGCTTTCTATATTGGTAGAGGTGTCGATTATGCCTTATCTCTTGAAGCCGCTCTTAAATTGAAAGAAATTTCTTATATTCATGCCGAAGGCTTTGCTGCTGGAGAATTGAAACACGGAACAATTGCTTTGATCGAAAAGGATACACCAGTTTTTGCTTACGTAAATGATGGAATTGATGCTAGCCATACTCGTGGTAATATTCAAGAAGTTGAAGCCCGTGGAGCACATGTTTTGGTAATTGCTAGTCAAAAGTATGCTGAAGCTGGAGACCAAATCATTATTCCGGAAATTGATGAATTGATTTCACCAATCATCAGTATCGTACCAGCTCAACTGATTGCTTATTATGCAAGTTTGGCACGTGGTAATGATGTTGATAAACCTCGTAACCTTGCAAAAAGTGTGACAGTAGAGTAGCCTAAATTTACATAATGGATATATAATAGTCTTCGTAATGAAGGCTATTTTTTTATTATAAAAATTATAGATTGGTGGTTTTATGAGGAATAAAAAATTAAATTTGTTCTCAACAGTAATGTTTGGGCTAAGTGCGATTATTGGTTCAGGTTGGATGTTTGGATCTAGTCAGGCAGCACAAATAGCCGGTCCAGCAGCAATTATTGCGTGGATTGTGGGAGCAGTTTTAGTAGCAATGATTGCAATGGTTTATGTCGAAATTGGGACGATGTTTCCGGAAGAGGGAGCTATGAGTCGATTTACAATGTACACTCATGGTTCGTTGTTAGGACATATTTTCTCATGGGCTAATTGGATTTCATTATTAGCTATTTTACCGATTGAAGCTGTGGCCTCGGTTCAGTACATGAGCACGTGGCCTTGGGAGTGGGCTAATTGGACGCATGGATTTATGAAGGGCGGACAACTTAGCACTCAAGGAATTATGATGGCAACAGTTATGTTGTTCATTTTTACAATTATTAATTATTGGTCAGTTACGATTATGGCTAAATTTAATAATTTCATCTCTGTGTTAAAAGTAATCGTGCCAATTGTTACAATGATTGTTTTGGTTACGGCTCATTTTGATTTCAATAACATGGGGAGTTCATTCAGTGAATTTATGCCTAATGGTACTTCATCGATTTTCGTGGCAATTGGTAGTGCCGGAATTATTTATTCATATGTGGCTTTTCAAACGGTCATTAACTTGAGTAATGACATAAAGAAGCCGTCAGTTAATATTAGACGGGGAATCATTTTATCATTATTGATTAGTGCTTTGATTTATATTGCGTTGCAGATTGTCTTTATCGGGGCATTGCCACAGTCAGTTATCAGTGGTGGATGGTCAAAAATTAACTTTAATTCACCATTTGCTGATTTGGCTATTTTGTTGAATATCTATTGGTTATCAACTTTGGTCTACTTTACAGCCTTCATTTCTCCAGTAGGTAGTGGAATTGCTTTTGCTTCATCTGCAAGTAAATCATTATCTTCAATGCCTAAGAATAAGCATTTGCCTTTATTCTTAAGTAATTCAAATAATAAATACAATTCACCACGGATAGCTTTAATGGTCGACTTTGTTGTTAGTTTTATCTTGATTCTACTATTCAAGAATTGGTCATTACTATCACGTGTGGTTGCAGCATCAACGCTGATTTCCTTGTTATCTGGTCCAGTGGTAGCAGGAAGTTTACGTAAAATGGGTCCGGAAATGAGAAGACCAACAAAAATTAAAGGAATGAAAATTCTAGCTCCAGTTGTTTTTGATTTAATTAGTTTGGCAATTTATTGGGCTATGTTCCCAACTACGGTCGAAGTTATTATAATCATTATTGTTGGATTACCAATTTACTTTGTTTACGATTATCGCCGTGGGTTTAAAGAGTTTAAGCAGAAATTGTATGCCAGTCTCTGGTTGATAGTTCATCTGTTTGGTTTATCAATTATTTCATGGATTGGTGGATCAGATTTCGGTGGAATGAATTTGATTAAGTATCCAATGGACTTTGTTGTTATCTTGATTTTCTCAACTGTAATGTATTATTGGGCAACTCATTCATTGTATTATTCTGGTTACTTCGATGATGCTAAAGAAATCAATTCAACTGTTAAGTTGGATAATAATTAGAGTTAATGGATAATAGTTTAAAAACAAAACAGAAATGGTTTTGGGGACTAGTAGTCGCAATTGAGGCAATTCTTTTTTACAGTTCTTCGATGACTTATAAAGAACAGACTTCAGTACCATTTTTAGAAAAATATTTAGCAGGTAAACCATTTTATAATGCTTTATCTAAAATTGGTTTTACCTACAGCGGCAAGTATCAATCCGTTGAGAATGATGGTTATTTTAAGTTTGTTGAATTCTTCATTCGAAAAGGCGCTCATTTTGGAATTTACTTGTTGTTAGGAGTTTTCTTGTGTTTAGCGTTATACACGTACTTCAAGAAGAACTTCGTTTTGATGATTTTTATTCCTTGGATGGTAGCGACTGGCTTAGCGGCGTTTGATGAATTTCATCAAGGTTTAACTGGTGGACGTACACCGTTAGTTGAGGATGTTATTTTGGATAGTACAGGTGCTTTAGTGGGGATTTTAATATTAGTGCTTGTTCTGTACTTAATTCGTCGACATGAATTTAAAAATAAATAAAACTTTATTAACCTGTGTTTACGGGTTGATAAAGTTTTTTATTTTGTCCAGAAGGGTGTATTCTCTATGTAAGATGTTTAAACATATAATTTGATGTCATCTTATAAAGGTGGTCAAAAAAATGAAGACGAAAAAAATGTTTTTAACAAATGGTTTAGTATGGGGATGGATTTTGATCTTGGGGTTAGGCCAAATTGATATAGTTAATGCATCCTCTAATGATAATAGTGATGTAGTGGAGAATGTGAATGCTACCAAACAAGACGAGAATATTGATACATCCTCGAATACGGTTCATGATTTCACGATACATTTAGGTGATTCAGCTCCAATGTTGAAGGATTTTGTGAATTCAGACGGTGATAGACAAAAATTTACTAGATTAGATTTGACTAAAGTCGATTTAGCTAAAGAGGGTACTTATGATGTTGTAGTAAGTACAGCCAATGGAGAGAATGTTACAGTTCATTTGACCATTTTGCCTATTGCACCGGTAAAATCAACTGATAATTCGAATACTGAGAATAAAAGTGATACAAAAATTGTTAATAAATCCAAAAATCATGTGCAGCCCTTAAAGACGACAGGGATGGTTATGTTTGGAACTGTTTATAAAGCTCCAGAAGTAAAAAAGGAAGCTGTAAAAGAGACAGAACAATCCCATTTTAAGGATAATTTAGTAAGCGCTCGCAGAAATCCAGCGAATAATCTAAAAACTTTTCCACAAACAGGTAACGATAATGACATTAAAGTCCGTCTATTAGGCGTTGCACTGGGATTTTTAGCTTTGATCAATTTAGATTTTAAAAAATTCAATTGAGTTAAAGAAAATATCTTCTTTTATGGTTTATTTAGCCTACGGATATTGAAATACCGCGATTAGTTTGATAAAATTATATGCGGTTTACAATAATCATGAAAGAAGGAAACAGAAATGTCAGGACATTCAAAATGGCATAACATCCAAGGTAGAAAAAGCGCCCAAGATGCAAAACGTGGTAAAATCTTCCAAAAGCTGTCTCGTGAGTTATTCATGGCAGCTAAATCGGGTGGTGCCGATCCTAACGATAATGCTGCCCTTCGTTTAATCGTAGATAAAGCTCGTGCAGCTAATATGCCAAAGGACAACATCAAACGTGCCTTAGACAAGGCTGAAGGTGGCAGTGATGAACATTATGATGAAGTTACATACGAAGGCTACGCTCCAGGTGGAGTTGCAGTTCTAGTAGAAGCTTTAACAGATAACAAGAACAGAACTGCTTCTGCCGTACGTGTTGCATTTACCCGTAACGGAGGAAGCTTGGGCTCAAGTGGTTCAGTTGCTTACATGTTCGACCGTAAAGGTTACATTGTTTTGGACCGTACAAAGAATACTCAAGACGAAGATACTGTTTTGATGGATATCATGGACCTTGGTGCTGATGATCTACAAACATCAGATGACGCTTATGAAATCTATACTGAAGCTAAAGAATTTGCAGCCGTTCGTGATGGTTTGATCGAAAAGGGCTACGAACTTGCTGATTCAGAATTAACAATGATTCCTCAAAACACTACACCTGTTCCAGAAGAGAAAAAAGAACAATTTCAACATATGATTGATCAACTTGAAGATGATGAAGATGTTTCAGAAGTTTATACTGCTGCTGACGATGAAGAATAAGTTCTTTAACTAAAAAGACCGTAAACATTATGTTTACGATCTTTTTTTGTCTTTAGGGATACTATCAAGGATGTCGTTAGAAGTTAGTTTATTATAGTTACTCTGCAATTTGATTAAATTCTTTTTGTATGATTGTGAGTAAACGATGGCAAAGAGAGTATCCAGTAGATATTCAAAGGTGATTTGGGAAGCAAAAGTACTGACCTTAAAAATATCGTACTCGTTTTGAATGATGGAAATAGTTTGAGAGGCATATTGAATCATTTGACTGTCAGGATTACCTGTTATCAAGAGTGTAGGAACTTTCTGTTGTTTTAGAAATTTTATTAGATTCAAATAGTTGGAACTATTACCAGTATAAGAAAGAAAAATTGCTAAGTCATTTTCATCCAAATTGACGGAAGTCCATGATTCATCACTGTATTCTTCAGCGATGATGGCAAATTTATTAATCTTAACAAGTTTACTCTGAAAACCACGAGCTCGAATCTGAGTGTCACCAATTGCGAAGAGAACTAGACGTTTGCTTTCCATAATTTTGGCAGCAGCAGCGTTTAGTTCTTTTTCGCTTATTTGCGCTAAAGTTCTTTTTACAGCGTTGATAGTTAAGTCGGAAATGTTTTTGGCAATATCAAGGGCTGAGTCAGTCGAAGAAAAAGGAAAATTGGCATCGACATCATTTAGCTTGGTAATATTTTGTTGAACATCCTTACTGATGTCTTGTCGCATGGCTCGAAAGCCACTGTAATCTAATTTTTTGGCAAAACGGACAATCGCCGAATGGGATGTATAAGTTTTTGAGGCTAAAGTTTGAATTGCCATGGTCGAGACGGCATTAAGATTGTTTTCGATGTATTTAGCGATACGTTGTTCGTTATCGGTTAAATCATTAATATGGGTAATTCTATCTGAAAAAAGCATAAGCAGATCTCCTTCTAAACTGATTATACCGAATCCATTGAACATAATGTTTATGAGATTGGTGTAATTGATACTTATCTTTGTTCATAATGACCAGTTTCAAGTCAAAAGGTTATCAATTTGGTCTTTTGCCTGTAGAGTGTGTTTATGGATAAAGGGAGGAATCAATTATGAAAAAATTGACTATCGCATATATTGGGAATGGTAAAAGTGCTAACCGTTATCATCTACCATTTTCATTAAAATTAAAGGATCAAATTAAAGTAAAGACAATCTACGCTCGTCACATCAGCCATGATGTTTGGAAGAGGATTGACGGAATCAATTATACGACTGATATAAATGATATTTATAATGATCCAGAAATTCAATTAGTGGTTTTGTCAGTCCCAGCTGAAGCACATTATAAATTAGCAAAAGAAGTACTCAATCATAATAAGAATGTATTGGTAGAAAAACCATTTACAGAAACAGAAGCCCAAGCCAAAGAATTATTTCAATTGGCAAATGATAAACATCTATTGATTCAATGTTATCAAAATCGTCGTTACGATTCAGATTTCTTAACTGTTCAAAAAGTGATTGAAAGTGGAAAACTTGGGGATATCTTGGAAGTTGAATCGACCTATGATTATTTCCGTCCTTATGTTCCTGAAGGCGAAAAACAATTTTCAGTTGGTCATAGTTTCTTGTATGGTCATGCCTGCCATACCTTGGATCAAATTATTTCATATTTTGGCAAAGCAGATAAAGTTCACTACGATGTTCGTCAACTATTAGGTGAAAATCGCATGAACGATTACTTTGATATTGATATGTATTACGGAATTATGAAGGTTTCAGTTAAGTCGAGTTATTTCAGATTAGTACCACGTCCTAGTTTTACGGTTTATGGTAAAAAAGGTGTCTTTGTGAAACAGGATATGGATCGTCAAGAAGTTGATTTGAAGCATTTTTATATGCCAGATCATGATGATTTCGGTATTGATCGTCCAGAGGATTATGGAACTTTAACTTATTTAGATGATAACGATCAATATCATCAGGAAAAAGTTGTTTCTGAAGTTGGCGATTATAGTCGTGTCTATCAAGGACTATATGATGCTATCATCAACGGCAAGCCTAAGACAGTAAAAGATGAAGAGACTATTTATCAAATTCATATGCTCGAAATGGGTATAAATCAAATTACGGAAGAGGAAGGTAATTAGGATGAAATTAGCGATATTTGGAGCTGGCATGATCGTCAAAGATTTCCTAACGATGATTCACGATATCCCTGAAGTGGAATTAACTGCTATTATGGGAACACCAAAAGATTTATCAACTATGGAAGAATTGCAAAAAACTAATCAGATCAAGAAGATTTATACTGATGCAAAGGAGTGCTTAGCTGATCCAGAAATTGATACTGTATATGTGGCATTGCCTAACTTTTTACATTATCAGTTTGCTAAAATGGCTTTGGAAGCTGGCAAAAATGTTATTTGCGAAAAACCATTTACATTGAATTCGATCCAATTAGTTGAGTTAAAAAAATTAGCTGAAGCTAAAAATCTAATTTTGGTTGAAGCAATTACTAATCAATACTTGTCTAATTATCAATCACTAAAACAAGCCTTACCGGAGCTAGGATCTTTAAAGGTAATTGAATGCAATTATTCACAATATTCGCATCGTTATGACGCCTTTTTAGCTGGAAAAATCTTGCCAGTCTTTGATCCTAAAAAAGGTGGCGGCGCTCTAATGGATTTGAATATTTACAATATTCATTTTGTAATTGGTTTGATGGGTGCTCCTAAGGCAGTTCATTATTATGCTAACGTAACGCGAGGAATTGATACTTCCGGTATTTTGGTACTCGATTATCCTGGGACAAAAGTGGTCTGCATTG
Source organism: Companilactobacillus bobalius (assembly GCF_002179915.1). Lineage (NCBI taxonomy): Bacteria > Bacillati > Bacillota > Bacilli > Lactobacillales > Lactobacillaceae > Companilactobacillus > Companilactobacillus bobalius. The sequence continues at coordinate 68,230 of NZ_MYFM01000007.1, forward strand.
CTGCTAAGGATTGTTCAGCTCAGGTTACTTCAACTATTCAAGGCAATAAAGGATCAATTGTTGTTGATGGACCAACCAATGTAATGAAGGATTACAGTGAACAACTAAATGGTGCTGAATCTGAACAGGTAGATAAAAAAATTCATTCTCATCGCATGTATGAAGAGTTTAAAACTTTCAATCAAATGATCAAACAACACGATATGAAAGCCGCTAAAGAAAGAATGCAACACAGTATGACCGTTATGAACGTTGTCGATGCTGCATTGAAAGATTCAGGAATTAAATTAGGTTAAAAATACTCTCAGTAATTGTAAAAAAGATTACTGAGAGTATTTTTTTGCTTTTTTCTTCGTAATTTTTACCTGAAAGGGGGCATTTGATGACAGCCGAAACAATGGTCAATAATTTATTAACGGAAGCATGTATCAATAAAATTTCAGATATTTATTTTTTTCCACACGATAACTTTTATCACATTGAAGCGAGTAATTCTTTTCAGAACTACACAGTAGCCGATTTAACTAATGATGAGAGTTTTGCCATTATGAATTTTTTAAAATTTAATGGTGGATTAGATGTATCTGAGCGACGTCGGTCACAGAAAGGATCGTTTAATTTTAACTATCAAAATAAACGTATCTTTATCAGAATTTCCTCAGTAGGAGATTTTCAGAATCGTGAATCCATGGTCGTGAGATTAATTTATCCACAGGAATTTAATTCAATGGTGAATGAAATTTTAATTCAGAAAATTTTACCAATCGCCCGACGAAAAGGAATGATGTTATTTTCTGGACCAATGGGCTCAGGCAAAACTTCTTTGATGTACACTCTGGGACGACAATTAAGTATTAATAAGAAAGTTATGTGTATTGAGGACCCAATTGAGATTGTTGAAGATAGTTTTTTACAGTTACAAGTCAACGATGATGCAGGGATGACTTATGAAGAATTGATAAAAACTAGTCTTCGTCATCGACCAGAGGTGTTAATTATCGGTGAAATTAGGGATAAACATACAGCACAGCAGGCCATTCAAGCGGCACTCTGTGGTTATACAGTGATGTCAACGATTCATGGAAAATCTAAGTATTCCATTCTTCAGCGTTTGCGACAATTTGGAATTGACGAGATTGATATTTTGAATGGGATTAATTTTATTTCCTATCAACGTTTAATACCGACCTTTAATGATTTGGAATTGTTTATTGATACCTTAAATTCAACACAGATTGAGAAATATTTAAAAGATGAAGTTGCTGATAAAAATTGGCAAACAATGTTAGAAGAAGCCTATCAAGTCGGTCGAATCAATCAAAAAACTTATCAGGAATATATTTATGGTTAAAAAGTTTTCAACGGCAAAAAAAGCTGAATATTTAATTTTAATTAGTAAACTTTTGAAAAATGGTTTTTCACTAAGTGATTCAATCAATTGTCTCCGTTTACTGGACGATGAGAAAAGTGTATTTGATCTGATTTATCAGGATTTACAGCAAGGGAAAATGATTTCACAATCATTGATCCATTTTAAATTACCCGCTGTTATTTATAATCAATTGATTATCGCCCAAAACCATGGAAGATTGGCTCAAGCCTTAGAACAGACTGGGGTTCTCTTACAAAGTCAGTCTAAACAGAAGAACAAATTTAAAGAATTGTTGGCTTATCCTGCTTTCATATTAATGTTTTTAATCACAATGTTAATAGGGATGAAACTCTATATTGTTCCTCAGTTAGCTGTCGCAGGTGGTAGTCAGGCAATAGACTTATTTCTAGGATTAATTTTACTAGTTCTGCTTTTGATAACCTTAAGTATTTTCTCATTAGCAATCTTTCTTAGAAAAAAAGATGAGTATGATCGGGCTTTGTTTCTTGTGAAATTACCATTTGTAGGGAAAATTTATCAGAGCTTTTTTCATTTTTTGATATTACAAGGATTAGGAATGCAATTGGCTAACGGAATGAACCTCCAAAGCATTTGTGAAAATAATAATCACTTTCAAAAAGGTTCAATTCAAGAGCATTTGGCGACTAAATTTATTAATAATTTGATTAGTGGGAAAAGCTTATTAACATTGGTCGAAAAAGAACCACTGTTGCCAAAACAATTACAGATTATCTTACAAGCTGGTGAAAGTGGAACGGCATTGGCACAAGATATCTTGTTGATGTCAGAATTAAAATTTGAAGAAACACAACGTAATCTCAAAAAATTATTAGGACTAGTACAGCCAATTTTATTTGCCGTTATAGCGATTGTAATTGTCGTAACTTACTTAATAGTTTTGTTACCAATTTATGGAATGATGAAGGGAATCTCGTAATGAAGAAAATAAGAAAAGGTTTTACTTTAATTGAAATGGTTATCGTCTTGTTCATAATCTCATTGTTACTTTTGATTATGATTCCCAATTTAACTAAGCAACGTGATAACGCCAATAAGAAATCGAATGAGGCTTTAAGAACTACTGTTGTTAGTCAAGCTGGGTTATATTCGGAAGATCATTCTGAAGATGAAATCAATATAGGCACATTAAAAAAAGCTAATTACATTAGTCAGAAACAATTTGATAAGTTGAATAATGCTAAATTAGATTTGAAGAAGGATAAAGAAACCGGAGAATGGACACTAGTAGACACGGGTTCACATTAATTGAAACAGTAATTGGTTTAGCAATCGTCTGTAGTTTGGTTGCTGTATCAGTGTGGAACCTCAAAGATTATCAAGCTCGTATTGAAGAAAAAGAATCCTTAGAGTGGTTTAAGAATTCGTTTAAAAATGAAATGAATTATTCTTATCTTAATCAGAAACCGGCTTATCTAAAAATTCGTGGTGATCACGTTACTTTTGGGCGGTATGCAGTTAATGGAAAAATTGTTTTAAAGAAAAAGATTTTTCCAAAAACCTTGAGGAATACTAACGGTCCGATTGATTATTTTATTAGGAGGTCTGGTCAGTCGGATCCTAAAATAATTATATTTGAATCCAAACTGACACATCGTAAGTATGAATATCGAATTCAAATGGGATGGGGTGAAATTATTGAAAAGACACAGCGGCTTTATCCTGGTTGAAGCATTAACTTCCTTAACGATTTCTTTAACCATTATTTTTATGTTGTCGCTTTGTGTCAGTGAACAGTTCAAATTGATCAATCAGTGGGAACAAAGAGTCAATGCTCACAAAATAATATTGTTGCATTTGGAAAATTCGCATATGCCTAATAGAGTAACGATAAAGAATCGAATCTATTACTATCAAAAGATTGGAAATACATATCAAGTTAGGGTAAATAATCATGTCTATCAAGTTAAGAGCTAGAAGAAAGGGCTTTGTTCTGTATGAATCAATTTTAGCTTTGATGATAACTTTAATGACTTTAGGAATCTTGCAACAATCATTGTTGATAATGAGGACAGTGCAACATACTACGTTTAGAGATCAGCTACGTTGGCATGTAACTCAAGAGAAGATTCAAAGTGAAATGGACCATGCTTTAAGAATAGATGAAGTGAAAGACAATCATATATCTTATACAAAACCGGAGTGGCTTAATGATAAGCATCCGGCTTTTGTTTTTAATATCTTTGGCAAAGGGGATAATAAAATGTTACGATATAAGACCGTTGTCAGTGGTGGACATGAGCCTATTTTAGTAAATCAAAGAGAAATTAAGATTGAAAAAATCTCAAATTTAGTTATCATAACAACAGTGAATAAAGCCGGTGAAAAATCTGAAATGTACTTAACGTTGGATGAACATAAATTGTAAAAGAAGCGGTGCGGTTTTATTAAATAGTATTTTAATATTATCGGTCGTAATTTTAATTGTAGGATACACTAGTAATTTGATTGGCGAACAAATCTCGGGATACCGGCGTTTAGATGAGATTTATGAGCAACAAATTAACAAGAAAATTAATAAAAGTAATAAAATAGACTATTGTGAATTGACGAGTCCTTGAATAAAATCGTTTTCAACGTTAAAATTTTAATTATTAAGCAAAGAGGTTAACCATGTCAGAAAAAGATATGCAAACATATTTTGATAAGATGAATCAAGCTAATTCTTTATTAAAGGAGTCCTTAAGAGTTAACAACATTGAATCACTTGCCGAAACATTAACAGATATTTCTGATGGCAGCGTTTATGTCGAGAACGGTGTTCCTGACAAAGATACTGTTTCTAAGTTAGAAAATATCTATGCAGAGATGAAGAAATTAAATCTAACTCCACTGCAACTTAAGCAAGCGATTACAGTATCAATTATCAAAGCTCAAAAAGATGATAAAGCTGAAGTTAATAAATTAATGACTCCTGATGCGATTGGTTTGATAACTAGCTTAATTGCTTATGAGGTACTAAATGTTCAAAATAAGAAAGACGTGAACATAGTCGATCCAACTGTTGGAACAGGTAACTTGCTGATTGAAGTTATTGAACAATTGAATATGACTGACAAATTCAATATCAATGCTGCGGCACTTGATAATGACGATGCGTTAGTTTCTTTAACAAAATCATTTAGTGAAGTAATGAATCTTAATTTAGACGCTTATCATCAGGATAGTGTCGCCGATTGGGATATTACTGATATTGATTTGGCAGTGGCTGATTTACCAGTTGGCTATTATCCAATTGATGACAATGCTAAGAATTTCAAAACAAAATCAGACAAGGGACATTCTTATGCTCACCATTTGTTGATTGAACAAACTATGAATAATTTAAATGACGGTGGAATCGGTATATTCATTGTACCTTCACAGATTTTCCAAACTGACCAAGCAAAGAAATTATCTGAATGGATGGTTTCAAGTGTTTATCTGCAAGCTGTATTAGATTTGCCAACAAGCTTATTTGCATCAAAAGAAGCACAAAAGGCAGTCGTAGTTTTACAAAAACATGGCGATAATGCTAAGCAAGTGGAAAATGTTTTGATGGGCACAATACCAGATACCAATAACCCTAAGTTGTTTGAGGGATTTAAAGACCAGTTGCAAAGCTGGGCAAAAAATTTTAAAGGTTAGGTGAGATTAAATGTCTAAAATCATGGCCGTTAATTCTGGTAGCTCTACATTGAAGTGGAAACTATATACAGTACCTGATGAGAAGGTTATCGCCAAAGGAATGGTAGATCGTTTGGGATTACCAGATTCAGTCTTTGAAGTTCAATATAATGGCAAGAAAATCAGTGAATTGGGAGACATTCCTGATCATACAACTGCTGTTAATATGATGCTTGATAAATTGATTGAATTGAAAATAATCAAAAGTTATGACGAGATCACCGGAGTAGGTCATCGTGTTGTCGCTGGTGGTAGTATCTTTAAAGATTCAGCCATCGTAACACCACGCGTGATCCAACAAATCAGAAATCTTTCTGAATATGCCCCATTACATAATCCCGGTCAAGCAACTGGAATTGAAGCATTTGAAAAGATTTTGCCAGATGTTCCTCAAGTAGCAGTCTTTGATACTTCGTTCCATCAAACAATGGATCCGGTCAATTACTTGTATAGTATTCCTTATGAGTATTATGAAAAATATGGAGTTCGTAAATTTGGTGCCCATGGTACAAGTCACCGCTATGTATCACAAGCAGCGGCCGATTACTTACAAAGACCATTAGCTGACCTTAAGATTATTTCTGCCCATCTTGGTAGTGGAGCTTCAATTGATGCAATTGAAGACGGTAAATCAGTTGATACATCCATGGGATTCACTCCATTGGCTGGTATTACTATGAGTACACGCTCTGGGGATGTTGATCCTTCATTGGTTGCTTATTTGATGCAAAAGATGAAGATTACTGATCCTGATGAAATGGTAAAAATTTTGAATACTAAATCTGGTTTGTTGGGACTTTCAGGTGTATCACCAGATATGCGTGATTTGTTAGCAACTAAGGATGAAAATCATCGTTCTGATTTGGCTATCAAGATTTTTGTCAATCGAATTGTTAAGTATATTGGCTCATATATTGCCCTACTGGGTGGAGCTGATGTCTTGATCTTTACTGCTGGCGTTGGTGCTGGAAGTGCTGAAATTCGTGAGGACATTGTAAACCACTTTAATTATCGTGGTATAAGAATTGATAAAGAAGCTAACGAAAATGGCAAAGGAATTCGTCGTATCAGTACAAAAGATTCAACTACTGATGTTTTGGTTGTACCAACTGACGAGGAATTAATGATTGTTCGTGATGTAGTTAGATTAATAAAATATAGTGATTAAAAATCAAGGAATCAAAACAAATTTAAGTTGTTTTGATTCCTTTTTTAGTGTTAAAAATTAGATTAAAAATGTTGCCAATAATGCGATGTAAGCCTTTACTTTTTTATTTTTACTGTTATATTAAGGGTGTATAGAAAAGAGCAAATTTGGAATGGAGGTTCATGATATGACAAGAAAAGCCTACATGATTGGTACAGGTGTTGGTAACTTAGCTGCTGCTATTTATTTGATTCGTGATGGGGGATTTAATGGCGATCAAATTACAATGATGGGTCTAGAAGACCATGGTGCAAACGATGGTGCTGCAGTTAAAGACTATGAAACAGAGTATGGTAACCAAGCTTTATCGAACAGCAAAGGATTCCTAGCAAAAGGTGGAAGAATGTTGAACGAAGAGACATTTGAAAACCTTTGGGATGTATTGCGTTCAGTACCTTCATTGGATCATCCTGGACAAACAGTTACGGATGACATTTTGAATTTTGACCACGCTCATCCAACACATGATGTTGGACGTTTGATCGATAGCGATGGTCCACGTGTAAAACCTAATAAAGACAATTACAGACATATGCAATTTGATAATAAGGATCGTTATTTATTATCTAAATTGATGTTGATGCCTGAAAAGGATGAAGAAAAACTAAATAACATTAGTATTGCTGAATGGTTTGCAAGCAGTCCACATTTCTTCACAACTAATTTCTGGTACATGTGGCAAACAACATTTGCTTTCAAACGTGCTAGTTCAGCTGTTGAGCTACGTCGTTATATGAATCGTATGATTCTTGAATTCAGTCGTATCAATACACTAGAAGGTGTTACAAGAAGTCCATACAATCAATTTGAAAGTATCATTTTGCCAATGCGCAAGTATTTGGAAGATCGTGGTGTAACCTTCATCAATAACCGTAAAGTTACTGATTTGGAATTCAAAGATACACCACTTCAAGATGATATTATCGTTACTGGACTCAAGTATGAAGAAGTCGACAATGATAACAAAGAAGGACACATTGATATTGCTGAAAACGACTTAGTCTTCGATACTAATGGTTCAATTACTGATAGTTCAGCACTTGGTGACTTTAATACACCATTTAAGGAAAATATGGATTATGCACCTAGTGCAGCACTTTGGAAGAAAGCAGCTGAGAAGTTCTATTCTCTAGGTAATCCTGACAAATTCTTTGGTGATCGTACACAAAGTGAGTGGGTCAGTCTCACAGTTACAACCAACAGCCACTTCTTGGTAAATGAAATTTCACGTATTACACAACAAGAGCCCGGAAATGCTTTGAATACATGGATTAACAGTACACCATTGTTGTCAATCGTTGTTCATCATCAACCACACTTCAAGGCACAAAAGCCTAATGAGTCAACATTCTGGGGTTACTTCATGTATCCAAGAAGAAATGGTGATTATGTACAAAAGCCTGTAATGGAAATGACAGGTAAAGAAATGCTAGAAGAATTATTAGGCCACTTAGCAGAAGTAGATCCAAGCAAAGACAATATCAAGAACCATACACAGGAAATTATGGACAGCATTGTCAATGTAATTCCTGTTCACCTACCATATGCAAGTGCAATGTTCAATCAAAGAGCCGTCGGAGATCGTCCAGATGTAGTTCCAAAGAACAGTAAGAATTTGGCCTTCATCAGTCAATTCTGTGAACAACCATTCGATATGGTCTTTACGGAACAATATTCATTCCGTGCAGCACAACGTGCCGTATATACATTGTTGAATATTCCATTGTCAGAGATGACACCAATGCACCATTATGAGAAAGATCCAAAAGTAATGGCACGTGCTACTAAGACCATGTTTAGATAATAGAGAGAGGGTGGAGCAAGGGCGAACAGCCTCCGAGGATTTGCCTAAGTACTGGAATCGCACGCGTACTATGCGGGCAATTCCAGCACTGTAGCAAACCACAGGAGGTTGCCCTTGCGCAACCCGTTTAGGCAGCATACTTGAGAAGAAAAATATAAAAATTTGGTTGTTAGAATCTGAAGTATAGTTATTAGAAACGTAGAAGGAAAACTATTGAGAATAGAATAGACCAAATTTTCACAATACAAAATGTATTTAAGAGTAGAACACCTAAGCGAAAATCTCCACAAAAAGGGGGTTGATGCCTATAATCAATCTATATTTGAAACAAATAAAATTTAACATCAAACGACAAAACATCTCATTAAAAAAGATAAATATTTTCACAAGCAAGAGCTGAATTTCAATTCAGCTCTTTTTTTTGTGAATTGGAAAGCAACCTAGAATAGGCATTTTGATGAGATTGTGAAGAAATATTCACAATTGAAATAAGATGTGAAATTATTTTTTGACAATCGTTTGAGTTGCAGGTGTTGATATATCAACGTGAAAACGTTTACTTGAGCTTTTTGAACAAAATAACTTGAACATTGATTGTACAGTGATAAGATAAAACGTGAATTAGTTAACAAATATATCGATTTTTAAATCTTGGAGGTAATCAGATGTTGAAAGGTTCCAAAGATACAAAGGTTTCTACAAAATCAGATGAAAAAGAAGATGTAAAACCAGTTATTGATGCTATGGTTGCTAAGGCTCACAAGGCCTTGGATATCATGGACGGTTTTACTCAAAAACAAGTTGACCATATTGTTCACCAAATGGCCATTGCTGGATTGAATGCTAGTTTTGAATTGGCTAAGTTAGCCTATAAAGAAACTGGCCGTGGAATGGTTGAAGATAAAGTTATTAAAAATATGTATGCTACAGAAGAGATTTGGCACTCAATCAAACGTGACAAGACTGTTGGCATTATTGAAGACGATAAAGAACATCGTTTGATCAAAGTTGCTGAACCACTTGGTGTTTTAGCAGGTGTTACACCCGTTACTAACCCAACTTCAACTGCAATGTTTAAGTCATTGATTGCCATGAAAACACGTAATCCAATTATCTTTGGTTTCCATCCCCAAGCTCAAAATTGTTCTGTTGCCGCCGCTAAAGTTATGTTAAAAGCTGCCGTTGATGCTGGTGCCCCAGAAGGTGTCATTCAATGGATCGAAAAACCAAGTATTGAAGCAACATCATACTTGATGAATAACGAAGGTATTGCTAGTGTTCTTGCTACTGGTGGTCCTGGAATGGTTAAGGCTGCTTACTCAACTGGTAAACCTGCCTTGGGTGTTGGTCCTGGTAATGGTCCTGCATACATTGAAAAGACTGCTAATATCAAACGTGCTGTTAACGATATTGTTTTATCAAAGACATTTGATAATGGTATGGTTTGTGCTTCTGAAAATAGTGCCATCGTTGATGCTGATATTTATGACGAAGTTAAATCTCTATTTGAAAAGAATAGGATTTACTTCATTAAGAAATCAGATTATAAGAAATTAGCTGATGCAATGTTTAGACCAGAGGGTGGGGTTAAAGGTCCTATCGCTGGTAAATCAGCTATCGAAATTGCTAAATTAGCTGGTATCAAGGTTCCCACTGATACTAAAGTACTTGGTGTTGAATTATCAAAGGTTGGCCCAGAAGAGCCACTTTCAGCTGAAAAATTATCACCTGTACTTTCGGTTTATAAAGTTGCTGGGCATAAAGAAGGCTTCGAAAAAGCTGATGAATTGTTACACTTTGGTGGTTTAGGTCACACAGTTGGTATTCACACAATGGATGAAGACTTAGCTACAGAGTTTGGTATTAAGATGAAAGCTAGTCGTGTCTTGGTAAATACTCCTGCCGCTATTGGTGGTATTGGTAATCTTTATAATGAAATGATTCCATCACTTACTCTTGGTACTGGTTCATGGGGGAAGAATTCTATTTCTCATAACGTATCTTCATTTGATTTGCTTAACATTAAGACAATCGCAAAACGGAGAAATAATATGCAATGGATTAAACAACCAAGAGTTTACTTTGAAAAGACTTCAGTTCGTTATCTAGAAGATCTTGAAGGTATGAAGAGAGCCTTTATCGTTTGTGATCCTGTCATGGTTCAACTTGGTTTTGTTGATACAATTACTGATGAATTGAAACGTAGCAAGTTCCATGTTGAATATTCAATGTTCTCTGATGTTGATAATATTGTAACAACAGATGTTGTAAAACGTGGTGTTACTCAAATGAATTTGTTCAAACCTGATACAATTATTGCATTAGGTGGCGGTACAACAATGGATACAGCCAAAGATATGTGGTTGTTCTACGAACATCCTGATGTTGATCTCTTTGGTGCAAAACAAGGATTCATTGATATCAGAAAACGTGCTTACAAGTTCCCTAAGCCTGAAAAAGCACAATTTGTTGCTATTCCAACAACATACGGAACTGGAGCTGAAGTTACACCATTTAGTTCTATTATTGATACACAAACAGGAACAAAGTACCCAATCGCTGATTATGCCCTAACGCCTGATGTTGCTATCATTGATTCACAATTTGTTGAAACAATGCCAAAAGACATCATTGCTGAATCAGGTATGGATGTTTTGAACAATGCTATTGAATCCTATGTAGCCAATATGGCCTCAGATTACACAAGACCATATGCACTACAAGCTATTAAATTAGTCTTTGATAACTTAGAAAAAGCTGCCACTGGTGATAAGGATGCACAAGAAGAAATGCATAATGCTTCAACACTTGCAGGTATGTCATTCGGTAATGCTTTTGCTGGTGTTGGTCATTCAATTACAGATGCTTTGACAAACGTTTATGGTATCAGACATGGACTGGCTTCAATCATTGCTTTACCACAAGTAATCAACTACAACTTCGAACAACCTACAAAAATTACTATGTGGCCTAAGTACGAAAGCTTTAGAGCAGATTCAGATTATGCAACTATTGCTAGATACATTGGTTTGTCAGGTAAAGATGACAGAGCTTTGAAGGATGCTTTGGTTAAGAAGATTATTGATCTTGCACATGGACTTGGTATCAAGTTAAGTCTTAAAGATAACTATATTAATAAGAAGGAATTTGATGAAAATGTTGATGCATTATCAGAAGCAGCATTTGGAGATCAATTCTCATTCACAAATCCTAAAGAACCACTAATTTCTGAATTGAAACAAATCCTTGAAGACATGTATGTTGGTAAGGGAATTGAAAAATAATAAGTTGAGAATGAATTAAAACGGATTCTCAAGCACTAAAAAAATAGTCCTAATAACTTGATTATGAGTTATTGGGACTATTTTTGTATATTAACCGATATTATTTTTAATCCAAAATATTTTAAAGCCTATGTTATGGCTATTAGGACAGATAATTGTCATTAAAATCGATTGTATTTACTTGTATCGTAAAAAACGTTTCCCATGCTATAATTCCTTCGCGTTAGATAAATCTGTTTTCTTCACGCAAATGGATGGGGGTAGTTAATTGATGATTTCTTTAAAGAATAAAAGAAGTGTCAATTTGAAAATTAATAAAGAGCAGTGGAGTTGGATCATGTATGATTGGGCCAATTCTGCTTATGGAATAATTGTTACGACGGCCGTTTTACCAGTTTATTTTAAGTCGATGACTTCAGCTAATCATGTTTCAGCAGCTAGTTCTACGGCGTACTGGGGATATGCCAATAGTTTTAGTACACTTTTAGTGTCATTATTAGCCCCATTTTTGGGGGCATTAGCGGATTATCCTCACTTCAAAAAACGCTTGTTAAGCATGTTTTGTTGGTTAGGGATAGTGATGACGGTAGGATTAGTTTTCGTTCCTGCCTCACAGTGGCGTTTACTATTATTAGTTTATGTTCTGTCAGCAATTGGTTACTCAGTAAGTAATCTTTTCTATGATAGTTTTTTGACTGATGTGTCTAATGATGAGCAAATGAATAAAATATCGACTTATGGCTATGCTTATGGGTATCTGGGTGGGGTAATTGCCTTTATACTGTTCCTTGTTTTGGAATTAACTAGTGGTTTTGGAAAATTAGATGGAACAGGAATAGCTCATTGGAGCTTTGTGATTGCAGCGCTTTGGTGGTTGGTATTTTATTTGCCGCTACAAAGAAATGTTACTCAAAAATACTCTGTTAAATCAACAGCATCTCCTTTGAAAGGGAGTTTTAAACGAGTTTTTCAAACTATTAAACACATTAAACAGTATAAACAAGTAGCCTGGTTCTTAGTGGCTTATTTCTTCTATATAGATGGAGTCGATACTATCTTTACAATGGCAACCGCTATTGGGATGGACATCGGTATAAAAACGTCTGAATTAATGATTGTTATGTTAGTCGTACAATTAATTGCAGTACCGTTTTCCATTCTATTTGGTTGGTTTGCTGATAAAACTTCTACTAGAAAAGGTATTCTTTTAGGAATTGTAGTTTACCTTTTAATTTGTCTGTATGCTTTAAATCTAAAATCCAGTTTTGATTTCTGGGTCTTAGCTATTTTGGTGGGTACTAGTCAGGGTGGTTTGCAAGCTTTGAGCAGATCTTACTTTGGGAAAATTATCCCTAAAGAATCAGGTAGTGAGTTCTATGGTTTTTACAATATTTTAGGAAAATTCTCAGCAGTTATGGGTCCATTTATTGTAGCGATTGTTACACAACTAACTGGTAAATCGACTATTGGAGCAGCTTCATTAAGTGTATTGTTCTTAGTTGGATTAGTTATTTTTGCTATTTTACCTAGAATGGTCAAGAATTCTAAATAAAAAAAACTGAAATCATCTGATTTCAGTTTTTTTTTATATTCTATTAGCGGTAATTAAGCGGTAGTTAAAAGAATTAATTACTAGTTCAATTTTTTCATGTTGAAGATAATAGTTTTTTCCTTCTTTTTGAAAAATAGTATTGTCGGCACTAATAATTTGATTAACTAACTGTTTGATTTCGAGTTCTGATAAATTCAAATTTAATTTTTTGTTGAATCGCCCGAAAACTAGTGGCGTATAACAAATGTTTTCTAAAAATGTTTTTTGATTGGGCATATTATTACTTCCATTTATCTATCAGATGAGCGGTCTCTTTAGTGTTGTTGGTAAAGACACTATCTAATTTAAGTGTATTGAGGGCATTGTAATTGTCGTTATAAGTGTTGATGATCCAACCATTAGTTTTGAAGCCATTTTTGTGGGCCAGTTTAACTAATTTAGGTGTCCATTGTTCCAAACGAATAGAGATAAATTTGATGTAGCGAGGAGCATTTTCAATTTCCTCACTGTATTGACGTTCGGTAACTGAATCTAGTAGCCATAGGATAGGTACATTTTTTAATGATTTATGAAAAGCTTTGATACCAGGGATACTCTCATCTTGCATAATCAAATTATTCTTCATATTGTATTTTTTGATTTCTTTAGCAAGTGTTTTTTCAGTGTCAGTATTGTCGCCAGCATTCTTTTTAGTTTCAATTATGTAGTGAACTTTTTTACCATAACGGTTAAAGACATCTTTTAACTGATGTAGTTTTTCACCATTACGTAGTTTAATTTTGTCCAATTTAGCAGATGTTGACTTAGAAATTGTTACATTTGAACCAGTTGATTTTTTCAAATTATCATCATGAGAAACGTATAATTTATTATCTTTACTGAGCCAAACGTCTTGCTCAATATATTGTGTACCATCCTTTATAGCACGATTGTAACCACTGAAAGAGTGATCGGGATTGTTATAAGGACTACCACGATGTGAAAAAATAATTGGTGTTTCTGGTGAAGCGTGATTGACACTTTGAGTTATCGAGGTAAGGTCTTTGGCCTTTGGTGCAGCCGCTGCAGCCACGTTAGTTAATGAAATAGGTAATTCTAATAGGACTGTGAAAAAAAGTAAGAATGCAATAAATTTCTTTTTTAACATGATTTTCCCCTTATTGTGATATATTCCATCATAGTTGAAACATAAAAAAAGTGCCACCGTAAATAACGGTGACGCTTCTATAGATGACGTGAAAGTAAATGAGTATGTTTATTCTGAAGATTTAGTTGTCTTGTCTTTTCACGTTCGATTTTTAATTGCTTCTTTAATTGTCTATTCTTCCAGAAACCATGAATACATACAGCTGCGGGTAATGTCATGCAACCTAGGATTGCTGGAATTAGCCAAGGATTATCGTGAAGTAATTGAAAACTTTCTTCATTGTAATGATTGATTTCTTCTTGAACATCTTTTGGTAACAACATAATATCGCATCCTCTCTTAATTAATTACAGCATATACCATAATGATTGCGCTGTCATTAAATTAAGGCGAAGGAATAAGCAAACTATCTTATTTTTTGATAAAATTATGATTGTCATAAAAAGAAGGTTACAGATGAAAAGATATCAAAGTTTTAAATTATTCCAATTAAAAGAGATAGCCATCGGCTTAACATTTATTGGTGGTTTTATTGATGCTTATACGTATGTTCAACGCGGTCGAGTTTTAGCAGCAGGTCAAACGGGTAATATTGTTTTCCTCAGTGTAGATATTGCACGGCAAAATTTACCAGGGATTATGACCAAAATTTTTACAATGTTGTTCTTTGTTTTAGGAATTATAACCGTTGAAATTATGAAACATAAAAATAATCGTAGTCATTATTGGCGCTTAACCAGCCTTATTGTAGAGTTCGTGGTCTGTGTAATTGTTGGGTTTATGCCTAAGACAATTTCTAATATCTATATTGTGCCACCACTAGCATTTGTTATGGCGATGCAAAATGTAGCCTTCAGTCAAATTGAAGGTATGGGATATAATAATGTCTTTTCAACAGGTAATTTGAAAAAAGCTGTTATTTCCTTTGTTGAATATTTTTATCATGGTCGTAAGAGTGATGTAACCACAGCAGTGATCTATTTTGAATTAGTACTCGGTTTTGCTTTAGGAGCTGTATCATCAGCTCTTCTTCAGAAGTGGCTATTTGTAAGAACAATTTGGATAGTTCCTGTTTTGTTATTAATAGTTGGTGGATATTATACTTATTTACTTTACTTACGAGACAAGTATTAATTACCAGATGAAATCTTAATACCAATGATACTTATTAATAAAAGAGCTACAAAGACCCAAGTCAGTGGTGATAATTTGTCACCAAAGAGGACAACTCCAATGATAACGGAACCAACAGCTCCAATCCCGGTCCAGATAGGATAAGCCAAACTCATTGGCATTCTCTTAACTGCAATGGCGAGAAAGAACATGCTGAGAAATAAGCCAATAATGGTGTAAATAGTGAAACTGATTTTGGTAAAGCCGTGGCTTAATTTCATAGTGGTTGACCAAACGACTTCAAAAATTCCAGCGATAATTAAATAAATCCAATTCATAATAATTTCCTCCAAAAAAATAAAGTACCCCTATAAATTCCTTCTATGGCCTAATGGAATTTATAAGAGTACTTTTTTTAGTTGACACCCGGCGGTGTATAATTATTTCTATAAAGAATAGCAAATTTGAGGAGAAATGGCAAATATGATTCGAAAGATGCAACCAGATGAAATTGAAATTGTTAGTGATATTTGGTTACAGGGGAACTTGGAGGCTCATTCTTTTATACAAAGGAATTATTGGATTGACAATTTGAATTCTGTTAAGGAACAGTTTAAAGAAGCTGATATATATGTGTTTGTTGATAAGAATCAAATTGTAGGATTTGCCGGTTTACATGGGAATTATTTGGCTGGAATTTTTGTGAAAAAGGAATATCGGAGTCGTGGAGTAGGCAGAAAGTTATTAGATTATTTGAAACAAGAATGTTCAGAATTGTCGTTAGATGTTTATGCCAAAAATATCCAGGCTAAAAAATTCTATCTACAAAATGAGTTTAAGGTGGATCATGAAGGTATTGATGAATCAACTAATGAAGTTGAATATCAGATGTTATGGAAAAGGGGATAAGAATGAAAGTTTGGTGGGGAATTAATATTGCTTGGTTAGTACTATTTGTTGCTAGTGCAATTTATCTTTTAAATAGAAGAATTGACGGAGCTGGAGTTATTCAGAATCCGACAATACGAATGGTTTCGTTAGCTGTTTTAGGTGGATGCTTTATTTTTGTTTGTTTATGTCAATTATTAGTATTGTTTTTTATCAAAAGAAAATCTAAGTAATAAAAAATCCTGACCAATTAAATTTGATCAGGATTTTGTTTATTCAGCTGGTACGATAGGATGCTTTCTAACGACAAAGGTTAGTAAGTAAGATGCAGCCAGAATAACTGTTACGACTAAGTACGGATAATGAGTATTCCAATCCATTAATGCTCCAGACATTAGTGGTCCAATAACATTCCCGATACTAGTCAATGACATATTCATACCATTGATAAGACCTTGATTGGAACGGCTAGATTTAGTCAATAGAGTTGTAATAGCAGGTCTTAATAAATCAAATGATGAAAAGATGATTAGCGTTGCCACGATGACTTCGACGTGTGAATGTGCTTGAGTGATCCAGAAGACGCAGACGGCACTTAGTAAAAAGGCAATACTGATCAAACGCATTTCTCCAATTTTATTAATGATCCAATTGAAAGCTGCAACTTGTAGAATTAAAGAAATAATTCCGTTTAGAGTTAAAACTAGAGCGATGGTACTTAAACCGAAGTTAAAAACTTGGTTAACGTAGATACTATAAATACTTTCAAATCCTTGCAAACCAAAGGATGAAACCAAGATCATTCCGAAGAGCATGACCATCGGTAAAGTTAAAATTGATTTGATAGAACCTTGTTCTTGGGCTTTTTTCTCAGCTTCCAAGGCCTCTTCTTCGAGAACTTCTTTGTTTTCCTTTAATAGGAATAAAGTAAAGATGGCACTGATGATACCAAGAGCACCAGCAAAGTAAAATGGTGTTTTATAAGTGATGCCAGCTAAAATACCACCAAGTCCTGGTCCTAAGATCAAACCACCACTAAAGGCAGCAGAAAGCCAACCAATAACTTTGGCACGTTCTTTTAAAGTTGTTAGATCAGAACCCAACGCCATAGAAGTTGGTACAACCATCGCAGCCGATAAACCACCAATAACACGTGAAATGTTAAAGATAGGTAAACTAGTTGCGATGGCAAAGATGAATTCTGAAATAGCATAGGTGAACAAACCAATAACAATTACCGGTTTACGTCCAACTTTATCCGACATCTTACCGACAATAGGTGAGGCGACAAATTGAGCGAAGGCAAAAAGTGACGTCATGACCCCCATTTGAGATGTCGTATAGTGAAACTCGTTCTTGATAAATGGTGTAACTGGAATAACTAATCCGATTCCTAAACAGATTAGAAAGTTACTGACTACAAGGATATAGATTGATTTCTTGTTTTTCCCCATATTTCCCCCCTAATGATAAATATTTTTAAGTTCAAAAAAACTACCATCTGCTGATAGTAGTTGACGATAAGAAAGCCGATATTCTAAGAAGAACTTAGATATCGGCTAGATATGAACTTGAAATCTCACATTACCTCATAGCTTACTATGATTCCATATTAATGTCTAATACTTTAAACTAACTATTTCATTAAATATATATAACAAAAATAACGTTTGGCATATAAATTTATTAAAAATGATTTTATAAATGGACATTTTGTATGGATGGTATTAATATGTTAGGTATGACTAATAAGGAGGTCATATTTTGGATTTTCGAAGTGGCTTGAACAGTGATAAGCCTCAGATAATAAATTTACTAGTAGATTCATTTAAGGAATACATCACAACTAAGAACATGTTCCAACAAGAGTTCAGATCTAGTGCTAAGTTTGATAAGTTGTTGCATAAATACTTTGCTCTGGAAGTTAATGTATTCATGAAAAAAGGTTTGGTTTATGTTGGAGCTGACGGAAAGGGAAAGCCTAGAGCAGTTGCTCTAATTGAATTCAATCAAGGTCGTCAGATAAGCAACTGGGATTATCTATCAATGGATGGTCTGAAGTTGATACCGCAGATTCTTATGAGTGGATTCAATGGTTTCAATGCATTCGATATCTTTAAATTCGAAGATCTTTTCGATTTAGTAAAAGGTAAGAAGAAATGTGCTGTTGAATATTTAGCTGTAGATAAAAGTTTACGTGGTCAAGGAATTGGTAGTAAGATGCTAAATAATCATATTAGCCCTTATGTTAAGAAAATTGGTTACCGCAATATTATTTTGGAAACCAATACACAAAAGAACGTTAAATTTTATAAAAAGAATAATTTTGCCGTACGCTCAGTTAAGAAAGTTAACTTGAGCCATGGTGATGTTAAAGATTGGGTCTTATCAAAGGCTATCTAAAGCAAAAAGGACATTCACGATTGTGAATGTCCTTTTTTTACTAAAAACAACTAATTCCTACTTCATAAGAATAACAAATTATTTTTGAAGTGGTGTTTTTCTTAAGGAAATTTAAATTTTCTTGAGATTTTCTTAAATCGATTCAATCAAATTCCACGATAATATGCCTTTGTAATTTCCAGCTGAAGTACCCGGAGCTAAATGAATTTGCCAATCATTTGCACCAACGTAGTTAGATAGGTTTAAGGTATCTTGACTTCCTGAAAAATTATCTGTCTGAATAGGGACGCCATCAGTTGTAATAGGTTGCCAAGTACCATCATCGGTAACTTTACTTGTTCTTTGTCTGATAAATAATAAGCCTGAGTCGTCAGCCTGCAAAGTCTCATTATTGGAATTCTTCATTTGAGTATCAGTATTGTTATTGTCATAGGAAACGGAAACGTTAAAATTATTGTCGTCGGGATGAGCAACAATCAATCCACCTTTAGTGGCAACATTGTTAAGAACCATTTCTTTTCCATAAACATTAACTGAGCCGAAATCTATCAGGCTAGGAACTTCAGTAAAGGCGTCACTCTTTTGAATATTAACTGAAGCACCGTTAGAAACCATGTCACGGATTGTCTCATTTGAGGAGCTCACTCCGCCAGAAACAGTAGCAACATTGGTTACTTGACCAACTGCTGCAGAGGTTACTTTAGCATTGAATTCCAATGTGACGTTTTCCCCAGCATCGACCTGGTTAATACCAGTATTTATTTGAGAAGATTGATAAGGCGTTGTATCTTTAGGACCTTTAATATGAACTTTTCCATCTAAAACTAGTCCAGTAGGAAGATCATCGGTTAATTTGGTACCAGCTAATAGAGAGTCACTACCGGCAGATACTTTATAAACCATATAGAAATCAACAATGTCACCAATATTAGCATTAGTGCTTGTTGTAAAATTGGTTTCACCTTTAGTAACGTTCTTGACGTACTTGTTAAATGTGAAATCAAATTTAGACTTTTTGACTGGAATATCTACCGAAGCATCATAGGTTTTACTTGATGTTTTGGTATCGTGACCAGTGAAGTAAGCAGTATTCGTAATGGTTTTTCCACTGGCATCTCGAGTGATACTAGCATTGTATGAAATAGTGGCTTCTTGACCATCAGTTAAAGATAATGTCGGTGGGATGGTCAGCGTTTTGGTTGAAGCATCATAATCACTAGCATTAATAGGAGTTGATGTACCATCATTATAGGTTAGAACAATACTATTAGGATCAATTTGTAAACCATCAGGAATAGTATCCTTAAGCTTTTCATAGGTCCATGAACTTCCATATCCGTTATTACGAACTTTTAAAGAGAATTTTAATTTATCACCGATATTGTTGACTCCGGTACTATTAGTTTGATTAGTATAAGTTTTACTTACAACTGGCAGAGCATAGGGACTAGCAGTAACACCCATTGTTGAGCCATAGTGCGCAGTTTCACCAGGATCTAAGGTAGTTGGATCCCACTTTAGAGTATAACTGGAGTCACTAAGTGCTGCAGTACCAGTTATTGGATCTCCGTATTTGTAGTTCTTTGACTCAGCACCGGCTCCGGTTTTAGAATCGAACCCCTTGATCCAATCCATACCGCTACTACTAAATGTTTGACCAGCGTAGTAATTGAATCCGTCCGGAGTTTCATTAGTAACCATTAATTTGTAGGAACCATCTTCAATGAATAGACCGTTAGAATTTCCCAAATCTTTTATTAGAACACGGTCGTTATCACTTAATTTAGTATCCTCACCATATAGAACCTGGAATGATTGTGTTCGACTAGAATTATTGGTTAAAAATAACTCTCTTTGAATGATGGCAGAATTAGTTGGCGAAGCGCGTAAAACAATTTCTGCCTTTAAATCAAAAACATTATTGCCTGTCCCAGTTCCTCTTACAAAGTCACCAACAATCTTGTAAGCAGCGTGTCCGTTAGAATCTTTACCAATATAGAATTTTTTATTTTGCATATATGCAGTTGAGGGTTGGCCAATAGTACTACTGCCCAAAAGCGCATACTTACTAGCGGTTAGACCACTAAGTCCGAAACTAGTGTTAAGTGGTGCAATTAAAAAATCTGGTGAAGTGGATGATACTTGATCCGTATTAACTGATGAAGTAGTACTAGTATGAGAGCCCTGGAAGACTGAACCAACATATTTTCCATTATCATTTAGAAAAATATTGATTTTTGAACGGTAAATATTGTTACCTCCTTGAGTATCTGATGGTTGATTAAGTGTATTATCAGACATGGATTTTACGTTACCGTTTGTATCTTGAGTCAAACCAAAAGCATAACCTAGACTAATTCCAGGAGCAATTTCCAATTGTTGATAAGAATTTACTGAGGATGTACCCGAATTCCAAGTAATATCTTTATCATAACTTGTTTGGGTGTCAGGATCAGCTGCGTGTACGTTCGTGACGGGAAGCAATAGTATGAGAATGAAAGTTATAAGAAAAACATCAAATAAAAATTGATAGATTTAAATCTCTTCATAATAAATTCCTCCCGTAAATACTATTATTCACAGTAATTATAATACTATATCGAAAAGAATAATTGATATTTTGATTAATTTTTCAGCCTCATATTTATATAGATATTTATATAAAATAGAGGAAACACTAAAAAAAATAAACATTAAATTTAATTTAATGTTTATTTAAACCATTTTTGAATGATTCCAAGCCTTCGTTTGCGATAAAGTAGACTAATACTAGGGCGGCAATTGAATCGACCCACCATAGACCAAAGAGGGCAGTTAGAATGGCACCTAAAAGTACAGTTCCTGCCATGTATGCACAGGTGATATTACACATTCCGTCTTCAATTAGTGCGTCAGAACTAATACTTTTACCTAAAGAACGTTTTTTGAAGGTGAAGAATGGCATTAATAGGACCGATGCTATGGCAATTGAGATACCGGAAATACTAGTGTCAGCGGCTTGATGGGTAATCAAATTAAAGAATGATACGGCGACAACGTAGGCTGATAGCAGTAATAATACGCTACCAACGATTAAAGAAGATTTTCTCTCGGCATTTTCGATTTGTTCAACCGAATCATTATTGAATTCTTTTTTTAAACGCCAAATCAAGGTACTTCCAGAAATGATTTCTAAAAAACTATCTAAACCGAAAGCAATTAAAAGAATTGAACCGGCTTTTATTCCAGAATAGAAACCAACAATAAATTCGAAGGCCATCCAAATAGTTGAGAGATATTCTATTTGAAGACTCTTTTTAACATAATCTAGTTTATTCACCATGTTTTTTACCTCGCATAACGTGATCAGCGTGTTCTAGAGTTTCATTAATAACATCTAAAATATGAGGATCATCTAATTGATAATAATTAGCCTTTCCGACTCGATGGGAGCTTACTAGTTGATAATTTTTAAGAAGAGCTAGTTGGTGAGAAATGACTGACTGCTCGACGCCTAATAATTCGACGAGCTCGCTGACGTTCATTTCTTTTTGTTCCAAAATATTGAGCATTTGAATTCTAGTTGGATTGCTAAGCAACTTTAGAATTTTTTGTGATTCGTTTAAGAGATCAGGAGCAATGATTTTTAGTTGTGACATATTTCTCTCCTACATATGTTATTTTTAACATATGTAAATGATAACATACCATCAAGAGAAATAATATTGTGGTAAGATTTATTTATTGTATGTTAATAAATTGTGGAGGATTTGGTCATGACGGATTTCACTGGAAATTATTCGGATCAAAAGATAACCATAGATTTAAAGGATTTGGGAAGTATTAATTATTATTTCACGAAGCCTGAGGAATACAGTAAGGAATCAATCTTCTTGATAATGCAGAACCGTGAGATTATTGGATTAGGAATTGGAGATCTGGACAATACCGAGGCCGCTACGAGCTATATTGAAATTGTGGTACCGGAAAACTTTATCGTTACGGACTTCTTTTATTTCCTGACTAAACATATGGTGCAATCGGGTTATAAGATCAATGCTGAGTATAAGATGCAAATTTCACAGGTTTCACTACAGTTGTACGAAAAATATTGGCAGAATGTGTTGCCAATCCTGTCTGCTTTTGGTTTAAGAACTACTCCAGTTAAAAGGGTTAAACCACGTCACAAATTTATGGCTTCCTTAGCAGATGTACCTTTCAAAATTGATTATAAGGGTAGTAAAGCGACGGTTTATTGGCAAAAACGTAGCCAGTTCTTAGTTAAATCTGGGGCTATATTGGTTGGTCAGGCACCATTGACTAAATCTGGTGTGATTGGTTTTGCTGGCAGATTTGGCTTACGATTGCGACAGGAACATGAGAAGGAATTACATGACAATGTTTTGACAAAAGATATTGTTTTACGAAGTGTTAATGAAGTTGGAACATTTCTCTATTTTGCAGGAACTAATGGCTGGCTACAATTAAAGTCACCATCGGGACAAACTTTACATGAGTTGACAGTGGAAAAATAGAGCAGACATCCGTTGGAATTTATAGGCGCGTACTATAAATTCGATAGATGTCTGTTTTTTTTGTATGTCTTTTTATAATAATATTCATTAAAATACAAAATATGTGTAATTTTTTAGTTAATTTTGAGTAATATTGTTTTATGAATTTAAAAAATTATTATATTATATTAATGGTCAAATTAGAAAGGATATATAATGACGAAAAAATTTAACAAAGTTAGGCTTGGCTTGATTTTAGTATTGGTGATAATATTCTATTCATTTGTCAATATTAAGAATGATTCACTAACTGTTAAAGCTGATGATCAAACTGTTAAACCATATGCAACTCCAACTTCGGATCCAATTGTTTTCTTAGGTATTTGGTTTTCTAATGGTTACTCGTTACAGCCAGAAACTGATTATTATACTCAAGTGGGGCAATCAATTGTAGTTCATACTTCTGCAAGTCGATCCATTTGGACAGTCTTAACTGGACCAGTTGATTCGCCACATTATAGATGGTATAAATCGACAGACTATGGTGAGAACTGGAGTAGTGTTTCGGAATCTGATGGCGGTCACCGTATGAATTTTCCAATAACTCCTAAGAGTTCAGGAACGACCTGGTATCAGCTCGATACACAATATTACACTTTACTCACGCCTTATTTAAAAACCCACATATATTCTAAGGTAACAGCTGTACATGTTAAGGATCCGGTAAATGCCACCAGCCTCAAAGTAAGCGCTGACAATAAATATATATATAATGAATCAGATTCAGATTTATCACAAAATTATACTTTTATTCATGCATATCCGACGCCAACGGATGCAACCGGTAAAATAACCTATTCAGTTGATAAGCCTGAAATAGCTAATTTTGAGGAAGATACTGAAAATGGTGGAACAACGAATAAATTAATAGCAAAAAGTGGTGCTGTTGGTACGGTTAGAGTAACTGCCAAAATGCAAAATCCCGACGGATCAACTACGAGTGGCTATACTGATGTCAGAGTTGGTGGTGGACTTGATGATCAGACAGTTGATGTTGGACAATCGGCAACGTTTAGTATGCATGGTAATATAGATGGAACTAATTCGAATACAAGTGGGAGTATTCAGATTAAATGGTATAAGTATGATAAAGACGGAAACAAAACCACTGTAGCGACAAGTAACAGTAGCAATTACAAAGATTATGTTGATTATACTATCCCCAAAACGACTATGGATGACAATGGGACACAGTATCAGGCTCAAATAACCGTCTCTTTATTGGGCTTTATTCAAACGGATAGTTTAACTACTAATAAGGCAACATTGACGGTTAAAAATAATCCAGATCTTTCGATCTCTACTAAAGTTATTAATAATACTTATGATGATGGTAGTAATACTTCCGATACCTTAAATAAGGTAACTAATAACGATAATATTTCATATGAATTCAACTTAAAAAATAATAATAAAAATTCGATTTTGACTAATGGAAGTTATGTAGTTCCTGTTCATAAAGGGACACTTGTAAATAATGTTGAATTAGATGGAAAAGAAGTAGATTCAGATAATTATACTGTTTATAACAGCTCAGATAAGAAGGAATCCTATATTATCATTAATGGAATAGATTTTAATGAGAACGCACAGTCACATTCATTAAAAATAGATGCAACAGTATCGGGAGTAACTGATGCGGAAAAATTTGAATCAGTTCCCTATTATTATGGTGATGATTATGGAGGTTCGGTCTATCAAGAGAGTGCAAGTAAACATACGATAAACTATGTAAATGATAAGTTTAATGCTGCGGTAAATGATATTAGTTTTGGAACAATTAAAGATTCACAGCTGAATAAGGTATATTACCGTCAAGATGATAACAATTTACCTAATAGCACAATTAATATTAGTGATCAAAGAAGAGATAAAAAGGCAATGAAGGTTTTGGTATCCGAATCAAAACCTTTAGGTGATGGAATGACATTACGTTATTATCAAAATGACGATTATACCAATCTATCAAATAGTGATGTATTAATTAAGAGTTTTGATCAAGATAATATATCATCAATTGGATGGAAAAAAGACGAAGGAATTCTGCTTTATATTGGAAATACATTGCCGACGGCTGGGAAATATAGTACTGAATTACATTGGACCTTTGAAGATAGTATTTAAAATTAAAGTATCCACGTAAAATATTTTTAGGACTTTTATATAGATGTTTTAAATAAAGAAAATATCAATAAAAAATCAGTTTAATGACCATTAAAGGGGACATTAAACTGATTTTTTTGTTGAAAGGAATTGGATTCTATTTCAATTTTTTTCTTTGAATTAAATTGTAGTTGGAGTTTTAGGGCCACAATAACTGTTGCAAGTACATTTTTGATCATCAAGCATTGGACAATGACAGATTCCATCTTTACTTGAACAGTGGCAACTGGAAAAACAAGTCATTCCTTGATGACAATATGGATTATTATCAGACATTTTGACTTCCTCCTTAATTACAGAATATCATACGTTGACAATGAGCATTTAGATGATAAACTTTTCACAACTTTATAATGTGTTTAAGGGGAAATTATGAAAAGAGTATCAGCTAAGACTCTGATTTTGGGTGCTTTTTTAGAGTCAGTCGGAGCTAGTTTTATTTGGCCTATCAATACGATATTTATCCACAATTATTTGCACAAGTCATTGGCAGTCGCTGGGATGGTTTTGTTTTTCAATTCGATATTAACCTTTTTAGGAAATTATTTAGGTGGAAAATTATTTGACCGTTGGGGTGGTCATAAAACGGTTATTATCAGTACGTTAATTGGATTATTGGCATTGGTTGGCTTGATTTTTGACCATGGTTGGCCAGCGTATCCGATTTTGTTACCAATCTTAGGATTTGGTGTTGGTAGTGCCTTTACGGTCATTAATTCATTTGCGGCGCAGATAGATGATGTTGACCGCTATAAACTTTTTAATGGAATTTACATGGGAACCAATTTAGGAAATGCTATCGGAACGGCTCTAGGTGGTTATATTGCTGGAGTTCAGATGACATTGGTTTTTGTAGCTAATTTTTTCTTCTTAACGCTTTTTTTCCTATTAGTAATCTTTGGTTACAATAATCGAGAAGTGGTAGTTGAAAATGGTACAAAGGATGAGATTAAAAAGGTAAGAAAAACTAAATTACAACCAGGAGTTGGTCTGATTGCGTTGTTCTTAGGAGTATCATGGTTGGCATATTCACAATGGAGCAGTAACATTTCCGCTCACTTAACTAATTTAGGGATTCCTGTTAGCCGTTATAGTTTGTTGTGGACCATCAATGCAGTGGTGATTGTTTTAGTTTTGCCATTAATTAATCGTTTGGTTGAAAATAAAGCGTGGTTTAAGAGAATTCAGATACCACTTGGAGTCATCTTGTTTATTGCGGCATTTGCTTCAATTATTAATGCAAAAGTTTATTTAGCGTTTGTTATTGGGATGGTTGTCTTAACCTTAGGTGAAACTCTAGTTTATCCGGGAATTCCAGCTATGGTTAGTGAATCGACACCAAAATCGGAGGCAGGGCGTTATCAAAGTTTGTTGAGCATGTCTTCAACTTTTGCTAGAGCGATTGGACCATTAGTTGGTGGATTGATTGTAGAACATGGTTCTTACAATCTTTTATATTTAGTAGCGATTGTTATTTTAGCAGTGTCTTTGGTGATTTTGCGTTTTGGTCATCGAAAATTACTTGTTAACAATTAGTTATAATAATTAGACGGAAAATGGTTAACGGAAATTATATGTGGATTCCACAAATAGGGACCGAAGTGCTCGTAAGATATAAAAATACCTAAATCATTTTTGTTATCCAGGGTAGCAACTAGATAACCACTTTTGCCATCTGAACCTTGAAATTCAGTTATATCTTTTACTTTTTGATAATGATGTTTTTGTAAGAAATCTTTAATTTTCTGATTAGTAGACTTGTAAGTAATATTACCATTGCTCAGTTCAGAATTAATAACACTTTTTATTTGAAGTATGTAAGAAATTTCAGGAATAACAAAGAAGCCTAAAATAATTGTGGTTAGAATGGTGGCAAGCACTATAATAATTTTTTTCAATGCAATCTCCTTAGACAGTAATTGATCTCTGTTAATATCATCTGGCATTTGTAGAAAAGTTGAAAGCAATTTTGGCAAATAAAAACTCCCTAATCTATGAAGACCGTTAGTCTTAATAATTAAGGAGTTTTTCTACTCTTGTAGAGGCTTATTTTAAATTGACTTGTGATTTGGCGATTATTTTATTATCGGATAGCTTAATATCAATTGAAGCATTTTGACTAGGATCTGCTTCAGATAAGTCCGAAACATAGGTTAATGTTCTAATTCCATTAATGTCAGAATAATCGTCAGGATCGCCAAGTACAGAGATAACACGGTTGTAATTGTCACCATTTTTAAGTTTATTGAAATCGGCTAGGGTCAAACTATTTTCTCGATCAATATCAAGTCCTTGGATGGATTTAGATTTAGCGATGTTTTTGAAAAAAGTAATTTGAATCATTACTTGATTGTTGTTGTCAGTTTTATTCCATGTGGCGGTGATTTCTTTTCCTTTTTTATCCATTATTTGTGTTTCAGTAGGATTTCCAAGTAGATTAGTGATGACTTTTCTGGAGTAGCCATTCTTGCCGGTTTTAATGGAATTGTATTTAGCAACCAAAGAAGGATTCTTTTCGGCCTGTTTTCTCTCTGATTGATCTTTTCGTTGATCCACATTAGCTTGATCAGCTTCATCTTTATAGTAGGAATAGTTGGCGATGTAGGTAGTAGCTGACACTACAATAATAATCGAAAGAATCGTGATCCAGAACCAGTTTCTTCTATAGAAAGGTTTCTTTTCATTTTCATTCAATATGTTTATACCTCCGTCTATATTCAGTATTTTACTAGTATTTA
The DNA here is from genome assembly GCF_002179915.1 of Companilactobacillus bobalius. Classification (NCBI taxonomy): domain Bacteria; kingdom Bacillati; phylum Bacillota; class Bacilli; order Lactobacillales; family Lactobacillaceae; genus Companilactobacillus; species Companilactobacillus bobalius. Next base: position 96,159 of record NZ_MYFM01000007.1, read on the forward strand.
CTGAAAGTAGCATCCTAGATGCACCAATATTTTCATAATAAATAAACTTATAATTTGCTAAATAAAACAAAATTCGATAGTATAGACTGTGAACACTAATGGGGGTGTTCTGGATTCGACATGTGTAGTAGCGTGTGAGTTGCACTTAGGGCCTTGCGTCCCTTTAAAACGCACAGTTTATTATAACTGCAAAAAATAATAATAACTACGCATTAGCTGCCTAAAAACAGTCTAAGCGTGATCCATTCTAGTTTCGCCCAAGGGCTGGAAATGGGTCTCAAAAATATTGGGCTACGTTTAACTACGCATTCTGAATAGTTAAAAAGAGATTGTCGGAATAGTCATTGTGGCTAGCCGGGTTGTATGGCGTTCATAGTGGCGAAACTTTAAATAATACAACTATGAGTGTAGAGGCTTGCATAGCATTACGCTTGGACAGGGGTTCAATTCCCCTCACCTCCATAAAGCAAATAAGAGTCAGCTATATCAGGTAATTTATACCTTGATATAGCTGGCTTTTTTTCTTTTTCATAATTTATCTAATACTAGGCATGTATATTGGATAAATATGTTTATCGTCAAAAATAAGTAAGGGAGCAGTAACTAACTACGGTTAGTTACTGTTTTTTTATAACCAATTTATTTATCATCAACGAAGCCGATTATTTCCATGAATAAATCTACATAAGATTGGCGATCTTTCAGATTCATTGTATTCATAAATTTAAAGAAATTATCAGTTTTTTCATCAATGAGACTGTGTTTAAAAATATCACCCATCTCCATATCTAGAGCGTGGACAATTTTTTCCAACTTAGATAAGGATATGCTACCTGATTCTCCCAGTTCCAACCTTGAGATTGTATATCTAGAAACATGAGAAATTTCGGCAAGCTGTTCAATTGTTAATCCCTTGCTTAATCTTTTTTGTCTAATAAAATCATTGTAACTTTTAGCCATAGTAGTCATACACCTCAAGCCTTAAGCTCCCCTACGATAAGACTAAATTAAATGTCAAATAACAGTCATTTTTTCTAAAATATTGAAAATATGCGCATAATTGTTTTATAATACCTCATATATAGAGAAAAGGGGGATATTTCTTTGAAAAAATCAAGTTTTTTTCTATTTTTAGATTCTTTCGTTATGTTTTTAATATCTCTTTTTTCAGATTGCCAGTAGGAATCCATTGATTGATATCATATGGAATTTCTGATGAGGGGGTCATCACATGTTTTTTATAAAAAATTTACATCGCAATAAATTGAATTTGTTTCTGATATATTTATCAATATTCCTAATTGGTTTAATAACGAATACTACATTTGTAAAAGCGGATAGTTCAGATAACGAAATATCTCAATCATTAAATTTAAACAGTAATTTATCCGATGATTCTAATGATACTGGGGTATCTCAGCCTTATAAAGCAGACTTTTTAAATCAAATAAATAATTCAGGAGAATTCAGTTTAAAAAATAAACAAATAAATGCTACATTGAAAAATTTTAGGGTGCAATCGATATCCAGTGTTCCGGTGTTAGATGTTAAGGGGAGTTCTGTTACTGTCAATAGTTGGCAGGATTTTATTGATGCCGCTAATAATACATCGGTAGGGGAAATAATTATTGGCGTAGACCTAAAGGCCGCTGATAATAAGGTTAGTTTTCAAAATGATAAGGTTGTTGCTTTTAACGGACACAGTATAGATATGGCTAGTAGATATCTGAATACTAACAATTATCAGATTAATTTTGTTGATGCATCAATTAATTCAACTGGATCAGCAATGCTAAGATCTAGTTCAAATGCTGGAATTATATTTTCAGGTATAGGTTCTTTAACTGGTTCAATTTTAGACAATAATAATATTTATACCAATTTGACTTTTACTAATGCCAACTATGTAACGCAAAATACAAGTTCCACTCCTACGATTAGATTTAGAGGATCGTCAGGTGGAGATCTATCTATCAAAGATTCGACAATTACAGATAGTTCTAGGAGTTTTTATTATAGTTCTACATCTGATAGTATTTCGAAAAATATCAATATAAATAATTCAACAGTTAAATCAACTTACGCCTCGGGAACTTCAAATTATTTTATCAGTACGAGTGGAACTAATACTCAAACTGGTATGGTACTTGAAATGACTAACAATTCAAACGTAAATGTTGATAAAACAAATCAGGGGGATTTTAATGCTCCCATTTATCTTTTTGGAACGAATACCAAGATTATATTATCAACAAATTCTAAATTTACAGTAAATAACCCTAATGGAGCTGCCATAACGGAATCTGGAGTAGGAAGTATTTTTGATGTTTCTGATGAAGGTACTGAATTAAATGTTTCTCGTTCAGGAACAGCTGATTATAATAATGCTGTTATTAGGTTTGCATGGACGGGAGAAATGACATTTGATATAAAAAATCATGCTAAAGTTTCAATTAATCAAAATGGAACTGTTAATACATATGGAATCCGTATGTATGGTGGAGGTAATAATATTTCGGTAAGCAATGGTGCTGAATTTGATTGTATAAATAATTCAACTAGTTCGGGTCCGGGAATTGGAGATAATGACGGACAAGGAATATATTATGCTGGTGGCGGAAATTCGAACTCTTTCAAATTAAGTGGTACAGACTCTCAGGTTCTCATTAGTGCGAACAATGGACCAGCTATATCTTCATTATCAAGAATCGACATGACAGCCGGTGATGGGACTTCTTTTGTAGCACGAGGGTATTATCCTGGCAACGCAATATTCTATTCTGCAAATATATTAAATTTTAATATGGGGGTACCTAGATATTTTGATTTTATGAATACTGCTTCCATTGGAACAGGAATAGGGGGGACTTTATTCAATTGTTCGGATACTAGCCAATTTAATCATGGTAATATTCCACTATCTGTATGGTTAAGTACATCAAATGTTCAAAAATCTCCTACTAAGAGCTGGAAATATGTTAATGCTACTTATTCAGGAGTTAATTTCAATAAATTTACTACTACTACTTCTGATGCTGATTTTAAAGAATTCTTAGTAAATAATTCAGGTTTATCGAAATTGGGAAGGATGACGGCTAATACAGCACCTGCTCAAGTAAAAAATGCCCCTGACCAGCCTACCAATGCCGATTCATATGTTTGGGTACCAACATTAATGCCCGCTGAGAATAATGCATATCGCCCTTCATATGACAATGAAGTTTATGCTGAGGTTCAATTAACTTATCCAGATGGAACAACTAAAACTGCAACTGGGACATCTGTTCAGAACCAAAAATATTATGAATACAGTACATCAACGATTGATGGTGCTATTAAGATACCAATTAGTAACTTTGGTTCCAGTACAAAATATCTAGAACCAGGTACCAAGATAAAAATTTTAAAATTGTGGAGAAATGATCCGGATTATAATTCTGTTAATGCTATAAAGACTGATATGAGCAATACGAAATATAATCAATATAAAGAACAAACGGTCATAGATAAGACGCCACCTGATCCAGTAGTAATAAAAAATAATGTAAAAATGATTTCTCAGTGGTCTAAAGAATTAGAAGGTACAGGTGAACCAGGAACGTCATTAAGTTGGAAGATAATCCATCATAATGGTAGTGCAGATACGGTTTATTCAAATGCCACGACAGTTGACAGTAATGGGAACTGGAAAATAAATAATATTTCTGGAATAGTAAATGACGATAAGATTGTCATTTACTTGACTGATAAAAATGCTAATACTACTCCATTTTCGGAAACAGTTTTCCATGATGCTACATTTTTACCAGCTACCGTTGTAAGTGTAGGTGGAACTAATACCTTATCTCTCGACGTTACTCAGAATTTGGATTTTGGAGTTATTCCTGCATATACTCCGGTGATAAAGTCACCGGCATCCAAAAAATTTAATGTAACTGTTAATGATGATAGAGATCCATCACATGTTAATGGTTGGAAATTGATGGCTAGAGCATCTAACTTTAAATCAGGTCAAAGGGAAATAAGTAGTGATGACCTTGGCCTAGAGTTAAATGACAATAATAACATTATCAATATCACAAATACTGATTCACTAATTAGAGAACAACAGAGTACAGATGATTATAGAGGATCGACGATTTTAGATTTGATAAATGGACCTCAAAAAATAAAATTAAGAAGTAACGGTGTTGATTATCCTGGAAAATATACAAGTACAGTCACTTGGACAGCTACGGATAGTTTATAGAATAATTAATATTAAAATTTGAAAAATATCTTAAAAAATAGGTCCCGATATTCTCATTCTTTGAGTATCGGGGCCTATTTATTATGTCTAAGCAAGGGAAACTTACCGACTTGGGTCGTAAATCGTATGTAATAGAGACTTGTGCCTCAAAGCTACTCATTTTGTGGGCTTCTTTATTCTTGTGGGATGTGTTAGAGCCATTGAGAGAATTGAGAGATGATTTACCTTCCACTTTTTTACCAATAAGACTAAGTTTAAAAATATCACTCATCTTCATATCTAGAGTATGGAAAATTTCAGCAAAATCATTCTATGATTGGACTAAAAAAATATGTCAAATAACAGTCATTATTTTTAAAATGTGAGAAATATGCACATAACTGTTTTATAATACCTCATATATAGAAAAAAGGGGGATATTTCTTTGAAAAAATCAAGTTTTTTTCCTTTTTGGAGTATTATTCTTATATTTTTAATTCTTTCTTTTTCAGATTATCAAAAGATTTCGGCAGCCTCTTTGTTGCCTAATCCTGATACGATTGTTGTACCTGATAGAAACCCTAGAGTTTCTTCTGGCTCTAACGGTAACGGTTCTTGGGGTCAACGATTAGATAACAATAATTCTCCTACATTGAAGAATCTAAATATATATTCTGTTAATGAGCCTATCGATAGTAAATATGCTTTTGCTCCTATTCTGACTTCAGATACAAAATATTACATTGTTAATTCGGACGGAAAGGAATCCTTATTGAAAGGTTCAAGAGTCCCTACCGTCAGAGGATCCGGGGGACCAGTGACATACCGTATATCTAATGTCGGGTATTATAAAGGACAGAGTGTGGATATCCTTACTTTATTTGCGGAGAATAAGAAGTTAAACGGAAACGTTAATGTATCAAATGCGACTCAACGTCTAACATTGGCACCTGTTGGTGATGATGCTAAATTTATGTACACGAATATTAATGCATCGGCACTTTCTTACATTAATAATAATGTTATGTATGTTAAATCTAATACAAAGGATTCCATGAAGAAAATTAGCGGAACTATGAATCATGGTAAATTATCTTATCCTAAGGCCGTTTATATGGATCCTGATGTTTTTCAAGGGAGAAGAGTACCTAATTCTGCGAGAACGGCATCTGGTAGTCAAGTCGGCACCGGCTATTCAGATCTCTATAATATAAATTCATATAATAAGGGAAGTCTTTTTATTACGGCTAATGAGCTCGGTGGATATGAGTATAAATATAATAATTTTTCGGAACTATATACATCTTCAAGTAGTAGTATGAATGTTACTTTTTATATGTTTGATGGGATTGCTTTTTATAATGTTCAAACAACATCAGCATCTCCAATACTACTTGCTTCACCTGATGTAATTGGAACCACTAATGATAATTCTGATAAAGGAAATAAGATTAGTTGGAATGTTGTTCAGGCGTTTCCATCACAACCAAGTGATACTCATTTAGATAATTATGTTTTACATTTTAAGATACCAAGTGATTTAAATTCTAATGATGTTAGTTTAAAAATTAAAAATTCAGCTGGTACAGATGTTACTAGTGACTTTAATATAGAAAAGGACAATAACGGCAATTATACCGCTACTGCAAAAAGCTTATCGGCTTTAGTTAATAAACAATATACATTTACATTTACTGGCAGAATAACGAAGGATCAGTTGGCAAATGAAAACTTTTTGAATAACTATTTGGATGCAAGTAGTAATGATCCTCACTACATTAAAATGAACGGTGAGGCCTATTCTACATATGGTTTAAAAGGGAACAATTATGTCACCAAAAATGATGATGGATCAGCGACATCATCGGCTAATTCTAAAATGGTTATCAATAGTTATAAAGTCGAACCAGAACTTAGTGGATCAATGACTGGAGGAACATATCATGTAGATAATAAGGTTTCATTTTCCTGGATAGCACAAAATGGAAATTCAGATGCTAAATGGGGAGCTTTAGTATTTAAGATCAATATTCCTGAAGGTCTAAATATTGATCTTAGTTCGTTGAAGCTTAAGTTTGGAAGCAAAGCAGCGTATTCGGTTCTAAAATCTAACTATGATTACGACACTTCTAGCAGATTACTGACAGTTCGCTCAAACGATAATTTGTATATTAGTACAGGAGCAGAAACGTTGACTTATGACACAACAATTGATATTGCTGTCAGAGGTAGAACTGTTTCAAAAACAAATACAAGTGTCACTGGTACAGATATGAATGCTTTTTCTAAACCTGGTGATGCTAAGCCAACGATTTCAACTGATATCTCTTCTACTTCATTTAATGTAGAATCGGATAACTTTCCGAGTAGTTCATCTTTTGATAAGAATTTTAAAAATACTACGGAGAGTTCTAGAGGTGATAGTAAAAATAAAATAAATGATGTATTGAATTTCACCTTAACTGCTCAGAATAAAGGCAATGTAAAAAAAGTTAGTGAACTTAATTTCATAAATTATATGAATGATCCATACTATCAAGTATTTGTTTCATACGATCCTTCAGAGAGTTGATAGTGCAGGATTTAATAAGTTAGGAAACAATGCTCTTATTGAGTTTATAGGACCAGGAAAATGGTTGATGAATGCAAATGGTTATGGCCTTAAGTCAGGTGTCTATTCTGGAAAATAACGTGGAGCGCTATTGATGGAATTTCCAATAATTAATTAAGTAGATTTAAAAATGTTATAAAAACATATAGGTAGGTAATAGAATTATTTTGACAGTAAAATTAAAATAAGGATGTTACAGGTATTGAGAGTCTGGAAGAAATTACAAATAAAAGAAGATTCGGAAATTGATTTGATTTCTGAATCTTCTTTTTTGTGTACATGAATTTAAAATGTCTTTGTTAGTTATTGAAAATTAGAAATAGAGTTGTTTTCAATAGAAGAGAAAGTTATTCTTTAAGAAACTGATGAACTTACTTTTTCAAGTTAATAAAAATAAGTGATTTTCTAATTTTAAAATGTTGATATATCAGTCTTTTCTTAGTGTTCCCCATATACATGGGGATCTTCAATTAAAAAAAGATGCCTATGTCAAAACACTGAATGCTTTGATATGGGCGTCTTTTATTGTGTAATGTGTCGTTGATGGAAAATACCGAAACCTTTAATTGCGAGGCTAGAGATACCAACTGACATGACAGCTAGTAGGAAGGAAATTAAATCGTTTAAAGCAAAGTTTCCTAAACAAACTAATCCATCAATAATGAATAAACTAATATATTTATCAACACCGAAATTCTTGTGGATGATCATTGGAGGAACTGTTGTCCCACCACTAGACATGTTGAGAGTATAAAGGATAGCTAAACCAATTCCAAAAATGATACTTCCTACTATAATAGAGATTACTCGATTATTAGGAATCAAATTGTAAACAGGTGTGATATATAACAAGAGGGGAAGCATGAAACTTCCGATTGCTAATTTAACGGTAGTTTGTCGATCTAAATGTATGTAAGCCAGTACTAACATCACAATATTTATGAAAAGAACCGAGATGAATGTTGGGATTTTCCACCCTGCCTGTAGCAAAATAGCGATACCTGTAGCACCGCCAGCCGCTATACTATGCGGTTCGAAGAACATATTAAGACTAAATGCGATAAGTTCCAAAGCAACTAACATTATTAGTAGTTTTGCGGACGTTCTCTTTTTATTCTTCATATATGTACTATATCATGAAGATAGAGCCATTAGCAATAAAAGTACTCAATACCTAAAAAATAAAATAAATAATTATATTTCATAAGTATTACTAAAATTACATTCTGGCCTTAAATTGTAACTTTGTGGTTGCTGTCATGTAATACTGGGCTGTTAGTATAGCACCATAGCAAATGAGAGCTAAACAAATTTAAAAATTAAGGATGTAATTAATTCATGAAAAAAGTTTTATCTATCGCTTTATTAAGTACAGTAGTATTAGCAGGAGTATTCACTTCAACAAATACTGCTCAAGCCGCAGTTTCAACTGGTAACAACCAAGTTAAAGTTGAAAAGGGTGACTCTTATAAGAACATTGCTGAAGCTAACGGAATTAGTATTTCCGCACTTGAACAAGCAAACGGCCGTGAAGTTGGCGGATTTGACTTGATTTTCCCAGGAGATGTTATTACATTACCTGGTTCAACAGCAACAACTACAACTGATAATACAAATACACAAGCATCACAAAATGTATTACCAACAACACAAACATCAACAGATACTACTACACAAGCATCAAATGATACACAAAATACTGATACTACAACAACACAAGATACAAGTGCTCAACAAGCAACTACACAAAACACAACGGATAGTTCACAAGCTACAACACAAGCTGCTTCTACACAAACAACAAGTACAACATCATCAACAGCTAGTGGTACATTTAAAATTAGTTTCTATGATCCATCTGTTTTAGGTTCAAATATGGGTTACGGTGGTGTCGCTGCTAATCTTTTAGTATTCCCTAAGGGTACACAATTAAAGATTACTTTAGCAGACGGAACAGTATTGTACAGAACTGTAAATGATACAGGAACATTCGCTAATTCAAACTCACAACAATTAGATGTTGCTATGCCTAGTTCATCAATTCCTTCATATGGTGTAACTACAGCTTCAGTTGAAGTAATTTCTTAATTACTAAAAAATATAAAGACAATTGCAGAAGTCTCTCTATTAATTTAGAGGGACTTTTTTAATAAATGTTTAATTTTTCTAATATTATTTAGTGTTAGAAAATAAATTTATAATTTTTTTATTCTTAAAAAAATATAGTTTATTCGTTATAAAAGTTGTCACGGTAGACTTGATCAAAGGTTGTAAAACGGGCATTTTACTAAATGCCATGTTATAAATGACACTTGGCATGAAAACATAAAATTAGAAAATTAACTGAAAAAACTTATTTTTATTGATTGACAATTTAAAAATTAGATTGTATTATCAAATCATCAATTAACAAAAGACATTTATTAAACAAAGTGATCGGGGGAAGTAATTCAACCTCGTTAGTACAGAAAACCTCTATTTGCTGAGATGAGGGCGACGACTTGAATGAAAATGACCCGTGATTGGTGCGCTGAATCCTTTCGGATAAAGATGCAATGGTTGGTACCCTTTACAGTACACGCGTATAGAAATTTTGTACGTTGTTAAGGGGATAAGTGTAAATTTATTCCGAATTAGAATGGTACCGCGCAATAGCCGCTTCTAAACATGAACATAGTCTGTTCATGTTTGGAAGTGGCTTTTTTGTTTTTATAGATATTTTTGGTTAGTTAAGAAACAAGTAAGGTGGGAAAAAAATGAGTAAATTTAAGAATTTGGGTAAGGTAATCCTATTAGCTTTTACAGCATTATTTATTTTCGTATTAGCTGGTTGTGGTAACCAAAATAAGGAACAAACAGTTAAAGTCGGAATCAATCCTTCAGATGCTGCAATTTGGAAAGTGGTAAAGAAAAATGTAAAGAGTGAAGGTATCAACTTAAAGGTCGTTGAGTTTAATGATTACAATCAACCTAACACGGCTTTGGTCCAAGGGGAAGTTGATATCAACGCTTACCAACACACATTCTTCTTAAATTCATGGAATAAAGCACATCATTCAGATCTAGTATCAATTGGTAAAACAGTTATTCAACCAATGTCTCTATATTCACACAAGATCACAAAGCTTAGTCAATTGAAGAACGGTGCTAAGATCGCCATTCCTAACGATGCTTCTAATGAAGCCCGTGCATTACAATTGCTAGAAGCTAATGGACTTTTGAAACTTGATAGTGGTGTTAAATTACCATCAACAAAGAACATCAAAGAAAACAAATTGAATTTGAAGTTCACAACACTTGATGCTGCACAAACAGCTCGTTCATTGGATGATGTTGATGCCGCAATCGTTAATGGTAATGTTGCTAGTGATGCCAAACTTGATCCATCAAAGGCTGTTGTAACTGAAAAAGTTAATAAGAAGTCACAACCTTGGATCAATATCATTGTTACTCAAAAGAAGAACAAGGATAACAAGACTTACAAGAAAGTCGTTAAAGCATTCCAAACGAAATCAGTTGCTAAAGAAATCAAGAAGGTTTACGGCGAAAGTGCTGTACCAGCTTGGAATAAGTAAAATGTTTTAAAAATTTGAGGAGGTTTTCATATGTCAAAATTATCAGATCCATTAATTCAGAAGTCGATTGAAGATTTAAAGCAATATATCGCACTACCATCCGTTTCAGCAAAGAATCAATCTATTACTGAGACAGCCGAATTCCTTAAGAATTTACTACAAGACTTTGGAGCAGATGCAACAGTTTGGGATGAATATGAATATCCAGTTGTTTTCGCCGAAATTAAACCTAAGAAGCCAAGTGATACCACAATTCTTATTTACAATCATTACGATGTTCAACCGGAAGAACCAGTAGAACTTTGGAATTCAGATCCGTTTGAATTAAAGATCACTGATGACAAGTTCATTGGACGTGGAGTTTCTGATTGTAAAGCTGATTTGATCAGTCGAATTACTGCTTTGAAGATTTATCGTCAAGAACATGGTGATTTACCTTGCAACATTAAGTTCTTAGTTGAAGGACAAGAAGAAGTTGCTAGTCGTCACTTAGAAGACTATTTGAAGAAATATTCAGACAAACTATCTGCTGATTTGATAATTTGGGAATCAGGATACAAGAATGAAAAAGAACAATTTAATTTCACTGGTGGTAATAAAGGGGTTCTATGTTTTGAATTAGAAGCTACTTCTGCCAATATTGATCTTCATTCATCATTTGCCGCTGTAGTTGATTCAGCTACATGGAGATTAGCTCAAGCATTAGATGCTTTGAGAACTCCAGAAGGTGATATTAAGATTCCTGGTTTCTACGATGATGTTGTTGAACCTTCTCAAAGAGAAATTGATTTAGTTAATAAAGCTACTACACCTGATTTGAAATCTAAGTGGGACTTACAAGTACCATTATTGAAGAACAAATCAGTTAATTACAATTTGACATTTAATCCTACTATTAATATAGAAGGAATTAGCAGTGGCTGGGAAGGCGAAGGAGTAAAAACTGTTACTCCTAAAGCTGCCAAGGCTAAATTGGAATTCAGATTGGTACCTAATCAAGATCCACATGATCTTTTTGATAAGTTAACTAAATATTTGAATGATCAAGGTTTTAAAGATATTAAAGTTAAATATCTATTGGGTGAAAAAGGCTATCGTTGGGATCTAGACAGTCCAATTGTTAATAAGTTAATTGGAACTGCTGAAGACTTCTTTGGAGGGGCTGATAAGGTTGAAGCATTACCATCAAGTCCTGGTACTGGTCCAATGTACTTATTAAATGAATATACTCACGCTTCAATTGTTTCAACTGGTGTAAGTTATTCTAAGGCTGGCAATCATGCCCCTAACGAAAATATTAGAATTAAAGATTACCTAGACTTCATTGATTTCTTTGATCAATTCTTAGGTAAATTAAGGGAGTAATTATTATATGGCAGAACAAAATGGGATAATTCAGCTAAAAGATATTGATGTTACTTTTCATAATGAAGGCAAAACAATTGAAGCTGTGAAAGACGTTTCGATTAACGTTAACAAAGGTGATGTGTTTGGTGTTATTGGATACTCTGGTGCCGGAAAAAGTACTTTGGTTCGTGTAATTAATTTATTACAAAAACCAACTTCAGGAACAGTTGTAGTTAATGACCAAAACTTAACACAATTGAGTGCTAAGGATTTACGTAAGGCACGTCGTAATATTGGAATGATTTTCCAACACTTTAATTTGATGAATTCATTAACTGTTTATGGAAATGTTGATTTTCCATTACGTGATTCAGGACTAAGTAAAGCTGAACGTAAACAAAAAATTGATAAATTATTGGATATTGTTGGTCTATCTGATCGTGCTAAGAACTATCCATCACAGCTATCAGGTGGTCAAAAACAACGTGTTGCGATTGCTCGTGCTTTAGCAAATGATCCCGAAATTTTGATTTCAGATGAAGCTACTAGTGCTCTAGATCCAAAAACTACCACTGAAATTTTGAATCTACTAGGACGTTTGAATGAAGAATTAGGTATCACAATCGTTATCATCACACATGAAATGGATGCTATCAAACAAGTATGTAATCGTGTTGCAGTTATGGAAAATGGTGAATTGATTGAAGAAGGCAGTTTGCTATCAATCTTCGGTAACCCTAAGCAACAACTTACAAAAGATTTTGTTAATACATCTACTCATATTGGTTCAGTTCTTGATGAAATTAGAGATAGTGGAATTGTTGATAAACTTTCCGGTCGTCTGATCGAATTGAATTATATCGGTGATTCAACTAATGAACCAATTGTTGTTGAACTTTATAAACGTTTCCAAGTTGAAGCTAACATTCTTTTCAGTAATATTGAAAGATTACAAAGTACCACAGTTGGAATTATGTTATTCGCTTTGACAGGAGACGATGACAAAGTTGAACAAGCTATTCAATACTTAAATAGTTTAAAAGTTAATGTTAAAGAAATATCTTTAAAGAAAGAGGGCGAATAATTCATGGCAGATTTAGTAAATAAATTTCTTCCTAACGTTGTAGCTAATTGGGAAGGTGACAATGGTTTCGTAATAGCCATTTGGCAAACACTTTATATGACATTTGTCAGTGCATTATTTGCTGGAATTATCGGAATTATCTTAGGAATTCTGCTAGTTGTAACAGCTGATGATGGAATTACTCCACATAAGACTTTTTATACTTGCTTAGACAAGTTGGTTAACCTATTCAGATCAATACCATTTATTATTCTATTGGCTGTTATTGGACCATTTACAAAGTTGATTGTTGGTCAAACAATTGGACCTACTGGTGCTTTAGTACCGTTAGTTATCGGAACAGCACCATTCTTTGCTAGACAAGTTCAATTAGCTCTAGTTGAAGTTGATCACGGTGTGATTGAAGCTGCTGAAGCAATCGGTCTTTCACCAATTAAAATTATTTTTAGAGTTTACTTGCGCGAAGGTCTACCAGAATTGATCCGTTCAGGAACTCTAACAATTATCAGTTTGATTGGTTTAACTGCCATGGCCGGTGCTGTTGGTGGTGGTGGTCTTGGTAACATGGCCATTTCTGTCGGTTATCAAAGATTTGAAAATGATGTAACTATTGTATCTATGTTATTTATCTTAGTTTTAGTGTTTGTTATTCAAGGACTTGGCGATTTTGCCGTCCGTAAACTTGAACATTAGATAACAAGTTGATCGGAAAAGTAACTTATTGAATTTTGTACAGAAAGCCTCAGGTGCTGAGATGAGGACAAAGCAGTAAGTGAAAATGATCCGTGATTGGTATCCCTGAATTTTTTAAGGGGTGATGGCCGGTACCCATTATCGTACACGCATGCAATGCATGTTATTAAGGAAAGCAGATGTGAATTTGCTTTTAAAATAGAATGGTACCGCGCAAAAGGCGCTTCTATCTTAGACAAATGATGTCTAGTTAGGAGCGCCTTTTTGTATATAGGGATTTAAATATGAGGAGGAGTTTCATTATGAAAAAAAATAAAATTAAAGCTATATTTTTGTTAGTTGTTGCCACATTCAGTTTGTTTTTGTTGGCAGGTTGTGGAAGTAATTCTTCAGCCAGTTCAACTAAAGAAAAGACTGTAAAAATAGGTATTACAGGGTCTGATGATGAAGTGTTAAAAGCTGTTGCTAAGAAAGTTAAAAAAGAGGGTATCAACATTAAAATTGTTGAATTCTCAGATTACAGTCAACCAAATACAGCCTTGGATCAAGGGGAAATTGATTTGAATGCCTTCCAAACAGTTATTTTCCAAAATGACTGGAACAAGAAACATAAGACACATATCGTTTCAATCGGTTCAACCGTAATTGCCCCAATGGCTCTATATTCAAAGAAGATCAAGAAAGTTAGCCAAATCAAGAATGGTGATAAAATTGCCGTTGCCAACGATGCCACAAATGAAGCCCGTGGATTAACATTACTAGAAAGTGCCGGCTTGATTAAGTTGGATAACGCCAAAGTTCCTGGTTTAAAAGATATTACAGAAAATAAATTGAATCTAAAGATCACACCATTAGATGCTGCCCAAACAGCTAAGTCAATGGATGACGTTACAGCATCAGTAGTTAATAGTGGAGTTGCTAACGATTCAAAACTAGATCCTAAGACAGCCGTTTATAGAGAAAAAATCACAGCCAAATCAAAACCATATGTAAATGTTATTTCAGCTAATAAGAAAGACAAAGATAATCCTACATACAAGAAGATTGTTAAAGCATATCAATCAAAAGATATTGCCAAAGTTATTAAGAATGAATTCCACGGATATGAACAACCAGCTTGGAATTATAAAGTATTGAATTAGAGGGTGGAGAATGACGGTTAGATTCTGAGCATTTGCCTAAGAACTGGAATTATCCGCCGTACCTGCGGATGATTTCAGCTCTGTAGCAAAGCACAGGAATCTGTCATTCGGAACCCGTTTTAAATTAGAGGGTGGAGCAGGCCTGCTTAGATTCTGAGCATTTGCAGGACTTTGCGAATTGGCTGCGGGGCAGACAGTTTGTGAAGTCAGGCAAAGCACAGGAATCTGGCCTGTGGAACCCGTTTGCTGCATACTTGAGGATAAAAATAAATACCACAATCCCCAAAGACCAAAATTATCAAATTACCGAGTATCAAAAGAGAGGGCTCCAAACTACCACCAAAGAATAGAACAACTACCACACCAAAAAACGTCTAGAATAATTTCTAGGCGTTTTTTGTAACGAAAGATAACACATTTCACAAAATTTATTTTAAAATGGAGATAACAAGTAAAGCAAAGTCAGGGATATATATGAAAGATTTAGGGACGGTTATTAAAGAACTGCGAAAAGATAAGAAACTTACACAAAAAGAATTAGCAGAGGGTATTTGTGCTCAATCGATGTTGTCAGCTATTGAAAATAACGTTTATGTTCCTAATGCTAATTTATTGATCAAGTTAGCTACTAAACTGGAAGTAAGTTTGGATCAAGTTAGTTTGGCAACTAATTTTCCTATCAGTTCAAAATACAATTTTAATGATAAAGTGGATGACCTTTGTAATAATCATCAGTATCAGGAATTATATGATTTTTTGATGCAGGATAAGGTTTTAGATAATTTAAAAACCAGTTTACAAATGCAAGCTTATTACTATTATTTAGGGGTAGCACAGATACAGACTAATGCTATTTCTGAGGCTAAGCAGTCGTTGAATTTGTCGCTGGCAGAGGTCAATCCTAAACATCCCAATACTTTAGGACGTCTGGCTTATATGGCTATTGGTTATGTTCATAGTCTGGAAAATCAAAAAGATTTAGCGGAGGAATATATTAATAAAGCCTTTAGAAATTGGGATGAATTTTCTTATGAGGAAAATCAAAATGCTCTTTATTATTTAGCTGCATTGATTTACTTCAAATTAAATGATTATCAAGATTCGACTGCCTATATAGCTGACGGAATTGGTTTTATTGCAAAACACAATTCTCACTATATGTTGGCTAATTGTTATTTTCTGTTGGCTCGTTTGGCATTGGTAGCTCACAACGATGATGAACGTCTGGAAGCTAATAGACGTAAGGATTTGTTTACAGAACTATACGGTGAAAATATTTTTGAAGAATTTTAAAATATCAGAATACTGATTTTTAATTAGAGACCAAATTTCGTAAGATGACTCCATAAATTAGATAGGGGATGCTCTTATGAAAAAATTATTTACTAATAGTATTGAAATCAACTCTAATCTTAAAACGGTGACGGATATTTTGGTGAATGCTTTTACCTTGGCTAAATGGAATTATGCCATTTCAGAAGTTACTGAAGTGAGTGTTAACGAATTTGCAATTCATCGAGATGAACCTGCTATAAATCAAGATGAAATTATGACTGTTGAACAAAATGATAATGAAGTAGCTTATGTAAGTAAAGGCGGAAAACTAGAATATCAATTAACTTTTCAGACTTTTCAAACTAACAATCATGTATTAGTAACAGAGAACTTTTACATCTTGAATGACTTTAGTTTGCCGGAAACTTTAATTTTACCAATTACTAAAAGAGCCTTTAACCAGAATTTGAAAGCATTGAAAAAAATGATTGAAGTATGAAAAAAGCGTGGTCACTTTTGAGTGATTACGCTTTTTGTGGTTGATATTTTCCGTGAATAACGACCTTCATCCCTGAAGGAACATTTTCATAGATCCATTTACAGTCGGGAACAGATAGGTGGACACATCCATGAGATGAAGGTTCTCTACCTAAAGTCTTGGCGATTGATTTAACATAAGTTCCTTGTTCATCGGTTGGTGTTGTGTGGAAAAGGTATTCACCATGATTCAAAAAGGAAACGTAGTAGTATGCTCCTAATTTCAAAGGTGCTGTGTAGAAGAAATCACCACGCTCGTTTTGAATATGGTAAGTTCCTCTAGGAGTCGTATCATGCTTACCGGTTGATGAGTACATCTCATATAGATTGGTTTTGCCGTCTTTAATGTAAACACGTTGAGTCGTGATATCGACATCAATCCAGGCTTTAGGATATTTGTATAGATCTGGATATTCTTTTTTTTCGGAAGCACTGTTATATTTGAAATTTTCTAACTTCACCATATGTTTATCATCTTTAACATTTAATGGCGAAGGAGTTTTTTTCTTTAATTTCTTCTTAGCCTGCTTTTTTTTGATGACTTGTTGTTGAGCCTCAGCCTGATTTTTTTTAGCTGAAGTATCTGAAACATGCCAAACAATTATTCCCAATATTAAAACTGAAAGTGCGGATAAAACAATAGTATAAATTTTCCTACGATTCATTAAAAATTTCCCCAAACGTATATAATTATATTTATATTATACATGGCTTGTAGAAAAAAGCACTGTAACTAAGTAATACTTTTATGTGACATAATTGTAAGTTTTATGTAAGCAATTTAAATGTACTTATTTTTGAGAATAGATTAAGATGAATTTAACATAACAAAGGGGGAAAGCAATTATGCATATTCCAATTAAACGTTCCAACAATGATAGAGTACTTGCCGGAGTAATCGGTGGATTAGCTGAGCATTTCCAATGGAATTCAACCATTGCTAGAGTATTATGGGTTATTTTAGCTTTGACACCTTTACCAGGAATTATCGGTTATTTAGTACTCTGGTTACTAATGGAAAATCCAGAAGATTAAATTAAAGGGGGAGAGTACAGTGCATATTCCAGTTAAAAGATCTAAAGATAATCAAATATTAGGTGGAGTCATTGCCGGATTTTGTGAGAATTTCGATTGGAATCCAGCAATTGGTCGAGTGTTGTATGTTATTTTAGCCTTGACCCCAGGTTTCCCAGGAATCATTGTTTATTTAATACTTTGGATGATAATGGAAAAACCAGATATGAATTAAAAGAAAAGCTCAGTTTAGTAATCATCTGTGATGATCGCTTTACTGAGCCTTTTTATGTAAAACTAATAAACGGAAACTTTCTTTTTATCCCTGCCAAGACGTTCAAACCTTACAACACCGGCTTTTAAAGCAAAAAGTGTATCATCACTGCCGCGGCCAACGTTAGTTCCGGGATGAATCTTGGTACCTCGTTGACGGTAGAGGATAGATCCAGCCTTTACTCTTTGACCATCAGCCCTTTTTGCTCCAAGTCTACGGCCAGCTGAATTACGGCCGTTGGTAGTAGAACCTCCACCTTTATGATGGGCAAAAAATTGTAAATTCATTTTTAACATAATATTTCTCCTCGTATTTTAATAATCTCTTTGATTGGTAGAACGCAAAATCACTTCATTTATGCCAACGTTATCAGGAGTATTGATGGCATAAATAACGGCATTTGCTACATCCTCAGCTTTTAGACCAGTTTCTTGTTCACTCTTTAAGACGTCGGCTTTTAACTTTTTATCACTAATGGTAGAAGCCAATCCAGTTTGAGAATGTCCGGGTGAAATCAAAGTTGATTTGATACCATTACCGACTTCTTCCACACGTAGACCTTCCATGATAGTTCGCATAGCAAATTTGGTGCCAGAATAGACAGCAGAACCGGCTCCTACGAAATGACCTGCTACGGAATCAGTTGTGATAATGTGACCATTGTGTTGTTTTTCCATGATTGGCAAAACATATTTAATGCCATATAGGGCACCTTTTAAATTAACATCAATCATTCTTTCCCATTCATTTGATTTACCATCTCGGAGTAGTGAGACGGGCATCAATCCGGCATTATTAAATAGAACATCAATTTTATGAAAATTGGTAATGGTGAAGTTAACTAAGTCTTTAATATCAGATTCTTGAGTAACATCGGTAACTTTATAAATGGCTTTAATTTTGAATTTTTTTGCCAACTCATTTGTAAGTTCTTGTAGTTTCGTTTCGTTTCTGGCTGCTAGAACTAGTTGTGCACCATTCTCAGCCAATTTAGTGGCAGTGGCTTTTCCTATACCACTTGAAGCACCAGTAATAATAATAGTTTTACCTTGAATATTTTCCATAATTAATTATTTGAGACCTATAACCTTTCGATTGATATACTGTTAAGTTAGTAACGATATTTAATATCATAAATCATTGTCAAAATTATTCTAGAACGCACTTTAAAGTGGGTTATTTACCTGCAGGTAAGTGTTGAGGGAGGGAAAATTGTGGTAAAAAAAGAAAATGAATTTACCAATGGTGCTTTATTGGCGCTGAACGTGATGGGAAATAAGTGGAAACCATTAATAATTTGTCATTTACTGGATGGACCTTTGCGAACGTTGGAATTACAGCGACGTGTAAAAGGTATATCTGCGAAGGTAATGGTTGAACAATTAAAACAGTTAGAAGCAGATAAAATTATTACTCGAAAAGTATTCAATGAGATACCTCCACATGTTGAGTATTCATTGACACCTGACGGTTATTCCTTGGCAAAGGTTCTAGGGTCAATGTCTTATTGGGGAGAACAACAGGCCCAACGTTTAAATGAGAACGGACAAAAGATTAAATTGGAATATACAGATCATCAAAAATGGACAGATTCAAAATAAATTTCTCCATTAAAAAAAGGCCACTAATCCGTTTTAGGACTAGTGGTCTTCATGTTCATAAAATCTGATTATTTTTCAAGGCTTAGTACGTCTGCAATGGTGTTGAGAACACCATCATGATCATTGTCGGTTACAGAAATCATGTCAGCTTCTGCTTGAATGTGTTTACCACTATTCTTCATGGCAACACCGATACCAGATTCTTGTAACATTTCCAAGTCATTACCGTTATCGCCAAAAGAAATGACATTTTCAGTAGAAATATTGTAGTAATCACACAACTCCTTGATACCAGTGGCTTTGTTGATGTGAGCACTGATGATATCAATACTACCAAAGCCACTTACGGCGGCGTGAATACTGTCTCCATAATTATCGTTAATATATTTGACTGTGGGGTCGAGTTCTTCATCGTCAATTCGAATATTCATTTTGAAAATTTTATCGTCGATGTCATTCATATTATCAAGTCGGACAAGGTTATTGATGTAATAATCATTGGTCTGTGGGGAATCTGCATTGACGTAAGTTCCATTTTCACCGGAGAAACAAAGACTGATAATATTTAAGTTACTATTCAATTCTTTATCAATATCAAATAATTCATCATTGTTCAAAGTGTCTTCGTAAATAGTTTTACCGTCAACTAGAATTTGAGCACCATTTTCAGCCACGATAGCATCGATATTTTCAGTTTGTTGGAAAATCTGTTCGAGGTGACTATAACTATTACCACTGGCTACGGAAAATTTAATATTTTGTTGATGCAATTGGTTAATATAATTATTTAAGCGCTGGATATTGTATTCGTGATTAGAATCAAAAAGTGTTCCATCTATATCTGTTGCAATTAATTTTATATTCTTCAAATTAAATTCTCCTAAGTAAGTTTATTTATAATTTATTATAAACTAACTGAATATAAAAATAAAAATGCATCTATTTATTCAAACTTAATTGTAACTAGATACTGACTAATGTAACTGAAATATGCCGTCGTCCGTAAAAAATCTGTGGGCCGCTGGAACGTGGTGGACGCGACTTCAAGCTAATAATTCCGCACTTTGTGCGAAATTATGGATCTCGAAGTTCGGTCTCTTACTAACCTTGCTAAGCAAGCTAAGTAAAATTCACCACTGAGGGCCCACAGATTTTTTACTACCGATTAGTTCCTTGATTCTAATATTAAGACATAGTTCCAAAAGAAAGACCTCCATCAAGAACTCATATACCTTGAGCGCTTGATGGAGGTCATTAAGTTTATAGCGATTACTTAGCAAAGTGAAAGGAACAACAAGAAGAAATTGGATATAAAGTAATACTTTTATCGTGAATAGATACATTATTTAATTTGTTTTTTTATTTTGAGATTTATTAATTAAATCATTCATTCCATTATTCATTAGTTCATCTTCTTTTTGTCCAGTCAGATCATGAGTACCGTTATCGGTAGTTGGCGGTACCTCAGATTCTCGGCGGTATTTGCCATCGGAGTCTTGAAAGAAGGTACTCTTTTCAACATAAGTTGCACTCCAAGATTTTCCCTGAGTTCCGTTTACTCCTTTAGGAATTTTGGTAAGTCCCACTGCCATTTTTTCGCCAGCTCTAGGTAAGCGAGTAAACTCTAAGGTGATAATTTCATTAGGATCTTTATCATCAGAGGGTTTAAGGTTGTGGGCGGCTGCATCTTCTTTTCTAGTAATATTTCCACCCATGATTTCTATTGGAATGGTTTTATGCAGCTTTTTACTGTCACCTTTTAAAACTTTATCGACTCTCAAGCTCACAGTGGTATAAGGGAAGTTATCAGAAACATGACTTTTGAGTCCGACTACTTTACCAACAACCACTAATTCAGATTTGTTAATCAATTTTGGAAAAGTCGAAGGGTATTCACCAACAAAACATGATTCTCCACCTGCTTTTGTAATTTTGTGACTATAGAATGCATCGTTGATCTTTTTTGCTTCGGTTTTACTTATTTTTTGGGGAGAAATGTTTTCTTTAACATTAGAAATCTTTTTTTCGTGAGTAATATTATTGGCCTTGTTGTTAATGTAATACGTAGTGAAACCGCCTAATAATAAAACTATTATAGCAACGATTAATGTTACTGTTTTCTTCAAAATCAGTACCCCTCGTTTTTATTTTTGGATGTATCGCGGAATATTGAAATCCATTTCGTCTTCAGATTAACTTATTTAAAAGGTCAACAGAAGTCAATGTTGGAAAATTTGATTAGATTTATATTATTTATTTAAATATATAGTCTGTACTGTCAAGCATTAATTTTTGGTGCCAGATCGGCTATATATTTTTTATATAAATATATAAAGAAAGCTGCTGTTATACTCTTTGTGAAAAGAGGTCGGAGTCATGAAAAAAATTATTATTGCAACTTTAACAGCATTGTTAACAATTTTGGGAACTAATAATTTGGTGTCGGCTGAAACAATTTATACTAGTATGCCAGATCAAAATGACGATTATTATCAACCATTCTATGATTCTTTGAAGAAATTTAATTATGATTTTTCACGAAAAATGAATAAAGGTGATTCTTTTTCTGTTTTGAAATTCTATTATCCTGATATTTGGTTACGGGATGTTGCTCCGGTCATTACGACAAAGATGGTGAAATTTAAATATTCGCCTAGTTATTTAAAAAAGTGTGATAGTAGATATTTGAATAATCGCTTTAAAAAATTTTTAAAAGGAAGATACAAATATAGTCAATCCAGCTTAGTTTTGGACGGTGGAAATGTTCAGTGGGATGGCGATCAAACTGTAGTACTGACCAAAAAAGTATTTCAGGATAATCCCGATTGGACCAAGACCGAAATAACTTCAGAATTGAAAGATAAATTAAAGGTGAGACGAGTAGTCTACATTTCGACTGAACCTGGAGACGTTTTAGGACATAGCGATGGGATGGTAAAATTCATTAGTCCGAATAAAATGTTCATCAATGATTTCAGTTATGAACCTGGATTCTTACAAAAAATTGAACGACAGATAAAAAAACAGATTCCTGAAATGAAATTTATCGTGTTGCCGTCGGCCTATACGAGCAAGGGACAATACGACTCTAAGATAGCTTCGGCCAAGGGGTTATACATTAATATGCTGGAAACCGATCACACAATTTATTTTCCCATGTATGGACTTAAGCGGGATCATTCGGTTCTAAAAATGGTTCAAGCTCAAACTAATAAACCAGTAGTTCCCGTCAAAGTAGGAAATATATCGGTGCTTGGTGGCTCACTTCACTGTTTAACTTGGAATGTACCCAATAAATTTAAAAATTAGCTAGCGTAAGCATCGCTACTTTTTTCAAAACTTTTACTCCTCTCATTCCTTGTAGATAATTGTAGAGAAGTTCTATTTATTTTTTGTATACTTGTTTCAAATATTTCGGAAAATAAAAACGGCATCCATTTAGAAACGTAAGAAACATACGCTTATTCTAAATAGATGCCATTATTTTTAATCAAACTTACGAAGAATATAATTTACAGCAAAGGCAAGAACCAGTTAGCCCAGATCCAACTCAAAGGCATAATGATAACCATCGCGGGAATCATATCTGCTATTGGGAACATCTTGAGTTTTACCATTCTGAAACCAGTTGCCAGCATTAGAAAACCACCACAAGCTTTGAAATCAAGAATCATATTTGGCGTTGTGAGTGGGAAAATGAAACGTGCTAGTAAGAATAAAATATAGAAGAGAATAAATTGTGGAATAGCAATAATAGAAACTACGTAACCTAAGTTGCAGGCAAAGATAGCAGCTGTAAAGAAGTCCAAAACAGATTTAGAAATCAAAATAGTTGTGTCACCAGTCATCCCATTATCCAAACTTCCGTAAATACCAGTACCGCTGGCACAGAAGAGTACAATCACGGTAACTAAAGTATTGACGAAATCTTCATGGGACATTTCTGTCTTAGAATTAGGGAATAATTTTGAAATAGGCTTCTGCATTTCAACAGCACCTTTATTGATCCATTGACCCAAATGCATCCACAAACCTATTCCAGTTCCGATTACTAAAGCAAAGATAACAGCAGGCATATATTTCATCGGTGCGATTGAATAGATACCCATTCCCATCGAACAAACACCGAAAATCAAGGTAATATCATTTTTGAATTGTTCACTAAATTTATCACCTAAGAACCCGCCAAGTAAGCCACCCAATAAGACTGAAGCAGCATTGATAATAACACCAGTTGGCATAGTCGTAATACCCCTTTCAAATACTTAACTATTTCCAACTTTAGGATTTAGTAGGGCAATGAACAATTCAAAAACTGTGATATAGTATTCTAAAATGGAATGGGAGGCATGAGGAATGGATTTGCAAAAGCTCAAAATTTTTGTCGATTTGTCAAAAACACTGAATTATACTGATACGGCTGAGAATCTTTTTACCACTCAAGGCAATATTTCTAAACAGGTCATGGCATTAGAAAAGGAACTTGGTGTATCATTGTTCAAGCGTGCCCATCGCAAAATTGAAATGACGCAACAAGGCGAAATTGTTTTACCTTATGCGAAGAAGATTTTATTGGACTATAACGAATTAAGTAATAAGTTAAACGACTTTCAGGCAGCTAAAAATTTGACAATTGAAATGCACACCATTCCAACAATGCCTAGTTATCAGAGTTTTACTTTAATAACACAATTTTTACAGAAACATCCTGAAGTGCATATGCAGCTACGAGAAGAGGAAAGCTACAATTTATTTACTTCATTGAAATCAGGTAAGTGTGAAATAATTTTTGCTCGAACTTTTGATTTTGATGATTCTGATTTAGAAAGAATTATCACTGAAGAGGACAAATTTGTAGCGGTTCTACCTAAAAAGCATCCTTTGGCAAAATCGGAAAAACTCACTATTTCTCAGTTGAAGAATGATCCGTTTTTGATTTTAGGAAAATCGACTAACTTATATGATCCAGTTATAAAACTTTGCCGTCAGGCTCACTTCACGCCAAGAATTGCGTATGAAGGAACCAGAGTCGATTTAATTATGCAGATGGTCCAAAACAATATGGGAATTTCCATTATGATGCAAAAGACAGCTCAGAACTTTGACAGTGAAGAGTTCTCGATTGTTCCATTGACAACGAATATTGCTAATGAATTATGTTTTATCCGAGTTAAGGGTGAACATTCTAGTGCTAATAATCTCTTTTGGAAATATATCCAAACAAATTTAAAAGTTTTACAAGCTAAGTAGAAGTATTGGGGGACGACAATATCCAAGATTTATCAACAACTGAAATAATTAATTTGATGGAATCAAATTTGAAAATGAAATTTTCAAATGAACAGATTGCTATATTGAATAATGATTTTATGAGACCACTATTAGTCAACGCTTGTGCCGGTTCAGGTAAGACGACTATTTTTATTTTGATGGCTTTGATTGCGATAGCTGAAGGTAAGACGGAACCCAATGAAATTTTAGGAATTACTTTTTCACACAAATCTAAAATTGACATGGGCCAACGTTATCAAAATTTTGTTGACCAGTTGCAGGGTAGTGGACTGAATTTATCCAGTGGCAAGCCGAAATTTACCACTTTTCACGCATTGTTTTATCAATTATTACGGCAGAATCCTGAATATCGTAGTGCAAAGGTTTTAACATCTTATCGCTACTTTATTCGAGACTTATCGGATCAGATCAAACATCCTAGTAATATTATTACCAAAGATGAGATGTTGTCAGAAATGTTCGATTTGAATGATTATTTGATCAATCAAGATTTGACTAGTGACGGTGTATTACCTAATGAGTGCGTCGGCAAACCTTTGAGTGAAGCGGTTAAAGTTATGGGTCAATACTCAAGACAAAATCACAACGAAACTTTTTTTGAAGATTATATTGATGTGATTAAAAAATATCAGGAATTAAAGCATAGTAATGGCTATATTGACTTTAACGATATGAAGCTTTTGTTATTAAAGAGTATGCAGGTGCCAGAATATTTGCAGTATTATCAACAGATTATGGCCCGTTTTAAGATTGCGGTTATTGATGAGTTTCAGGATATTGACAACTTACAGTGGAAAATCATTTCACAATTATTGAGTCCAGAAACGATGCAACATTTGATTGTTATCGGGGATGATGATCAGAGTATTTATTCATTCAGAGGTAGTAATCCACAATTCATTTTGAACTATAAGAAACTTTTACCACAGGCTCAAAAGAAAAATTTATCAACGAATTATCGGACCGGTGAGAAAATTTTGAAAAGAGTTATTCCACTGATTAAAAAGAATCATGTTCGTTTGGATAAGGATTTATTGTCTGGCAAGAAGGATATGGGAAAGTTTATTCTTTATAGTACGAAGAAGTCAGGTTTTAGTGGTGATTCCAAGATGTTACGTCGTCTGGTCAAACAAATTAATGATCCTAAAATTAACAACGATGATATTGCTATTTTGGTTCGTTACAATTCTTCAAGAATGTTGCTGGCTGATTGGTTGGCTAATCAAAAGATTTATGCGGATATCAATAATATTGGAGCTATCTTACAGAATAATATTGTCTATCGAATTGTGACTGAATTAATGAGATCTTTGTGGCAGGACAAGTTTTCCTACTTCAGCAATCAGGCCAATCGTATTGGTTTCAGAGCTTATAAAGATCACACTGAAAAAGTTCAGGCCCAAGCTGAAGCTGAATTTGAAACTTTGAGTCAGTATTTTAAGGGTGCTGAGAAGTACAATGCGACGACTAACACACCTTATAAACGGACTGATGAGCGAGTTAAAGTCTATTTCAATAGTGTTCAACGTTTTAAAAAACAGATGGAACAGTCAGACAATGAAGCTACGAAGCAAAAATTGTCGCAGAGTTTGATTAAAGATTTGTATAAGGCCACGACTAAATTAACTGACAGATATTTTGATTACATGGAAGAAAAGAATTTCATGTCGAAAAATGAAGTTAACGATATTAAGAAGTATTTGTTGGAAGAGTTAGAGAAGTATCCTAATATTGATGATTTCTTTAGTGCAGAGGAAAATAAAAAAGAGATTCTTACGAGTCGAGTTGAGCAAGGCAAACAGGATAATCGTATCCAATTTTTGTCATTGCATCAGGCAAAGGGATTGGAATTCAAGTATGTTTATCTCTATGGATTAACGGATAAAGAAGTTGATCGTAACAGTAAAATTTTGAATAGTTGGTTCCCACCTGAAATGCCAATGGATAAGTTTGTACAGAAATGGAAAATAGTTTATAATCACGATTTTAAATATTTGGAGAATGCCTTGAAGACAGCTCACGTTGAAAAATATCGTGATATTACCAATAACAATGCTTTCAACCCAATTAATTTGGATAAGACTTTGAATAAAAATAAAGAATTCAAAATGTTCTACACAATGTACAATGAGATTGAGAATTATTCGGCTTTCATTGAAGAAGAACGTCGTCTTCTGTATGTTGGTGTCACTAGAGCCCAGAAGGAATTAAATTTAAGAATTGCACCAGATTCCAATCCTTTGGTGTTTGAATTGGAACTACCTAAGAAAAAAGATAAAAAGTAAATTGTGGAGGTGAGACAAATATACTTAATCTTCAAGCATTGAAACAATAATCCTAGTAATTGTATTTGATTACTAGGATTATTTGTTTTGCCTTTTTTCGTGGTTTTATACCATTCTTTAATTATATTTTAGACACTTTTCATTATCTGTTAGTTTCCAATTTTTTTATTTTATTTTGCAAATCTTTTATTTCCTCCATACTAATGTTGGGGTCGGCAATGAATGTTCCAAGTCGTTGTTTCAGCAAAAGTAGATTATCGTCTTCAGAACTAGAGTAATGATTGTTCAAAATTGGATTTAGAAGCTTTTTATTTTTTATATTGTAAGTTTTAAAATTCAATTTTTCTGTGAAATCAATGTCATGGCTAATTAAAATAATTGTTCCTGGATAATTAATAAGGAAATCTTCAAGTCCCTTCTTTGCCCGTAAGTCTAAGTAATTTGTAGGCTCATCTAAAATCAGTAATTGGTGTGGACCTAGTAATATTTTTGCCAGTTGTAATTTTACCCTTTGACCGCCGCTTAGTTCAGAGACTCTTCTTGTCAGAATTTCTTTTATTCCTAGTGATGAAAAGGTAGCAAAAATTGTTTGTGAATTCTGATCAGATGATGCTCGTATCAATGAATTTACTTTGTCTTTGTCTGCTAAGGATGTATGGTTTTGGTCAAAATAACCAATACTAATATGATTTAGGAAAAATTTCTCTTTATGTCTTAGAACCATTTTTATCATAGTAGTTTTTCCGCTGCCATTTTTACCGGTAATTTGGATATGATCTCCATATTTAAGTTTTAAATTCACGTCATCGATTAAAATACGATCATTTATTTTTATTGTCGTATCTTTAATATTTAAGACTGTCCGGTTATCAAGAAGTTTAGTATTTGGATCTACGAATTTAATTGGCTTCACTGTTCTAGGACGTTGTACTTTTATAGTGCGATTCATTCTGTTTTCTAATGTTTTTGCACTTTTCTGCATCTTTTTTTCCATAGCATCGTGGCTAGTCATTCCGGCGGCCTTTTTATCGGATGAGGATAGTTTTCTACCGTTTCCTTTTTTTAGTCGTTCGGCTCGTTGTTCACGCTTTTGTATTTGTTTCTTCCATTTAGATATTTGAATCTGTTGTTGTTTGTAAGAAGTTAGCTGTTTTTTGTAACTCTTTTCTTTATTTAGTAAGAATTCTCTATATGATTCGTTATAAACGGTTAGTTTTTTATCATTTATTATCCACAAGGAATTGACCAAGTTTAAAAGAGATTCGTCATGAGTTATTAATAATAATGTCCCATTAAAGGAATTTATTATATCTTTCAACCAGATTTGTTGAGTTGTATCTAGATTTGTAGATGGTTCATCCAACATTAATAGAGCGGGATGGCTTTCTAAGGATTCAATTATTGTGGCTTTAGTTCTTTCTCCGCCACTTTTCATATCATCTGTGGGTTGAATTTGCTTAACTAAAGAATAAGTTCCGTTAAAATTAATTATTTTTTTTCTTCGAATATTTTCAATTATATAATTAAAAAATGTAGTTTTACCTGCACCGTTATCACCAACGATTCCAATAATTTCATCAGAATGAACTATTAGATTAGGGAACGTAAATAGAATATTATCGTTGATTGAAATAATTCCTTTAGAGATTTGTAACATGTTATCCTCCTCTAATAATTTTAGTTACATTATAATACTTTTAATGATATTAATTAAATAATAATAAAACTATTGAATAATTAAAGGTAAGGTGATATGTTTGTGGTGTTGATGATGATAAATTTTAAAAACACTCTAATATCAAATGAAAATCGTTCGCGCGAAATCTAAATTAATTTAATTTAATTAGGTTTATATTAATATAACGACTTTAAAATTAATCTTTGAGAGTGAATTTTATTCTATTTCATCAAATAATGTAAAGATAAAGGAGATTTTATCATGGGTGGTATGAATTGCGGTTATTCTCATTATGGTCAAAAAAATCTAGAGTATGCTGGACAGTACGCAGAAGTTACAAAGTCTATTTTTGATATTCAAACAGAATTTGGTAAAGCAAATTCGTATGTTGAAAGTTTAGTGTTAAATGAGCGTACGGATTCAAGGGAATCACTTATTGATTTAAAGTCATCACAAGAACATTTTGAAAGGGCAATTGTGTCCGCAAAGTCTGCAGAAGAAAAAATACAAAAAATGCAATTAACTTTACAGCCGCTATATAGACAAAATGAATTACATAAGGAATTTGTTGATCCATATAGTCAAAAAGACCAAGATAGAGCTTATGAATTTTGGAACAAAATGGGAATGATGCCAGGAAAATCGGAATCATTTGATCAAGTAAAACTTGCTCTTCAAAAAGATGGAGATTTGGAATACTTGAAGATTTTAAATTCTAAAATTTCAAGTTTAAGAAATGTATTAAAAGATTTGTTAACTGAATATTCCAAAGAATCAGTAAAGGAAGATGCTATGAGGGGAAAACTCCAATTATCAATAAGGGATGCAGATAATAAAATTACTGCTTTGACAGCATCAGCTCTTACTAAAATTAGTCAAGTATCAACAGAGATTACAAGTTTCTGTTTAATTGAATATTCAACACATACGAGTCTAACTGGAAAAGAAATATCGTATGAAGAGTATTCGGTATTGGAAAATGAACAAAAAAAAGAAGCACAAGACGCATAAAAGATTTACGCGTAAAATGCGGGAATCATTATGATTCCCGCATTTTTTGTTTATTGGTGAAAAATATGGAAAAAATACAAATTTTAAAAAAGTGGGGTATGCCCAAATTTACAAGTATGCGAATGCCAATTGATGAAAGCTTTAGACCATCAGCTACAATTTTTGGCGGAGATGTGGATCATTTGACGGAAAAGGTCAGGCAAGAATTCTATGAACAAAATGATATAAAAAAATCTGCAAATTTGATTATTAATGAAATGAAGCCCTATACAAAAAAAAATAAAATAATTCCATTAAGTTTAATTCCTTCTGAGTGGAATAGTAAAAACCAAAATGATGTGGATTGGTACAGTAGTGATGATTCTAGATACGTATGTTTTACACGTTGGGATGGTAAAAAAGTATTAATTCCAGCTGCTATATCAATTTCTTTACCCCTTAAGAAGGGATTAAGTTGGATAACTTATAGTGGCTATGCTCATGATAATAAATTTAAAATTGCAGTTGAAAAAGGAATCATGGAATTAATTGAGAGAGATGATTTTGCAAGTTGGTGGCATAAAGGAAATGGTTTATTCGATGTTAATACAACTCAGTTAGAGCTTGTTAAAAGAATGATAAAAGAAATCAAAATTTCTCCAAATGTAAAGGGGGTAGATCTATTTGAAATACCAAATGAATGGAAAGTGATTACTATATTATGTGTTATTTATTCAAATGAATATCCTAACATTTCACTAGGATTAGGGACATCATTTAGTTTGGAATACTCGTGTAAACATGCAATACTCGAAGCGGTTGGCACATATAGAGGACATATGTGGGAAGCATTGAATGGTGAGATTAACGTAAATATGTTGAGGTTTGAGGAAACCTACAAACATATTTTAGAAACTAGGACAAATAGTAGGTTAGATAATAATATTCAAAAATATAGCATAGAAAAGTTAATGAAAAAAACTCAAACATATTTCTCCACAATTAATAATAAAAATGGATATACGATAAAAGCCTATAGTACATTATTACAACCAGAGACATTGTTAAGTACTACACCGTTTGTATCTAGATTAATTTTACGAACGGACAAACCTCTTAAATTAGGCACAGTTCCATTTTGGTAGGTGAATAATATATGAAGAAAATTAAGTTAATAGTTTTCAGTGATTTTATTAGTAGTTTCTCTATATCCGCTTTTATAACATACGCCTATTGGTTTTTATATAGAATTACTAAAGACCAATCAATTGTATCGACTATTGGTACGATAACGATGCTTGCTGTACTGGGTTCGATGATGGGTGGATATATCGTTGATCGATCAAGTAAATTAAAATTATTAAGAATGATTGCTTTTATAAGAATAATTGCATTAATAATTGCATTAACTATATTGATGATGGGTGGAAGTAATGTTTATATTGTTATAACTATTGTAATATTGAATGCCTGTCTAAATATTGTCTATATGCCATTGACTGAGTCTATTGCTCCAACCTTTATACAAAATGATGAAGATATTGTATCTGCAAATTCATGGGTTTCTCTAGCATCACAAGTATCATCAATTGTATCATCCGGTTTTTCAGTAATTATGGTTATGATGAAAGATCCAGAATATTCTTTGGTTTGTGTTGTGATATCTGTCATTATTTCTTTTATTTCTCTTTCGAGAATAAAGGCAGACGATAAACCTAAAATGAGTAATAATATATCATTATTTCGGCTAAAATCAAAAATAAAAGAGGGTATTTTCCTTATATATAAAAATCATTTAGTAAGCATAATGATACCAATTGCTTTGGTAACTAATTTTTGCTATTGGACCATATGGCTTTTGATGCCCAAGTTTAGTGTTGATATATATGGTAAGTATTCTTTTACATACAACTTTATAGATATGGGTTTAACGATTGGGGGAATTGTTGGAACAGTTGTTCTGACAAAATTAGGAAAAAAAATTGGTAAATTACATTTTTATCCAATATATCTTGCTGGACAAGCTTTCTCTTTATTTTTGTTGGGTTTGCTTTCATTAGTACCTTTTGTAAGTATCATTAATGTGGTTCTAGTAGGAATTATATGGATTTTGTACGGCTTTTTTAATAGTATATCGGCAATAATTTATTTTTCGGCCGTACAAATGTCAGCCTCTAGATCTGATATTGGAAAAACTGTGGGGGCAGTATTGACAATTTTTTCAATCGCCAATCCGATAGCTGGAATAACAAGTCCATTTTTATTAAAACTAGTGGGGCTAAGACCGCTAATAATTGTACTTGGTTTAATAATGTTTTTAGCAGCATTAATTATATATACGCCGCCATACATGAAAGTGTTGATAGAAAATGAAAAATAAAATTATAGATATTATTGATAATAATGATATTGGTTCGTCAGACTTATTAAAATATAAAAGAGTTTGGAATACCATGGAACATGGAAAGAAAAAAAAGGAGAATTTTAAATATGAGTTAGTTCAAAATACGTCTCCGTTCTTTACACATGATAATCAACTTAAGCCTATAAAATTAATGAAGGGATATGGTATTAAGAGTATAAGAGAGTTTCAAAGAATTCCCATGAAAAGGGAAGATTTACTTAAAGTAATCTCTCTCTCGTTTTGCAAAGGAAATCAATCTAATCATAGATCTTATGGGTCCGCTGGAGCCCTTTATCCTATTTTTCCCATACTTATTGTTACGAAAGATAATATTGTTGAAAAATTAAGTCGAGGCATATATGTTTTAGATGATGATACCCAAAATTTAATTTATGTTTCTTGTGGCCAAGAATTAAATAAAATGGCAAAGTATATATATCCATATGACGAAAATAAAAAATTACCGTCTGATTTAATGATTTGTTACTGTTTTTCGTTGTTTAGAACAACTATTAAATATGGATTCAGAGGTTTTAGACATATGCTTTTTGAAGCGGGTGAAATGGCTGAAGCTTTTAGATTGTTTGGGAGTAGAGAGATTCCAGATTTTGGCGATATCAGCTGGTCGGGATTTGATGATGAAGGTGTTAAAAAGACAATAGGAATTTCAAATATTTCTCCGGTAATGATTCAGTTTTTTGGATACAGATCCAATTAAAAAGCTTTTTAATCAATTTTATAATATTTCTCAAAAAAGCATTCCATTATGGAATGCTTTTTAAATTAACATGAATTGTTCGCACTTAATATCCCTCCTATAATAATCACTGTTAAGACAAAGAGGAGGCAATTAAATGTCAGAACAACCATATGATTTAAGAAGAGTTATTGATGAATTAAAGAAAGAACCTGGTCAATATCATGAAACTGATGTTGAGGTTGATCCGGATGCAGAACTTTCAGGAGTTTACCGTTATATCGGTGCTGGTGGAACGGTTAAACGTCCTACTCAAGAGGGTCCAGCAATGATGTTCAACAATGTCAAAGGATTTCCTGGAACAAGAGTATTCATCGGTGCGATGGCAAGTCGTAAGCGTGATGGGATGATTTTGCATCATGACTATAAGACTTTGGGACGTCTTTTAAAGGATTCAGTGGAACATCCTGTTGCTCCAGTAATGGTGGATTCTGACAAAGCTCCTGTACAAGAAGTTGTTCATAAGGCTACTGACAAAGATTTCGATATCAGAAAGATTTTGCCAGCTCCAACTAATACTGAATACGATGCTGGTCCATATATTACTATGGGATTAGTTTTGGGTTCAGATCCCGATAAGACTATGACAGACGTTACGATTCACCGTATGGTTTTGGAAGACAAAGATACAATTGGTATGTATATCATGCCTGGTGGTCGTCACATTGGACACTTCCAGAAACAATTTGAAAAACTAGATAAACCTATGCCTATTACAATTAATATTGGTTTGGATCCAGCTATTACCATTGGGGCAACTTTTGAGCCACCTACAACTCCACTTGGTTATGACGAATTGAATATTGCCGGTGCTTTGCGTAATCAAGCAGTTCAACTCGTTAACGCCAAAACAATTGATGAAAAGGCGATTGCTCGTGCCGAATACGTAGTTGAAGCCGAAATTATGCCTAACCAAACTATGCAAGAAGATATCAATACACACACTGGCAAAGCTATGCCTGAATTCCCAGGCTACAATGGTGATGCTAATCCAGCCGTTAATGTGGTAAAAGTTAAGGCTATCACTCACCGTAAAGATAACCCAATTATGCAGACAACAATTGGTCCTAGTGAAGAACATGTTTCCATGGCTGGAATTCCTACTGAGGCAAGTATTCTTGAACTTGTTGACAAGGCTATTCCTGGAAAAGTTGTTAACGTTTATAATCCTCCAGCAGGTGGCGGTAAGTTAATGACTATTATGCAAATTCACAAGGATAATGAAGCCGATGAAGGTATTCAAAGACAAGCAGCTATTTTAGCTCTATCAGCCTTTAAGGAATTGAAGACAGTCTTTTTAGTTGATGAAGATGTCGACATCTTTGATATGAACGATGTTGTTTGGACAATGAATACTAGATTCCAAGGCGACAAGGATATTATGGTTTTACCAGGTATGAGAAATCATCCTTTGGATCCATCTGAAAGACCACAATATGATCCTAAGTCAATTCGTTTCCGTGGTATGAGTTCCAAGACAATTATTGATGGTACTGTACCATTTGATATGAAAGATCAATTTGTCCGTGCTCAGTTTAAGGAAGTCGATGACTGGCAAAAATATTTGAAATAAGGAAGTGTGAAGATGGCTCGTAAAAGAAGAATTGTTATTGGTGTAACTGGTGCTTCAGGCACAATTTATGCAATTGATTTGATGAAAAAATTGAAGGCAATTGAGAATGTTGAAACACATGTTGTTTTCAGTGCTTGGGCTAAGAAAAATTTACAGTTAGAAACAGAAATGTCTTTAGCTGAGATTAAGGAATTAGCCGATTACTTTTACAGTGATAATGATTTGGGTGCTACTATTGCTAGTGGTTCATTCTTAACCGATGGGATGGTAATCGTTCCTGCCAGTATGAAGACAGTCGCCAGTATTGCAGTAGGTATCGGTGACAATTTAATTTCACGAGCAGCTGATGTCACACTGAAAGAACAACGTAAGTTGATTATGGTACCAAGAGAAACGCCTTTAAATACGATACATTTAGAAAACATGACAAAGTTATCGAAAATGGGTGTACAAATGATTCCACCAATTCCGGCATTTTATAATCATCCTGAAACCATTCAAGATTTAGTTGATCATCAAACAATGAAAGAACTAGATGCTTTAAGAATTGACAATGCAATTGGCGGACGTTGGGAGGGAATTTAATGAAATTCTCAGTTACCAAAGAAAATTACACTATGACAGCTGATATTACTATCATTGGTAAAGATTTATTTATCGCTATAACGGGTGGAGATAATCCTCATATTGGAACTATCACGACTCTAACGAAAAATATTGATATGCAGACGATACGATATCCTAGTCACGACGGCAGATTTCATAAGGATGATGTTCTAGCCACTCGTGTTGGAAAAATTATTCAACCTTGTCTACCGGGAAGTTGCACTATCAGTGCGGGAGTCCACATTAATCATATTTCAAAGAAACAAATCATGGTTTCCAGTCAGATGGCACAGAATTTAGGTGATCAAATTAGTACTTGGTTACAACAAAACGATTTCGATGTGCCAGAACCTATTTACTACAGTAATTCGGAGAATCCACAATGAAATAAATGCCCTCTAAAACTAGTGATTACCTAGTTCTAGAGGGCATTTTTGTTTTACTTACTTAAATAGAATTTCCAGAATTTTTTGGCTACATCTTCCTTAGACATTAATGGCCAAACTAAAGGCTGATGTCCTTTTTGTAAAAGGGTAATTTTGTTGGTATCAACGTTAAAACCGGCGTCGACTTGAGCAACATTGTTAGCTAAGATTACATCAGCATTCTTCTTAGCTAACTTCTTTTCAGCATTTTCTAAAAGATTTTGAGTTTCAGCAGCAAAGCCAACAACAAATTGATCTTTGGATTTAGTAGCGGCGATAGTTTGTAAAATATCGGGATTCTTAGTTAATTTGATAGTGAAAATATCTTCATCATCATTCTTTTTGATCTTTTGATCAGCTACATGAACTGGTTTAAAATCGGCAACAGCGGCAGCCATGATTAAAACGTCAGTAGTGGGAAAAACATCTTTTAATTGCTTCATCATTTCGTCAGCAGTTTGTATTTGGATAATATTCATACCACCAAATGGTGCTGCCACAGTGGTAATTAAGGTTACTTCAGCTCCTAGATCACGGGCAATTTTAGCCATCGCAAAGCCCATTTTACCGGACGAACGATTGCCGATAAATCTGACTGGATCGATAGCTTCCTTAGTTCCGCCAGCAGTTACAACAACTTTAACACCCTTCAGTTTTTTCTCAGCAAACTGTTCTTGAATCGCTTTAACTATGACATCAAGTTCGGGCAAGCGGCCTTTGCCAGTCATTCCTTCGGCCAAAAAGCCTGTTTCGGGTTCAATTATTTGAATTCCCATTTGTTTTAAAGTTTGTAAATTATGCTCAACGGCAGGATTTTCATACATATCGGTATTCATGGCTGGGAAAACCAATTTGGGTGCTTTAGTTGCCAGCAAACTGGTAGAAACGATATCGTCAGCTAAGCCATTAGCCATTTTTCCAATAATATTGGCAGTTGCGGGTACGACTACGGCTAAATCGGTCCACAGTGCCAATTTAATATGAGGAATAAAGTCATCAGTAGCGGTTTGGGGTTTGAAATTATCAGTGATAACAGGTCTTTGACTCAAGGTAGCGAAGGTTAGTGGTGTAACAAATTCTTGTGCTGATTTAGTCATAATAACTTGAACCTGAGCACCTTGTTTAATCAATGCACGGACAATGTTCAATGATTTATAAGCTGCAATACCACCTGTAACATAAATTGCAATATGTTTATCTTTAAGCATAATTTCACCTCAAAATTTTTTCTTACTATATTATACATGATTATGAGTATGATAATATTTTCTTATCAGGGGGTTGCCATGAATATTTATACGTTGGATATAATAATTATTATTTTATTGATTGTTGGTTTGAATGATCCATTACTTAGGGTTTTACAAAGTGTATTAGGAAGCAATTTTGTAGTTAGTGAAATAATCATTGGTGTTGTTGTCATTTTTCTTATGATTGTTATTCATAAATATGTTTTGAGACGATTTTTCTTTAAGAAATAGAATAAATTAGGGATACGTTTAAATTACCGTCTTCCGCAAAAGTTGAAAATGCTGGTGGAACGCTGTGGGCACGGCTTGAAGCTAATTATTTCACACTCCGTGCAAAATAATGGATCTTCAAGTCCGGCCTCATTGTAAGTGGCAAAGCCACTAACAATGATTTCACAGCTGACCGCATTTTCAACTTTTGCTCCAGACTAGTGAACTGTTCTTTTGATTTAGAATTTTCATTTGGATAATGTGGAGTTAAGAATTTCAAGATGCTGCGTTTTTACTCGCTAATATTAGGATTAAGAACACAGTTGACTTTAATTTAAATTTCGGGCTATTATTTTTTTGTAAATGAGGACATTAAAAAGGACTGAAGACGGCAATCTTCAGTCCCAAAAATCTTAATGTCATCGCCTGAATATATAAAAAAACTATGTGTTACTCAAGGTCAGACATGCCAGTGTCTGGCCTTTTTTTGTAATTCAATCATACTAATAATGTTTCTATTTGAAAGAATACATATAATGATTATGAAATTACTTTTTAATCAATTATTTAAAAGTGTAAAATTAAGGTAATTACATTTCCACCAAAGGAGAATGTCGCGATGGAAAACGTTATTTCACAAAGAGAATTAGAAAATAAAGAATTAGCTAAAAATGCAGCTGAAGAAGGTATTGTTTTATTACAAAATCGTAATGCTACTTTACCGATTAAAAATAAAACAGTAGCTTTGTACGGAAGTGGGGCTTTTGCCACAATCAAAGGTGGTACTGGTTCTGGTGATGTTAATCAACGAAATATGGTTAGTATTCTGGATGGACTAGAGAGTCATGGTTTCACGGTTACTACTAAGGCTTGGTTGAACCGTTTGAATCGCTATTACCAAAAAGAAAAACAGTCACATGATGAAAAATTAAAAGATGATCCTTTAGCTTTATTAGCACCAGCCTTTAAATTTGATGACCCAGAAGTCGGTGAATTTGAAGATAGTTTAACTGGAATCTATGTTATTTCAAGAAGTTCTGGCGAAAATTATGATCGTAAAAATGAAGCTGGCGATTTTAAATTAACTGATAATGAACTTTCAAATATTAAACGAATGAGTGAATATTACACTAACAGCATTTTGCTTTTGAATGTTGGTGGTGTGATCGATACTAGTTTTATTGATGAATGTCCTTTGTTGGATAGTGTTGTTCTCGTTTCTCAATTGGGAATGACAACTGGAGATGCGGTCGTTGATATTATTGACGGTACAACAACACCTTCTGGTAAATTAACAGATACTTGGGCTTATTCATACGATGATTATCCAACTTCAGAAAATTTTGGTATGGAGAATCCTAAGTACGTTGAGGGTATTTACGTTGGTTATCGTTATTTTGATAGCTTCAACGTTAAACCAAGATATGAGTTTGGTTACGGCTTGAGTTACGCTGATTTCTATTTAAAAGCACAAAAAGTAAATGTTAATGAGAAAAAAATTAAGCTAAGTGTTAATGTCGAAAATATTGGCAATAAGTATTCTGGTCGTGAAGTCGTTCAAGTGTACGTTTCTAAGCCACAGACGGGAATTCCTACGCCTTATCAAGATTTAATTGGCTATGAAAAAACATCTGTATTGCGTCCTAATGCGCAACAGAAGGTGGATTTTGAAATTGATACGAGTGATTTAAGTGTTTTCGATGATGAATTAGGAGCTTATGTTCTAGTGCCTGGGACTTATCTTTTGCGAGTAGGTAACAGTTCACGTAATACGAAAGTCGTTGCTTCGTTTAAACTTGATGAAAAAGTTATTTTGAAAAAAGTTGATTCATTGATGAAGCCGGAAACTGATCCAACTGTCTTTACAGAGAACAAAGTTGAATTGGAGAATGTGACTGACGTACCACGTTTTATTTTGAAAGCTAATAATTTCCCAGAAACTGAATTTATCCAATATCAAGAAAAATCTGATGTTACAACTTTCATCAATGATGAAAATCCATTGCCTGGTAAAGGTTTAGACGAAGTTGTAGAACAAGTTCGCAATGCTGCTGGAAAAACACTTGATGACGTTAATAATGGTGATGTCGAGCTGGCTGAATTTGTGGCTAGTTTATCTACTAAGCAATTAGTTGATTTAGTCGAAGGACAGCTTTCAACTAAAGAGAATAGTGTGGTTGGTATCTCGTCAGATATTTTACCTGGTGCTGCTGGACAAACTGGAATGATCGATCATAAAGGGGTTCCCGCTTTAGTTATGGCCGATGGACCTGCTGGAATCAGAATAGAGCCAGTCTTTGAACGAAACGGTCAGACAATTACACATTATGCAACTGCATGGCCTATTGGAACAGCATTGGCTCAGACTTGGAATAAGAGTTTGGTTAAAAAAGTTGGATTCGCCATTGGTAAAGAAATGGTCGAGTTTGGAGTTGATTTGTGGTTAGCTCCAGGAATGAATATTCACAGAGATCCACTAGGTGGACGTAATTTTGAATACTTTGCTGAAGATCCATATCTTTCTGGAACGATTGCTGCATCAGAAACTAAAGGGGTACAAGATCACCAGACAATTGGAGTAACCTTGAAACACTTTATTGGCAATAACCAAGAGAGTTTCCGTAATTCCGGAGATAGTTTAATTGGTGAACAAGCTCTACGTGAAATTTATTTGCGTAATTTTGAGATTGCTGTGAAATTAGGCCAACCAGTGGCAATGATGACTTCATACAATCAAGTTAATGGAACGTTCTCAGGTGCTAATTTTGAATTATTAACGAATATTTTGCGTGATGAATGGCATTTCAAGGGATTAGTAATGACCGATTGGTTCAGTTCCGCTGATCCTAAAGAAAGCATGCATGCTGGAAATGATTTAATTATGCCTGGAAGTTCCAAGGAAGATTTGCTCTGTGCAGCTAGTGATTTTGGACCAGAGTTTGATGATCAGGGCAATATCAAAATTAAAGAAGAACTTGATATTAAAACTAAGGGCATCAAGAGAACAGAAATGTGGAACGACTTCGTATTAGATGCCGATGGGGATGTGTTAGTAAAAGTTAGAGTTGATAGCAATTCTAATTTGAATAAGCAAATCCAAACTTGGGTTTATACTGGAGAAGCTCAAATCGTTGATGATGATCACGTCTTGTTAACAGGAAAGTGGAAAGATAACAATACTTTGTACTTAGGTGATTTACAAAAATCTGCAATCAATATTTTAAGAACAGTTTTGAAATTGAAGTTTAGTTAAAATGCCGTCCTCCGCAACAAGAAAATTTGGCTGGAACGCCATGGGCCGACTTAGAGCTAATTATTTCCCACTTCGTGCAAAATAATGGATCTCTAAGCTCGACCTTTCCCTAAGCAATAAATTGCTAAGGGAATCTCATGGCTGAGCCAATTTTCTTGTTGCTCCGGACTAAATTCTGCTTTGCTAGGTAGTGTCATTGTAAAATTTGAATAATAAATAAGAACAGCCTCTATTAGGAAATACTCAAGTATATAGAACATATATCTTGAATATTTAATAGGGCTGTTCTTTTGATTTGAAATTTTTATTTAAATTATGTAGATCTAAAAATCTCGAAACATTGCAATTTTACTTGATAATATTAGAACTAGGGAACTAGTCGGTAGTAAAAAATCTGTGGACCCTCAGTCGTGTCCACCACGTTCCAGTGGCCCACAGATTTTTTGCGGACGACGGCATTTTACACAAAAAAAGAATAAGGGCGTAGAAATCAAAATTAACTTCTACACCCTTATTCTTTTTTGATACGTGATAAACTGTTTGCAATAGACTGATTACGTACCGAAAGTAATATTATAACATTATATTAATATCTGTTTAATAGGTCAACATAAGCATCAACAATACTTTGTAAGAATCCGACAGTTCCCTCAGCAACATTGCCGTTTTCATCAAGAATATTTGTCACATTGCCAATGTATGCTTCCGGTTGTTGAAGAACTGGCATGTTCAAGAATACTAGTGATTGACGTAGATGGTGGTTGGCACCAAACCCACTGATAGCACCGGGTGAGACGCTGACAATAGCAGCTGGCTTCATGTCCCAAGCACTTTGTCCATAAGGTCTTGAACCAACATCAAGAGCATTCTTCAATGCAGCTGGAACAGAACGATTGTATTCTGGTGTTACAAATAAAACACCTTTAACATTTTTAATTTTATTTCTGAATTCTGTATATTCTGCTGGAACTGATTCAGGTGTATCAATATCCTCATTATATAGTGGTAAATTACCAATTTCGATAAATTCTGGTTCGTATTGGCTAGGGAAAAGCTTAGCAAGATTCTTAGCGATTTGCTTTGAATATGATCCTTTACGTAAACTTCCCACTAAAACAGCGATTTTTTCTGACATATGAAATTCCTCCGTAACCTTTGATGTTTTTAAATTATCATAAAAAAGAATAATCAACAAATATTTGTTCTCGCAAACAAAAATAAATTTATTCTGTAAGAAAACGATTGCAAAAGAATTACATGTGTGTTCACGATTTATCGACAGTTGTATAAGTATGCAGAATGTAACATTTTAATTGCAATAATATGACCTTAATTACAGGAGTGTTACAAAAACAACTTCAAACTGAATTTTTTTATTCTGTTCGTAATATGATTGAAATATTTATCTTGTATAGTTTCCTCTGGTAAATGAAAAACCGGGGAGAGATTAGTTGTTAAAGCAAATTAAATTAGAAGCACTACTTATCATTAGTTTGATCGTTACTGGGGATATGGGATATACAGTTGCTTATGCCGCAGATTCATCAGCAGACCAAACAAGTAATGCAACGGATTTTAGAAAAACACTGACTAATTTGGAAACAAACCAAAGAGTCGATGAAAATGCCGATAAACTAAATAAAAAAATTGTGTTATCAGGTAATAAGGAATTTATGCCTGGAATCGAAAAT
Organism: Companilactobacillus bobalius; assembly: GCF_002179915.1. Classification (NCBI taxonomy): domain Bacteria; kingdom Bacillati; phylum Bacillota; class Bacilli; order Lactobacillales; family Lactobacillaceae; genus Companilactobacillus; species Companilactobacillus bobalius. The sequence goes on from NZ_MYFM01000007.1 coordinate 137,954, forward strand.
AGTGAAAAAGATCCAAATGTGAACATGGACGAGATTGCATCACAAGTTCAAACAGAACAAAAACAACAAGATGTTGATCACGCGCCAGTTCAAGAATCACAGCCAGAACAAGTTGAAGAGTCACAACAAGCAATTACACAAGCTGCTTCAGAACCACCTGTAGAAATGCAAACAGCTGGTAAGAGTGTTGGTACTTTTAAAATTAGTTTTTATGATCCTGCAGTTTTAGGATCAGATATGGGCTATTCAGGGGTTGCTACTAATTTAAGTGTTATTCCACGTGGATCAAGCTTGAAGATTACTACAGCTCAAGGGGATGTCTTCTATCGAACAGTTAACGATACAGGAACATTTGCCTATGACAATCCTTATCAAATTGATATGGCAATGCCAAATAGTATGATTCCTTCATATGGAATTACTAGTGCTACTGTTGAAATCATTGGTTAATTGAATTAGTTCTGAAAAACAGCCAGTAACTCACAAATTGAGTTGCTGGCTGTTTGTTTTCTATTATCATGAGGGGGTCAAAAATTTAATTAACTATCTTCTTATTGTAAAATATAATTATTAAAAAGAAGGTTAGATAAATGAAAGCATTTGGAGTAACTAATAATAGACAAGATAGTTTTGTAGAATTCGATAAAGCAGAAGAATTGCCTACAGGTAAAGATTTGTTAGTTAAAATCGAAGGTATCTCAGTTAACCCAGTTGATATTGCTACACGTAAAGGTATCAATACTGAATTAAAAGAGCCTAAGATTTTAGGTTATGACGGTTACGGTGTCGTTGAAAAAATTGGCGAAGCCGTTAAGAATTTTCAAGTAGGTGACAAAGTATTTTTTGCCGGTGATTACACTCGTGATGGCTCATATCAAGAATATGAATTGATTGATGAAAGAATCGTGGCTCATGCACCTGCACAAACTTCGATTGAAAAAAGTGTCGCTATGCCATTGGTAGCTTTGACAGCTAGTGAATTGTTATTTGAAAAACTAAATATCAACCCAGTTATCGATAATCGTGAAAAAACAATTTTAATCATCAATGGAGCCGGTGGTGTCGGTTCTATTGCTACTCAATTGGCTCATTTGGCTGGTCTAAAAGTTATTGCTACAGCTTCAACTCCGGAAAAGGTAAAGTGGGTCAAGGACTTGGGTGCCGATTTAGTGGTTAACCATCATCAAGATCTAATTAAGCAAGTGCACGATTTGGGAATTGAAAATATTGATTATATTGTTGGATTAAGTAACAACGATCCACACTGGCAAGAAATTGTTGAATTGATCAAACCATTTGGTACTTTTGCAACTATTACTAATTTACGTGAATCACAAATAGGTGATTTAAAACAAAAATCAGTTAGCTTTGCTTGGGAATGGATGTTCACCAAGGCTAAGTTCAAGTTAGACTCAATGTCTGATCAAGGGGCTTATTTAGAGAAACTCGCTGATGGTTTAGACAGTGGCATGATTAAGTCAACGGTTACTAAAGTTTTCCATGGATTTAACGTTGAAAATATTAAAGCAGCCACAGAATTAGTTGAAGAAGGACACATGATGGGAAAAGTCGTTGTTTTAGCTAAATAGTAAAAAAGCAGGTAATCGTGTTTTGATTACCTGCTTTTGTTTAATTTAAGCGCAAAAAGTTATTGAGTATTAGATTAAATTGTAGTGTTTTAGACCATTAACGATACCACCGTTAACGTTTTCAGTGGTAACATAAGAAGCAATGGCTTTGACCGAGTCTAAACCGTTACCCATGGCAACACTGTAATCAGCAAATTCAAGCATTGGCAAGTCATTATTACCATCGCCAAAGGCATAAGTTGGTTTGTCTTCAAGGTCTAGTTCCTTTAATAGATGTTTGATACCACTCATCTTAGAAACACCCTTATTGACAGTATCAACTGATCTAGGACCTGTCTTATAAAAAGTAAGATCATCGAAGACTTCTTGATAATTGGAGCCATCACCTTCAGTAACGATAACAATCATAGGAACTTTGTTAGATTTGTAGAAATCAGGATCAATTTCAGGTAGTTCTAAATGAACACTTTTGTAAAAATCTTCAACAAAAGGGTTAACTTCGTTAAGATATGATTGATCAGCTGAATGAACACTAACAGTGTCACCGAATTTTTTAGCTTGTTTAAGAAGCTTTTCGATTAAGTCTGGTTTAATATTGTTTTCGTAAACTACTTTGCCTTGAGATTGGACATAAGCTCCATCCAAGGTAATATATGTATCAATATCAGTTGAGTTAAGCACTGGGTCAATTTCAATTGGAGCACGTCCAGTGTTAACGACTGGTAAATAGCCATTTTCTTTGAGTTCACGTGTAGCTTGTGCAACGTCTGCATCAATTTCTGAATGGGCGTTTAGAAGTGTACCGTCGAGGTCGAAGAAAACAGTTCCCTTATAATTTGTTTGCAAAAGATCACCAACCTAAATAAATTTTGTATACTTATAACATATTACCAAGTTTTAAAGAAAAGATGGAGTGATATTAATGAAAATTTTAATGATTGAAGATAACAAGTCCGTCTCCGAAATGATGGGAATGTTCTTCCAAAAGGAAAAGTGGGATGCCAGTTTTGCATATGATGGTAACGAAGCCGTCGATATGTTCAATGCTAGTCCTAACGATTGGGATATGATCACCCTAGATTTGAACCTTCCAGGAAAAGACGGAATGGAAGTTGCTAAAGAGATCCGTAAAGTATCTAAAACTGTACCAATTATTATGTTAACTGCCCGTGATACCGAAAGTGATCAAGTATTAGGTCTAGAATTTGGTGCTGACGATTATGTCACAAAACCATTCAGTCCTATCACTTTAATTGCTCGTATGAAGGCTATTCACAGACGTGATGAAAATATGGCTGAAAAATTAGCTGAGAGCAAGAGCGTTAATGCAACGGTGGAAGAAGCAGATGATGGGTTCGACATCAATACTGGTTTCTTTAAGCTCAACTCAAGCACGCGTGAAGCTTATTTAAATGATAAAGAAATTCCTGATTTGACACCAAAGGAATTTGATTTATTGAAGACTCTAGCTAGCAAGCCTAAGCAAGTCTTTTCACGTGAACAATTACTAGAATTAGTTTGGGATTACGACTATTTTGGAGAAGAAAGAACAGTCGATGCCCATATCAAGAAATTGCGTCAAAAGATTGAAAAAGTAGGTCCACAAGTTATTGAAACTGTTTGGGGCGTGGGCTACAAATTTGACGATACAACTGCAAGGGCTGAGGCATAATGAAATTAATTTACCAAAATATGCTAAGCTTTTTGATTGTTATCTTAACGACCTTGGGGATCATTTTATATTCAGTTACGAGTGCCTCAACTAGCTGGGAATATAATCGGACTTACAAGAGTTTGGAAAGCTATGCTGGTAATCTGGAAAAGATTGCTTTGAAGACTGATCCTAAAACAGGACAGATTCATAATATTACTGGTGACAATATTCGAACGGTTGAACAAGTCTTGTCAGAAAGAAACGTGCAATTCGCTATTTTTGACTACAACAACGACCAAGTGTACCCAACGCCACCAACTAATGTAAAACTACATTTGAAAGATTCTTATTGGAAGAAACTTAAGCAAGGCAAGACAATCCGTAATGTGCAGAAGTTGCAAGACACTGATGGAAATCCGCGATTGCGAAAGGATGATAACCGAAGTTATGTTTATGTCCTAACGCCGTGGTTCCAAAATGGAAAGTTAATTGCGGCCGTTTGGGCTGGATCAGATGTTTCCGAGTTGCAGACTAATATTGGTGAGATTAATAGTCGTCTGTATTTTGCACTCTTGATTTCGCTATTAGCGGCAATTATTTTGAGTTTCTTACTTTCGAGATATCAGGTTAATCGAATTAATCGATTACGTAGTGCGACGAAGAAAGTTGCTAATAATGACTTCTCGGTTCATATCGAGAGTAAAGGTCGCGATGAACTAGATGATTTGGCAGAGGACTTTAATCAAATGGTTAAGTCTCTAGAAGCCTCAGATACTGAAATTAAGCGTCAGGAACAACGACGGAAGGAATTCATGGCAGATGCATCACATGAAATGAGAACGCCGCTAACGACTATTAATGGACTATTAGAGGGATTGGCTTATGATGCTATCCCTGAAGAGTCTAAAGGTCAAAGTATCCAGTTGATGAGGAATGAAACAAAACGTTTGATTAGATTAGTTAATGAGAATTTGGATTATGAGAAGATTCGGACTAACCAAATAACAATGGCTAAGCGAGTCTTTGACGCCAATAAGCCTTTAACCGATATTACTTCACAATTGGAGAAGAAGGCTGCTGGATCTGGCGATGAATTGATTTTGAAGAAGTATGATGGTGAATTAAAGACCTTCGCTGATTACGATCGTTTTGTTCAAGTTATGTTCAATATTATTCAAAATGCAATTCAGTTTACTAATGATGGCAAAATTTTTGTCAGTGGAACTCGTGAAGAAAATCGTCACGCCTCTGTCTTTACCATTTCTGATACCGGAATAGGGATGTCGGAAGACCAAGTTAAGAACATTTGGGATCGTTACTACAAAGCTGATCCTTCACGTAAGAACCGTAAGTATGGAGAATCTGGTTTAGGACTATCAATCGTTCATCAATTGATTGAAAATCATGGTGGTGAAATTGAAGTTAAGAGTAAGGAAAATGAAGGGACGACCTTTACCGTAACGCTCTTTGACGACGGTTATGAACATAAACCAAATGAAAATAAAGAAGGCAGTAATCGTTAAGTCTAAAAGATTTTGCCTAGATTTAAAATAAAAGAGTGCTCACAGCAAACTGAAATATATCAGATTTGATGTGAGCACTCTTTTTAATCCCTTTCAAATTTTTTTAAAATGTGAATACGCTTAAATTTCCAATTCTTACTCCAGACTAAATAACATTTCAATTATTTTTCTTGAGGTAAGTATGTTTAATACGTGATTTTGTAAAATAATTTAGTCCAGTAAGATGAAAACAGCCTCTATTAAAGGATTCAAGCAAAGTCTTGAATATTTAATGGAGGCTGTTCTTTTAATTTAAAATTTCTATATTTTTAGGTTTAAAAATACTAGAACCAACTAACTAGTCGGTAGTAAAAAATCTGTAGGCCCTCAGTGGTGTGATTTTACTTAGCTTGCGTAGCAAGATTAGTAAAAGACCGAGCTTCGAGATCCATGATTCCGTACGAAGTGCGGAATTATTAGCTTGAAGTCGTGTCCACCACGTTCCAGCGGCCTACGGATTTTTTGCGGACGACGGCATATTTCAACCACATTAGTTGGTGTGATTATTTCTCTTTTTTACCTAAGTATGACCAACTGTCGATTGGTGAACGGTCATCTTGTAATTGCAAAGCATCGGTATTATACAAATTAGTAGTTGATTTGTTGCCATTACGAGAATAAATGCTAGTAGATTTAACGCCTAGTTCATCACGACGTTTGACCAATTGTTGAACTTGATTCTGATAAGAGTAATTAGTTGGATTAACAGGGATGAATCCTGTTGGTGTATAGAATCTCAAGAGATTTTTGTTATTAACGTTGTCAGAAACTTTTAATTTTAGACTGACATCTTCCAACCATTTGTCGGCCTGCATAGCTAATCTTGGATTATCCTTCAAAGGAATTTCTTGACCGGTTTTGTTTTCATAAACGGTTGGACTACCAGAATCATTAGGGTAGACCGTATACTTCGGTGTAATCAAACTCTTATTTCGGAAGGCTACAACGGAACTATGTTGTTTCGATAGTAGATCTGTTCCTAATTGAACGTATTGACTAGTGTTAACTCCGGCCAAATGTAGAACTGTTGGTAAGACGTCAATTTCGCCACCGTAAGTATGTTTGATTCCGCCTTTAAGACCATTCATGTGAATCATAAAAGGTACACGTTGATACTGTGTTTCGTTGAATTTGCTCCAAGTGTCAGGATCTTGACCAAAGAGACCAGTAGCTAATTCTTTGTGCTGACTATCGCCTTTACTGTTCTTGTCAAGACCATAGTGATCACCATAAAGTACAATCATACTATTTTTTGACAGTCCAGTATCATTCAAATAATTGAAAAACTCTTCGACAGATTTATCTAAATAATGAGCGGTCTTAAAATATTGATTAATTTCGTCATCGTCAAGATCGGTAGATTTGAAATTATCATTATCTTCGTCAGCAAATTGATAACGAACGTGATTAGTAACGGTTAAAAATTTAGTATAGAAAGGTTGTTGCATCTGTTCAAGATACTTAGCACTTTCAGACAGCAACAATTTATCCTTAATACCATAAGTGTTAAGTGAGGCGGTATCAGGATTTTTAGTGTCGTAATAACTTTTATCGAAGAAGTAATTGTAGCCCATATTCTTATAAACAGAATTACGATCCCAGAAACTACCAACATTTCCGTGGAAAACAGCACTGGTATAACCCTTCTTTTGTGCAAGGATGGCGGGTGCTGCTTGGAAGGTATTTGAAGTTCCCAATTTGGTAAAGACAGAAGTACCCGCAGGAAGGCCAAATAGTCCAGATTCTAGCATTGTTTCGGCATCACTAGTTCGACCGCTACCAACTTCGTTGAAAAAGTTATCGTAAGCAATAGTATTTTTGTCATGATAAAGCTTATTCAAGAACGGTGTAACTTCTTGACCATTAACTTTCAAACCGATAAGGAATTGTTCAAAGCTTTCCAGATGGATGATGATGATATTTTTGCCATTAGCTTTACCGAAATAAGTTGGGTTGGGCGCTGCATAGTTTTGATGGACATAATCAAGGACTTTATCCATCTCTGATTCAGTAGCAGTTGAGCGCACTTGGTCATTTTGAGCCGATCTAATCGAATCATATGGTAGGAATGCGTTTATTCCTAAATATTTAACGATATAAGAGTGGTCAAAGGTTCTTCCTAATAATTGGGGACGATTAGCTTCAGAACCCGCCAAATCGGCTGAAAATAGCATTAAGCCCAAACAAGTTGTGGCTACGGCATTCAATTTTCTAAAAGGACGACGATCAACCTTGATGAAGTGGAAAATAAACAGAAGTGCAATAATGACAATATCAATTAGATAGATGGCATCACGTGCTTGGACAACACCTAAAGTTGTAGTACCAAGACCTTTGGCGACTTTACCGACACCAGTAATGGAATTGAAGGAAATAAAATCAGAAAATGATCGGAAGTATAAGACATTGCTGTAAATAAAAATTGAATCAGCAATATAAATAATCCCCATGGCAATGTAAGATAAAATTCCTCTATTGAAATAGAGCGCGACACTCATCAATAAAACCAGCGTAGCGAATGGATTAACAATTAATAAAAAGTGCTGTAAAAAGTTTTCGATACCTAAAGAAAAATCGAGATAGTAAGTAACGATGGTTTTTAACCATAGACAAAGAATTAAAAAGGTCATAAATCCTAATCTAGTATTTAGTACGGATTTAATTTTTTTCATAAAAGTTCCTCATAACATAATTAGTTCACTACGTAATAATACTTTATCTGGACCAATAAAAAAAGCCAGCTCTAAGCTGACTTTACTTGTTGGAGGTAGAATTGTTGCTCTTATTTTCAGAATCTTCTTTTAAGATGCTAGACCAACTATCAATATAAGTACGATCACCGTTTAATTCAGGTGCATCGGTGGTATATAGACTAGTTGTCGACTTATTATTATTTTGCGAATAGACGCTGGTTGATTTTAGACCTAAGTCATTACGCGTTTGAACAAGTTTTTGAATTTCGTTTTGATAATCATAATTCTTAGGGTTAACCGGTGTGAATCCACTTGGCGTGTAGAATCTCAAAAGATTCTTATTGTTAATAGTATCTGAAAGTTTAAGTTTGACGTTGACATATTCTTGCCATTTTTTAACCTTTTGCTTGAGAATCGGATTCTGACTGAGGTCGACTAATTCACCAGTTTTATTCCGATAAACCTCAGGCTGATCACTATTGCCTTTTAAGACAGTGTAGTGCGGGGTGACAAAATTCTTGTTTCGGAAAATTACGATAGGATTATGTTGTTTTGAAAGTAGGTCAGTTCCTAATTGAACATACTGTTTTGTATTGATTCCGGCTAAATGAAGTAGTGTAGGCAAGACATCAATTTCACCACCATAAGTGTGGTTAATACCACCCTTGAGTCCCTTCATATGAATCATGAAAGGCACCTTTTGCATTTGTGAATCATTGAAGTCGGTCCAATCTTTCGAATCAATTCCTAAAACAGGTGCTAGATCAGTATTTTGACTATCAGATAATCCATAGTGGTCACCGTAAAGTACAATCATTGAATTATCGTAAATTCCACTGCTCTTTAAATAGTTGAAGAATTCTTTCAAGGCATTGTCCAAATAGTGAGCTGTTTCAAAGTAACCATTAACAGTACTGTTGTCAGTATCCGGTGGAGTAAAATCGTCTTTATCTTCATCAGTTAATTGGAACGGATAATGATTGGTTACAGTAATAAATTTAGCGTAAAACGGTTGTTGCAATTGCTCAAGATATTTCACACTTTCTGAAAGCATTAATTTATCTTTCATACCGAATCCCAACATTGAATCATCACTCTTATTAAAGTAACTGGAATCAAAGAAATAATTATAACCCATATTTTTGTAAACGGAATTACGGTTCCAAAAACTTCCAACATTACCATGGAAGACAGCACTAGTGTAGCCTTCTTTTTGTCCCAAAATAGCCGGGGCAGCTTGGAAAGTATTGTCACTTCCTAGTTTGGTGAAGAGTGATCCTTCTGGTAAACCAAAGAGACCAGTTTCTAGCATATTCTCGGCATCACTAGTCCGTCCTTGTCCTACTTCGTGATAGAAGTTATCAAATGACATTGTGTTTTTATCGTCATAAAGACTGTTTAAGAACGGCGTTACCTCCTGACCGTTAACTTTGTCGTTAATCAGGAATTGTTGGAAACTTTCCAAGTGAATAATGATAATGTTTTTACCCTTAGCTTTACCAAAATAAGTTTTATTCGGTTTAGCGTAATTCTTTTGAACATCAGCTAAAACATCATCCATATCGGTACCAACGGCTTCGGAACGGACTTGATTATTTTGAACTGTCTTGATTGAGTCATAGGCTAAAAAAGTATTTAAGCCTAAATACTTAACAATATAAGAACGATCGAAAGTTCTTCCTAATAGTTGAGGACGATTGCTTTCCGCAACGGTTAAATTGAATGAGAATAAGAAAATACCCAACATAGTCGTCGCTACAGCAGTCAATTTTTTCATGGGACGAGGATCAATTTTAATAAAGTGAGTAAATAACAAAATAGCAATAATAATAAAATCTAAACCATAAAGGATATCGTGAGCTTGGATTAGACTGGTGGCACTGCCACCAAGGCCTTTAGAAACCTTTGAAGCACTGGTGATAGTGTTGAAAGATAAGAAGTCACTTAATTCGCGGTAATAAAGCACGTTTCCATACAGAAGAACTGATTCAAGAACGTATATCACTCCCATAACGATATAAGAGATTCTTGGGCGAGTGACATACAACGATATACTGAGTAAGATAACGGAGGTAGCGATAGGATTAAAAATCAAAATCGCATGTTGTAACGGGTCCGTTGCGCCTAGAGAAAAATCAGTATAATAAGCTATAATAGTTTTGAGCCAGAGAGTAAAGACTAAAAGGGTTAGAAAACCTAATCGTTTACTCAAGAAATTTTTTAATCTATTCATTGATAATTCCTTATTTGTAAAAATTCTTTAATAAAATCTATTTAAGTACTAAATAAATTGTTTAATTGTTAGTATAATACGTTATAGGTAAAAAGTGGGGAAGAATAAGAAAAATGATATTTTTAGGACCGTTGTATACATACATTTTTGAAAAGTATGCGTCAAGATTCAATCATTTTCCATTGATTAGGCTTTCTTTTTATGCTGTGGATAAAGCAATATTATATACCTTATTTTTCGTTATCCTTAGGTATATATGGGTAAAAGTTAAAAAGAAAAATACAACCTTTGGCCGTGAATTTGGCCTAACTGTATTTGTCTTCTATGTTCTCCTACTTTTTGCTTTAACAGTCTTTCGAGATGGCTATTTCATTTGGCAATTCAAGTTTTATTGGCATCGGCCGTTATCCCAAATTAATATAATTCCACTAGTAGAAACGATAAAATTATTAAATGGTCAATCATTAGTCGACTTTTTTTATAATTTATATGGTAATATTGTGTGGTTCGTACCAATGGGAATATTTATACCTGCGCTTACAGAAAGACACTTTGGATTTCTAAAAGTTGTCCTAATTGGCGCTTTGATCTCGACTTCGATTGAAACGCTTCAGTTTATTTTGAACACTGGTGTAACGGATATTGATGACGTTATCTTTAATACTCTCGGCGCTGCGGTAGGATATTTTTTATATTTTGTAGGAAAATGGATAAAAAAGCTAATAAAAATTTGAAATTTTCTTCAAAAATGATTAATCTAGTTTTGACGATATATATGGAGGAGAGAAAATGACACAAATTAAATTTGATGATTCAAAATTGAACAAATTCGTTCATGAGAATGAAGTTGGCGAAATGCAAGCTCTTGTTACAGCTGCTGACGATGAATTACGTAAGGGTACTGGTGCTGGTGCTGACTTCCGTGGTTTCATCGATTTGCCTGTTGACTATGACAAGGATGAATTTGCCCGTATTAAGAAAGCTGCTAAGAAGATCCAATCAGACTCAGAAGTCTTTGTTGGAATCGGTATTGGTGGTTCATATTTAGGTGCACGTGCTGCAATTGATTTCTTAAGTTCATCATTCTATAACGTTAAGAATGAAAAAGATGTTCCAGAAGTTTACTTCTGTGGTAACTCAATTTCTCCAAATTACCTAGCTGATCTTCTTGATGTTATCGGTGACCGTGATTTCAGTATTAACGTTATTTCAAAATCTGGTACAACAACAGAACCTTCAATCGCTTTCCGTATTTTGAAAGCTAAGTTGATTGAAAAGTATGGTGTTGAAGGTGCTAAGGGCCGTATCTACGCTACAACAGATCGTGCTAAGGGTGCTTTGAAGACAGAATCTGATGCTGAAGGCTACGAAGAATTCGTTGTTCCTGATGATATCGGTGGTCGTTTCTCAGTTCTTACAGCCGTTGGTCTATTGCCAATCGCCGTTGCTGGTATTGACATCGATAAGTTGATGGAAGGTGCTGCACAATCACGTGAAGACTACTCATCAGCTGATCTAACAAAGAACGATGCTTACAAGTACGCTGCTTTGAGAAATATCTTGTACCGTAAAGGTTACACAACAGAATTGCTAGAAAACTACGAACCAAACGTTCAATACTTTGGTGAATGGTGGAAGCAATTGATGGGTGAATCTGAAGGTAAAGATCAAAAGGGTATCTACCCATCATCAGCTAACTTCTCAACTGACTTGCATTCATTAGGTCAATATATCCAAGAAGGTCGTCGTAACCTTATGGAAACAGTTGTTTTGATTGACCAACCAAGACATGATGTTAAGATTCCTGCTGAAAAAGATAACCTTGATGGTTTGAAGTACTTGGAAAACAAGTCAATGGACTTTGTTAACAAGAAGGCTTACGAAGGTGTTGTTCTTGCACATACTGACGGTGGCGTTCCAGTTATGACAGTTCACATTGAAAAACAAGATGCTTATAACTTAGGTTACTTGATGTACTTCTTTGAAATTGCTGTTGGTATTTCTGGTTACTTGAACGGTATTAACCCATTCAACCAACCAGGTGTTGAAGCATACAAGAAGAACATGTTTGGTCTACTTGGCCGTCCTGGTTATGAAGAACTTGGCGAAGAATTAAACAAGAGACTATAATTTTATAAGTTAAATTAATTAAACCTCACGTCGAAAGATGTGAGGTTTTTTGTCGACCAATAATTCTTAGTAAAATTTTAGCTATCTTTTGTCTATTTGATACTAAAATTGCTACACGAATATTTCATCTCGGTATAATTCCTCTTTGCAAACACTTTTGGCTTGATTGTAAACTTGGTTCTGGTTTAAGCCTCAGTAAACTTGTAAAATACAATTACTATAAATGGAAGGGGAGATTGCGACGATGGATGATTTGGTTTATACGCGATATTTAGGTCATCTTAAATCGTATGTTCACCAGAGACCTGAAAAGAAAGCGATTATATTGTTGGGATATATTCAAAGGGATTTTCTTCGATATTATCGTCGAGGTGACTTAATAGATGGATTTAAATTTATAAAAGAAAATTTTGAAAGAAATACTGACTTAATGAAGTATTTGACCATAACTCAAATAACTGCTCAAATGCATAGTTTTGTCGATGATTTAGCACATGAAGGTATTCAGAATCATGTTGAAATTTATCCATTTTTAGAATTGCAACAGAAGTATCATAGTTTATTGCAAAATAAGCCTGTGAAGGACTATTTGGAGTGGGTTCAGAGAATAATATATGACTTTAGTTTATTGATGAGAGTGGATAATCTATCTTTCTCAAGCCGCTTGGAACCAACTTTGGATATTATTTATTATATTAATACTAATATTTATCATAAAGTTACTGTAAAAGATGTTTTGATTCATGCTAATCAATATTGTAATCCAGCCAGAGCCCAGAGAGATTTCAAAGCTGAAATGAACATGTCAATAAGTGAATTCATTAGTACTAAAAAGATCAGTGTTGCTCAAAAGTTATTGCGCGATACGGATGATTCAATTCAAACAATTGCTGAAAAATTGAAATTCTATGATTTGAATGACTTTTCCAAACAATTTAAAAAGAAAGTTGGAATATCGCCATTGATGTATCGTAAAAATAATTATCAAAAAGAAAGCAGATGAGATAATTAATATGTTATTGAATATAGGTATTGGAATATTTGCTATAGGTTTCATTTTTGCGGGTATTGCCACGATTAGTTTTAAAATTCGGGCAATTGCTAATAAACCAGCTTGGGGTGGAATAACAATTCCATTTGGAATTATTGGATTCATTGCTCTTGTACTAGGAACAATTATGGTAGCCGGGACCAGGATGTAATAAAAGGAATCACTATGAAATTTAAACGTCATAGTGATTCCTTTTATTTTGTAAAGATTATTTCATCCAAATTTCCATAAGCAGTATGTTCAACCAATTTTTCTTCAGTAGATTCGAATCCAAACATTTCATAAAAAGCTTGAGCAATCAGGTTATCTTTTAGAACAATCAGATAAAATTTATTGAAGTCCTTTTGTAAGATATTTAGGGCAGATTGGAAGAGCTTTTGACCAATGCCTTGATGTTGAAATTCAGGTAAGACGTAAATTGAATAGATTTCCCCATAACCGACATAATTTTTCCGACGTGCAGGTCCATAACTACAGACACCGACTATTTTTCCATTGACGATAGCAATTAAGGTATTGTTGACACGTTTTTCAGGATGCCAGATATCGGTTGTTAAGTGATCTAAAAACGATTGTGGAACGATACCGATATATGCGTAATTCCAAGTCTGATAATAAACTTCCTTGATGGCTTTAAAATCAGTTTGTTGATTGGTTTTGACTATTTCAAAATTCATTTTAATCTCGACTTTCAACGGTATTGTTGATGCTTGCTAAGTTACCCAATTTTCCGACAACTAATCCTAATACGAATCCAGCCAATGTCAATGTGACCCAGCCCAATCCTAAATTTGCCAATGGAATGTATTGATGATAATATCTCAAAGCCAATTTGACAAAAGTTAGGTTAGTGACAGCTGCAGGTGAGGCATTCAACATATCGAAGATAGCAGGTAGAATAGTGAATGCAATGGTCATTTTGTATACTACACCAGCATATGGTTTAGCGTGGACAGTTAAGGAAGCTAAAATTAGAGCCAATGATAAAGGATACAGAAGCATCAGTACTGGTAATGACCAAGCAATGATGTTATCAAGTCCGGCATTAGCGACGATAAATGATAGGAAAGTTGTAACTCGTAACCAAGCTAAATAACTGACTTTAGGGAATAACTTGTGGAAATCTTGTGAGAATGAAGCAACTAATCCCATAGCCGTGGTGAAAACTCCCAAAGTAACTAAAACACCGAGAAAGGCTGTACCGAAGCTACCAAAATAATAATTAACAATACCTGAGAGGGCATCTCCACCGTTAGCTGATAAGTTCATTTTATTTAAACTAAAGGCACCTAGTAGTACTAATCCGAAATAAACTAAAATTTCTAAACTGATACTTAAAGAACCAGCTTTAGCAGTTAAACGAGACATCTCTTTATCCTTGTATCCTAAACCTCTAACGGCATGAACAAAGGTAACACTTAAAGCTAACAGAGCAACAGCATCGATGGTGTTGTAACCCTCAAGTAAACCATTGACGGAAGGATTAGTTTGATAAGCTGAGGTTGGCATATGGTTCAAGCCACCCATAGGTTTTAGAAAAGCCACGATGAAAATAATTGCTAATAAAACTAGGAAAATCGTATTGAGATATTTTCCAACATATTTTAATAATTGACTCTGATGTACCGTTAAAATGTAAGCTAATCCGAAGAAAAGGGCTGTGAATAAGAACATACCAATAGTATTGAATTTTGCGGGTAAGAACGGCTTAGCCGCCATTTCATAGGCCATAGCAGCAGTTCTTGGTGTTCCGAAGAATGGTCCGATTGTTAAATGAACAAGAACTAAAAAAATAGCAGCATAATATTTACCAACTGGTCGAGCCAAATCATAGAGGCCGTCACTCTTAGTAACAACGACCGCCAAGATGGCTAGTAGTGGGAATAAAGACCCAGAAACAGCAAATCCCAAAGCTGCCGGGAACCAGTTATTACCAGAAAGTTGTCCTAAATGAATTGGAAAAATTAAATTACCTGATCCAAAGAACATTCCAAAGATCAATGAACTGACAATCAATAGATGCCAAACTTTATGTTTGGGTTTAGTTTCCCCTGAAAAATTATAATTAAAATCGTCTTGCATGTGATACACGCCCCTTTTTGAATAATATAGATGTCTGGAATGAAGATTTTCTTTCTACGTTATGGGTTGCCTTTAAATGCTTGAAATCAAAAGGCGTGGAATACGGATATCTAAAGATATCCCCATAATAGTCTCTAGAGTGGCAAAGCCACTAAAAGATTATAAAAGGAATACGGGCATCTTTGGATGCCCCCATAATAGTCTCTAAAGTGGCAAAGCCACTAAGAGACTATAAAAAAAGAGCCCTTCTCCAACTAAGGAAAAGGGCTCAAGTAGAACGGTACCACCTTTTTTGAGTATTCAAAAAATACTCACTCACTTAACGGACAGTCATCCGCTAGCCAGATAATGGTGGCAACCACGAAAACCTACATTTCGGCCTCGAACTCGGAAATGATTTTCGAAATTCCTGTTACGGTCACTTTGCACTTAACGTGACTCACTTAGCGAATTCAGGATTTCTACTTTTTTCTTCAACGTTTAATGACTGTATTATAGGCATTCATAATTTGAATATCAAGTATTTTTCTAATTTTATTATAAGAATTATAATTTATTAGGCGTGCGATTAAGGAAATGTTTAGCGCCATCTATAACGTGGAAGTAGGTTGCTAACTTGAACATATCAGTGTTTATGCTCTTTAAGAAAGGCCATTCGCGTAACGAACCTCGGATGACGGAATTATTTTGTTCAATAAATTCTTGACCAACCTTTTGGGGCTGATCTTTAAAAGCACCAGACTGATAAAGATAATTAGAATAGTCGAAAAAGTATTTAGCCGTCTGCGGATCGTTAATATTGTTGCGTAGAATTTTAGTACGTAAACGGATAAAACTGACACTATTTCTTAAAACTTGGCGACTTGTTTTTGAACTGGATAGGTAGGCAAATAACTGTTCAAAGAAATTCTGATAGGCATGAACTTCACCACTGTTTAGGTATGCCCGAGGATGATTTTTGAATGGATATTTCCAATTGCTTAAATTGTATTCCCATTTTTGACCAATCCAGATAGTGAAAGGTAATTCGTAAAAGACTTGTGTCATGTCTTGTTCGAAAACTTCATTGATAATCTGTGAATAGTCATGTGGCAAGAGGCGATTGATCTGTTGGCATAATTCAGGTGTGATAAATTTGACATTATCATCATCATTTGTCAGCGCAAATATTTTTTTCCAAACATCATCAGAGAAAAGTGTTGGTTTCACATGCTGAATCAATTTTAAATTGACAGGAGCTGAATTAAGCGTGTAGCCGCCATCGAAACAGTAATCCATCAATTGTAAAGTTTGCACGAAATGTCCGCCTAAAGAGTGACCTAGTCCATAAATCAAAGTTTGTGAGGCAACATTATCCTCAACATAACGCATGAAATCACGAGCAACATTTAGTTGACTGAGATTCTTGTCGCTACCAACTAGAATGGCATTAACATTATAATCCCAATCCTTATAGGTTTCTAAAATGGCTTTTTCAAAACGCTTGCTACGAGAACTGACAGTATAATCAACATTAACTTCGGTTCCCTTGAATGTAACGTAGCATTCCTTTAATCCATCAATGGAAATCTCATAAGCAATTCCGGAGAAACCACATTCAGTCGCCTCGGGAATAATGTCACGCGCATCGTAAGATTTTACATAATCCAGCATACGGCGTACCCGCGTGTAAATAAGAAAACGTAGGTAATTTTCAGGTTTAAATTCCTGATAAAGATAACGGTCATAATCAAATTGAAGCAATTTTGTTCGAAAATCGTTATTATGCAACAATTCGCCAGCCTGGTAAGGTTGCTTACGTAGTTCAATCGGTAAGAGATGGTGAATTAAGAGGATGACATAAATTTGATTTAAATAGCCATGGCAGAGATTGAGATTTTCATCTTCAATCTTGTCGATCAATTGTTTGAGTTTATTGACCTTTCTGTTTCGAGAAGGTTGTTTCAATTTTTGCTTAGTGTGATTTTCATCAATATTTTTGAGTTTTAAAGCTTTATCGATCAGCTGAGGATGAATCGTTTTATTTAAAGAGAATTCAGGAACACGTAAATCAATCACTTGATTCAGAAGAAGGTTGGTCAGACGTGTTTTTTCTTTATTTAAGTAAGAATAACTGAATTGAAGACGTTTGTTCTTAGGTAAAAGTTGTTTGCTGTCGGCCTTGTTGAAAGTCAAAGGCAGATCCTTGTGGGCACGGAAATTAAGTAAATCAAGTTGTTCATAAACATGATTTAATCGGCTTAGAGTGCTTAATAGTTCTTTCATTAAATCACCTCTCATTAACCTCATTCTAACAAATTGTTGATATATAAGGAATTGAGAACCGTTTGGTCAGGAATAAAAAAATATTGAAAATATGTTACATTTGTGGTACTTCACACTTGTGCTATATCACAAACGTGCTATAATGTAGTTGTGGAGGTTGAGGATATGCAAATAGATATAAAATCATACTTAGAAGATAATCATTTAACAATTTATGTAATTTCAAAGAAAAGTGGGTATGGTTACACGACTTTGCATAAATCCTTTAATAAGAAACAATCTTCCGCCACACCGCTCAATTTGCGCGATATAGAGGCAATTGCCAAGGCGCAGGATACGGAAATGTGGAAAGTTCTGCGTGAATTGGAGTTGCATTATCTGAAGTGAGGAGGCTTTATATATGGCAAGATCATTTTGGGACGACGATCCATTTAACGATAATATGGACGAAATATTTAATAGATTGATGAATCAACAAAACGGTAATTCGCAGGCTAAGTATTATGTGAATGGTCATGAGTTGACTCCAGAAGAATTAGCAAAATATCAAGAGGCAAGAACTATAGGACAAAATATTCCAATTAGTGATAATAGTAAAAATAAAAAAGGTACCATTTTAGAGAAGCTCGGTCGTAATTTGACTAAAGAAGCTCAACAAGGACTTCTTGATCCAGTTATTGGTCGTGATAAAGAGATTCAAGAAACAGCAGAAGTTTTAAGTCGTAGAACTAAGAACAATCCAATTTTAGTTGGTGATGCGGGTGTTGGTAAGACTGCGGTAGTTGAAGGTTTAGCACAGGCCATTGTAAAAGGTGACGTACCTGAAGCAATCAAGGATAAGCAGATTATTTCAATTGATCTATCATCTCTTGAAGCTGGAACACAGTATCGTGGATCATTCGAAGAAAATATTCAAAATTTGCTGAAAGAAGTTAAAAAGGCAGGCAATGTAGTATTATTCTTCGATGAAATTCATCAAATTATCGGTGCCGGATCTTCAGGCTCTGATTCCGGTAGTAAGGGTTTGGCTGATATTATTAAACCAGCCTTGAGCCGTGGTGAAATTTCCATTATTGGTGCAACTACTCAAGATGAGTATCGTAATACAATCATGAAAGATGCTGCTCTAGCAAGAAGATTCAACGATGTAACAATCAATGAACCAAGTAAAGAAGCAACATTGGCTATCTTGAAGGGACTACGTAAAGCCTACGAAAATCATCATCATGTTAAATTATCAGATGAAGTTTTAAAGGCTGCTGTAGATTATTCAGTTCAATATATTCCTCAAAGATCTTTACCTGACAAGGCAATTGATTTGATTGATATGACCGCTGCTCACTTGGCAGCTAGAAATCCGGTTACTGACAAAGTAAGTTTGGAAAAGTCATTGAAACAAGCTGAGAAGGATAAGGAAGAAGCTGCTAAGAAAGAAGATTATGAAAAGGCCGCTAGTTTGAAGAAACAAATTGAAGATCTTCAGGCTAAACTCAATAAGGGTGACGAAAATTCTGATGAGCCAGTAGCAAAAGTTAACGATATTGCAGAGTCAGTTCAAAGATTGACTGGTGTCCCTGTTTCTCAAATGGGTGCTAATGATATTGAGCATTTAAAGGGAATGGGTAAGAGATTAAAAGACAAAGTCATTGGACAAAACGAAGCCGTAGATATGGTTGTACGTGCCATTCGTCGTAACCGTGCTGGTTTTGATGATGGCAATCGTCCAATTGGTAGTTTCTTATTTGTCGGACCTACCGGTGTTGGTAAAACTGAATTAGTAAAACAGTTGGCCAAAGATATGTTTGGTAATAAGAATGCTATCGTTCGTTTGGATATGAGTGAGTATTCTGATTTAACCGCTGTATCTAAATTGATCGGTACATCTGCTGGCTATGTAGGTTATGAAGATAACGGCAATACTTTGACTGAAAAAGTACGTCGTAATCCATATTCCATCGTATTATTAGATGAAATTGAAAAAGCTAACCCACAAGTTTTAACATTGCTTCTACAAGTAATGGACGATGGTCGTTTAACTGACGGTCAAGGTAACGTGGTCGATTTCAAGAATACAATCATTATCGCAACTTCCAATGCTGGATTCAGTGATAATACTGATAAAGATAAGAAGTTGATGGATAAGTTGGCACCATACTTCAAACCTGAATTCTTGAATAGATTCAATGGTATCGTTGAATTTACTCATCTATCCAAAGACGACTTGAATCAAATCGTTGATCTAATGATTGATGATGTGAATACCAACTTGGCTAAGAAGAATATCACTTTGAAGATTACTCCTGAAGCTAAGGAATGGTTGATTGATGAAGGTTACGATGAAGCCATGGGAGCAAGACCATTACGTCGAGTTATCGAACAACAGATTAGAGATAAAGTTGCTGAATACTATCTCGATCATCTTGATGTAAAGAATTTACAAGCTGATTTAGTTGATGGGACTATTAAAATTTCTGAAGCTAAATAATGAAAAAGTACCGTTACGAACGTTGTAACGGTACTTTTTTTGTCTAACTTGTTCTAGTAAGTTGATTTGTTCAAATATATCAATCAAACTGTAACGGTTCAAGGGATAATTGTTTAGAAGAATCCTACCGATAAAGTTAGTATGACTAAGTGGCAGATTGATTAGGGTAGATTTTCCACTGCCACTTTTACCAACTAGTAAATAATGTTTAGTGGAATCAAAATTTATAGAAATGTTTTTCAGAATATTCTTTTGTTGATCACTGAAGGAGACGTTATCGTAATTGAGTGATTTCAATTTTGGAAGTGT
Organism: Companilactobacillus bobalius; assembly: GCF_002179915.1. Taxonomy (NCBI): domain Bacteria; kingdom Bacillati; phylum Bacillota; class Bacilli; order Lactobacillales; family Lactobacillaceae; genus Companilactobacillus; species Companilactobacillus bobalius. The sequence goes on from NZ_MYFM01000007.1 coordinate 158,007, forward strand.
CAGGAATTTATTTTTCTCAGGTGAAACATTTACTTTTGAATTGATTTTTTGAGCGGCTTCTTTGCCTCCTAAAACGTCACCGATTAAACCGGATGCGGATTGAATTGGTTCGGAAATGAAGATCATCAGTTGAGAAAAGGCAACTAATTGTCCTAAAGTGATCGACTTTTGGAGGACGAAGTAGATACCTACAACCCAAGTTCCTAGGTACAAGAAGTTATCTAGAAGTTGACTGATACCGCCAATCTGTTTACGGGTCAACTGATCTTTGTTTTGACTTTTTAATAGTTCGGAGTTTTGATTTTGAAAGATATGAGTAAGAATTTTTTGGAGATTGAATAACTGAATGGTTCGCAAACCATTGGTGATATCTTGTAAACGTCCAGTATATTTTTCAGAGATATTAATCAATTGATGTTTATTCTTTTTCAGACTTTTTTGTCGAAAGAAAGGTAAGAAGAGTCCGGGGATGCAGAGCAGGATAATGACGAAACTCAAAGCTGGTTTGATCATTAGTGATAAGACTATCGCAATAACAAATTGACAAATTTCTTTATAACAGTTGATACTGCCTTGAAGATAGTCAGAACGAAGAATGTCAGTGGTGGAAGTAAAATCGTTGTAGTAGTCGGTAGTTACTTTTTTAACATCGTGACCAACACCGGTATTTTGTCGAAACATGGCTGAGAGTAATTTATTCTTGATAGCGCTGATAATGTCGTTTAAGGTCGTTTGCTCAAGATATGATGAAGCAAAATAGACTAAGGCATCAACAATAATATAAATAATGACGACGGAAACTAGGTTGATATAGGATAAAAATCCTTTACCGGTAGCGGTATCGGTAATTAATTGAAGTAGATATGAAACGGAAATCTCAATGGCCGATGCAATTGGAATCAGAATTAGTAAAAAGAGGGATTTAGATTTGGCCAGCTTAAAGTATTTTGATAATAACATTAGTATTTCCTTTATAATTATAATTATTTTAATTTAATTATAGACTTAATAATTAATTTTAAAAGAAAAATAAAAAACGTCTCCCAATTAAGGAGACGTTTTGTAACTTCAATCATCTCAATTCAATTATTTAAAAAGATTAATTGCAAAGTAAGGTTCGTAAGCAGATGAGTTAGCTAGTTCTTCTTGTAAGACATTGTCAGTAAAAATTGAGCTACCTAGTGGAATCCATTCGTTGTTTGAAACTTTAGCAAAGAAGTAACCAGCACTATTTTCAACAGTAGCGTTGACTTTCCATGATGATCCAGCTGGAAGTGTTCTAGTCATTGAATTGCTTGAAGTATCGTAAAGTTGAACTGGTTTAGCCAAAGTAACTGTAGCAGTACCTTTACTGAATACAGAAGTATTCTTATCTTCAGTAGCTAGGACCCATTCGTTAGTGGCAACTTGATAGTATTGATGTCCATTAATGGTCTTTTCTTGAGCAACTTTCCATGAAGAACCCTTTGGTAGAGTTGTTCCTAGACTAACACCATTACCATTATATAGAGTAGCGTTTGTACGTAATGTAATTGGTTGATGTGCTGTTGGTGTAGTTGTAACAGTCTGACTATCATTGTTTACTGAAGATGCAACATTAAAGTCTAGTGCTTTGACCCATTCGTTAGTTGCGACACGGTAGTATGGATAACTATTAAAGTATCTAACTTGATCAACTTTCCAAGCTGATCCTGCGGGTAGAGTTACGCCTGTGGCAGCACCATTATTATTAACAATAGTAGCAGCTTTACTACCAACGGTTTCAACACGGTTGATGTAGGAAATTTGATTATTGATTGGATTGAGTAACTTTCCATTTTGTGTGATATCCATAGAGCTGGCATCAACATATTCGTTGGTTGCCACTTCATAGTAAGGATTACCCCCGATAGTAATTCTTTGACCAAGTTTCCATGAAGTAAAGTTACCAAAGGCAGCACCATTGATAAAGTGACCGTTACCATCAACGGCAACAGCACCTCCACGTCTGATGGTACCGATCAATTGAGTGTCAGCATGAACGATTTGTGTAGTTGGTAATGTATTTAAGGCAGCAGGAGCAAGTAAAATAGCAAGAGTAGAAGCTAAAACAATTTTTTTCTTATTCATAATTAATCTCCCTATAATTAATGTATTATCCAATTACAAATTACCACTACCATATTTTTTTAACTTAATAAATAGACCATGTTAATAAAAACTTAATCGTTCGGTAAAATACGTATTAGATATTCATATATCCATGATATAGTTCATGAAATGAATATTTTGAATTTAACTGATAATATTAAGAAAAATGGTCCTTAGTATGTTTATTAATAGTATAAATAAATAAAATTATTACTGAATACGAACAATATTAGTGAAAAACTATATAAAAGTTTTTATTTAGCTTGAAAAAGTACTTAAAGTCTGTAATACTATATGAGTTCTCAAAAGTTTATTATTTTACAAGGGGCGAATTATATTGAATTCATTAGATAATAGGGGAAACTTGAGCTTACTTGAGCGCTTGTTTCACTTGGAAGAAGCCAAAACGAACGTTAGACGAGAGATTTTAGCTGGTTTAACTACTTTTGTTTCAATGGCTTACATTTTGTTTGTTAATCCTCAAGTTTTGGGAGACTCAGGGATGGACAAAGGATCACTTTTCACAGCTACCGCATTAACTGCCGTAGTTGGTTCAGTTTTAATGGGAATTTTGGCTAATTATCCGATTGCCATTGCCCCAGGTTTAGGTGATAATGCCTTCTTTAGTTATTCAGTTGTTATTGCGATGGGAATCCCTTGGCAAACAGCTATGGCCGGAGTATTTGTTGCCAGTTTGATTTTCTTAGTACTTTCATTGATGAAGATTCGTGAAGTAGTTATCAACGCAATTCCTAAGGATTTGAAGTTGGCGGTTGCATCTGGATTAGGTATCTTCATTGCCTTCGTTGGTTTACAAGGTGGGGGATTGATTACAGCAAGTAAAGATTCACTTGTTGCGATTGGATCATTTACTAACCCAACCACATTGTTAACAATTGCCGGATTATTAGTTACAGCAATCTTAATGGCACGTAAGGTTCCAGGATCAATTTTTATCGGAATGGTCTTCACAACAGTTGCCGGTTTGGTAACAAAATTAATTCCAGCACCAGCACATATTATTTCAGGAATACCTAGTTTGAAACCAACCTTTGGTGTTGGTGTGGCACATATTGTTGATATCAAGGAACCTCAATTGTGGGCCGTAGTTATCATTTTCCTATTAGTAGCTTTCTTTGATACTGCTGGTACTTTGATCGGATTAGCTGAACAAGTTGATGTCATGCAAGACAAAGATGGTAAAATGCCAAGAATTGGTCATGCTTTGATGGCTGATTCTATCTCAATGGTCAGTGGTGCCGTCTTTGGAACAACTCCTCCAACAGCATACGTTGAATCATCAGCTGGTATTGCTGTCGGTGGTAGAACTGGGTTAACATCAATCACTGTCGGAGTATTGTTCGCATTATCAATGTTCTTCTCACCATTGTTGTCAGTCGTAACAAGTAATGTTACAGCACCAGTACTAATCATCGTTGGTACTTTGATGGCACAATCAATGCGTGGAATTCAATGGGATAGATTCGAAATTGCATTACCAGCATTTTTAACAATCGTTGGTATGCCACTAACATATAACATTTCATACGGAATTGCTTTCGGATTCCTAGTTTATCCAATTACAATGTTAGCCGCAGGTAAGAGAAAAGAAATTAATCCAATTATGTACGGATTGTTCGTTGTCTTCGTTATCTTGCTATACATTATTAATATTTTGCCAAAAGCTAGTTTGGCTTAATCAAAAAGTCCAATTGTTTCTATTACTGTATAGAAGCAATTGGACTTTTTTATCTTTCAATTAAATCCGGATGTTCACGAGAAAAATCAACTAACCTTCTTCTTGATATATCACAAGATGAACCATCTTTGAAGTAAATCTTACGTTCTTGTTTATTTATGGACTGAATATTGTCAGGATTGATTAATAAACTTTTGTGGGCCCGGTAGAAATAAGGAACTTTGTTTGAAATAGCCTTTAATGTGTCGGGAAATTCGATATTTTGATTAATTGCATGTAGGAATACGTTGGTTGTATTTTCTAGAGATTCAAAATAATTAATTTTATCAATATCGAAATTATACTGTTTTGAACCAATTCGGAAATTAAATTCTTTTAATCGCTTATTCTGTGGTCTGACTAATCGCTCAACAGTGATATCTAAATCAGTGTATATTTTTCTTTTAATATTATTAATTCCTTTTTCCTTAGTAATATAATCCAGAGGTTCTACTTTTCGTTCAAAAATCATTGGCATCAGTTCTTCATGTGTCGTAATGAAGACAATTTTAGCGTTCAAATCATTTTTTCTAATTTTAGTGGCTAAATCTATACCTCTTATTTTTGAATTAGGAAATTCAATATCCAGTAAAAAGAATTTCATCTCTTTTGGATTGTTGTCTAAATAAATATTTACATCATTAGGATTTCCAGTAGATAACATAATTTTCATATCAATGTCCGGATGAGATTTAATGTAATCCTTGATTATTAATTGATAGTACATTCTAAGGGTTCTGTCGTCTTCGCAAATTATTATATTAAGTAGCATTATTTATCTTCCAATACAGTTAGGATTGTTGAAAAGTAACCGTCTTTAACTTTGTTTTGTAAGAGTAGATTACTATTTGAATGAATGATTTTATTAACAGTCGATAGTCCCAAACCATTATGATCTTTTTTAGATGTATAACCAGTTTGGTAAATTTGATCCAAATTGATTTTTTCAGATGAGGCAATATTGTTTTTTATAATGAATTCTAGATAACCATCAAATACAACAAGAGCAAAACTTATTTCAGGATTGTTAGTTAATAGGGATGCTTCAATAGCATTATCAAAAAGAATTCCCAGAATACGAGTTATTTCAACCGATAAAGCTTTAGGAATGAGGATACTTTGATCTACTTCAAAGTTGGTTTCAATATGCTTATTTTTTGCAGCTACTAATTTTGTAATAATAATTCCCTTAACTAGATCGTCATTAAGATGATATAAATTAGCATTTTCAACGGTTGAAGTCATATCAACATTACTATCTGCATAATCAAGAAGCCGTTGAATAGAATCGTTATTAGAATTGTTAGATCTTAATGAAACCGATAATGATGTAAGGAGATTTTTGTAATCGTGTTTGAATCTTCTCAATTCAGTATTCTTTCGTTCAAGTTCCTCAATGTATAAATTTCTTTCCTTCAGATGTCTAATTTCATATTTGGATCTCACTTCTTTCATGTATCCCATTACCAACATGATGCTTCCTATTACTATAAATATAGTAGACATTAAACTGACTAATAATGTTGTTTTTAAATAGGTTAATTGATTAAATTCATGTCTAGACATTAATATTAATGATGCATAAGAGACGGTTATTACGATAGTTGATAAAAGAGCCATTTTAGTTACTGTCTTGTTATGAATAATATTTTGAATAGTGTCTAAATGCAATATAAATTTTAGAATGATAATAATTAGTAATGTTAAAGTATAGTTTATTAATGTTAGTAGAATTGTTCCTAATAAAGTTGTAAATGAATAAACACTAAATCCCAAGTTAAAAACTTTTATTACAAAGTAACTAGCTATTCCTTGGGTGAGGGAAGTTAATAAAAAAGATACCAAGAATAAAATGATTTGAATTGGTAAATTTATATTCAATTTTGAGTGTTTTAAAAATAAGAGGTATGTAAAGAAAGTAAGCAATAACGAAGCATTAGGAAAATAAAAATCAATAAAAGTAAACAGTAAACTCAAAGAAAAAGATAATATTACATTTCTTTTTGAGTATAAGTTAGGAATTAATAGAAATATTGATATATACATTAATAAAGTATTTGAAAAATCAAGAACTAACCAAGACGGTATTATAAATTGTTCCAATTTTAATTCTCCTTACTTTATATTTAATGGTGACTCATATCTCTGAGTAAATCGAAATTTGCTAAAATTTGTAAAGAGTCAAACATATTTTTTTCCTTTCTTATAAAAATCTCAAACAACGTAGTATATCATATAAAAATTCTTTATTAAGAAATTACGTTAAAAGGTAAAATATAATTCCAAATGGTACAATTATACTAACTTGTAATAATGATTAGTGAGGTAGAGACGTGTTCTTAGGATCAGTAATTTATGATAAACGACGTAGTTTGAATCTAACTCAAAGCGACTTGGCTAGTGGTTTGTGTAATCAAAATACTATTAGCAAAATGGAAAAGCATAATATGACACCTCAAATGGATGTCTTGATAAAAATTTGTCAGCGTTTGGATCTTTCTCTGAATGATATTTTTAGTGAATTCTCCAGTGATTCCAAACCTGAACAAACTTTTATTTTGGATGATATCGAAAAAGATGTTCTTTTAGGTAATTTAGATTCGATTGAAGACAAAATTGCTTTGATTCAAGATAAAATTAAAGCTAAAGATAGAGCACAGTGTGACTTTATTCTTGGCGTTGTTAAATTCAAAGCTGGTAATTTTGAATTGAGTTCTTTCCATTTTGATAAAGTTTTGCGAGAAACTAAGACGGATGAAGATAATATTTATACTTTGATGTCATATTTATTCAAAGGTAAGATATATTATCGTCAAGAACATTTCGGTGAAGCTGATTATTATCTCAGCTTGATCAGTAATTCTTTGAAAGAGAATCTTAATGTTAATAATGCCAGTGGTTTAGAGGTGATTTTTCTTGCCAAAATGGTGGGTAAGGCTTACTTACAAATAAAGCAATTTGATTCGGCAAAAAGTATTTTGGAGCGTGGTCTGAAATTTGCCAATGATAATTATTTATCCTATTTTATAGATGAGTTGAATTACAATCTTTATCTAGTCTATCAAGCGGATGATGATAAAGCTAAACAACAGTTATATAAGAATCGAGCTTTTTATTGTGCAGATGTATTAAACAATCATGAGCTCCAAGAGAAAATTGAACATAAATAAAGACAGCCAAACGGCTGCCTTATTTTTTTGCGATTATTATTTGAAAAGACTGATAGCAAAACTTGGTTCGTAAGTAGCTGAGTTGGCTAACTCTTGTTGAAGTAGTCCATCACTGAAGATTGATCCGCCTAATGGAATCCATTCGTTGTTAGATACTTGTGCAAAGTAGTAACCGGCACTATTTTCTACAACGCTAGAAATCTTCCAAGAAGTTCCAGCTGAAAGTGATCTAGTCATGGAGTTTGAAGCGGTGTTATATAATTGAACGTTTTTAGTTAAAGTACCAGTAGCTGCACCGTTACTGAAGATAGAAGTGTTCTTATCTTCGGTAGCTAGAATCCATTCATTTGTAGCTACTTGGTAATATTGATGACCGTTGATAGTTTTTTCTTGAGCTACTTTCCAGGAACTGTTAGTTGGTAAAGTTCTACCCATGTTTTGACCTAAGCCATTGTAGATGACTGAATTAGTGCGAAGAGTAATGGTCTTTTGAGCAGTAGTATTGGCAACAGTATTGTTAGTGTTACTTGTACCGTTGTTGTCAGAAGTGAAGTTCAAAGCTTTGACCCATTCGTTAGTAGCGACACGGTAGTATGGGTAACCGTTGATAACTTTGTATTGGTCGACTTTCCATGAAGTTCCATTAGGAAGGGTAACTCCTAAGCTGTAACCATTATCGTTAACTACAGTAGCATTATTGTCAGTGATAGATTTAACAGCATTAACATAGGAAACTTCTTTTTGAACAGGATTGATTACTTGAGTACCATTGCTGATATTCATGGCTGTGGCATCAACGTATTGGTTAGTTGCGACTTCATAATAAGGATTGCCACCGATAGTGATTCTTTGACCTAATCTCCATGAAGTGAAATTCCCTAAGTAACCACCACGAACGTAATTACCATTGGCATTAACCGTGGCGGCACCACCACGTCTGACAGTTCCAATTAGCTGAGTATTGGCAGCATGAACAGTTTGATTTGTAGGTAAATTATTAAGAATAGATGGGGCTAATAAAACAGCAAGTGTTGAGGCTAAAACAATTTTCTTTTTATTCATAATTAATCCCTCCGAATATATTATTCAAGTATAAAATAGCACTATTTAATATAATGAAAGAGAATTATTATCTTTATTAAGAAAACTTAACTTAATAAATTGCTTATTTCCACAAAAAAATATGAGATGAAGATATTAAATTTATCCTCATCTCATATTTCAATTTAATCATTAACCGTTATATTTTGATAATTTGAAAACAACTTTGTCTTTGTTGTGCAATTTCTTTTTGTCAGCTGAAACGTTAACTTGTTTGACATTAACAGTGAATGTCCAGTAAATTTTCTTCTTGTTATTTTGTTTGTGACCGTCGATAGCTGAGATAAAGCCGCCTTTGTCGTTAACTTTCCAGCCCTTTTTAAGACCATCAGTAACAGTGGCATTCTTTTTCAATGTGATAGTTTTCTTGGCAATCTTCTTTTTGTTCTTCTTCAAAGTGTAAGTAACTTTGATATTCTTGGAAGCCTTAGCTTGAACGGTTGTTGCAGTTGCTGGAGCGAATACCCCTAGTAACATTAATAATGACAATAAAAATGCTGTAATCTTTTTCATTATTTTCCTCCTCGATTTGTACAACGATTTTTATTATAACAAAGAAAAATCCAAATGAATCAAATAGATTTTTTTCGTGAATAAGTTAAAATAGGAATATTGAAAAAGGGGTGCGATGATGAATAAGCTGATTTTAAACTTTCAAAAAAGAACCAATAGTGTGACAATTTTTGTCTACTTGCTGGGAATTATTCTAATAGCACTCCTCTTTAATAATCCAATTATTTCTCTTATCAATTTAATAGCTTTAATCTTTATGGCTATTCTGGTTAACCGTGAGAAAATAAAAACATATTTTAAATTTTCTTGCGTAATTTTTATTGTGACCTTTGCGTTTAATCTAATTTTGAATCAACGTGGAGAAGATGTACTTTGGAAGTTTTATTCGTTTCAGCTCACACAAGAATCACTGCTTAATGGGTTCATTTTGGGTATATCTTTTGTAAATTTGTTGTGGGCTTTTTATATTTATAATGCTCTGATTCGAGTAAAAACAGTCTTTGAGTTGTTGTCTAGTTTGTTGAAAAATGTAGCATTGATCTTTATTTTGACGATTCAATTCATTCCACGGATCATTCAAATTTATAATGAAACGAAGTCGATTAGAAAGTTTCGAATTCAAAATGAGGTACAACAATCTAAATTAAAGTCGACGATGGATCTAATGGAGATTATTTTGAATAAAGCTGTCGCTAGTTTTATGAACGTCTCAGATACATTAATTTTGCGTGGTTTCAATAATCATCAAAAAAGTATTGGTAAGCTGGAATACAGAGGTGCCGATTTTCTGTTATCAATTTTGATGGTGTCGGGTTTGGTTGTTGATATTGTGATGGTTATTGGTAAAGTTGGAGTCATTAATTTGGGCTCAATCGATGTTCAACTGATTTTTACTAATTCAGAACTTATTTTACTTTTGATCAACATGATTTTAATTTTATTACCAGTTATATTTGGAGGGGTAAATTACTTATGGTGGAAATTTTACATTTCAAAGATTACAGCTTCAAATACAACAACAGTCAAAAAGTATCGTTAAAAAATATTGATTTCTCCGTTCAAACGGGGGATTTTGTCGTATTAATTGGTGAAACTGGTAGTGGCAAAAGTACTTTATTGAAACAAATGTTAGCTGATTTAGCGGTGGGAAAAGTTCTATCAGGTGAATTGGTGACTGACTTGTCATTGAACAATAATAATTTTGCCTATGTTTCACAATTTGTTGACAATCAGATGGTCATGGAAACCCCGCGGGATGAATTGAAGTTTGTCTTAGATAATCAAGGCTGCAGTCAAAATGAGATTCAGTTACGAATTACGGAAATTGCCAGTTATTTAGGAATTATTGATTTGTTGGATATCAATGAAAAACGTCTCTCTGGTGGTCAAAAGCAATTAGTCAACTTGGCTAGTGCCTTAATTTTGAAGCCGAAGGTCTTGTTATTGGATGAGCCGACTTCACAATTAGACCCCATTGCAGCTGAAAAGCTATTACAGGTGGTACATAAAATTAATGAAGAGTTGAATGTCACGGTATTACTGGTTGAGCATGAGATTGATCGTGCAATTCGCTATGCCAACAGATTACTAGTCATGGAAGAGGGCAGCTTGATTGAGGATGCACCGGTGGATAAAGGGTTGCGTGATATCTATCAAAATCCTCATCTCAAAAATTATTTGACTCAAGTTGATCGTTTGATTTTGGAGCTGAATCTTCCTACAGACCAACAACTGCCTTTGAGCAATAAAGAGGTTGGGCTCCTAATAAATCAGCACAGGACATCATTAAAGAGTGTTCCTCGCAAAATTTTGGTCGACACTACCGCTGAAAATATTTTGGAGATCAAACGTTTGAATTTTCGCTTTGACTTCAATGGTCCACAGATTATCAACAATGTTAGTTTTGAGCTGAAAAGAGGTCAATCCTATTGTGTCATTGGGCCTAATGGGATGGGGAAGACGACGCTGTTAAAGACGATGACGCAACAATTGAAGCCTCAATCGGGCAAGATTTTGTTTGCTGGTCATAAGGTTCAAAATGATTTCTATCAGAAAGTTTTCGTCTTACCACAGAATCCGGCTATCCTGTTTATGGAGGATACGGTAGCTGAGGAAATCAAATATCAACTACAATTGAGTAGGCGTGACACTACTTTTGAAGCAGTGTTAGAAAAGTTTTCTCTAAAAGGTTTGGAGAAGACGAGTCCTTATGACTTGAGCGGTGGTCAGCAAGAATTCTTAGCTTTGGCTCTAGGTTTCATCAAGAACCCTCAAATATTGTTCTTGGACGAACCCACTAAAGGATTAGATCCTAATAAGAAATTAGAATTGGGTCAAATGTTGAATCAGTTTCAAAAGACTGGCGGGACAGTATTCGTGAATAGTCATGATTTATTATTTGCGGCAAGATTCTTCGATCAAATAGCGATGATGTTTGATGGTAAGATCAGTCAATTCACAACGCCAACGGTCTTTTTCAAGGATAAGTTTTTCTATACAACAGAAATTAACAAGGCATTAAGGGAAACTTTTCCATTAGCCTTATCGTGGGAGGATATTAAACGAAGTGAATCGTAAATCAATTTCATTGCTAGGTTTAGCAATTTTAGTATTAGCCTTAATGGCTGTATTTTCGAGTAAAAACTATTTACTCTTTTCTTTTGGATTTTTAATCTTAACTTTGGGTATTTACTTCTGGAAGTTTGAGAAGTCACCTCATACTTCACGGGAAATTGTTTTTATAGCAATTATCTGTGCTTTAGCGGTAGTGGGAAGAATTATCTTTGCGGCTATCCCAGCAGTTAAACCAGAACTATTTATTTTAATTTTGGGAGCTATTGTCAGTGGACCAGAAACGGGCTTTTTGATGGGAACAATCATCGCTTTAACATCGAATATGTATTTCGGCCAAGGCGCATGGACTCCATGGCAAATGTTTGCCTTAGGTTTGATTGGTTTGATATCAGGATTGATGTTGAAAAAAGATATTTCTACTTGGAAGTTAGTCCTCTGGGGCTTTTTATCAGGCTTTATTATGGGCTGGATTATGGATATTTACTATATTATTGGTTTTGTGAACCCAATTAGTTGGCAGAGCATTTTGGCTTCTCTGGCAGCAAGTTTTTATTTCGATGTTGTTCATGCTATCTTTACTGCCGTTCTACTATTATTAGTCGGTAAGCGTTGGATTAAGCTGTTTGGTAATTACCAACAAAAGTATGATTTATTTAAGAATAATAACTAATAATTAAAGGTACGAATATACTTAAATTTCCGTCTTCCGCAAGAATTGGAAATGCGTTGGAACACTATGGGCGTGACTTGAAGCTAATAATTTTACCTTTGGCAAAATTATGGATCTCTAAGATCAGCCTTATTGTAAGCGGCAAAGCCGCTAACAATAATGTCATAGCTGAACACATTTCCAATTCTTACTCCAGACTAAATGGTATTTTGATTATTTTACTTGAGGTAAATACGTAATTTTGTAAGGTGATTTGTTCTAGTAAAATAAAAACAGCCTCTATTAAAGTATTCAAGCAAAGTCTTGAATACTTAATGGAGGCTGTTTTTTTGATTTAAAATTTCTATATTTGTAATGTTAAAAATACCAGAACTAAGGAATCAATAGATATGCTAAAGCACCGATAGCTCCACCAGCTAGTGGTCCGAGAATTGGTACCCAACTGTAGCTCCAATCAGAGTCACCTTTGTTAGCGATTGGTAGAATTTGATGTGCTATTCTTGGTCCTAAGTCTCTGGCCGGGTTAATAGCATAACCAGTAGTTCCACCAAGTGAGAATCCAACAGCAGTGATTAAAAGTCCTACAACGATTGGATTTAATCCTTGAGTGAATTTACCTCTAGTAAAGGCTAATAGGGCAAAGACTAAGACAAATGTCCCAATAAATTCACTGATGAAGTTCATTGGATAGTTTCTGATAGCTGGACCTGTGGCGAAAACGCCTAAAATAGCTTTAGAATCTTTAGTTTCTTGCCAATGTGGGTAATAATTGATCCAGACGATCACGGCTCCAACGATTGCTCCTAAGATTTGGGCAATCATGTAAGGAACTACGTAACTCCAATTGAAGACGCCTGCGATAGCCATTCCTAAAGTTACAGCGGGATTCAAATGTGCTGGACTTAGAAAGGCTGAGCAATAAATACCTAAGGTTACGGCTAATCCCCAACCAAGAGAAATGGCAATCCAACCGGAACCCTCAGCTTTAGATTTTTTCAAACTAACTGCGGCAACAACGCCATCACCTAGTAGAACTAATACTAGTGTTCCAATGAATTCCCCGAGTAATTGTAATGTTAAACTGTCATGCATAAAACTTACCTCCCATCCATATTGATATCGGTTGCATAAATTGATTATATCTAGATAAAGTTGAGAATGCTAAGAATAGTCATCTTTTAAACATTATTTCTTGGTATAGTTGTTAAGAAGAATAATTATTAAGCGAGGACTATCAAATATGAAAATTTATACACGTACTGGAGATAAAGGTAAAACTAGAATTATTGGTAATGATGTTTTATATAAATCAGCCCAAAGAATTGAATCGTACGGAACAATTGACGAATTGAATTCCTTAGTTGGTGTAGTGATTGCTAATTTGTCTGAGAAAAATTTAGTTTTAAAAGATGAATTACAGGAAATCCAACAATTGTTGTTCGACTGTGGAACTGATTTGGCAATTTCAGCTACTGATAAAAAGCATGAATTTATTTTTACAGAGGATAACAAAGCGGTTGACTGGTTAGAAAAGAAAATTGATGATTATTCTGCTAAAGTTCCTGCCATTCAAAAATTTATCTTACCTGGTGGTTCGAAAACAGCCTCTAATTTACACTTATCAAGAACTGTAACTAGAAGAGCCGAACGAGAGATTGTTGCCTTGATGCAAGAGGAACCAATCAATGATTATGTGCTTAAATTTGTTAACCGTTTGTCTGACTACTTCTTTGCCGCAGCTAGATATAGCAACGTTTTGGATGGAGTAGACGATATTCAATATCGTAATAGTAAACCTGTTTTTAGATAGCATAAGAATTGTACCTATTTGCTTTTGTAAATGGGTATTTTTTTGACAAAAAATTGTTATTCTTGATGTATGAATTTTTAAGGATAGAGGAATATGACGATGAGATCACAAAAAGAAAAAATGTTAGCTGGCGACTTATATATTGCACATGATCCAGAACTTAAAAAGGATTTTTTAAAAGCTAAGAAACTATTAAAGGAATTCAACCAATCTGATGAAGAACAGGTTCCACGTAGAACCGAAATTTTACAAGATTTATTCAAAGAAGTTGGCGAAAAGCCTTATATAACACCACCGTTCTATACAGACTATGGTTGCAATACGACTATTGGAAAGAATTTCTATGCTAATTACGACCTAATCCTTTTAGATATTGCACCAGTAAAGATTGGTGACAATGTCATGTTTGGTCCTCGTGTTGGAGTTTATACAGCTGGTCATCCAATTGATCCTGTGATTCGAACAGAAGGGTACGAATATGGTAAACCAATTGAGATTGGTAATAACGTTTGGATTGGTGGTAATGTGGTGATTAATCCAAACGTTAAAATCGGTAATAATGTCGTTATCGGTTCAGGCTCAATAGTAACTAAGGATATTCCTGATAATGTGGTAGCAGTTGGTAATCCTTGCAAAGTATTAAGAAAAATCAATGACGAGGATAAAAAGTATTGGGAATTAGAGAAACAACGTTACTTTGAAAATTAAACCAAGCAAAAAGCTCAAAACCGTCAGCAAGCGATTTTGAGCTTTTTGTTTGAACTGAATCCGTAAGAAACAGTTTTTTAGTTGTTAAGGATTATACATTATCTATAGGGGAAGGATAACCAAATATTTTCTTATTTGATTATGCTTATACTTTACCGCCGAGATATGAATTAATTATTGAAAAAAATCGATGTTTGTTCTAATTAAATGTGAAGAAAAATCGATTTTACAATTCAAAGACAGATTCGAGATGTTCGAGAACACCTTGTTGATTATTATTAGTTGTTTGATATGGAGCTGTTTCTAAGACAATATCACTAGCATTTTCCATAGCAACACCATGACCGACATAACGTAACATTTCAAGATCGTTGCCACCATCCCCGAAAGCACACATTTCTTCTGGTTTGATATTTAATTTTTGTGATAAATATTCTAAACCTGTAGCTTTATTAGCTTGTGCCTGGATGATATCGATATCGCCGTGACCACTGGAAACAACGGAAACATCTTTGCCAATACCGTTAGCTAAATGTTCCATATAAGCTTCAGTTTCAGTGAGTGGGCAGTTGACTGAGAACTTGAGGATTTCGTCGTCAATATCTTCAAAACTGTCGACACTTGTAATACGTGGAAAGTAGAATTTACTAATATTGTAAAATTCCTCAGTTGCACTGTTGAGAATATAGGCCGATTTGCGACCACAGGCAATATATTGAATATGATCAGTGTTCTCCAAAACTTGAATAACTTTCTTAGTTACGGCAGCTGGAAAATGCCAAGTTTTAAAAATCTCTTGATGATTACCGACTAAAGCACCGTTTTCTGCGACAAAAAGTGTTTCAGGATAATCTTTAAAAAAATTCTTCAATTGATAATATTGATTACCACTAGCAGAAACAAAATAGATATTGTGATCAGTCATGTATTGATAAATCTTGTCGAATCTCTTAGTGTCAAAATGTTTACTGTCATCTAAGAAGGTAGCATCCATGTCAGTAGCAACTAATTTAATTGTCATAGTTAAATCCTTTCCAGTTCAGCAAAATTTTTACGGTATTGATAGGGAGTCGTGTGCTTCCAATTCTTAAAGTTTCTGATAAATGATTTGGTGCTGTTAAAGCCACTATCAATGGCAATATAGTCGATGTTTTGGTTAGTGTTGAGTAATTTCTTTTGAGTCGCTAGCAGACGTACAGTCGTGATATATTTATTGATCGACATTTGAACGGTCTGGTGAAATTGTTGATTCAAAGTTGTGACTGAGGTATTTAATTCATGAGCCAAAACCGTCCCATTCAAATCTTCAGTGTAATTACTATTGATTATTCCTAAAGCCTGGTCGATCAAACTTTCGTTGACCGAAATGTTGGAAGTGACTTTGTGGGAAAAATTATTGATTAAATTAGCCATCAAAATATAGATCCGTCCAGTCAGATTGAGATTGAAAGTGCCATCCCGAGGCTCCTGCAAAAGTTGAATCATCATTCGCAGTTGCCTTTCCAATTCTTGGTAGTTAATTAATTGTTTTAGACAAGCCGGTTTACCTTTCAGGTCAAAATGAATTTGGTCGATATCAGGATAGATTTTTTTGAGGAAGTCATAGTCAATCAAAAGGCAGAAGACGAAGACTGATTTTCTATTAACAAAAGTAGTCTCGTGAATATCTCGTGAATTGATGACCCAAATGTCACCTTGATGATATTCGTCTTCTTGATTATCATCTTTGACTAGTATGGTGTTCTTAGAAACCATGAAACCTAATTCAATATTACGGTGCCAATGTGGGGTAACACGTTTAGGTGAATTTTCATCATGAAAATAATATTTAAAAGGTACTTTTGGTGTTGGTTGAACTATTTCGTGCGTAATTTTCATTAAAGGACATACTTCTTTAGTGCTTTGGCGATACCGTCGTTGTCGTTAGTATCAGTCACATATCTAGCGTGTTCCTTAGCAATATCTGAACCATTGCCCATTGCCACGGCAGAACCAACGAAATCAAACATTGGTAAGTCGTTCTTTTCATCACCAAAAGCCATTATTTCATCGCTATTTAAACCTAAAATTTCAGCCAAAGTAGTTAAACCTTCACCTTTGTTAACCTCGGGATGCATGATTTCGATGAAGTTAGCACCGGCACGTACAACATAGTATTCATCAGAAAATTCATCTTTTACCGCTTGTTCATATTGATCTAAAGTTTCTTTTTCACCAACGATGGCAGCCTTAGCAATTTCGAAATCGGAGGCTAATTCATTCGGTTCACGAACAAAGATACCAGCACTGTTTTCCCAAGCTTGAATAACGGCAAAACGGTTAATATCGTGATTAGAAGTATAGACATTACTATTGTCATCAAGCACATAATATTGCATTTTGTGTGCTTCAACAAATTTAACGATTCTGCGGTAATCTTTATTATCGATTGTCTTACGAGAGAGAACCTTGCCAGCAGCTGTTTCTACGAGTGCACCGTTATAAGTAATAACGTATTGATTGTCGCCTTGCACGCCCAATTCATCTAGGTAATGGCTAACACCAGCTAATGGTCGACCAGAACAAAGAACAACTTTGATACCTTTAGATAAAGCTTCTTTTAAAGCCAACTTGGTAGATTCAGCAATCTTTTGGTTGGAAGTTAGTAATGTATCATCAACATCTAAAGCAATTAATTTTATACTCATGTGCTTGCCCCTTTTTAAACTTAGTTAATTAAGATAGGGATATTGTACCAAAAAAGTTAAGCGGTTTCAATTGCCACTTAACTTTTTAAAAATAATATTTCGACCAATAGTAGCCAAACCAAGCAAATAATCTTCTTGGAAATTGCGATTAAAATCTAATTTATAGTTTTGATGCAGCGGTAAATGTCGGTGGAGAGTCTGAACAATCTGGTTGATCTCTAAATCGGTTAGATTCAGCTCATCAATATAGGCAATGAGTAAATTAGGATTGATCAGACTGATAATATTTTGTAGGTGATCAATAATCTGACTTTTAGGGGATTCGTGTTGGTTGACGGTACCGTATTGAACTTCACCTGCTAATCCGTCTGCACCTGTAATAAGCTGATCATTAATAACGATTCCAACTCCAGGACCATAAAATTTAGGAAAGTAAATTCCAGCGGCAATGTTCTGACTTTCGTGTAGTGAAGAAGCTGCTCCAAAAATACAGGCATTAATATCGTTGACGATGATAGTGTCAATATTAGTTGAGACCTCAATGGCTTTAGATAATTTAATACCGCGCAGTTCTTTGACATCAATCAGTTGCAAGTATCCGTTCAATTCATCACCAGGAATACCAACAATTATCTTTTGCGGTTTGTTTTGGGCTGTCTGCTGTTTGATAAATTCTAGAAGTTGTTCGACTGAAGTTATTTTTTCATCATACTGAGTTTGAAAAATAATTTTCCCTGACAGATCAATGAGGGAATAATTTGCTTTGATATGATCATGAATTTCATTGAGTTGCAACGCCCCAAGGGTGAAGGCTTGATAATTTATTTGATAAGTTTTAGCTCGACGACCTCTGGTATCGGTAAAATCGACTGTGAGAATATTTTTTAATTCCAATAGTTCGATTAATTTATTGATGCTGACAACACTTAAACCGGTGAAGGTTGAGAGTTGTTTAGCAGAGAGGGACTTGTGGATATCCAGTAAGTGTAGGATTGATTGTAGATTATGTTCCCGGGCTGAAATTTTGCTGTTAGATGTCACTGTATTTCCTCCTAATAAGGTGTTTGGGATTAATCAATATTAATAAAAAGTTTTGTTATAATTTAGTGGAAAATATGTTTAAACAGGACGTATACTATTTGTAGTATAGATAATACGAATTGACCTAAATAAAAAATAAAGGATGGCTTTTATTATGATGAATAGCGATTATAACGTTGAGTTGAGCCGATTGAATCAGATTGAGTCAGTCGATATTCCTCATCTAGAAAATGTCAAAATGATTGTTAAAGATAGGGTGGATGCCCATTCTTATGAGCCAATGATTTGGGATCACTTGAAAACCTTGAGTGATGATCCACAACTACCTGATGATCTGACACAATTACGTGCTGGGAATCAAAAAGCCGATGTAATTACTTCTGATTCGACAGTTAGAATCGATGTAGAAATGAGTAATAAGTTAGATCGAGAAGTTAGATATCTGAAAATTTATCGCAACGACAGAAATTTATCAACTGAAAAAGCCTTAATTTATGTTCATGGTGGGGCCTATTATGGTGGGTCCGCTGAAGATACTTTACCATTTCTACGTTTATTAGCTGCTAAATTTAATGGAGTAATCTATAGTGTAGATTACAGTATCGCTCCAGAAAAACCTTATCCAACCGCTATTCAAGACTGTCTTTCGGTTCTGATGAATGTATGTGATAAACACCAACAAATTTCTCTAGCAGGTGATTCAGCTGGGGCTTCAATTGCTTTAGGTGTAAGTCAATTGAGTAGTAATATGGGTGTTTGTGAAATCTATAAGCACATTTTATTCTACCCAACAATTGTTCAAGGTTCAGATTATAATGGTCCACTTTGGAATGATCATTTGATTCCGATTAATCCAGAACAAAGACAAACACTTCATAATAACTATACACAATTTAAACGTCTAGATAAGATTATGACGAAATATTATTTGAATGGTGCTAATTATAACCTTTCAGCACCACTTATTTCACCAATGTACGCTGATCCATTGATTTTTAAAAAAGTTTTGGTAATGACAGGTGAGTTTGATCCGTTTAGATTACAAGATGAAGCCTTCGTTCAAAAAATTGGTATGGCAGGATGCGAAGCTGAATATATCCGTTACGGTGGTTTAGCACATGCCTTTTTGAATTATGTAGGTAAAATACCAGCAGTAGAAGATGCTTTAATCGAATGTGCTGAAGCTTTAAACAGTTAAAAATAGCTCCTATTTAGAATGTACATATTATCTAAATAGGAGCTATTTATTTTGTGAAAGTCTAGTAAAATGTGAACGTCATAACGCCGGCGATACCAATGAATAAAGCAATAACATCGGTAGTCCAGAGGGCATATGCGATAAAGGGTGAAGGATTGGTTATCTCGCCCTTTTTTAATTTTTTAAATGTCTTTGCTACAGAACGAAAAGTTTGAAGAGAAAGTAAAATTAGAATTACACCTATGACAATAGCCCAGATTCCCATAATAACATCTCCCTAAATATCTATTTACGAGTATCGTATCATTTCTATATAATCGGATAAAAAAACATCCTGAATGTAGTCAATTTATATCATGAGTGATGATTAAAGACAATAAAAGAATATCTTAGTAATCATAAAGATAGACAGATATATGTATCCTATGTGGTTGAAATATGCCGTCGTCCGCAAAAAATCTGTGAGCCGCTGGAACGTGGTGGACACGACTTCAAGCTAATAATTTCGTACTTTGTGCGAAATCATGGATCTCGAAGATCGGTCTTTTACTAACCTTGCTACGTAAGCTAAGTAAAATATCACCACTGAGGGCTCACAAATTTTTTACTATCGACCGATTCTTTGGATCTAATTATGCAACATCTAATTTTAAATAATGGGATGTATGGGGTGTTATTTAGTTTACTTTAATTTTTAAATCATCTGATATTTACATATATCTGAATATGAAAAAAAGGAAACCTTATAATATTAGGTTTCCCTTGATTAACGGTAGAAAACGACTCCTATTGAGTATTCGAAATATATCCTTTATTTAAAATTCTTATATAGAAGTCATTCTCGTTTATTATTTATTAAAGCAGGATTTAGTCCGGAGCAACAAGAAAATTGGCTCAGCCATGAGATTTATCTTAGCAATTTATTGCTTAGATAAAGGCCAAATTTGAAGATCCATTATTTTGCACGAAGTGTAAAATAATTAGCTCCAAGTCGGCCCATGGCGTTCCAGCCAAATTTTCTTGTTGTGGAGGACGGAATTTTTAACCACAACTAGGTAAGAAATTAGCTATTCTGAAGCTGTTTCCTCGTGATTCAGAAGGTTCTTCATATTTTTCAGTTTCTTAATCTCGATATTCCAAGTACTTACTAATACCAATACTGAACCGGTCCAAGCCAGTGGATTAGCCATGGCAGCACCGTAGAATCCGAAGATACGGATAAGAACGACACCAGCAAAGACTCTCATTAATAGTTCGGCAATACCTGCAATTGTTGGTGCTTTTTGATTGCCCAATCCTTGTAATGTATATCTGACAATGAAGAGAATTGACAAGATAAAGTAGGTCGAACCATTGAAGTAGTAGTAAATTTGAATCAAATTCAAAACTTTTGTTTCACTACCATTCATGAATAGATGAGAAATTGATTGACCAAAGAAAATCAAAAAGATTCCGATGACAAGACTAGAAATTACTGAGACTAAAATTCCATCTTTGACACCCTTCAAGATACGATCAAATTTCTTAGCACCCATATTTTGAGCAGTGAAGTTAACTAGAGCCAAACCAAAACTAAAGGCTGGTAAGGTGGCAATTTGTTCAACTCTTCCTGCAACCGTGTATGCAGCAACCGCATTGGCACCTAAGGTGTTGAGCATGAATTGTAGAATGATTGAACCAATAGCGATGATGGAAGATTGAAAGCCCATTGGCAAACTAATTTTTAACAATTCCTTGATTTCGTCCATATCAATTTTGAAATCATCACGGGTTAAAATTAAATATGGGATGTGTTTTCTAATGTAGAAATAAAGAATTACAAAAGTGATTGTTTGCGCAACAACAGTGGCTAAACCAGCACCAGCTACGCCCATCTTCAAATAGAGAATGAACACTAACTCTAAAAGAATGTTTAAAACTGTACTTACGATTAAAAAGAATAGAGGCACTCTTGAATCTCCAAGTGCTCGCATTGTGTTTCCCAAAAAATCAAAGCCTACAAAAGAAAAGATTCCTGCAAAGATAATCTCCAAAAAGATAAATGAGTCATGTAGCAACACTTTAGGTGTTTGCATGGCGACAAGCAGTGGATAAGCTACTAAAAGAGCAATCGTTGTAAAAACAACGATGATAAATAGAGAAATGATGATTCCTGAAGCAAAACTTTGTCTTACACCAGCCTCATCGTTGGCTCCATATTTTCTTGCGGTTAAAATAGTTAAACCACTGGTCATCCCTTGAGCAAATCCAATGACTAGTGCTGTTAATCCCCCTGTCGCACCAACGCTGGCTAAAGCATTGACACTGATAGTTTTACCAACAATTAAGGTATCAATAAAGCTATAGAATTGTTGGAAAAAGTTACCTAATAGCAAAGGTATGGTATACAGAAAAATAACTTTTATAGGTCTGCCGTTAGTCAGATCTATCATATGTCTAAACCCCTCCATAAAGATTATGAATATTCTATCATTTTATTTTTGATTGGTAAGGGGGTAGAACCGAAAGATTAAGTTATTTTTGAGTAACTTGTCACATCTGGGTGTAAGCGTATAAGTAAAACAAGCCATACTGACCGTAAAAGAACTCCAATTACAGTTGGTATAGCTTGTTTATTGTTATTTAGTAAGTCAATTGAATCTCTTGGTTAGCGGTTAATGGTAATTTTTGGTTAAGAAATTTGATTTCCGTATCCTTATCAGTCGTTACGATAAAAGTATTGTCAGTAACTCTGAATTTGAAATTGACATCCCTAAAAGTCATTTGAAAATCTACTTCTTCCCATTGCTTTGGCATGTGTGGATTAACTTCAAGCATCTTGCCGCGATAGTCTACACCAGCAAAGTAGGAGGTAACGACATTTAATGTTGCACCCATAACACCTAAATGGATACCTTCGGCAGTCGTACCACCTTGAATGTCATAGTAGTCGCTAGTAAGTGCTTCGTAGAATAGTTTCCAAGCTTGTTTGTCTTCACCGATTTTAAGCATCAACATTGAGTAAACGATTCGAGAAAGAGTGGAGCCATGGGTTGTTCTGGCAATATAGTATTTAATATTGTCATGAATAAATTTATTAGGGTTAACAATTGGATAATCTAAATCAAGCATAATTTTTAGAAAGGCACTCTCACGAATATTAAATAGGGCCATTAAAGTGTCAGCTTGTTTAGCAATTTGGTAATTATCAGGAGAATCATGATGGGCTTTGAGAATTCGGTCCATTCTAGAAATATTGCCATATTGTTGACGATACTTGTTAAAGTCGATTTCCTTGAGATCAAAGTAACCTTCAAATTGACCAAGAATGTCACCACTGAAGTCTAATTTGAGGTTGTGTCTGATATTATTCAGATCTTTGATGTTCTCTTGGGTGAAATTAGTTCTCTTGAGATTATCATCGATTACTTTAGCAGGTTCATCTTCAATTAATTTTGCAAGTTTCTTGAAGAACCAACTGACCATGATATTTGTATAAGCATTGTTCTTTAAGCCTTGGTTATCAGTATCACCAGGATAATTTTCGTGGAATTCATCTGGTCCCATGACATCGGAGATTGTGTACTTTCCAGTGTCAGGATCAAATTTGGACATACTAATCCAGAATTCAGCAATATCAAAAAGCATTTCCAATCCATATTGACTCATGAAAGCTTCATCTTGGGTAGCGTTGTAATAATTTAGAACATTATAGGCTACGGCTAAGGAAACGTGACGTTGTTTTCTAGAATTGTCAGGGTCCCAAGTGTTAGTCATGGGATTTAGGTGAACTTCTTGTGATTGTTCGTCACCATACATGCCACTTTGCCATGGGAACATAGCTCCTTTGTAATCGCTAGCTGCGGCATATTCTTCGGCGGCATCTAAACGGTTATAGCGATACATCATTAAGTTTTTAACCAATTCTGGATAGTGTAGGAGATAGAAGTTCATATCAAAGAGTTCATCCCAGAAAATATGTCCACGATAACCTTCACCAGTTAGGCCTCTGGAACCGACTGAAACATCTAAATGTTTGTTAGCAAGTTCTTGTGCAGCAATCGTCATACTGAAACAATTCAAATGTAATAACTTTTGTGCAGTAACGTCCCCAGAAACAATGATATTTTCTTTCTTCCAAACATCGTGCCAAGCCTCTTTTGATGCTTCTTGAGCACCTGCAAAGGTAGGGATGAATTTGTGATTTCTGGCGGTGTCAATCATGTCAGGGTTGGTTTCAAGTGAAGTGAAAATGCTGACGGCCTTTTCTAGAGTGTAAGTGTGGTTTGGTTTGACATTAAAAGCAATAAATTGGCTAGCTACCTCAGATTTATTCTCCATATAATATTGAGCATTGTCGATATCAGGATAGGAAATATTAGTCTTAATAGCTAAATCAATTTGAGATTGGTTAGTGTGAGCTAGCATTAGTATTTCTTTGTCGTTGTTTTCAATATTGTCGACGACTAAGTGTTTATTGGCCAAATTACGATATCTAGCGACATTGCTGTTCACAACTGAAGCGTCTGTTTGAGTCAATAAAGTTATTTTGCCATAGAAATTCAGGGGTGTGACAGAATATTGAAGGTAGTAATCGTGATAATTTTTCAGGTCGGCCAATTTTTTAGCAACTACTTTCAATTCTTTGCCATCATCCAACTTTATAATAGTAGAAATTGTTAAAATTCCATGTTTCATGTCTAGAGAACGTACGGATTCCTGAACCAAATCATCTTTGATTCTAAGATAGTCACCTTCATCTACTTTAAAGCTGATATATTGGGAATTTGGCAGGTTAACGAGGTCTTCATTGATAACTTCACGGCCATTGATTGGAGTAGATAATTGATTGAAGACGCCAGCAACATACGTGGCAGGATAATTGTCGTCATTAGCTTTGGCTTCTAAGTAAGTACCCCTTAAACCTAAAAAGCCATTACCGATTGTTTGCATGGATTCTTGACCGTATTGACGTTTGTCGTGATCCAAATGGTTGTAGTCCAAGTGCCAGCCGGAGTAACTAATCGCATTGTGAATGGCCAAAGCCAGACCATCTTTGCGGATGTCTTCCATATTGACTACTGGAACGTGGAAGATATTTTCCAAATCATTGCGACAATCGATCGTTTGGCCATTATAGGTAATTAAATTTTTATTTAGTAAACTTTCATGTGTATTTGTAAGTATCAAAGAATCGATTGGAGTCGAAAGATTTTTTGCAAAATCCTGAAAATTTTCTTTTAACTCTTGTCCAGGATTAAGCTTATAACTTTGTTGATCAGTTAGATCTTTATTGTCGGAATAAATAATTTCATCATCTGTAAACTTTAAATATAAGGGTTTCATGACTATTTCCTCCATAAATAAAAAGCTATATATTTGTTTAAACACATTATTACAATACGTATTATACACCCCGTCAATACGGTTTTAGTGCGAATTTTATAATAAAAAATGTTCTAACTTGATGTTTATACATGACAAGACGTATTATTATTATGAATGAAAGATGTAACCGGTTACTAAATTTAAGGAGGTGCTATTCTTATGAAGAGTACAGTTAAAATGCTTGCTCCCGTAAATGGTCAGGCTGTACCAATAACTGAAGTTCATGACCCAATGTTTTCTGAAAAAGATATGGGTGACGGATTTGGAGTTATTCCTACTGGAAATGAGATTTTGTCCCCAGTCTCTGGGAAAGTTATGTTAGTAGCTTCAACGAAACACGCAATTGGATTCAGTACTGATGATGGATTAGAAGTTTTGGTTCACATGGGTGTTGATACAGTTGAATTAAACGGTGCTCCTTTTGAACTATTTGTTAAAGAAGGAGATACAGTTACAGCTGGTCAAAAGATAGCTACAATGGACATTGATGCTGTCAAAAAGGCTGGTAAAGTAACAGATGTGATCGTTGCTCTTACCAATACTAATAAGATGGTTAAAGATGTTAACGTCACTAAAGGTGATGTTAAAGCTGGTAACAGTGTTGCTGAAGTTAGTTTGATGGCTCCTGGAGAATCTACTGCTAAACCATCAGGCAAGGTCGATTATGACCAGCTAGGTAAAGATATCGTTAAGAATGTTGGTGGAGTAAGTAACGTTGAAAATGTTATTCACTGTATCACACGTGTTCGTTTCTATTTGAAAGATGACAACAAAGCTAACGATGACACTATCAAATCCATGAAGGGTGTTCTAGATGTCGCTAAAGCTGGTGGACAATATCAAGTTGTTATTGGACCTGCAGTTGAAGATGTTTATGATGCTGTTGTTAAAGCTTTAGGACCTGGATTTGGTGGAGATTCTGAAGTTAAGAAAGAAAAGGTTGAAGCTCCAAGAGGTGTTTGGCCTAAGACAAAGTTTTATTTCAGTGCTTTAATTGGTGTAATCACAGCCAGCATGATGCCTATCATTGGATTGTTAGCTGCATCAGGTATTTTAAAGGGATTATTAGCTTTAATCGTTTCAGCTAAATGGTTATCTGCAACAAGTTCTACATATATGATTATTAGTGCAATGGGTGATTCAGTATTTTATTTCCTACCTATTCTAGTTGGTTTCACAGCTGCTAAGAGATTAGGTGCTAACCAGATCATCATGGGTGTTATCGGTGGTGTTTTGGCATATCCAACCTTGGTACAAGTAGCAACTAAAACAAGTAGTACCGCAATGAATTTCAACAGTAACTTCTTTGGTATTCCTATTCATATCGCAAACTATACTTATTCAATTTTCCCAATGATCGCTGCGGCATGGATTGCTTCAAAGATAGAACCATGGCTCAAGAAACACATTGTTATGTCACTACGTATGATCCTTAGTCCTCTACTAGAAGTATTTATTGTCAGTGCAATTATTATCGTTATCGTCGGACCAGTTATTACACTTCTAAGTTCTTACTTAGCAAATGGTATCGTTGCTCTATTGAAGTTCAGTCCTGCTATTTCTGGATTGTTGATCGGTGGATTCTATCAATGTTTGGTTATCTTCGGTTTACACTGGGCTGTTATTCCCGTTGTTGCTAGTCAAATTGCTACAACAGGACACAGTGCATTGAACGCTATTGTTTCTGCAACAATGGTTGCTCAAGGTGCTGCTGCAATGGCTGTCTTTGTTAAAACAAAGAAGAACATTGATATGAAACAAATTGCCGGTGCCGCTACACTTTCAGCTTTTGCTGGAGTTACAGAACCTGCAATGTATGGTATTAATTTGAAATATGGTCGTATCTTCTGGACAGCAAATATCGGTAGTGCCGTTGGTGGCTTGATTACCGGATTAATGCATGTTGATATGTGGGGCTTCGCCGGTTCATTAATCGGATTTGCTTCATTCATCAATCCAAAGGGTATTGACAGTAGCTTCACAGGATACTTAATCGCATCAGCTGTTACAATTGTTGTTTCATTTGTATGTACATACCTCTTCGGATTCAAAGAAGAAGACCTTGAAAGCAGTCATGCTGTTGAAAAGGTAAGATTAGGTAGCCGTGAACCTGCACAAGCTAACTAATAAAAAAATTAATATTGAACTAGAAAGAATTTGCCATATAATAATGACAAGTTCTTTTTATTTTGGAGATGATTGATTTGTCAAAAGTAGAATTACGCCAAGCACAGCCAGAAGATCTAGAAGAATTTTGGCAATTAGCTTTTAGTGATCCCAATGCGGGGTGGACAAAACTAAACGGTCCATACTTTCACGATGATTTACCTACTAAAGAAGAGTTCATTAATGAACTAGCACCAAAAGTTTGGTTAGGCGATAAGGAACATTATTGATTACAAACGATGGTAAAATCGTTGGTTCCGTTGGTGGACATTTTAAAGATGGAAAATTAGCAAAGTGGTACGACATGGGAATTACCATTTATGAGACAAATACTTGGGATAAACATATCGGAAGTCAAGCTCTAAAACTTTATATTACTTACTTATTCAATCTTTTTGACTTCCCACATTTAGGCTTAACAACATGGTCTGGAAACCCACGAATGATGCACGTAGCCGAAAAAATTGGAATGAAACAAGAAGCAAGAATTCGTCAAGTTCGTTTTTATGAAGGTAAGTATTACGATTCAGTTCAATACGGAATTTTACGTGATGAATGGAAGTAAAAAATAACAAAAAACATCTATTAAGGACACCATAAGTTTGTGTAGTGAAATTAATAGATGTTTTTTGTTTTTGTAAATTTGGTTCTTTTTTGACTATATAGAGTTAAAAAATTCAAAATGCTGCGGTTTTACTTGATAATATTGGAAACGAAAAACTAGTCGGTAGTAAAAAATCTGTGAGCCCTCAGTGGTGATATTTTACTTAGCTTGCGTAGCAAGGTTAGTAAAAGACCGAGCTTCGAGATCCATGATTTCGCACAAAGTGTGAAATCATGGATCTCGAAGTCGGTCTACCACGTTCCAGCGGCTCACAGATTTTTTGCGGACGACGGCAATAGAAGTACATTTTTTTCACGTGATTTCAAAATATCATACTACTACAGTTAAGATTTCTAAAAATTATTTGAAAAATATGCAATAATATTAATAGTCTAGAAAATCACGTGAGGAGTTTAGATATGGAATATATGATTGGCGTTGATATTGGAACGACCAGTACGAAGAGTGTCTTATACGACATGGAAGGAAAGGTCATTGCATACGCTAATAGTGGTTACCAATTATACCAAGATGTCCCTGATATGGCAGAGGAAGATCCAGATGATATTTTCGATGCTGTGGTAGAGGTTCTGGGACAAGTTATTCGTAAAGGTAAAATCAAACGGGGTGAATTGAAGGGAATTTCGTTCTCATCAGCAATGCACAGTTTGATTTTAATGGATAAAGATGATCAACCTTTGACTCGTGCTATTACTTGGGCAGATAATCGAGCTGCTAAATATAGTGAAGAGTTGAAAGAAAATGGATTGGGTGCTGAGATTTACGCTAAAACAGGAACACCAATTCATCCAATGGCTCCGTTATCAAAAATTCTTTGGATAAAGAATGAGAAACCAGAGTTGTTTGCTCAAACTAAGAAGTTTATTGATTTAAAAACTTACATTTTCTTCAGATTATTCGGTGTTTATAAGATGGAATACTCAATTGCTTCCGCAACTGGGATGTTTAATATCTTTAAATTAGCCTGGGAACCACAAGCCTTGGAACTCCTGGGTATTACTACTGATCAATTACCTGAATTGGTTGAACCTACTGATACAATTACTGGGCTTAATCCCAAATATGGTAAGTTGTTGGGTATCTCTAAAAATATTCCATTCGTTTTTGGTGCCAGTGATGGTGTTCTTTCAAACTTGGGTGTCGATGCAATTGATCCTGGGGTCGTGGCTGTCACAATCGGAACAAGTGGTGCCGTCCGTGTTGTCGTCGATAAACCAGTTGTTGATCCAGATGGACATTTATTCTGTTACGCTTTGACAAAAGATAAATGGGTTGTCGGTGGACCAGTTAATAATGGAGGAATTGTTTTCCGTTGGGTTAAAGATCAGTTGTTCGCTCCAGAAAAGATTACTGCTGAACAAATGCAAGTTTCTACCTATGATATTTTGACACAGATTGCTGAAAAGATTCCTGCTGGGTCTGATGGTTTGTTGTTCCATCCTTATTTAGGTGGAGAACGTGCCCCAATTTGGAATGCTTATGCGCGTGGATCATTCTTCGGTTTAACTAGAAAACATACACGTGCCCACATGGTTAGAGCTGCTTTGGAAGGAATCGTTTATAATCTCTACATTGTGATGCTGACGATTGAAAGAGTAACTGGTAAGCCTAAGAGTATTCAAGCTACTGGCGGCTTTGCTCGTTCAGCCCTTTGGAGACAAATGCTAGCTGATATTTTTGAGCAAGATGTTACTATTCCTGAAAGTTTCGAAAGTTCCTGTTTGGGAGCTGCCGTACTAGGCATGTATGCCCTAGGATATGTTGACGATTTATCTGCTGTTAAGGGTATGGTCGGTGTTACAGACGTTCACAAACCTAATGAAAAGAATTTTGAAGTTTATCGTGAACTCTTACCAATTTGGATTCGCTTGTCACAAGTTTTGGAACCTGAATATAAGAGTATTGCGGAATTTCAAAAGAAACATATGAAATAAATTAAAGTGCGCTAATAACGCATTTTTTTATGTCAAAAAATTTAAAGGGGATTACAAATGGCTTTCTTGGTATTGATTTTAGGTGTGGCATTACTGCTGTTCTTGATCATCAAATTAAAATTTAATACATTTCTTTCATTAATAATTACTTCTATAGTAGTGGGAATTGGTTTAGGAATTCCCTTAACCAAAATAGCAACCAGTATTCAAGATGGGATTGGTGGACAATTAGGTGAACTTTCAATTGTCTTTGGATTCGGTGCGATGCTTGGCCGTTTGGTTGCTGACGCTGGGGGTGCCTACCGAATTTCGCACACTTTGATTCAAAAGTTCGGTAAAAAGAAATTACAACTAGCAATTGTTTTAGCTTCATTCATTATCGGAATCGCTTTGTTCTTTGAAGTGGGGATGGTCTTGTTAATTCCTATTGTCTTCGCTATTGCTGTGGAAGCAGGGGTTTCAATTCTTTATTTAGGAATTCCAATGGCTGCGGCTTTGTCAGTTACTCATGGATTCTTACCACCACATCCAGCCCCAACAGCTATCAGTACAGTTTTGAGTGCTAATGCGGGTCAAGTGTTACTTTACGGAATTATTGTAGCTATTCCAGCAGTAATAGTAGCGGGTCCATTGTATACGAAATTGGCGCAAAGAATTGTTCCAGATGCTTTTAATCGTAAGGGAAATTTAACGGCCTTAGGACCTCAAAAGAATTTTAAACTGGAAGATACACCTAGTTTTGGTATTAGTGTTTTAACATCATTGTTCCCTGTAGTCTTGATGGCTATTACAACTATCTATCAATTAGTCATTGATGGAGGTTCAGTTCCTGACAATCCAACTAAATTAGATTCAATCATTGCTTTTATTGGAACGCCAGCTATTACAATGACGATTTCTTTACTACTAGCAATTTACACAATGGGTTGGGCAAGAAGATTCAAAACACCAGATATTATGAAGAGTTTGGAAGATGCTATCAAATCGATTGCCATGTTACTACTTGTAATTGGTGGTGGAGGGGCCTTCAAACAAGTCTTGATTGATGGTGGTGTCGGTAATGCGGTTATGAAATTATTTACTGGCGTTAATATTTCACCTTTACTTTTGGGATGGCTAATTGCTGTTGTATTACGTATTGCTTTAGGTTCTGCAACAGTGGCTTCATTAACAGCTGCTGGCTTGGTTTATCCTCTGATGACCTCAGCAGGTGTAAATCCAGCTTTAATGGTTTTAGCAATCGGTGCTGGATCATTAGCAGTTTCTCATGTAAATGATGCTGGATTCTGGATGTTTAAGGAATATTTCGATTTAACAGTTAAGGAAACATTAATGACTTGGACGGTGCTAGAGACCTTGATATCAGTCGTTGGCATCATTTGTGTAATGATATTGAGTGCTTTTGTTTAATGATTATTATAAGAATACTCTCATATTTTCAGAATAAGTTTTAATTATTTTCAAATTCATAAAAAGTAAAATCTTATTATACCAACGATAGTTAGACCTATTGTTTCAGAATTGTTACTAAAATTACAGAAAAGCCTGCTTTTGTAATTTGACAGACGTAATTGTGTAATAAACACCTGTTAGTATATGCAACATAGCAAATGAGGGCTAGACAATAATTTTAAATATAAGGATGTAATTAATTCATGAAAAAAGTTTTATCTATCGCTTTAGTAAGTACAACAGCTTTAACAGCACTTGCAGCAACATCACAAACTGCTCAAGCTGCAGTACAACTCGACAGTAACCATGTTCAAGTTGAAGCAGGAGACACATACAAGAGTATCGCTGCTAACTCAGGTGTAACAATCGCCGAACTAGAACAAGCAAACGGCCGTGAAGTTGGCGGATTTGACTTAATCTTCCCTGGTGAAACAGTTACATTGCCAGGTGCTACTACAACAACATCAACTACAGATGCTCAACAGACAGTAACACCACAAACTGATGTTCAACAAACAAGTAACCAAGAGACAACTACACAAACACAAAGTACTACACAAGAAAATACACAAACACAAGCAGTTACACAAAGTGCTTCTGAAACACAAACAACAAGCACAAATACAACTGGTACATCACAAGGTACATTCAAGATCAGTTTCTATGATCCAGCCGTATTAGGTTCAAACATGGGTTATAGCGGTGTTGCTGCTAACCTTTCAGTATTCCCTAAGGGTACAACACTTAAGATCACACTTTCTGACGGTACAGTATTGATCAGAACAGTTAATGATACAGGTACATTTGCATACAGTAACCCTAACCAATTAGACGTTGCTATGCCAAATAACCAAATTCCTTCATACGGTGTTACAACAGCATCAGTTGAAGTACTTTAAGAATAATTCTTAAATAAACAAATAAGTCGATGAATGAAAGTAATATTCCATTCACCGGCTTTTTTTGTTTATAACTATTTTGTTGGAGTTAATCCTTTAACGATAAACTCTGTGACGTGTTCTATTTCCAAAGGTTCGTCCCACTTCTTTTCGTCCACGATAATATAATGTTGGATCAAGTATCCTAAAATATTTGAGGCTAGGAATCGAAAAATCTCAAGATTGTCCCAATCAATCAATAAATTTTTTTGCTTTAACTCATCCAGAACCTGATTGAACTGTTTAAATGATTTTTTAGGAATACTTTCAATCAAACGGTCATGTATATCTTGATCGTAGATAAATTCGTTCAAGAATATCTTCATTATTTTATGGTTGTATTTAAAGAGTGAGATACGATCATTTATCATAGTTGTTAAAAAATATTTTAAATTAAGGCTGCCATTCTGATAAGTGGTTTGAGAAAATTGATCTAAATCCTGGGGTAGAATTTTATGGGTCAGGGGTGTCAGAATTGCCATCAATAATTCTTCTTTATTTTTAAACTTACGAAAAATGCTTCCTTCAGAAACTCCAGCATGCTCAGAAATTTCTTTAGTTGAAGTATTGGCATAGCCTTGCTTAGAAAATAAGTCGATAGCTGATTGGAAAATCAATTTTTGTTTTGGCGTTAGCTTTTCAGTTTTTTCTGCTTCACGATAAATATCAAATTGATTGTCCATATGTCATACCTCATTTTTTATTGATAGTTCCATTCTATCCTAAATGGAACACAAGAGGTAAAACTTCGAAATATTTTTAGGCATGTTTGATAGTAGTGCTGTTTCTGTAACCAAAGTAGAACTGAACAAGGGCAACGACAATATTTGCGTAATTCATAATATTGAACCAAGTATCGATACCACTAACTTTGGTGGCTCCGAAGTAAACCCAGAATCCAACGATAACGGCAACTACATTAATCCAAGCAAAAGTCTTTTGAAGTTTTTGATTATCAGTTACGAACCACATCCGAATTACATTGATAATGAACCAAATTGCTAGAATCCAAAACATTGTTGTAAACATAATATCCTCTCCTTTGTATGATAGTGAGTACTCACTATCAATTTACAAATTCGATTATAGTTCTTTCTTTTAAAAATGCAACAAAAAAATGTTTTAAAAAAAAGAATATAAAAATAACCCTGATTTATCAGGGTTATTTGGTATTTGGAATTGATTATTTGTTCAAACGAGTACCATTGATTGTCTCACGAATCTCTTTAAAGACATCAGTCGTTTGTTTGTCATCTTTCATAGCAGTCAAAACAAAGAGAGTATCAATCAAGGAGATTTGGGCAATAATAGCGTGCAAGGCCTCGTCTTGATAGTTTGTTTCTTCGGAAATCGATAGTAAGGTCAAATCAACAATTTTAGTCAAAGATGAATTGCCATAACTGGTGATTCCGATAGTTTTAATTTTCTTTTCGTGTAACTTTTGAGCTAATTTCAGGGCATCCTTATTCTCACCACTGTGTGAAATTATTACGGCACAGGTATCAGATCTCAAAGTAGTTGCCATCATTAATTGCATGTGAAAGTCATTAGCAAATAATGGAGTTTTATCTGATTTCAAGAATTTGTGGTAGCCATCTAAAGCAACGATAGCTGAAGCACCTAATCCGAAGAAAGCAATAGAGTTCTTACTGGCAATTATTTCGATAGCCAATTGTAATTGTTCTTGGGTCAGAGTATCAATCGTAGCATTTAAGGCTGACACATTAGATGTGAAAACTTTTTTCGCCATTTCTTTAAGGGTATCGTCAGAATTGATCTCTTGAAAGAGGTTATTAGATTCTTTCTTGTCTGTTGTTGATGTGAGCAGATTGATTTTTAATTCTTGGAAACTATTAAATCCTAATTTCTTTGCAAAACGAGAAATAGAAGAAATAGAAGAATTAGTCTTTTTAGCCAAATCGGTAATGGTTAGAGCCGAACTAGTTTGGGGATTTTCTAAAAGATAGTCAGCGATATCCTTTGAAGTCCCGGTTAAGTTGTCATAGTAGGATTTGATCAACATATTAAAATTATTTTGCATAGGCTTTACCTCACAATAATAAGATAGCACAATTTTATTTGTCTGAAAAGTTTTTTCTATAAAACTATTGATTTTTAAAAATAATTTTCATATACTATAGTCAATAAATGAAAGCGCTTTACAAAGGGAGACAATAAATATGAATTTAGCAATGATCGGTTTAGGAAAAATGGGAATCAATTTGTGTGAGAATTTAATCAGAAATGACAATCAAGTAGTTGCTTTTGATTTAAACGAAGTGGCTAGACAAAAAGCTAGTGATATGGGCGCTCAAAGTGTTGCTAGTTTGGAAGAGGCCGTTTTAGCTTTGAAGAAACCTCGTATTATGTGGGTCATGTTACCAGCTGGTAAGCCAACTAATGATACGATCGATAAATTAAGTCAACTTTTAGATAACGACGATATTGTGATTGATGGTGGTAATTCATTTTATGAAGATTCACTCAGACACAATCAAATTTTAAAGGCTAAAGGAATTAAATTCTTCGATTGTGGAACATCTGGTGGTAAAAGTGGTGCTAATCAAGATGGTAACTTCATGATTGGTGGCGATGACTATAAAACTTTCCAATATATTGAACCAATTTTCAAAGGTATTGCGATGAAAGATGGTTATCTCTACACAGGTAAAGCGGGTAGTGGACATTATCTCAAGATGGTTCACAACGGTATTGAATACGGAATGATGGAGGCTATCGCTGAAGGATTCGATGTGTTGGAACACAGTAAATTCGAATATGACAATGAAGCCGTCGCTAAAGTTTGGTCCAACGGATCAGTAATTCGTGGCTGGTTGATGGAATTAGCTCAAGATGCCTTTTCTAAAGATAATAATTTACAACATATCAAAGGCACAATGCATTCATCTGGTGAAGGTAAGTGGACTTTAGATGAAGCCTTGAAATTACAAGTACCAACACCTGTTATCGGAATGTCATTGATGATGAGATATCGTTCTATGGAAGATGATACTTTCACTGGCAAAGTTGTTTCAGCGTTACGAAATGAATTTGGTGGACATGCAATCGATAAGAATAAATAATTTTGAGTTTATGTAAGGAGTTTTAATTATGGAATACATGATTGGCGTTGATATTGGAACTACTAGTACAAAGAGTGTTCTCTATGATATGAAAGGAAAAGTCATTGCCCACGCTAACAGTGGTTATCAATTGTATCAAGATGTGCCCGATATGGCTGAAGAAGATCCAGAAGATATCTTTGATGCAGTAATTGAAGTATTGGGACAAGTTATTCGTAAAGGAAAAGTCCAAAAAGGTGAGCTAAAAGGGGTTTCCTTTTCATCAGCAATGCACAGCTTAATTCTTATGGATCAAGATGATCAACCATTGACTCGTGCGATTACTTGGGCCGACAACCGAGCAG
Organism: Companilactobacillus bobalius; assembly: GCF_002179915.1. Lineage (NCBI taxonomy): Bacteria > Bacillati > Bacillota > Bacilli > Lactobacillales > Lactobacillaceae > Companilactobacillus > Companilactobacillus bobalius. The sequence continues at coordinate 193,256 of NZ_MYFM01000007.1, forward strand.
CCAAATATAGTGAAGAATTGAAAGCAAACGGTATCGGAGCAGAGATTTACGCTAAAACTGGAACGCCAATTCATCCCATGGCACCATTATCAAAAATTTTATGGATCAAGAATGAAAAACCAGATTTATTTAAGAAAACTAAGAAATTCATTGACCTTAAAACATATATTTTCTTCAGATTATTTGGAACTTATAAAATGGAATATTCAATTGCTTCCGCGACTGGGATGTTCAATATTTTCAAATTGAAATGGGAACCACAAGCCTTGGATCTATTAGGCATTACTACAGATCAATTGCCAGAATTAGTTGAACCAACTGACACAATTACTGGTATTAACTCCAACTATGGTAAGGTTTTGGGAATTACGAAGGATGTACCATTCGTATTTGGTGCCAGTGATGGCGTATTATCAAATCTGGGTGTTAATGCGATTGATCCTGGAGTAGTAGCTGTGACAATTGGAACTAGTGGAGCAGTCAGAGTAGTGGTCGACAAACCAGTGGTTGATCCTAATGGGAGATTGTTCTGTTATGCCTTAACTAAAGACAAATGGGTCGTTGGTGGTCCGGTTAATAATGGTGGAATTGTTTTCCGCTGGGTCAAGGATCAACTCTTTGCGCCAGAAAAAATTACCGCTGAACAAATGCAAGTTTCAACTTATGATATTTTGACACAAATTGCTGAAAAGATTCCTGCTGGTTCTGATGGATTGTTGTTCCATCCTTATCTTGGTGGCGAGAGAGCTCCAATCTGGGATGCTTACGCTAGAGGATCATTCTTCGGTTTAACTAGAAAGCACACTAGAGCACATATGGTTAGAGCTGCTTTGGAAGGTATCGTTTATAATCTGTATATCGTTATGTTGACGATTGAAGGAGTTGCCGGAAAACCTAAGAGTATTCAAGCTACAGGTGGATTTGCCCGTTCAGCTCTATGGAGACAAATGTTGGCTGATATTTTTGAACAAGACGTTACAATTCCTGAAAGCTTTGAGAGTTCCTGTCTAGGTGCCGCAGTATTAGGAATGTATGCCTTAGGATATATTGATGATTTATCAGCTGTGAAAGATATGGTTGGTGTAACTGATGTTCACAAACCAAATGAAGAGAATTTCCAAGTTTATCGTGAATTGTTACCAATTTGGATCAGACTATCAAGAGTCTTGGAACCGGAGTACAAGAGTATTGCCGAATTTCAAAAGAAACATGTGAAATAAAAAAGTGCGTGTGAACGCGCTTTTCTTAATAGATTCACTGTAAGCGGTAACAAAGAGGAGGAGACTAATTATGGCTTTCTTAGTATTAATTTTAGGTGTAGCCCTATTACTATTTTTAATCATTAAATTAAAACTGAATACCTTTGTTTCATTGATCATTACTTCTATAGCTGTTGGGATTGGATTAGGAATTCCAATGACTAAAATTGCCACAAGTATTCAAGACGGAATTGGCGGACAATTGGGTGAATTGTCGATTGTTTTCGGTTTCGGTGCAATGCTAGGTCGACTGGTTGCTGACGCCGGTGGTGCCTATCGAATTTCGCATACTTTAATTGAAAAGTTTGGAAAAAAACGACTACAGTTAGCTATTGTTTTGGCATCATTCATCATCGGAATTGCCTTGTTCTTTGAAGTAGGGATGGTTCTTCTGATTCCAATCGTTTTCGCCATAGCTGTCGAAGCTGGAGTTTCCATTCTTTATTTAGGAATTCCGATGGCCGCCGCACTTTCTGTAACTCATGGTTTCCTACCACCACATCCAGCACCTACTGCAATTAGTGCTGTTTTGAATGCCAATGCTGGTCATGTTTTACTTTACGGAATAATTGTTGCCATACCAGCAGTTATTGTTGCCGGTCCAGTTTACACAAAATTTGCTAAAAAGATTGTACCTGATGCCTTTAACCGTAAAGGTAATTTAACTGCTTTGGGACCACAAAAGAAATTCAAGTTGGAAGATACTCCAGGATTTGGTATCAGTGTATTAACATCATTGTTCCCAGTCATTTTAATGGCAATTACCACAGTCTATCAATTGTTATTCAATGGCGGTTCCGTACCAAAGAATCCAACACTCTTAGATTCAATCATTGCTTTTATTGGAACACCAGCTATTACTATGACAATTTCATTATTAGTAGCGATGTACACTATGGGTTGGGCCAGAAGATTTAAGACCTCAGAAATTATGAAAAGTTTGGAAGATGCCGTTAAATCAATCGCCATGCTACTATTAGTAATCGGTGGTGGCGGTGCTTTCAAACAAGTTTTGATCGATGGTGGAGTCGGTGATGCCGTAATGAAACTGTTCACTGGAGTTAATATTTCTCCATTGATACTAGGTTGGCTGATAGCCGTTGTCTTGAGAGTAGCACTAGGGTCAGCAACCGTTGCTTCATTAACTGCTGCCGGATTAGTTTTACCATTGATGACTTCAGCCGGAGTAAATCCTGCTTTGATGGTGTTAGCTGTTGGAGCTGGTTCATTAGCCGCATCCCATGTTAATGATGCAGGTTTTTGGATGTTCAAAGAATACTTTGACTTAACAGTGAAGGAAACCTTGTTAACTTGGACTGTTTTGGAAAGCTTAATTTCCGTTGTTGGTATTGTTTGCGTTATGATTTTGAGTTTGTTTGTTTAAATGAAATACAAAAAAATCTGAGACTCGCGGTTGCATAGATTGAGTCCCAGATTTTTTCATTTGTGTTGGAATTTTTTATAAAGTACTCCCTCAGGAAGTGAAGTAACAATTAAAGTAAGTAAAACCGGATAAATAATGAAATAAAACATGTGAGGCAGAAGAGAATATACATTTTGCTGTATTATGACTGCCATGAAAATCGCTACTTCAAGTATGTAAATTCCTGGTGTTTTAAACTTTTTATGGATAGAACCTTCTTCGGGAACTGAAATAATAATCAGAATAATTAGGACTAAGCAAGTTACATAATAGGACATCGAGGATAGAATGGTATATTTACTTTGCTCTACAATAATGTCGATTAAAATCATGACTGCAAATAGGTACATTCCTTGTGATAGGTAATGCATTATCTTTTTCATCATACGGTGTTCTCCTTTCATCTCTTAAAGTGACTCCTGTACTCATCTTTTATTATGAAATCGTTTTCTTTATAATTAAAGAAAGGAGTTCTTTCGAAAGAGTTCCTTTCTAATCTTAGTTAGGGAAGGAAAAATTATGGGGATGTCTGAGAAATTGAAATATCAGAGAAAAAAGAATGGATTGTCACAAGGGGATGTTGCTAAGAAATTGAATATTACTAGACAAGCAATATCGCAATGGGAGAGGGGAGAAAGCCGTCCCGATTTAGAAAATTTGCATTTAATATCAGGTATTTATCATGTTGATTTATCTTATTTTTTTGATTAAGTATATAGAATAAAATTATGATTATTACAAAAGAAGGCACTTCTCATTTTGATTGGAGAAGGCCTTCTTTTTTGTTGTTCTTTCTAAATTGAGAGGGACTCATGTTAAATCTAATATAGAATTCTTTCCTAAATTGATGGTACGTAGAGAATCCACAATTATCGATGACCTGCATTATTTCTACATTAGTATTTTTTAGATAATCTTCGGCGTGTTTCATTCTTACATTGGTTAAATATGTATAAAATGTTAATCCAGTTTGTTTTTTGAAAAAATCGGAGAAATAGGCTGGAGATAAGTGAATATAATTTGATATTTCTCTTAATGTTATGGGTGTAGAGTAGTTACTTTCAATGTAACCTATGGCTTGCCCCATTCTTTTGTGATATTTAAAGTTTTTTGAAGCAGATTTAGAGGTCAGAGTTGTATAGAAGTTAGTAGTCAAAAGATAAAGCAGATCAAATAGGGATGATAATCCAGATAAATAAGCATTTGCTTTATGGTTTTTATTAAGAAAGAAATCCATTCTAACGATATCATCTTTTAATTGAGTTATTGCTGGATGTTGATTATTGATCATAAAGTGGTAAGTCGAAAAATTTGGAATGAAATTGATTAAAAAATCATAGGATATTTGTAATACATAATTTTGAATATGTGTTGAAGAACTCATTGTTGAATGAATATCATTGGAATTAATAATATAGACACTTCCTGGATTTAATTCGGTAACTGAATTATTATCAAATATTTTTACATTACCTTTTATTAGATAAATAATTTCAACGTCGTCGTGATAGTGAGGAACTATGTACGAATGATCGGTTGATTTGGGATGTTGATCACTCATGTATATCTTAAAAGGAATATTAGGTAAAAGATTAATTAGTTCATGTTGGACATTATCCCGATTTTCATTATTATTTTTTAGCATTTTACGATCTCCAAAATCAATTTAAAATCTTTAGTTAATTATAATTTTATAAAAATCGAAATATAAGTACAATATTTACCAAACTAATGGGCTAATTTATATTTGAATAGATGCTAGAATTATCAATTGTAAGCGATAACAATAACTTACAAAATCATTAGGCCTAATGATTAATTAGAAAAAGGGGCAAAAAGATGATAAAAAATAAACACAGTTTTTTATTTAAAGCCTCCATACTTGGGATATCTATTGATACAACGGCAGCGGGTGTTATTTCAGGAGCTATTCCCGTTATTAAAGATAGTTTTCCAGGAGTGGCTTCATCAGCTATTGAATCTATCACAACTTTACCTAGCTTGGCAATTTTAATATTTGTCGCCATTAGTCCTTTAGTAACAAAGAAAATTGGGTATAAGAATACAGCATCTTTAGGACTATTAATTTCATTTATTTCCGGAATTGCTCCGGCATTTATAAATAGTATCTATGGAATATTAGTTTGTCGGTTCTTATTTGGTGCCGGAATCGGATTATTAAACCCTCTATCATACAGTATAGTTTCTTACTTCTATGAGGGGGATGAACGTGCGCAGATGTTTGGTTTTATAGGTACTGTTTCAAATTTGGCAAGTACGTTGTTAACTATGTTAGCGGGAATATTACTTCAGATCAGTTGGAGATTTAGTTTCCTGACATATTTCATACTGTTAGTTGTCTTGCTACTAGTTATTGCTTTTCTACCTAAGATGAACATTCAACAAGAAAATAAAAAGATAAGTATAGTTAAAAGCTTAAAGAAATTAAACGGAAAAGTATTTGCATTTTGTGCAGCTATGTTTTTTATGCAGTTTATCTTTATGACATTAATGATTAAATTGTCATTGTTGATTACAGATGTCGGTTATGGAACAGCCACTTCAGCCAGTTTCATATTAAGTTTCACATCTTTAACTGGGATGTTTGTTGGGGTCTTATTTGGAAAAGTTCATCAGTTATTAGGTTCAAAAATGTTCCCGTTGTTCATCTTGATTCTTAGTGGAAGTAGTATTCTCATTACATTTTCGAAGAATCTATTATTCACAGGTGTTCTAGTAATTATTATGGCCGCATCATTCACATTTTTATCACCATATATGTTTTTAAGAATTTCAGAATTATGTCCTAAAGAGTTAACTAATTTTTCTAATTCGTTAGCTTTGGTATTCATCAATATCAGTGTTTTCTTGACACCTTATATTCAACAAATAATTGGTGATGTAATTGGAAATCAAACTCCAGCTGCTGCCATGATAACAAGTGGTGTTGTTGGATTAATAGTACTTATCGTTGTAATTTGGAATTCATTTGGTATGCAAAAGAATTCATTAAAAAATAAAGTAAATTAAAGGAGTAAATTAATTATGTATAATTCATTTCGTCCAGGACAAGTTTGGTTAGATACAGATGGTAACAGAATTCAAGCACATGGTGGTTCTGTTATGTATATAGATGGTACATATTATTGGTACGGTGAAAACAAAGAGAAGTCGGATGGTAAGAATGGAATTTGGCAATGGGGCGTTCGTTGTTACAGTTCTCAAGATTTATATAATTGGAAGAGTGAAGGAATTATTATTCCAGCTAATACTGATGATCCGGAATCACCATTCTATTACAAAAATCAAATGGATCGTCCACATATTATCTATAATAAGAAAACAAAGAAATATGTCTGCTGGGTCAAAGTAATGCATAAGGATGATACTCAAACAGAGACAGTTTTGACAGCTGATAGTATTCTTGGACCATATACAATTGTTAACGAAGATATTTCTCCATTAGGCATGAGTGCTGGTGACTTCGATTTGGCTGTCGCCCCAGATGGCAAAGGCTATTACTACTTTGAAAGAGTTCATTCAGAAACAATTTGTGCCGATTTGACCGATGATTACACTGATCTAACGGGTTATTACACAACTCACTTCCCACATCGTTTCCCACCATATGTACGTGAAGCTACAGCTCATTTCATTAGAAACTATAAACACTATTTATTGACTTCAGGTACTACCGGATACTTCCCAAGTCCTTCAGAAGTTGCTATTGCCGATACATGGCATGGTCCTTACACTGTTTTGGGTAATCCTAGTCCTCAAGACACAACAAAGACTTCATATTATTCTCAAGTAACTTCAGTCTTTAAGGTACAAGGAAAGAAAGATTTGTATATTGCTTGTCAAGATCGTTGGTTACCTAATGAAATGAATCGTAAATATGAAGATTATGCTAAAACATTTGAACAATTCTTCAATCCAGCAATGAAAGATACAAAACCTGATAATTTGGATGATGTAGTTGTTGCGAATACATCAATTGCAGATTATGTATGGTTACCAATTAGATTTGTTGGAGACAGACCATATATTGATTGGCATGATGAATGGTCTTTGGATGATTACGAATAAGCGATAAAAATATAGCAGTGATTTCACTATGGAATCACTGCCTTTTTTGGAGGTAGTTAAATGTCATTTAAGTTTCAGATTAATGAAAATATAAAATTTACACGTAATAAAGAATTTTTAGAAAAAGCGGAAGAGAGTAAATCAATTTTAAATTACGAAAAATATAAACCAGTTCGTTGTATTGAAGTGAATTCTTCTACAGAAATAAAAAACACTCAAATTAAAGATTTGCATAGTAAGCAATTTGGACGGGATGACAGTATTATTTTAGATTTTGGTGAACATCACGTTGGCAAATTTTCTATTGATATTAATAGAGTTGGATCAATGATGGATGCGCCTTTGACGATAAAGTTTCAATTTGCGGAAATTTCTAATGAACTTTTGAGTAATCCTGATGAATATGACGGCTGGTTATCTCGCTCATGGATACCAATAGAAACTTTGCATATTGATGAGTTACCTTGTAAGTTACATTTACCAAGAAGATATAGTTTCAGGTATGTAAAAATTACTGTAATAGATACTTCACCAAAATGGAAGATAGAATTAAATAATCCGATTGTTGAAGCACAGAGTGCAATTTTGAATAGAGAACTATCAAATATAGAATTGTCGGGAAGTACTCAATCATTACAAAATATTGAAAAAGTTAGTCTAAAAACCTTGGCAGAGTGTATGCAAGATGTATTTGAAGATGGACCTAAACGGGATCAAAGATTGTGGCTTGGAGATTTGCACTTGCAAGCATTAGTGAATTATTCAACTTTTAAGAAGAACTCATTGGTCAAAAGATGTTTGTACTTATTTGCAGGAATGACGACCGAAGATGGGAAAGTTAGTGCAAATATTTTTACTAGTAAGGATGAGGTGCCAGATGACACCTTTTTGCTAGATTATAGTTTGTTTTTTGTAAGTACGTTAAAGGATTACTTGGAAAATACTCAGGATCAAGAAACTGTCAGGGAACTTTATCCGACAGCTAAGAAACAAATTGATCTAGCACTCGCATGTGTTAATGGGGATGGAAAATTAATAATTCCAAATGAGTGGCCTTCATTTATTGATTGGGGAGATGGTTTTGACAAAATTACCGCCACTCAGGGTGTACTTATCTATGTGTTAAAAGATTTTCTGGAATTGAGTAAGGGTTTGATAATTGAAGTTGATGATGAATATAATAAAAAATTGCAACTCTTATCTGATTATTCACGAAAGAAATTGTATGACTCTTCTAGACAATTGTTTATTTCAGGTGAGAATGCAGAGTTAAATATTTATAGCCAAGTATGGATGATTCTAGCAGGAGTATTTCCTGAAAATATTGAAAAATCAATCATGCTTGCTACGTATAAAAGATTCTTTCCTATTAAAAATATTGAAACTCCGTATATGTATCATTATGTTGTAACGGCATTATTGAAGGTTAATATGAGAACAGAAGCCATTGATTTAATAAACAATTATTGGGGGTCTATGATCAGTAATGGTGCTGATACTTTTTGGGAGGCATACAAACCTGATGAGCCAAACTTTTCTCCGTATGGAAGTCCTTTAGTTAATAGTTATTGTCATGCTTGGTCTTGTACTCCGGTTTATTTAATTAATGAATATAATCTTTGAGTGAAAATTTAAACGTTTTCTTTAAAAAAATGAAAATTATAATTTTTCTAATAACCCCTCTAGATTAAACCAGACTTTAATTCTATACTGGTTTTATATAAGGGAGGGAACGAAATGAAAAATCCAAGTTCCGATTGTACTGAAATTCTAGTTGGTAAAGCCGCTAGTATGGATGGTTCCACTATAGTTGCCCGTAATGAGGACGGCTATGGCCCAATTAATCCGATCAAATTTGTCGCACATGCTGCTAAAGATCAAGAAGATGCATTTTATATTTCTAAAACGACAGGTGTAAAAGTTCCGCTACCTAATCATGCTTATCGCTACACAGCAACTCCACAAGCTGATCAAAGCGATGGTCAATATGAAGAAGCTGGTATCAATGAATTGAATGTTGGTATGAGTTCAACTGAAACAACTGCTACTAATGCCCGTGTTTTGGGCTATGATCCATTAGTTCATAATGGTGTCGATGAAGAAGCTATGTTAACTTTGGTATTGCCTTATGTAAAGACTGCTAAAGAAGGTGTTCTTCGTTTAGGTGAACTACTTGAAGAATATGGTACTGGAGAATCAAACAGTATTGCCTTTAATGATAAAAATGAAGTTTGGCTTTTAGAAACAGCCGGTGGACATCACTGGGCTGCTATGCGTTTGCCAGACGATGCTTATGCTATTGTTCCTAACCAAACTGTTATGGAAGAGGTTGACGTTAGCGACCCTGAGAATTATTTGATTGCGACTGATTTAATTGATTTTGTTGAAAAACATCATTTGAATCCAAATCCTGACCATTTTAATTTCCGTGAAATCTTTGGAACACAAAGTGAAGCTGATGCATACTACAACACTCCACGTACATGGTATGGTCAAAAATTATTCAATCCTGAAATTGAACAAGAACCTACATCTCAAAAGATGCCTATGGTTAGAAAACCAAGTAAGAAGATTGCAATTGAAGATGTAGAATATTTCCTATCATCACACTATAACGGTACTAAGTACGATCCATTTGGTACTTTTGCTTCTGGTACAGCAAATGAACAACGTCAGTTCCGTTCTATCGCGATGGATCGTAATCAAGCATCATCAATTCTTCAAATTAGAAATGATGTTGATGATAATCATGCTGCTATCCAATGGTTAGCATTAGGATTCTTCGCATATAGTCCATATGTTCCATTCTATACAAACATTACAGATACACCTGAGGACTATAAGAATACGACAAATGAAGTCTCAGTTGATAACATGTACTGGCTAGAAAAAACTTTGTCCGTTATGATCGAACCTCACTATCATGAATATTCAGATATGGTTCACGCATATTTGGATGCTTGTCAATCATATGCTCGTCAAAGAATTGAAGTTACTGATGAAGTGATTGATGGTTTCAACAATGACGTCTCACAATTCTTAACTTCAAGCAATATGAAGACTGCTGCTGAAGTTACAAAACGTACACATCAACTATTCAATGATTTAGTTAAAAAAGGTTTGATGCTATCCAAGACAACTTGGGAAAAAGGTCAAAACTTATAGTATTTATAGATTGATAAATTAAAACCGATCTCAATAGAGGTTGGTTTTTTTGTTGACTAAAATTGGATTTGATTTAAACTTTGATAATAAATCAAATTGGTGATATTCATGAAAAAAAGAAATTTATTAATAAGCCTGTGCATAATTATTTTTGGCCTTGTAACGGTGGAATCATATTCACAGCAAGAAGTTTTAGCTGTCACAAATAATCAAAGTCAAAAGCGGCAGGTGCCTACGCTATTTTTTCATGGCTTTGGAGGCACTGTTCATTCGATGGACTATTTAATCGATCAATCTCAAGCTGATGGTTATGCTACAAGAACCTTAACTATTTTTGTTTCTCCCAAAGGAAAGTTGAGCTTTGATGGAGGGTGGCCTAAATCGGCTAAGAATCCTGAAATTCAAGTTTTGTTTGGTAATAATCACGAATCTGATTATCATCAGACTGCTAAATGGATCGATTCAATTGTGAAAATGTTACATCATAAGTATGGCGTTACAAAATTCAATGCGGTAGCTCATTCTTGGGGTAATAACGCCGTTATGTATTATCTTGAAAAATACAGTGATGATAAGAATCAGCCTCAAATTGATTCACTCGTTAATATTGCAGCTCCAATGCAAGTCTTAAATCATAATATTTATCGTCGTAATGAGTGGCGTTATTCACCGCAACTAACGAAGGATTTTAGATCCTATACTGCTCCCGATTCGGTGATTCATAAATTACATATTCGTGAATTGAATATCATGGGGCAATTATCGATGAAAGATCACTTTGATAAGGCGGTCCCAGTGTCTTCAGCTAAGTCATTAAGAAGAGTCTTTAAAGGTCCGCATCAAACATATGAGGCACGTATTTTCACTGGTCGTAGAGCCGAACATAGCGCTTTAACGAGAAGAAATCCACGTGTACTGCATGATATTGAAAGTTTTCTTTGGGAAAGAAATAAGTAATCAAAATTACATAACAAATTCATTAATTCGTCACATTTCTTTTGTAAAGTTCTTGTTATCGAAACTTAATTAGAAATGATAGGTGACAGGATGAATTTCTTAATAATGGTAGTAATTTTTATAGCAGGGCTGTGTTTAATAATGTCGGGCAGTCATATGAAAAGTAATATTATCTCTAAACTGTTTTATTTCGTTGGCACATTTAGTGTTCTCTTAGCAATGTATATTGCCTGGCCAAAATAAAAAGCATGTTCGTAATTTGAACATGCTTTTTTGTCTTATTCAATTGAAATTAGTTGTACATTATTAACAAAATCAGATTGCTTCAGTTTATCAAGCAAGTCATCAATCGTACCATTTAAATGACCTATGTCTAAAGAAATCACGACAGTGGCAATATTATGGATAGGAATATTTTGGTTGATAGTTAGAATACTGGCATTAGATTCGGAAATGTCCACCAGTACTTTAGATAGAATTCCCTGTTCATGATGCAACATCATTGAAATGACGGCTTTACGATCGTTCATTTCTTCATCAGGTAGAAAGACTAGATCCTTATATTTATAGTAAGTACCACGACTGATACCGACTTCCTTTACGGCCTCACTGACATTGTGGACTTTTCTCGTTTCAAGCAGATTACGTGCTTTAATTACTCTATCGAAGGATTCAGGAAGAATAGAACTGTCGACAATATAGTATTTTTCCATTGCTAATCTCCTTAATTGTGCTTCTTATCTCTTAAATTATATCATTCAACGAAATTCATTTTAGCAAAATTTCAAAAATAAGTTGTTCAACTGTATAAGTCCGCTAATCTTTGCTATTCTAAAGTTGATTGGAGATGTTAATTTGAAAACGTTAATAATTGTTTCTCATCCGGAAATAAATAACTCGCAAACACAGCAATTCTTGATGCAAGGAGCAAAGTTATTTGATGTTACATGGCACCATGTTGAAGGATTGAAAAAAATTGATGTCGATAATGAACAGAAATTGTTAAGAGATGCCGACAGAATTATTTTTCAATTTCCGCTTTATTGGTATGCTGCCCCAGCTGGTTTAAAAGATTGGGAAGATAAGGTTTTGACTCGTAATTTTATTTACGGTGATGGTAATGACAATCTACGCGATAAGGAATTTGGAATCGTTGTTAGTACTGGTATGCCACTTAAAGAATTTAGACGGGGTGGAACGGAAAATATTACAATTGATCAAATTATGGCACCGTTACGTGCTATTGCTGATCGTGCTAAAATGCAAAATTTACCAGTTTTTGTTATTTCGCAATTTCAATATTTAAAAGAAGAACAACAAATGCAAATATTGATTGATTATCAACGATATCTAACTCAGAAGTATCCTGATACATTAGATAATCGTCAAGAATGGTTTGAACAGGAGTTTGCTGATCGATTGAAGACTTTCGATGAAACAAATTGTACTGAGTGTGAAACAATTTTGAATACATTTATTCAACAAAAAGAAGATTTAAGCCAATTAAAGAGCACCATTAGTCTGATCAAGCAAGGGGAGGACGAATAATCATGGCAGAAGATACCGGAATTTGGTTGAGTAAGGAACTTTCCAAATTAGTAGATAAACAGAAGGCCTATGAAAATCGCGCCTTTTTAGTAGCTATGAAAAAAGTTGTCAAAGAGCAAAATGATCGTATGAAATTATTACAGGGTGAAGTAGATGGTCGTCTATGGAATCATGAACAGTGGTAAAAACTAGCGTCTAATAGGATTTGTTATACATATTCACGTGTGTGACGAGTTTATTGGATGCTTTTTTAAACTTTATATTTGTTATCTTGTTATTTATATAGTAACATGTAGTAGAAAGTTGAAGGTGATAGAGATGAAATATATTATAACTGGTGCTACAGGTCATTTAGGTAATCATATTTTTAATGAATTAATCAAATTAGTTCCTAGTTCCTCAATAACAGCTGGAGTTCATACGGTTTCTAAAGCCAGCAAGCTAGCTCAAGCGGGTTCTGAAGTTGTCAGTATCGACTTCTTTAATGAAGATAGTTTGATTAAAGCCTTTCAAGATAAGGATGTTTTAATTTATGTTCCAAGTAAAAGTCACGATAGTTACAGTCGAATAACAGAATTGGAAAATGTTTTGCAAGCAGCTAAAAAGGCTTCAGTTGGTCATATTTTGGCAATGGGCTTTATTGCTGATCAAGTTAATAATCCATTTGATTTATCAGCATTCTATGGCTATTTGCCAAGAAGATTAGCTGAATCAGAAATTCCTTATACGATTATCAGAAACGGACTTTATGCAGATCCTTTAGTTCCATATTTACCAGAATTAATTGAACGCCATAACGTTATCTATCCTATGAAGGATCAAGCTTTGTCCTTTATTAGCCTAGATGACAGTTCTAAAGCCTTTGCTAAAGTGGCTGCTACAAAGTCGTTATTGAAAAATGGTCGTATTTATACTTTGACACAATCAAGAAATTATACGATGCCTCAATTAGCTGAAGTATTGTCTGAAGTTGCAGATAGTGAAATAGGTTATCAGCCAGTAAGTCTGGATGAATTTGGAGCTATGTATAATGAGGGCAACGAAGGTCATATGTTGTCTTCAATGTATAAAGCCGGTGGTATGGGTCTTCTTGATGAAATCAGTTCAGACTATCAAGAAATCATGGGACATCCTGCTACTGATTTGAAGAAATTTTTACAAGCAAATTATCAAAATGATTAAATAATATTCTTATTTTAAATAAAATTTTGTCACTTGGCATGGAATTGTTGTAACATAATCAACATACTGTGAGGAGTGATAGCATCAAAAATTCAATACAAACGAGGGTAATCGGACTAGTGAGTGGTCTGATCCTGAATGCTTTTGGTAATGGTTTGTGCATAACTGCTGATATGGGAAGTGGATTATGGACAGCCGCTGCTGTTAATTTAAATAAATGGTTTTCTTGGAATACCGGGTTAATTTTATTTGCTTTCGGTGTCATTAATGCGATAACTAATCAATTTTTAATTAAAAAATTCGATGGTAAGAGATTGGTTGGACAAATCTTATACGTTCTGTTTTTCAGTTATTTCGTTAATGTGTTTACCGATTTACTGACCTATGCAGGTGTTCCCAATTTACCGATTGTCGTCAGAACAATCTTATCTTGTTTAGGAGTCGTTTGTTTCTGTGTCGCCATTTCACTATATCAGAGAGCTAACATCGTAATGCATCCCAATGATGATACGACAAATATTCTCAGATTCTTCTATTTGAATGGCAATTCAACTAAGGCACAGATTATCGACTTTCTACCACCAATTATTATTATCTTAATTGCTGCGGTTGGTATTCATAATGTCTATTCAGTTAATATTGGGACATTGTTCTCATTTATCTTTAATGGGATTTTGATTGCCTCAGCTGATAAGCTTATCTGGCCACAATTGAAACATAATTTCAAAACACAAACTGATTAATATCTTAAAATTTTGGTTTTGACTGAAATTTTTTACTATAAGTCGTATAATAGAAATACAAGATATAGAAAACGCTTACACAAAGCGATATCTTGCGAGAGATTTTAATAATTAATTAGGTGGTGCGTATTGATGAAATTAAATGACAATACAGAGGCAAAGAGAATTCTATCGGAGCTATATACCGATATTAATAATAATAAAGAAATCGATAAAAACGACTATAGTAAAGATTTTGTTTTGAAAACATATAATTTGTTAGATAAGAATTATTCAGAAACATACTTATTTGGTCGTTTGCGAGATGATCGTCAGGTTCAAAGCGTTTTGAAACATATGGATAATGGTTCAGAATATCAAGAAAGTATTGATCAACTTTCTCGTAATTTAGGTTATGCGGTCAATTAGATACAAAAAATGGGCTCTTTGTCAAATCGTATTGATGAATAGTTTTTGTATAGAAGGCAACCTCATGTAGGTTGTCTTTTTTTATGCGCAAATGAGTCTTATTCTCTTAAGAAAATGGTCAAGATTTCTGAAGCCATAA
>NZ_MYFM01000008.1:0-163304 GCF_002179915.1 Companilactobacillus bobalius
GAAGTGTAGCGATACATGGAGCTGAGCAGTACTAATAGATCGAGGACTTAACCGAGTAAGAGTTTACAGCAGTTTGAAGTGTTTTAATTTAATTCATAATCTTAATATCTAGTTTTGAAGGTACGAGTTACCAAATAGTGTAGTGACGATAGCGAGAAGGATACACCTGTTCCCATGCCGAACACAGAAGTTAAGCTTCTCCACGTCGAAAGTAGTTGGTGGGAAACTACCCGCGAGGATAGATAGTTGCTACGCTGTTATTATTCCGGATTAGCTCAGTTGGTAGAGCATCTGACTGTTAATCAGGGTGTCGTCAGTTCGAGTCTGACATCCGGAGTTTTTTTTTACTTGGAGAGTTGTCCGAGTGGTTGAAGGAGCATGATTGGAAATCATGTATACGGGTATTGACCTGTATCAAGGGTTCGAACCCCTTACTCTCCGTCAGGACAAATTCAAAAAATATTATACCAATAGAAAGATCATTATATCAGTTGATGTAATGATCTTTTTGTTTTCTACTAATATTTTTCAATATATTGAATCAACGGGATTGTAAATTATTTTTAAATAAATATATACAAATCGTAGGGATATATGATATACTTATTTTTGTTGATTTATTACGCGCCTATAGCGCAATTGGATAGAGTGTCTGACTACGAATCAGAAGGTTGTAGGTTCGACTCCTACTAGGCGCATAACGAATAAAAAAGACTTATGATATTTTTATCATAAGTCTTTTTTTTTATCCTTTAATACTTTTTACAAAATCTTGATAATCTTTCTCCTCATCGGTATCTTCAATCTTTAAATTATCTAGTTGATTTAAATGTAAATTCTCTTCAGAGATTTCAATGGTATGCGTAAAAGTAGCATTGCCAATTAGATGGATCTTACTTAGTTCTTTGGTTGAATTCAATTCGATATTGGTTTTAACCATACCACCAGGATTATAAACCGTAATGTCTCTGTTGGAATCGAACTGATCTGGATACAATAGGGCAAATACTAAACTTGTCGCTGACATACCGGTTCCGCAGGCATTAGTAAAGCCAACACCACGTTCAAAGGTTTGTACGAATAATTTATTGGTGTCTAATATTTTAGCAAAACTGACATTGACCCCTTCGGGAAAATATTCATTTATGGAATTCAATTTTTGACCAAGATTGTTAAGTGTATCATGTTCGATTTCAGAGACAAAGCTGATAAGATGTGGATTCGGTACAGCAACAGCTGAAAATTTTTCTCCTGACACGAACTCAGGTATTTCGGTATTTACCATTTCGGTAAGATTTTTGTAAGCAAAGGGAAGATCTACCTTATTAAATGAAATAGGAGATATCTCAACGCTGAAAGCAGGTACTCCGGAATAAAAATCGGGGGCCTTTTTGACCGATAAATTAGATTCTAAGGTTTCAATTTTGAAATAATCTAATTGATATTTTTCTGATAGGTAACGACTGACCGTTCGTAATCCGTTACCACACATTTTGGCTTCACTACCGTCGGCGTTGATAACGCGCATTTTACCGAGACAGTCATCGCTGGTGTCAATGACTAAAAGTCCGTCGGCACCGTCTAAAATGTTTTTACAAAGATTAATTGCTAGATTCTTTACTTCATTATCATTTAATTTGTTATCTAGAATTGTTTGGTCCAAGATAAAAAATTGATTCTCTGAACCATGAACTTTTAATAGTTTAACCATGTTTTTGAACCTCACTTAATCAAAAAAAGTTTTATAAATTTGTTGTACAGCATTATCAGCATCTGAAGCACGAGTCCCAATCATGATAGATATACGGGAAGCACCTTGGTTAATCATGTGAATGGCGATATTATTTTGAGTTAGAGAATCAATCACTTTACCGATAGTACCGATATTGTGAGCAATTCCTTCACCGACTACCATGATAATGGCATAGTCATCGATCCACTCTAAGTAATCCGGTTGAAGAGTTTCTTTAACATCACGACAGAGTTTTTGAATAGTATCTTTATCTAGTTTGCTACGATCAAAGATAACAGTTAAATCGTCAATTCCGGAAGGCATATGCTCATAAGAAATATTATATTTATAAAAAATCTTTAAAAGTTTCAGAGTAAAACCAACTTCTTTATTTAAAAGATAACGGTGTAAATAGAGTGCTGAGAATCTTTTAGAGCAAGCAATACCGGTAATTTGATTAGAAGGGTCAAAGATGAATTGTTCAGGAACAATCATTGTTCCATCTGCTTGTGGATTATTAGTATTCTTAATATTTACAGGAACCTGTCCTTTAACAGCCGGAATGATGGCTTCATCTTGAAAAACGGAAAAACCAGCATAAGATAACTCTCTCATTTCACGATAGGACATCTTTTTTATTGCTTGTGGATGATCGACGATGTGATTGTTGGCAACGTAAATTGCATCAACGTCAGTAAAGTTTTCGTATAGATCAGCATTCAATCCGCGGCTAAGAATAGCACCAGTAATATCTGATCCTCCACGGGAGAAGGTATAAATTGAACCATCAGCACTGTATCCGAAGAATCCTGGGAAAACGACTCTTGAGTCTTTGGGCAATTGAAGTCGTTCCAAATTGCTGTAAGTTTCAGATGAAATATCCGCATCGTTGGGTTGACCATGAACTCTGATACCAGCATCTTTAGGATCGATAAAAGTCGCTTTAATATTTTGAGCGTTAAGGACTTGTGTCAATAAGATAGCATTTAAAAATTCACCGTGAGCTTTAAATGCAGCCATTAAATGTTCGTTGTCAGTAAACTTATCTTGAGCCAATTTATCTAGTTTGGATTTTAGAAGTTTGATTACTGAATCATCAAGTTTGAAGTGATCACTGATTTCTTGATATCTGGAAATGATATTATTTTCAATCTTTTGATAGTCATCTTGATTAATGACAGCATTGGCATATTGAATTAATAGATCAGTAACTTTAGTGTCATCAGAAAATCTTTTTCCAGGTGCAGAAGTTACGATAACCTTACGTTCAATATCGTCTTTAATAATCTTAATAACTTTCTCAAATTGTTCTCCAGTGGCCAAGGAACTACCACCAAACTTGATAACTTTCATGAAATACACCCCTAAAATTAAATAGTTTTTAATGATGAGTGTATCATTTTTAGCTGTCATGACAAGAAGAAACACGATAAAGTTAGAAAAAACAGTTATTTTTTAATATTACTTGACGAATAATGAGTATTGTTATAATCTTAATACCAATAAAAGAGGTCGCAATCGACATGAGTAAATGAGGGAGTCACTGTAATGACTTTGAACTCATTGAAAGGGGAAGTTGCCGAAGTGTCAGATTTTACAGGATCTGATGAACTGGGGCGTATTAATAAGAGAATACGAACTGTCGTGATTTAATATCACGTTGAGCTTATGACAAATTTAAGGTGGATCGAAAAGGTCTCTTTGTTATTAAGCAAAGAGATCTTTTTTTGTTTGATAAAGGAGTTTTGAAAATGATTATAGATGAATTAACAAGCAAGAATGGACATTTAATGATTGATGGCGTTGATAGTGTGGAATTAGTTAAAGAATATGGAACGCCACTTTATGTTTTTGATATTTCCAAGGTTCGTAATCAAATAAAAAAATTTAGATCTGCTTTTGAAAAAGAACATTTAAATTATCAAATTAGTTATGCTAGCAAGGCTTTTGCCGTCAAAGCTATTTATCAAGTTATGAAGCAAGAAAATGTGCATGTGGATGTCGTTTCGGGTGGAGAATTGTATACAGCCTTAGCTGCTGGCTTTCCGAGTGACAAGATAAGTTTTCATGGCAACAATAAATCTTTGATGGAATTACAGATGGCGGTAAAAAATCATGTCGGAGTTATCATGTTAGATAATTTTCATGAAATCGAACTTTTACAACAAGTTTTGAAAGAATCTCAAGAGACTATCCAAGTAATGTTACGTTTAACCCCAGGAATCTCAGCTCATACACATAAGTATGATCAGACTGGTCAAACTGATAGTAAGTTTGGATTCGACGTTAAGTCTGGGCAGGCCAAAAAAGCTTTGAAATTAGTTTTGGATAATCCACAGATGAAATTGTTGGGATATCATGCTCATATTGGTTCACAGATTTTTGGTACTGAAGGATTTAAAATGTTGGCTCAAAAGATGATTGAAATTTCTAAAGATTTTCAAAGTGAATTTAATTATTGGCCTCAGGTAATCAATTTAGGTGGTGGTTTTGGGATTAGTTATAACGAAGATGATGATCCTATCACCGCAAGTGATTTTATTTCAGTCATCGGTCAGGAATTAAAACAGGATTGCAAAGAAGTTCCAGAAATTTGGATTGAACCAGGACGTTCAATTGTGGGACCGGCTGGATATACGCTTTATAAAATAGGTTCAAGAAAAGATATTCCTGGATTGGAATCTTATGTATCGGTTGATGGTGGTATGGGTGATAATATTCGTCCAGCTTTGTATCAAGCTAAATACGAAGCAGTCGTAGCTAATAAAATGAATCAAACAGATGTTGAAACGGTCCATATTTCAGGAAAATATTGTGAATCAGGTGATATCTTAATCAAGCATCAAAAACTTCCACAAACGGAAGTTGGGGATGTTTTAGCAGTTCTTGATACTGGAGCTTATGGTTATTCAATGGCTATGAACTACAATCGTAATCCCAGACCGGCAGTTGTTTTTGTTGAAAAAGGACAGGCCAAATTAGTAGTTAAAAGAGAAACTTATGAAGATTTAATTAAACTAGATGGTAATTATTAGGAGAAAAATATGACAAAGATGGACGCAACAGAAATTATCAATTATATAGGAAATGCTAAGAAAGTTACGCCAGTGAAAATTTATTTACAAGGGGATATTTCTCAAATTAATTTTCCGAGGGAGGTTAAAGTTTTTAAAACTAATGATTTAGCAATCATTATTGGTGATTACCAAGTAATTGAACCAATCTTAAAGGATAATCATTTAACTGATTTTTATGCTGAGACAGTGGCACAAAACTCAGCCGTACCAATGTTAGATATTAAGCATATCAATGCCAGAATTGAGCCAGGAGCCATTATTCGTGATCAAGTTGAGATTGGTGCTAATGCGGTAATCATGATGGGAGCAGTGATTAATATCGGTGCTGAGATTGGTGAGAAATCAATGATTGATATGGGAGCCGTTCTTGGCGGCCGTGCAATTGTTGGTAAAAACTCACATATCGGAGCCAATGCGGTTTTAGCGGGAGTGATTGAACCGGCTTCTGCCCAACCAGTTCGAATCGGTGATAATGTTATCGTTGGTGCCAATGCTGTTGTCTTAGAAGGTGTGCAAGTCGGTGATGGTGCTGTTATTGGTGCTGGAGCAGTTGTTACTAAAGACGTAGCACCTAATAGTGTAATGGCCGGTGTACCAGCCAAAGTATTGAAAATCAAAGATCAAAAGACAACTGATAAAACTCAAATTGAGAGTAATCTAAGGGAGTTATAGAGATGACTTTGACTAGTGACGAATTAATTAAGATCAGACGACATTTACATATGATTCCAGAGTTAGCGATGGATGAGCATCAGACACATGATTACGTGAAACAAGTGATTGCAAGTTTTCCTCAGACCGATTTGGAAATTAAAGAGCTACCAGAATTACCAACTGCTCTGTTGGTGTTGGTCAAGGGCAGCAATCCTCAAAGAAATATCGGTTATCGATGTGATATGGATGCCTTACCTGTCGATGAAGTGAATGGATTGAGTTATGCCTCAAAGCATCCACATGTAATGCATGCTTGTGGTCATGATATTCATATGACTGTAGCTTTAGGAATTTTAAATTATTTTAGTATCAATCAACCCAAGGACAATTTGATTTTCTTCTTTCAACCGGCTGAAGAAAGTAAAAGTGGTGGAAAAGTTGCTTATGATATAGGAGCTTTTAGCGGTCAGTTTAAGGTTGATGAATTCTATGGTTTACACGATAATCCACAATTGAAATCAGGCGTTATAGGATGTTGTAACGGTACATTGTTTGCTGGGACAACAGAAGTAAATATCATTATCACTGGTAAAAGCGGTCATGCGGCTTATCCTCATTTAGCCAATGATGCTATAGTAATTGCTGCTAATTTTATTAATCAAGTTCAGACAGTCATTTCTCGCAATATTGATCCTACGAAATGTGGCGTGATAACATTCGGCAAGATGCAAGCTGGAGTAATCCGCAATGTGATTGCTGGACAAGCTCGTTTGGAAGGAACAATTCGTGGTTTAACTCAAGAAATGATTGAATTTATTCGTCAAAGAATAACTGAGATTGCTAGTGGTTTGCAGAAGTCATTCAATTGTCAAATCACGGTGGAATACAACCAAGGTGGTTATTTTCCCGTAGAAAATGACCCACAACTAACAAAGAAATTTATCAAATATATGCAAAACCAACCGTCAGTTGATTTTGTTGAAACTGAGCCTAAAATGACGGGAGAAGATTTTGGATATTTATTAAATAAGATTCCGGGCACAATGTTTTGGCTAGGGGTAGAGAGTTCAGGAGCATTACATTCACATGATTTTCTTCCCAAGGAAGACGCTATTAAAAAAGGTGTCGATGCTATAGTAGGTTTCTTGAATTATCGAATGAATTCGGAGGAAGCATAAATGTTTACAGATGTTGATTTAATGACGGCTATCATTACGCCATTTGATGAAGAATTAAAAATAGATTATAAAGCTTTAAAAAAGTTAACGGAGCATTTGTTAGCAACCGGTTCTAAGGGATTCGTTATTGGAGGAACGACCGGCGAGACACCTACGTTAACGGAAAATGAGAAGTTAGATTTATATCGTAATTTTACGGAAATAGTTGATGGACGTGTACCAATCATTGCTGGAGCTGGTAGTAATAATACTGCTCAAACAATCGATTTTATTAATAAGTTGGCGAAGATTCAAGGTATCGACATGGCATTAGTTGTGGTTCCTTACTACAACAAACCTAATCAACGAGGGATGATAGCTCATTTTGAAGCTATTGCTAAAAACTCTCCTTTACCAATTATGATTTATAACATTCCTGGAAGAACGGGTGTGTTGATGGAGAAGGAAACAGTCGTTAAGTTATCTCAGAACAATAATATTAGTGGAGTTAAGCAGTGTAATACAATGGAGGACTTGGAATACATTGTTGAACATACAACTGATGATTTTAATGTTTATAGTGGTGAAGATGCACAAGCCTTATTTGCCAAGGTAATTGGAGCCAATGGAGTTATTTCGGTAGCTTCACATCTCTACGGTGATGAAATGACTGAAATGTATCAGAAATTGGATGCCGGTGATTATAAGACAGCCGGTAAAATTCAACGTCAATTAACACCCAAAATGGCTGCGTTATTCATGTATTCTTCGCCTTCACCCGTTAAAGCGGCTCTTAATAAATTAGGTTATAAAGTTGGTGGCTGTCGCTTGCCAATTGTGTCGTTGAATGAAGCGGAAAAAGCTGTTTTGTTTGAAAAATTGAATCTTTAGGAGTCTTTTTATGATAAGAGTTATTGTTTCAGGGTTTAATGGATCGATGGGTCAAAAGGCAGTTAGTATGGTTGATCAAAGTAAAGACATGAAATTAGTCGCTGGATTCAATCCAAGTGTGACTGACCTGAATCCACAGACTTATGGTTTAAATGAAGACGTTAAAATTTATAACGAACTTACTGATATTAATGTTGTAGCCGATATTTGGATTGATTTTTCAATACCTAGTGCAGTGTTTGAGAATACTAAATTTGCGATTGAGCATGATATTCGTCCAATTATTGGAACAAGTGGTATGAGTGAAGAGCAGACAGATGAGTTAAAACGTTTGGCTGATAATAAGAACTTAGGCGGAATTATTGCCTCGAACTTTGGTTTATCAGCTGTTTTGATGATGAAATTTGCTCAAGTAGCTGCCAAATATTTTGCTGAATCAGAAATTGTTGAAAAGCATCATGAGGATAAAATTGATGCACCTTCAGGGACAGCCTTAAATACAGCTAGATTGATTTATGAAGCTAGAGGACATGATCAGAAACAACATAGCAGTAAAGATCCACTTGATACTCGTGGCGGGGATTATCACGGTATTAAGATTCATGCACTCAGATTACCAGGTTTTGTTGCAGACGAAGAGGTTATATTTGGTGGAGTTGGCGAAACTTTAACTATATCTCAGAGTACTACTGATCGAGAATCGTTCATGACAGGTGTTAAGCTGGCAATTCACGAAGTGATGAAAAGTAATCATTTAGTTATTGGTTTGGAACAAATTATTTAATATTATTACAAAATAATTAATTAAATGAATACAGTTTGTTATAGAATTAAATTATTATAATTTAAGGAGTGTCATAGAATGCCAGAATTAGATTCAACAGTAAAAAATGTTGTCAACGAAACTATAGAACCAATGGGAATTTCTCAAATTCGGATTTTCGCTGAAAAATTTGCTAAAATCCCTGGATTAATCAAATTAACATTAGGTGAACCTGATTTCAATGTTCCTGAGCACGTTAAAACAGCTGCTATTGAAAGTATTAAAGACAACGATTCCCATTATTCAGCCCAAAAGGGCATCATTGGTTTAAGAGTAGCTATTTCTGATTATTTAAATAAACGTTTTGAAGTCGATTATGACCCTGAAACAGAAATTGTTGTAACAATTGGAGCTACTGAGGCTATCTTTGATTCTTTAGCAGCCATTATTAATCCTGGTGATAAGGTATTGATTCCTACACCAACCTTTGCGCTTTATATACCAATTGTAAAAATTCTAGGAGGAATTCCAGTTCAAGTGAATACCACTGATGATGGTTTCCGTTTAACTGGTAAAAAATTACGTGAGGTTATCGCCAAGGAAGGAGCCGATGAAGTAAAAGCTTTAATCTTGAATTTCCCTGGTAATCCAACCGGTTTTGTTTATTCCAAAGATGAACTACAAGAAATTGTTGATGTCGTTAAAGATAAGGAAATGTATGTTATTTCGGATGAGATCTATGCTGAATTGACATATGGAGAAAAGCATATTTCTCTAGCTAAGTTAATGCCTGGAAAAACTATTTTGATCAATGGCTTATCTAAATCACATGCTATGACGGGTTATCGAATCGGTTATATTGCAGCTCCTAAGGGCTTCGTTACGAATGCTGCAAAAATGCATGCCTTCGTTGTAACGGCTCCTTCCAATCCGGCCCAATATGCTGCTAAGGAAGCCTTGACGAATGGAATTGATGACCCTATTCCAATGAAAAAGATTTATCAAGAACGTCGTGATTATATTGTTGATCAATTAAATGATATTGGTTATAAAACAAACTTGCCTGAAGGTGCATTTTATACTTTCTCGAAAATTCCGGCTGAATTTAATTTAACCGCAATTGAATTTGCCAATAAGTTGGCTGAAGAAGGAAAAGTTGGTGTAACGCCAGGGACAGCTTTTGGTGAAGGTGGCGAAGGTCACTTTAGAATGTCATACGCATCTTCAATGGATGATATTAAAGAAGCTATGAAACGATTAAGAATTTTTACGGAGAATTTAAAAAATTGATTTAAGGGATGAAGATTTATGAGTGATGGATATACAGTAGCAATTTTAGGTGCCACAGGTGCCGTCGGAACACGTTTAATTCAACAATTAGAGCAATCAACTATTCCGGTTAATAAGATAAAATTATTAGCGTCATATCGTTCTGCAGGTAAGAAATTACAATTTAAGGGACAGGACGTAACGGTTGAGGAAGCCAAACCGGAATCATTTGAGGGTGTTGATATTGTTTTAGCATCAGCTGGTGGATCAGTATCTAAAAAATTATTACCTGAGGCTGTAAAACGTGGTGCTGTTTGTGTAGATAATACTAGTGCTTTTCGAATGGAAGAGGATGTTCCTTTGGTCGTTCCTGAGGTAAATGAAGCTGCACTTTATAATCATCATGGGATTATTGCTAATCCAAATTGTTCAACTATTCAAATGATGGTGGCACTAGAACCAATTAGAAAAGCTTTTGGTTTAAAACAAATTATTGTTTCAACTTATCAAGCTGCTAGTGGTGCCGGTCAAAGCGCTTTGAATGAATTATATTCAGAGGCACAAGATTATTTGGATGGTAAGGATATGCATGCCGATATTTTTCCTACAAAAGGTGACGAAAAACACTATCCATTGGCCTTCAATCTTTTACCACAAATTGACGTTTTAGAGGATAATTTATACTCTCATGAAGAGTGGAAAATGATTCATGAGACTAAGAAAATTATGCTTGGCGATATGGACTCACCCGAGATCAAAGTCACAGCTACTTGCGTCAGAGTACCGGTTCCAATTAGTCATGGTGAATCAATTTATATCGAAGTTGAGGATAAGTCTGCTACAACTGAAAAGATTCAAGAGTTGATCAGACAAGCACAAGGAGCAGTTTTGGAAGATGATCCTAAACATCAAATTTATCCACAACCAATCAACGCGGTAGGTAAGCGTGATACTTATGTTGGACGTATTCGTCCAGATTTGGAAAATGAAGGTGCCTTCAATATGTGGGTTGTTTCTGATAATCTTTTAAAGGGTGCAGCTTGGAATACAGTACAAATTGCTGAACGTTTAGTTGCCGATAATTTAGTCCATAATTAGTTAATTTAAAATGGAATGCAGATTTTAGGCTGTGTTCCATTTTTTTTTGGATATTTCTGTTAAAATATTCAAAGACAATTAATATTAGGGTGAGAAAATAATGAAACGAATAACGAACGTTTTTAACGAAGGTGTTTTGGACCTATTGGCCAATGCTGGAGTTGCGATACCGTATTTTTTTTGTTTAACTTTGTACAATCAGAATAAAAATATATTTGTCTATGCATTGCCGTTCTTAATGTTATATACATTTAGAGCTTTGGGAATGTTATTGACTACCTTTATTACACTACCAGCTTCAACTATGCTTGCTATGTCCAGTCTTTTTGGAGTCATAGGATCATTGTGTATTTTAGGTGCAGGTAATCCTGTCTTTGGAATAATTGGGGGAATTCTATTAGGATTGGCTTCAAGTTGGATCTGGCCGTACTATTTAACAGTTAGATCGCGAGGCAAAATGGATAAAGAGTTCAAGTTTAATCGGATGCATACATTATCGGTTATTTTGACTTTAATATTATTGGTTGTTGTTCAATTGATTGCAACCCAAACTAAGATGTTAAGTTTATCCTTTGTCTTACTAGCTTTTCTATTCTTCGCTGCCATGGTAGGTGGGATGAACATTACTCATCGTTTGACCTTTTACCAAGGAATTGAAACTAAACAGAAATTTCGTGTTAATTCACTATTTAGCCTAATTGTTTTAGCTAGTTTAGTTATGCTAGTCTTCATCATTCGTTATACTAGGTTAAAGGCTGTTTCTCAGACATTTGATCTGATCATCAGTATAGTGGCAATTATGCTATTTCTTTTCTTGGCATATTATCAAATTGACATCCATAAAAAGATTTTTCCCGTAAGCTTAGTAGCTATTAATCGTGGAGTAATCATGAACTACGTTATGCTTTACGCGGTGTTTGATAGTACCGTTAGATTTGGATTTAATTCTTTAATGCTGATTTATGCGATTTATTTAATTGGTTTTGAATTGGGGCCTGTCATTCTAAAGAAATATCAATCATTTAGATATCCATTACTTCTAATTGGTTTAGTATTATCGCTATTTAACTTTACTTATTTTGTCGGGTTATTTCTCTGTGCTATCTTTGTGGGAACTGATAATCGTATTTTAAATGATGCTCTTTATAATCATCCTGATTTGGATTCTGAAAGAGCCTTCTTAATCAAATATCAACTTTCCTGTATAGGTAACGTGTCACAACAATTAGTTTATATGACGACTATTTACTTTATTAGTTATTTTGCAAAAATAAATGCATTAGGGTTCTTTAATAATCACGTAACTGATGGCCCAACTAATTCAGTTTTGTATGGAGTACACATCTTCATAACCGCAGTTGTCTTTATTTATGCAGCAACTACGTTTTACTTTGCACATGAAAAAGAATAATAAATTTATAAAAGGTCTACCTAGTATCTAGGTAGGCCTTTTGAGATGCATTGTCATAACGCCGTTATGATAAATGATGATGAAATTTATAGTATGATAAACGAATCTAAATGAGAATGATTCTAAATTATGTCCCTAAATACTATTTTTATAATTTGTAAAATTGTATAATTATGTTAATGAAAAGTATTTCAAGGGAGGACGTGATTTTATGAATTCCGATAAAATTAAATTATATGCAACACTGGCAATTGGTGTTATTGCGGCAGTATTGGAATTTATCTTTCATTTGCCTAGCTATGCCCAATTGATAATCAGTATTTTAGGCTTATTGTTGGCTTTAATCATGTTTATCGATATGGTAAAGGTAATAAAATCGGGTAACTTCGGAATTGATTTATTAGCGATTACTGCAATTGTAGCGACAATTGTATTGGGCCAATACTGGGCTGGATGGATTGTTCTACTAATGCTCACAGGTGGAGATTCCTTAGAGGAGTATGCGGCCAATAAAGCAAAAAGTGAATTGAAATCACTCTTAGATAATACTCCTTCACAAGCACACTTGATTGTTGATCAAACAGTTAAGGATATTGATATTGATGATGTTAAAATCGGTGATGAGTTACTGATTCGTCCTAAAGAGCAAGTTCCAGTTGATGGAGTAGTGTTTGACGGGACTTCGGAAGTGGATGAATCATCTTTGACTGGTGAATCAGTTCCTGTAACGATTGGTAAAGATTCACATGTTATGTCTGGTTCGATCAATGGAGAGAATCCTTTTAAAATTAAAGCCGAAAAAGTGGCTGCTGACTCGGAGTATCAAGCCATTGTTAAGTTAGTTAAAGAATCTGAAACACATCCAGCACACTTTGTTAGATTGGCTGATCGTTATGCAGTTCCTTTTACATTGATTGCTTATGTAATTGCGGGGATTGCATGGTACATTTCTAAAGATCCGATTAGAATTGCTCAAGTCCTAGTAGTGGCATCACCGTGTCCATTGATTTTGGCTGCACCGATTGCTTTTGTTTCTGGAATGAGTCGGACAAGTAGAAATGGAATTATCGTTAAGTCAGGAACGGCCCTAGAAAAATTGAATTCTGCTAGAACAGTGGCTTTTGATAAAACAGGTACCATTACTGAGGGAAGATTAATTGTTAATGGTTTCAAATCAGTCAATGGTTTCGGCAAAGATCAAGTTATGGTCTATGCTGCATCTTTGGAACAGAATTCAAGTCATGTTATGGCTAAGGCTATTGTCGACTTTACTTTAAAGCATAATTTGGAATTATTACCGGTAACGGATTTGAAAGAAACAACGGCTGAAGGAATTGTGGGTAAGATTGGTGATATTGAAGTTAAGGTTGGTCAAGCTGAGTTTGTAACTGATGAAAAAGTAGATTCCGTGAGTGGATCAGGTGTTTATGTCTCAATAGATGGAGACTACGCAGGTGTGTACAGCTTGTTGGATCAAATTAGACCAGAAGCTAAAACAACGATTCAAGGATTAAAAGATTTTGGCATTAGTAATATTTTAATGATTTCAGGAGACAAAAAAGAGGCAACCGAATTGGTTGCTTCAGAAGTGGGTATTACAAAGGCATTCCCATCTAGTTTGCCAGCTGATAAGGTAAAGATTATTAGAAGTTTAGGTAAAGAGTATCATCCTACTGTAATGGTTGGGGATGGTGTTAATGACGCTCCTGCCTTAGCTTTAGCCGATGTCGGAATAGCAATGGGGTACAAAGGAGCTAATGCCGCCAGTGAGTCAGCTGATGCGGTCATTTTGCAAGATGATCTTAGCAAAGTAACGACAGCTGTTAAAATAGCCCACGATACGATGAAGGTTGCTAAAGAAGCAGTATTAATCGGAATTTTCATTTGTGTCGCTTTAATGATAGTAGCTGGATTTGGTTTAATTCCAACCATTATTGGGGCAATGCTTCAAGAAGTAGTCGATACAGTAGCTATTTTGTACGCTCTTCGTGCTAGAAGTGATAAATTATAACCAACCGTATGTGTCTAAATTCATTTCTCGTTTTGGTAATTTAGATACGTAAGGATTTCCCTTTACGATAAAACGCATATTTTTTGAAGTCCAAGGTTCCTTATTCTTCACACCGATTCTTGGTGTGGCAAGAATTTCTTGAGGAGTCTGGACTTTTTTTGCGGAGAAATTAAAGTTGTGTTCATTTAAGACCGTTCCAGATAAGGACTTATCTTTAATGCCAAAAGCTGCCATCCACTTGGCAGGTCCATTGCTGACATCGAAACCAGTTTTACTACGATTCTTTTCCATCAAGTCAATTCCCTCTAATGGTTGTAACCCACGGATTAAGATACCATTCGGTGTTCCAGCTTTTTGAATACTGATATCCATATCTAGCCAACTATGAATTGAATAAATATAGATAGTCCCACCAGATTGATAGAGTGGATCGTTAGCTTTAGTGTGACGACCATTATAACTGTGAGCGGCCATATCGATTGGGCCTAGGTAGGCTTCTGTTTCCACGATTAAACCTGAAAATTTTCCCTGATCAGATTCATAAGTAAAAGTATGTCCTAACATATCTTGAGCTAAATCCATTGTTTTTGCGCTTTCAAAGTACTTTTGTATATCCAAAATTCAAATTCCTCCCAATTTTTCAAAAAAGTTAAAAAAACCTCTTGCAACGTCTTTATTATTATTGTATTATATTTCTTGTGCTTGAGAGAGCAATAAACAAATAAATATTTATGACCCGTTGGTCAAGTGGTTAAGACACCGCCCTTTCACGGCGGTAACATGAGTTCAAATCTCGTACGGGTCATTTTGGAGGATTAGCTCAGCTGGGAGAGCATCTGCCTTACAAGCAGGAGGTCACAGGTTCGATCCCTGTATCCTCCATACCAAAAACTTTTAAACATCTAACTTTGTTAGATGTTTTTTTGTATCAAAAAAAGCCATCCTATGAATATAAGATGGTTTAAATATCTTTTTTAAGGATAAGTACAAAATTGACTTAATTTAGATAATTAAAATCAAATTTCCGATTATACGATAGAAAAGATTTGGCTGTGAAAATTTCTGATACTTTTTCAAGAGAGCCATAATCACAACAAAGATAACAATGATGAGAGCTGTCCAGATACTGATATAATTTAAAATGAAGAGCATGAATGACAATATAGAAAAGACAATCAATTGTAGATAATCGTATTTAGTTCCTTCAAAATAATCTATCAAAACGCAAGCTAGGTTGATCAATAGTAGTGGCACTACAAAATTGATGGAAATGAAATGCATATAGGTAAATGCCAGTGCTATGGACATAAAACTAGGTACGATGAAATCCTCAATTAATGAAGCAATATTCTGATAATTGTCTGGTAAATACTTGAGCATATATAGGAAGACTAATTGCACGAAAACCAAAATAATAACGAATTTATTGAGCGAATGCATCGAAAGTATCGCCAAGAGAAGATAAATGCCACTATATAGTAAGTGGAAGTATTTATTCGGGTTTAAAGTGATAATATATTCCTTATAAAGAGCCACCATTGCAATCATGATAATCAGGAAGCCATGAATAGTATAGTTGTTCAAGTTGTGTACAAAAATAAATATAAATGGAAAAATATGATAACTAATAAATTCAATAAGGGATGCTAATAATTTTTTAGATTTTAAATTGTTCATGTGAAGCTCCTTATACTTATAAAATCATATTAATGTAAGAAAAGTTTAACGTCAATCGCTGATTTACTATGAAAACTGGCTAATTTTGTGTTAACCTATTAAAAGGTTCCTGATGGGATCCTTTTTTTGCGAGGAGAGGCCCTGTAACCGAAAAGGTGGAAAGAAAATTATGTCAAAAAATTATTTATTTACTTCTGAATCAGTTTCAGAAGGACATCCAGATAAAGTTGCTGATCAAATAAGTGATGCAATTCTCGATGCTATTTTAGCAAAGGATAAAGATGCACGTGTTGCATGCGAAACAACTGTTACAACAGGTTTAGTCCTAGTTGTTGGTGAAATATCAACTTCCGCATATGTTGATATTCAAAGCGTTGTTCGTAAGACCATTACCGATATCGGTTATGATGGTTCTAACCCAGGATTTGATGGTAATAGTTGCGCCGTATTGGTAGCACTAGATGAACAATCTCCTGATATTGCACAAGGTGTTGATGACGCGCTTGAACAACGTGACAATCACCAAGATGCTGATCCATTGGACCAAATTGGTGCCGGTGATCAAGGTTTCGTCTTTGGATTCGCTACAAATGAAACTAAAGAATTCATGCCTTTACCAATTTCTCTAGCTCACAAGTTAATGAGAAAAACAGCTGAGGTTAGAAAGAACGGTACAATTGATTACTTGATGCCAGATGCTAAATCACAAGTAACAATTGAATACGATGGTAATGATCATCCAGTTCGTGTTGATACGATTGTTATCAGTACACAACACAAAGCTGAAGCTAGCTTAGACCAAGTCAAAAAAGATATTAAGAAATATGTTATTGACGAAGTTGTACCAGCTAATATGATTGATGACAAGACTAAGATTTTGATCAATCCTACTGGCCGTTTTGTTATCGGTGGACCAGAAGGAGACTCCGGACTTACAGGACGTAAAGTCATCGTTGATACTTACGGTGGTTTTGCTCGTCATGGTGGTGGTGCTTTCTCTGGTAAAGATGCTACTAAAGTTGACCGTTCAGCAAGTTATGCTGCAAGATATATCGCAAAGAACCTTGTTGCAGCAGGTGTAGCTGAAAAGGTTGAAATTCAAATTGCATATGCTATTGGTGTTGCCAGACCTGTATCAATTCATGTTGATACATTTGGTACTAGTGACTTTTCAGAAGAACAAATTGAAGAAGTTATCAATAAGTTCTTTGACTTACGTCCACTAGGTATTATTAAGATGCTTGATCTACAAAGACCAATTTATAAGAAGACGGCTGCTTATGGTCACTTCGGACGTACAGATATCGATTTGCCATGGGAAAAACTTGATAAAGTTGATGATATTAAGAGTTTCTTGAAAATTTAATCGATGATTAGCAGAGGCGTTCTTTAAAGTTTAACTTTAGGGAGGGTCTCTTTTTTTATGGGAGGAATTAATTAAATGACACAAAAGAATCAATCGAATGTTGCAATTGTCACGATTGCCGTGTTTATTGCCACATTCATGACTGCAATAGAGGGTACAATTGTTTCAACGGCTATGCCGACTATTATTGGGAGTTTACATGGAGTTAGTTTAATGAACTGGGTTTTCTCAATATATTTATTAATGACGGCCGTAGCAACACCAATTTATGGTAAATTATCCGATATAATTGGTAGAAAACCAGTATTAATGATTGGCTTAGTTTTATTTGTTATTGGATCAACGCTATGTGCAATGTCAAATTCAATGTTGACCTTAATTTTAGCACGTGTGGTCCAAGGAATTGGCTCAGGAGCTATTCAACCATTAACTTTTACAATTATTGCTGATATCTATCCTTTAGATAAACGTGCTAAGATATTAGGATTCAATGGATCAGCTTGGGGAATTGCCGCCATTATTGCTCCTTTACTAGGTGGTTTTATCGTTGAAAAATTGAGTTGGCACTGGGTATTTTTAATCAATTTACCAGTTGGCTTGTTAACGATGAGTTTGATTTGGATCTTCTTTAAAGAAGAAAAACGAGAACATGAGAAATTACGAATCGATTACGTAGGCACTATCCTATTAATTTTGACTTTATTGCCATTAATGTTAGCTTTACAAAATATTGGTAGTAGCAATATCTTTTTACCAATTGGTTTAACAGCTGTTTCAATTATATCCATTTTCTTATTTATTCACGTTGAGAAGCACGTTGCTGATCCGATTTTGCCGTTAGAATTATTCAAGAATAAAACTTTTGTTATTCAAAACTTATTAGCATTGATTGTCAGTGGCTTCTTGATTGGTTTTGAAGCCTATATTCCTACATGGATGCAAGGAATCCTTGGTTTGAGTCCATCAATGGGTGGATTTGCTGTTACACCTAGTTCAATTATTTGGATTTTTGGATCATTCTGGGCTGGAACTTTGATAAAAAAAATGGCACCCAATCGTGTCATTTACATCAGTTTATTTTTCTTAGCTATTGCTAATGGATTGCTTTTGATGGCAGGTCCAACAACACCATTTATCTATTTCTGTGGTTTAGCTGCAGTAGCTGGGTTAGGATTTGGTTTAACAATCACTACCACGACGGTTACAGCTCAAACTGTTGTTGATCCCGAAAATGTTGGAGTTGCCACTAGTTTCAATACTTTATTGAGAACTATTGGTCAATCCATGATGGTTTCTGTGTACGGAATTATCTTGAATACTGCTTTAGCTCGTGGTGCAGCGGAAAATAAGAATATTTCAGT
Organism: Companilactobacillus bobalius; assembly: GCF_002179915.1. Lineage (NCBI taxonomy): Bacteria > Bacillati > Bacillota > Bacilli > Lactobacillales > Lactobacillaceae > Companilactobacillus > Companilactobacillus bobalius. Next base: position 18,468 of record NZ_MYFM01000008.1, read on the forward strand.
TGATATGATGAATAAGCTGATCGACCCACAAACGGCAAATTCCTTACCACATCAACTTTTGCCCAAAATGCGACAAATTCTTTTTTCAGGATTGCACAATATCTATGTGGCATCTCTTGTATTATTAGTATTGGGTTTAATTCTTAATGCCTTTGAGTTGAAGAATCGAAAGATCCTTGGCTCTGAACAATAAAGTGTTAAAAGTTACGATTATAGCTGCAAGTGTATAACCGCCTAGAACATCACTAGGATAATGTACACCCAAAAAGATTCTGCTATAGCCAACTAGTAATACCATAATGATTGTCATTATGCTGATGATTGCTTTGATTTTTAGTTGTTTGAAAATGTGAACACTAATAATTAATAGCGATATGTATAATGCAAATGAGCTTGCTGAATGACCACTTGGAAAACTATAACCACCAGCATAAACATAATGGTAATGACTTGGTCGAGGTCGTTCTATTATGTTTTTTATTAGACTATTGAGTAAGGCAACGACGACCTTATTCAAAACTAAGTAGATAGCGGCGTAGTAATATTTCTTAATCACTAATAGGATAAAAAATATTGCAGCAATCAGTATAGTGGGAAAAGTGTCACCAAGATTGGTAATTGGCTTGAAAATGCTTAGTGAGAATTGATTATGATGGTAGATTTGTTGGATGAGATTGGTATCAAATTTAGTAATAATTGTACTTTTTAAAGCTACATTTATACTCCAGAAGGTAAAAAATATTACTAAAATGATTAATAAAAGGGATATTTTTTTAGATATTTTCATAATTTTTGGTCTCTCTATTGTTTAAGATTTTGTTAAGAAATATAATATATAGTATAAAGATTTTGAGGAGAGCAAAATACTTATGGTTATTACACGTCGTGAAAGAAAAATTGAAGATAGTCGATTGACTAGATTAAATAATAAAAGAAGCAAGAATACAAACTTGCGCAAGAACATGACCATATTAGGTTCTAGTATGTTTGTTGGTGCTGCGGTAGCCGAAATTGCCAATGTGTCTGCTCCAATATCTGTTAAAGCTGAAGCTTTGTCGGTAAACAATTTGTTATCTCAAAACTCAGCTGTTACAACCACTCCAGTTAGCTCTAAAGGTGTAGGAGATCAAGAATTTATTGATTATATTGGTAATTCTGCTCGGAAGCTTGCCTCAAACAACGACCTTTATGCATCAGTTATGATTGCTCAAGCCATGATTGAAAGTGGTTGGGGGACTAGTGGTTTAGCTAGCGCTCCTAACTATAATTTATTTGGTATCAAGGGTGAGTACAACGGTGCATCAGTTAATATGGGTACACAAGAAGATGATGGAACTGGTAGTCTTTATTCAATTAATTCCAACTTCAGAAAATATCCATCATATAAGGAATCACTTGAAGATTATGTGTCACTTTTGAGAGGTGGAACAACTGGTAATTCACAATTGTATGCTGGTGCTTGGAAGAGTAATACCAATTCATATAAAGATGCCACTAAGTTTTTGACTGGCCGTTATGCCACCGATACGACTTATGCGTCTAAGCTAAATAGTATGATTGAAAAGTACAATTTGACTCAATTTGATGATGCTAGTGCTAAGACTTATACAGTTGCTCAGGATGATACTTTGCAAACAATTGCCGCCAAATTTAATATTTCAGTTGATGATTTAATGAATATGAATAATCTTAAAACTGACAATTATATTTATCCAGGCAAGACTTTGATTGTTAGTCAGGCTACTACTGCTGATAGTCAAACAACGACTACTAATACGGCCAACGCAAATAACGGTAATATGGTTAATACTGCTAATAAGGCTACGACTGACAAAGATAGTGATGTTGGCAATGTTGGTGATGCTTATGGTAGTAAGCAGGCTCCAGTGATTGTTCAGGATGAACGTAGTGGAGTAAAGAAGTATGTTCCATCTGATAATTCAGATTCAGATTCAACAGCTATTAATGTTCAAAATGATTACAGTGATAATAATTCTAATAGTGATACTGATAGTCAAACTAATAAATCAGTAACCGTTCAAAATGGTGATACGATTGACTCTATTGCATCACAGGCCGGAACAACAATTGATAATATTAAGAAATTAAATAATCTTAATTCAGATTTATTGGTTGTCGGACAAACATTATTGGTATAAGATATAAAGCAACGGAAGTAGTAGATTATAAAAATTCTTCACAGAAAGCGCATGGGGATGTGAATGCGTAGATTTTTATTTTCGAACTCGTCCACTAATAATAGTTACCGAACTTAAGTAAGTGACTGCGCTTGATCCTCGTTAAGGATTTTGAGAGTCGTACTTATTTGAGTACGGAACTTAGGTGGTAACGCGATAACTCGTCCTATGATTATATTAATCATAGGACTTTTTTTGTATAGGAGGAAAAATATGTACAATCACAATACCGTTGAAAAGAAATGGCAAAAGTATTGGAAGGAACACGAAACTTTCAAGACTACAACTGATCCAAATAAGAAGAACTTTTATGCTTTAGATATGTTCCCATATCCATCAGGCCAAGGACTTCATGTAGGTCATCCTGAAGGATATACGGCAACAGATATTATTTCAAGAATGAAACGTGCTCAAGGTTATAACGTCTTGCATCCAATGGGCTTTGATGCTTTTGGACTACCAGCTGAACAATATGCTTTGAATACTGGTCACAATCCAGCAGATTTCACTGAAAAAAATATCCAAAACTTCAAACGTCAAATTAATTCATTAGGTTTCTCATATGATTGGGACCGTGAAGTTCAAACAACAGACCCTAAGTTCTATAAATGGACACAATGGATTTTTGAACAAATGTATAAAAAAGGTTTGGCTTATGAAGCAGAAGTTCCTGTTAACTGGTCACCAGATTTAGGAACTGTTGTTGCTAACGAGGAAATTATTGATGGTAAGACAGAACGTGGTGGTTTCCCAGTTATTAGAAAACCAATGCGTCAATGGATGCTAAAAATCACAGCTTATGCTGACAGATTAATTGATGACTTGGATGATATTGATTGGCCTGAAAGTATCAAGGAAATGCAAAGAAACTGGATTGGTCGTTCAGTTGGTGCTCAAATTACCTTCCCATTAGTAGATCATGATAAGAAAGTAAATATCTTTACTACTAGACCAGATACTGCCTTTGGTGTTCAATATATGGTTTTGGCACCTGAACATGAACTTGTTGATGAAATTACTACTCCAGAACAAAAAGCAGCTGTTGATGCTTATAAGGAAGAAGTTTCACACAAGTCTGATCTTGACAGAACTGATTTGAATGATGAAAAGACTGGTGTCTTCACTGGTGCATATGCTATTAATCCTGTAAATGGTGATAAGATTCCTGTTTGGATTTCTGATTATGTGCTTGTTACATATGGTACGGGAGCTGTTATGGCCGTTCCTGCTCATGATGATCGTGACTTTGCTTTTGCAAAGAAATTTAATTTACCAATGAAGCAAGTTATTGAAGGTAATCTTGAAGATGGAGCAATTACTGGCGACGGTAAGCATATTAACTCTGACTTCCTAGATGGCTTGAATAAAGAAGATGCCATTAATCGTATGGTTGAGTATCTAGAAGAAAAGGGTATTGGTAAAAAGAAGGTTAACTATCGTCTACGTGATTGGGTATTCTCACGTCAAAGATACTGGGGTGAACCAATTCCTGTTATTCATTGGGAAGATGGTACAACTTCACTTGTTCCTGAAGATGAGTTGCCACTTAAATTACCAGAAGATAGTGATATCAAACCATCAGGTACTGGTGAAAGTCCACTAGCTAACCTAACTGATTGGGTAAACGTTGTTGATAAGAACGGTCGTAAGGGTCGTCGTGAAACTAATACAATGCCACAGTGGGCTGGTTCATCATGGTACTACTTGAGATATATTGATCCACATAATGATAAAGCATTAGCTGACTACGATCTATTGAAGCAATGGTTACCAGTTGATCTATATATTGGTGGTGCCGAACATGCCGTATTGCATCTATTGTATGCAAGATTCTGGCATAAGGTATTGTATGATTTGGGGGTTGTCCCAACTAAGGAACCATTCCAAAAGTTATTTAACCAAGGAATGATCTTAGGTAAAGGTCATGAAAAGATGTCCAAGTCAAAGGGGAACGTAGTTAACCCAGATGATGTTGTTGAACAATATGGTGCCGACACATTGAGAACTTATGAAATGTTCATGGGTCCTTTGGATGCCTCAATTGCTTGGTCTGAAAATGGACTTTCCGGTTCATCCAAGTTCTTGGATCGTGTTTGGAATCTCTTTATCAATGATGATGATTACAGCACATTGCGTGATGATTTCCTAACTGATGAAAATGACGGTAAATTAGACAAGGTTTACAATGAAACAGTTAAGAAAGTTACAGAAGACTATGATGCATTGCATTTCAACACAGCCATTTCTCAAATGATGGTCTTTGTTAATGAAGCACATAAGGTTGATACGATGCCTAAGGATTATGCTGAAGGATTGGTTAAACTATTAGCACCAATCGCTCCTCATATGATGGAAGAAATTTGGAATAAGCTAGGCCATTCTGAATCAATTTCATATGCTGCATGGCCAACTTATGATGAAAGTAAATTAGTTTCAGATACAGTTGAAATCATTGTTCAAGTTAATGGAAAACTTAGAGATAAGATAGAAGTTGCTAACGGCACAGCTAAAGATAAGCTAGAAGAATTAGCACTTGCTGATGAAAAAGTTAAGAAATTTACTGATGGCAAGAAGGTTGTCAAAGTAATTGTTATTCCTAACAAGATTGTTAATATCGTAGTTAAATAGTAATCAAAAAGAGGTTCCGGAAAATTTCCGGAACCTCTTTTAGGTTGAGTAATAAGCTAAATTGGACATTAAAGGGTGAGGGCTGATACTTGTATTAAATGAATAATTGCGTGAAACTACTTTTTGTGTAAATGAATAATAATTTTTGCCTAAATACCCAACGAATTACATTCTATCATTAATTAGGTGGTATATAATAGCGAGTAATTTGTAAAAATGTCTGAAATTTTCAGGAAGTTTGGAAAATTAATTTGCTTTTTTAATAAATTAAGCGTAATTTAAAATTTTTAGGATAAGAATTTTGCTATAATTAAATGGATAGTTTTTAAGGTGGTGCAAGTTTTGGGCGGAAATAAAAGCCATAATGAGGAAGAAGTAATGCCAGTGATGGATCCGGAATCATCTTCACAAGATACAATGTTGAAGGGTTCAGCTTGGATGACGGCTGGAAGTATTTTTTCTCGTATTTTAGGTGCAATTTATATTATTCCATGGATGGCATGGATGGGTTCTGATTATCCAGCGGCGAATGCTTTATTTGCTAAAGGATACAATATTTACAGTCTGTTTTTAATTGTTTCAACGGCTGGTATTCCGGGGGCTATTTCAAAGCAAATTTCACATTATAATGCCTTAGATGAATATTCAACCGGAAATAAATTATTTAAACATGGACTCAAGATTATGACGTTCATGGGTGTTATCTTTGGAGCAGTGATGTTCTTTGGGGCACCGGTTTTAGCAACATTATTTACTGATGGTGATCCCAGAAGTATCCCTGTCATTAAATCATTAGCGGTAGCAGTTTTGATTATTCCGGTATTAAGTATCTTGAGAGGATACTTACAAGGGTACTCAGATATGGCGCCGTCGGCTATTTCGCAATTTATTGAACAGATTGCCCGAGTAATCTACATGTTAGTTGCTACATATCTTATTATGGTGGTTAACAAGGGTAGTTATATTAATGCGGTTGTTCAGTCAACCTTTGCTGCTTTTATTGGAGCGGCAGTGGCTATTGCCATTTTAGTTCTAGCAATCTTAAAGAAATTACCAAAACTGAGGCGACTTTCTAGGAACAGCAAACCTGTTGAAAATCTAAATGAAAGAAATTTCACGCGTGAAATTTTTGAACAAGCTGTACCGTTCATCATTTTGGATGCAGGTATTACATTCTTTAACTTATTTGACCAATCTACCTTTAATCAATTTATGAGGATGTTCGTTAATGCTACTGGAGCACAGTTAGATAATTATTACTCACTCTTTGGTTTCCAAGCTAATAAGTTAATTATGATTATTGTGTCCTTATCATCAGCAATGGCTGTGACGGCAGTTCCTATTTTGTCAGGATTGTATTCTAAGGGTGATAAATCAAAGATTGAAGATCAAATTTCTAATACTTTGGAATTATTCTTTTTCATTATGATTCCGGCCTCATTAGGGATGTACGCCGTAGCTCAACCACTTTGGACGACTTTTTATCGTTATGATGCCTTGGGTGTCTTGATGTTACAATTTTCATCAGTGATTTCTATCTTATTAGGACTTTTCACAGTTCTTTCAGCTGTGTTACAAGCGTTATATCGTAACAAACTGGCTATTAAATACTTTATTTATGGCTTTATTGTTAAAGTGGTAGCGCAGTTACCAATGATTGGTATTTTTCATGAATTTGGTCCACTAGTTGCGACAAGTATTGGTATGGCAGTAGTTTCTTGGTTAATGTTAAGAGAATTGCATTTGAGCTATCCGTTCCAAACTGGAAGACTTTCACGACGTATTAGTGGAATTATTTTATTTTCATTGATCATGTTTATTTCGGTCATGTTTGTTAACTGGGTTGTTTTCCACTTTGTTGGTAACTCAGACCGAATTATCAGTGTGGTTGTTCTAGTTTTAGAGGCTGGTCTAGGTGGAGTAATCTACGGTTACTTAGTTTTAAAGACGTCGTTAGCTGATAAGATACTCGGTTCAAAAGTAGAAGGTATCAGAAGAATTTTTAATATTAAATAAAATCAAAAGCATGCCAATCCTTCCAGATTAGCATGCTTTTTTATGTTATTTAGTTTGACTGAATTTTTTCATGTACTTTGGTAACTTAGTAATTATTTTCGAAGGCAGAACAACGTAATTTTCCTTATAAAGTTTATCAGCAATTAAACTATGTATTAATAGGGCAGCTGAAACAGTTTCGAGAGAATAACCGAATTGACCAACAAATCCTGCCATAATACCGGTCAAAGTATCGCCCATACCACCAGTAGCCATACCAGGGTTGCCGGCTTGGATTTGGAAAGTTTGATTTTGATAATATATTTCAGATAAGTGTTTTTTCAAAATTAAAACAGCATTTGGATTTAATTTTTGAAGTTGTTCACGATTATTTTTTTCATTTTGTTCATGAATTGGCAAATGAGAGAGACGCTGCCATTCACCTTGATGTGGTGTCATAATAATATTGGCTTTTGTTTCCAAAGCAAGCTGCTGTTCAGCAATAATTGTTAAAGCTGATGCATCAAGAATCAATGTTTGGTTTTCGGTAGTTAAATTCAATGCTGCCTTAACTACGCCTTTGGCAATTGATGAAGTACCAAGACCTGGGCCGATGGCAATGACATCATTACTTTTAATAGCCTGAGCTAATTCATTTTTTTGACTGTAATCGATAGTCATGGCCTCGGGGATTTGTACATTAACAGCGGTAAATTTTTCTGGAGTGGTGGCTAAAGTTACTAAACCAGCACCGCTGTGAATGGCAGCGCTACTGCAAAGAATGGCTGCACCACCAAAATGTGTTGAGCCGGCAATAATAAGGATCTTACCGTAATTACCCTTATATGATTGTGGATTTCGTTGAGTAATCACGTGATTTAAGACATTCTTATTAATTTTTTCCATTACAAGTACCTCCAATTGTAGTATCATTTTAATTGTAATATATATCAGAAGTTAAATATATATTTTGCCACTGTGGCGGAATTGGCAGACGCGCAGCGTTCAGGTCGCTGTCTAGGTTTCTAGGTGCAAGTTCGACTCTTGTCAGTGGCATTTTGATAATTTCATAAAACTTCAAAAAGAGCTAATACCCTTGATAATAAAGGATTTAGTTCTTTTTTATTTTGCCCAAAATCAGGGAATAACAAAAAAAGTGTTCACGATTTGTGAACACTTTTTCAATAATTATTTTAAAAATCTTTTTCACCCAATGCATGCTGAGCAGCAACGTTTAAGATACTCCATTGTCTGTCGAATCCTGGTTGGAAGAAGAAGTCAGCATCGGCTAAATCTTCAACAGTTAATTTATGTTGGATGGCTAATGCTAGAACATTACCTTGAGCTGTAATGTCATATGTTGAAAGAATGGCACCACCTAAAAGAACGTGTGAAGTTGGATTGAAGAATAATTGAACAGAAACGGTAGGATTATCTTTACCTGCAGGAACATAAGCGGGTCTGAGGCTACCTTGATAGAAGGAACTCTTAACTTCAACGTTAGAACGTTGAGCAGTAAAGCTGTTAAGTCCACTTTCAGCAAAGTGATAATCAAAGACACTTAAAGCTGATGAGCCAACTACACCACCAAATGGAAGGGCAGGTTTCTTTTCAAATAGATGTTTTACAACGTATCTTGCTTCACGACGCGCTACAGTGGCTAAAGCAATTGGTACGTGGTTATTTGCAGGAATTGAGTAGGCTAATGTAGCATCACCAATAGCGTAGATGTCCTTTTGGTTGGTTTGAAGATATTCATTTGTCTTGATCCAGCCACGATCATCCAAATCGATTGTACCTTTGAGCCAATCTGTATTAGGTTTTACACCAGCAGCTTGAATGACCAAATCACTAGGATATTCAGCTTGATTAGTTTTAACACCAGTAACGGCATCAGTACCTACATATTCTTGAATTTTAGCACCTGTGACGACTTTAACACCCTTGTCTTCGAGATGTTTTTCAAGGATATCTGTCATTTCTTTATCAAGATAAGTTCCCAATGGGCGATCAATCACATCAAGCAATGTGACATTCTTGCCAGCCTTGACACTAGCTTCAGCAGCTTCAATACCAATATAACCAGCACCTACAACAGTGATATTTTTAACATTCTTATCTTCTAGTTTGGACTTGATTTGTGTAGCCCAATCAAAGCCACGCATTAGAAAGACATTTTTGAGGTCATTTCCAGGAATAGGGAGTGACTTAGGAGTGACACCGGAACTTAGAATTAATTTATCATAAGGGTATTCTTGAGTACTGTTATCCTTTGAATTGATAACAGTAATAACTTTTTTATCAGCATTGATCTTTGTAACTTCGTGATTATTTAAGATTTGGACATTTTCATTGGCTGAAAAGTCATCTGGTTTAAAATTGCGAACATCATGGACATCAGTAACACTGTTTTCCAGATATAGTTCCATACCACAGGACATAAAGGAGACAAAATCACCTGCTTCAAACAATTTAATATCAACGTCATCATAACGCTTTAATAATTCCAGAATAGATTGATGACCACCATGTGATGCACCAACGATAACAACTTTAGTCTTTGACATAAAAATAACCTCCGTTTTTCTTAATAAGAATCATTACAATGTAAGAATAGCTCTTATTAAAAATGGTGTCAATTAATAACTTAGTTTACAAATGTCGATACATTAGGCTTAGCTAAAAATAATTTTAGAAATCATTTTGGTGAGATTGCTTGGTGTTAATGGTAAATCACTTTGTTTTAGGAGAGTATTAATTTCATTTTTATTGAGATCATTTTTCAATCTTTTCAAATATTGAAAGCCGGAGATTGTTAAACCGTTTAATTTTATCAAAGTAACGTACTTTAAGGGACTAATAATACCCGAAATTAGACCATCATTAATCATACTAATGGTTGTATCTTGCATATCACGGATTAAAATCTGATTATTGTTGTCACTGGCAATGTACCCTTTAATAAGGGGATACTTTTGCGAATCATCAAGTAATTCTTGAAAATCTTTAGGGTTCTGTTCAGCAATAATTTCTAAAATCATTTTATACATGTCAAAGTAATTCATTTAATCACGACCTTTATAGAAAATTATAACTACATTATAAGGTTGCATATAGAAATTTAGAAATGAGATTGATAAATTTTGAAAATATACCTTTTGTATATATTAGTTTGTTAAAAAATTTGCAAAAATGACCCGAAAAACCCCATAATTATAGATAGTATAAAGATTTTAGGAGATCATAATATGATAAAAGAATTCAAAGATTTTATCAGTCGAGGCAATGTTTTGGACTTGGCTGTTGGTGTAATTATGGGTGCTGCCTTTACAGCTATTGTTCAATCCCTTGTAAGTAACTTGATCAATCCTTTGATTGGTTTATTCTTGGGCAAGGTTGATTTGAGCAATTTAGTCTTTAAAGTGGGGGACGCAACGTTCAAGTATGGAACATTTATTGAGTCGATCATCAATTTCTTGATCATTGCATTCGTAGTCTTTTTAATTGTTAAAGTGATGAATAAGATAATCAAGACACGTGAAGATGAAGAAGAGGCTGAAGAGGACAACAAAGATGAGGAAGTCGTTATGTATTTAAAGAAGATTTCTGATTCTCTAGAAGAAAAAAATCATCATGAAAACTAAAAAACATATCTCATAACCAATTAAGGTTAGAGATATGTTTTTTAGTAGATACGTTTAAATACTTCGCACAAGCAAGGAATTTCATCGTTAAATTCTTTTCCGGCTTCCTGATATTCTTTTTTAAAGAAATCCTCATGAACTTCTCGCCAATAGTCTAGAGTGCGATTGCCTTCACCTTCGTGATAGGCATGTTCAGCACTGACATATTTAAAAGGAACAACTTCGGTGACAAGCGTTTCAGTGATACAGAGAGGTTCTTCATTTCCGTCGAGAATGATGTTGTAGTCACCAACTTGAGGCAAGTACTCATCAGCAGTGTAGAGGTCATATGATGAAGTAGTAGCTGTTTTAGTACCATCGTAAACCAAATGAGCTAACTTATCTGGATCACCACCAAAGATCGTGATATCACCCAAGGGATAATAGAGCGAATTCTTATCTCTCAAAAATTTAAACCAATAGTCATGTATTTTTTCTTTGTCCATAATGACACCTCAAAATATAAATGTTAACTAAATGATATCGTATATAGTAAAAGATGACAAAATTAGATTGCATATTTTGTCATCTTTTTTTGCTATTTAATTGAATCAACAGTTTGCCAAGTCCAATGACTGACATAATTACCATTAGGGGAACCAGTAGTTCCGGTGCGGAAACCAATTTTGAGATTCTTTAAAATTCGTTTAGTAAAATCGGTTGTATATTCCCATTCGTCTCCGGTTTTACCGGTAGACTTACCGATAATAATATTCCAACTGTTAACTTTCTTATTTTTCCAGTAAACGTCATGAAGAAGGTATTTTCGATCAGGTTCATCACTTCTTCTATCGGGGTCACCAGTAGAACCAGAGTCATCACCATTATTCTGATCGTTATGGTTATCTTCTTCTTCTTGGTAAAATTTACTCATCGAAAGGCTGATAGCAATTGGATTAGAATCCTTTTCGCGATAGTCGTCTAGAATAACGTTTCCCTCATCAATTTTTGGCTCAGCCATACTTTCAGTAGTTGGTGAGACGGAAATAGTACCAAAATCAATTTTTTCAGGAGCCGTTAGAATCAGACTACCAGCGACATGACGGAAGTAGAAGAAGTCGTTTCCAATGTGATCCTCTGTATCAACTATTCGCATTTCAAGTGTATGAACGTCAAAATCATTACAATTTTTAATGTCCAGATCTTCGATTTTCCAAGGGTTAGATTCGCCTAGTTGAGGATTATCTAAATCTTCGCTAAGTATTTTTTCTTCACCGTCATCGATTATATAAGAAATACTTTTGATTTGCTTGCTATCTTTATCATTCCAATATCCTTCAAGTGTCATTTTGTGCATCATTGGATTGTAAGGTTCTTTTTTGGAAGAACCAGGGGAGACAACACTGATTTGTGGTTCGACAGTTGCAGGTTTTTTGAATTTAATAACGTGTTCTTTAATATTAGAAATATTGCCTTCTTTATCTTTCATATAAAAACGAAGCTTATGCTTGTTTTCTTTGAATTCGTTAAGAGGAATCTTTTGATTTCTGATTTCGTGATGCGTACCGACAGTAGCTTCTTTGGCAGATTGTTTAGCATCAAAAAGTACTTTAAAATCTTCGGGATCTTCACTATCAACAGAATAGTACATTGTTACATCAGTACTATCAAAGTCATACCACATACCAGTTAGAGGTAATTCATTTTGACTGATTGGTAAGATCTGAGGATTATCATCAGTACCATTTAAATCTAACTGAATAACAGGACTAAAAGTTTTTCCTCTAACGTCAATCTGAGATGTATATTCCATTTCAACTGTTTTACCAACGGATAAATCTTGTGGAGCAGTTCTCATGGTTAAACCAGCGTCCCAGGTACTTTCATCCTCTGCAGCTCCCAATCTTCCACCAGCAGCATCGGTTCTATTGGAGTCACCAGCATCGTATTGATCATTGAAAGCATTAAATAAGTGCTTAGGCACGTAAGGAGAGGTAAAATGTTTCGTCTTTTTATTGTGATATTTGGTAGGAGTATATAATGGAAAACCTGAATCTTTAGGTTTTCCAATTTTCCATGGATAATATCTTTCTCTAAGAGCAACAACACCAATTAAACCTGGATTATAACTGTAACCTTTGGTAGCCATATAAGAACTACTTGAAGAGCGAGCAGCCCAGGCGTCAGGTCCATTAGTTTGATTTGTGAAATAACTAGTACGTACGCGGCTGTCTTCCGATTGCATGTACATACCACGGCCATTACCTAAAGTACGTAATTTTAAATAGTTACCAATTCGACGGCCCTTAGCATCGGTAACTTCTTTATTGTCTTCATTTAATGATAGATCATGGTTAGAGAAACCAATGAAATTTTTAAAGAGTTCTTTACCGGTATTTTTAAATTTAATATTGGTAACGACACGTCCCATTTTATTGAAACTAAGTTTAATAGTGGTAGTGATTTCAGGGTTAGGACGATGTTTTTTATCGACAAAGTAGGCTTTTTGTTTGAAAACCATTTTTTGTTCTTCCAAGCCTGTTTGTGGATTAGTTCGATAATAAAATTTTGGTGTATCTAGCATAGAGTAACTTTGACCTAGCTTGTTAGGACCAGAAGTACCGGGAACACCGACACCATCCGATGATACAACATAGTTAAATAAATCATTAGAAATAAAAGTTCTAGGTGATCCGTTGGGACGGTCTTCTATTCCTAATGGGGAAAGTCCCATGTTGATGATATCGGGTGAGTCATAGTCTCCTTTTTGATTATCACCGTAATGATCAGTAAAAATGTGATTACCTGGAGCAGTAGGGCCATCCAAAATACGGCTACCTTTTTCGGCGTAAAGAACAGCAGAACCAGCAGCAGTTAAACTATTTACACGAGATTTACCACTAGGTTCATAGGAATCACTGACAGAGGCACGACGGATGGCGTAGTTATAATCCCCAAAATAAAGATAGGGGCGAGTGCTGGTTCCATCAGAGTATTCTTTAATGGGACCTTCACTGACACGAAGATGTTCTGCAAATGTCCAACCAGCTTCGTTAGCATCATCTGCAGCATCGTCAACCTCAGGTGTTTCACCAGAATACTTTTCAGGTTGATTTAATTCATAATCAAAAATATTTTCACCATTAGACTTTAATACAGATAATTGGAATGGTTTTTTATTATTGACGAAAAGTTTGAACGAATTGGTGTTAGGTTTATTCAAAGTAACGGTAGTTTCTAATTTTTCGTTATCGACTGTTACATTAGATTCACCAAGTTCTTCTTTTAAAGCGTTGATATCAAGCATATCTTTGACATCTGTCTTCAATATCAACTCTTTCTTTTCTTCTAGGACATAACTGATGATTAGTTCGGTATTTTCCTTATGTTGATATTGTTCTGCAACGTCAGCATCAGTCATTGGTGCAGCCTTAACCGTGGTAGTAGGTTTAAAGCATAGGAAAAGAATGCTTAAAAAGGATAATAAGCATAGTAAAGGCATGTTTTTAATTTTCATATAAGCAGCACTCCCTCAAACATGATTTTGATATCTTATCATCTGAATAATTTTTTTATGATTCAAATTAATAGAGTTAGTTTTTTGTGAAATGAAGTGCAAAATATTAAAAAAGATATTAAAAATATTAATAAAATACACATTTCTGAGAGGCACTTATATGAAAAATAAAAAAAGTGATAAACTTTTAAAACAAAATAGCAGTATCTATTTAGAATGGACGTATGTAATTACGCCTCTAAATAGATACTGCTTGGAATAGGTAATGAAGGAAACATTGTTTTAATGATTTTTTTTGATTGGTAACTCAACGACAAACTCGCTGCCGTGTGGAAGGTTGTCTTGAATAAAAATTCTACCATGGTGATTTTCTACGATCTGTTTAGCAATTGCTAATCCTAGTCCGTGACCACCACTCCTTTGGTTACGTGATTTATCAACTCTATAAAAGCGATGAAAGACTCTTTGTTTGTCAGCGTCACTAATACCAACACCAGTATCAGAAACGATGAATTGATATTTGGAGCCTTCAATTTGATCATAGATCCTGATGGTTCCGTTTTTAGGTGTGTACTTAGTGGCGTTGTCTAAGAGAATAATTAATAATTGTTTGATTTTATCACGATCCAAATAGAGTGTGGGATGGTGATAAAGATTGATTTGAAAGACTTTGGACTGTGAATTAATAATATCTTTGAAAGGTTCGATCGGATCTTTAAGAAAGAATTCTGGTTGAGTATATTCGAAGTGCAGTTCTGTTGTGGCCTGATCAAATCTTGCCAAATCTAACAAATTATTGGTCAAATTGTTTAGACGACTAACTTCATCGAGTGAAACTGAAATTGATTCAGCTTCGTCAATGATCTTTTTATTTGGTCGAGTCAACATATACTCTAATTTACCCTGAATGATTGTTAAAGGTGTTCTTAATTCGTGGGCAGCATCATTAACGAATTCAGTCTGTTGTTTCCAGGATTTAACAATAGGTAACATATTGATACGAGCTAGAAAATAAGAAACTACTAAAGCAATTACCCAGAAAATGAAGAAGGTAAGGGACAAGATTTTAATAAAATTCGTCATAGCTTGTATTTGCGTATCAATATTTTGCATGATCAAAACATAATGACCAGCATACATTGGATTATTATTATTTTTTGAGACTTTTATTAATATTGAACGGAAATTCATATTTTTAACAAGTAAAGTTTGCTTTTTATTAAGAGCTTTTTTATTTAATTTTATGTTTTTTAGTATAGAATACCGATTTCCTAAACTGGATTTATTTAATAGTTTACCATTATTGTTAAAAACTAAGATTGAAGCTTGGAAGGGAGCCTTAGGACTGGGTTCCTTTTTTTTGTCCTCAAAATGATCATTTGGACCATGAGGTCCCATTTGAGAATCGTCCTGTTTCATAGTGGGTTGTTTTTTGACGGAAGCCATTTCAATCTTGATATCTTTATCAATACTTTTATAAGTAGAGGATTGGAAGAGATTAAAGATAATTAATCCCAAAGTTAAAAAAAGAATAGCAAAGGCGGCCATGATTGAAAGAAATAATTTGAATTGTTGTCGACGAGTAATAGTACTTTGTTTAGATTTCATTTTCATCTTGGAAAATATACCCAACATTTCTAATAGTTTTGATTAAGTTGTCGTTGCCTGAAGGACGCAATTTTTTACGTAAATTACTCATATAAACTTCGACGACTGTAATTGAAGTATCAGAGTCAAAGCCCCAAATACGTTCAAAAATTTGATCTTTGGTTAAAATAGTATTTTTGTTTTGCAATAAATAAACTAGTAAATCATATTCTTTACCATTTAATTCGATTTTTTGCTGATTGGCTAAAATTTCATGATTATTTAAATTCACTTCTAAATTATTAATTTTAATGATGGAATCATCAGTTAAAACACCGCTTCTTTTTAACAAAGCTTTAACTCTCACTAATAATTCTTCACGATGAAACGGTTTAGTTAAGTAATCGTCTGCTCCCAAATTGAAGCCGTGAACTTTATCATCCAATTCAGCCTTGGCAGTTAAAATTAAAACAGGGGTGTTGATGCCGTCAGTTCTGATGTTCTTTAACACATCGTAACCATTCATTTCAGGCAACATGATATCTAAAATAATTAGATCGTAAACATTTTCAGTAGCGGCAAACCTCCCACTTAAACCGTCACTTTCAATGTTAACTTCAGAAAAATCTGATAAGAAGGTGGCAATGTTACTTGCTAAGTTCTCGTCATCTTCCACTACTAAAATTCTAATATTATTTGACATAAAAATCTCCTTTTACAAATTCTACCAATAAGTATAAAACATAAATTTTAATTTAAGCTTAATTTAAGTTAGTTTGTCTAATCTTGTTCCTGTCGTTAAGAAAGGAATTGAACAGATGAAAAATTTACAACCGATTTTATTATCGATTCTAGTTTATTCAGTCATTTGTTTTTTAATCAATATAGCTTTTTAGAGATAGGAGAAGATAGATGATGGAATCAAAAGAATCTAGTCGTGTTCAAAAAAATGAACATAATAGTTTTCTACATAAATTGAGAAATATTAAGTATGACTATTGGTTGATTGCTATTTTAATTTTAGCAGCCTTCCTGTATGCCTGGAAT
The DNA here is from genome assembly GCF_002179915.1 of Companilactobacillus bobalius. NCBI lineage: Bacteria > Bacillati > Bacillota > Bacilli > Lactobacillales > Lactobacillaceae > Companilactobacillus > Companilactobacillus bobalius. The sequence continues at coordinate 35,063 of NZ_MYFM01000008.1, forward strand.
ATCTGGGAAGCAGGTGAAGCTAATAATTTCTATACAACAGCAATTGTCAGTATGACAAAGAGTTTCAAGAATTTCTGGTATGCCAGTTTTGATCCGGCCGGTTTTATAACCGTTGATAAACCGCCAGTAGCATTATGGTTTATGACCATTAGTGCCAAAATTTTTGGAGTTCATGGATGGAGTGTTGTTTTACCGTCAATTCTATTCGGGATTGGTTCAGTATATTTGATTTACAACATGGTCCAAAAACGTTTTGGTAAAGTTCCAGCTCGTTTGGCCGCATTGATCATGACATTGACACCAATTGTTGTAGCGGATTCGAGAACTAACAATATGGATGCTACATTGGTATTCTTCTTGTTACTATCAGTTTGGTTCGTTCAAAAAGCCGTTCAAAGCAAACAACAGCGTTATGTTTGGATTGGCTTTGCTTTAATTGGATTTTCTTTCAATATTAAAATGTTACAAGCCTTTATGATTCTACCCGCACTATATTTGTACTATTGGATCGCTAGTGATGTTAAATGGAAAAAGAAGTTAGTTCATTTATCCATAGCAACAGTTTTCTTAGCTGTTTTCACGTTGATTTGGCCCTTGTCAGTCGACATGACTAATTCAAATAGTCGTCCTTATGAAGGTGGTTCAGAGACCAATTCTGCCTTGGAATTAGCCTTCGGTTATAACGGAACTCAAAGATTATTAGGACAAACAACTGGTACTGGTGGTGCCTTCCCAGGTATGTCTAGTTCTAAGAAGAGTAGTAAGTCAATGACTCCACCAAGTGGAAGCAGTAAGAAATCTGGTTCAAAACAACCGACGCCACCAAGTGGATCTAAGAGTAAAAACAGTTCTAAGATGGGAAATCCACCATCTAAGTCAGGTAAGTCAAATGGTGCACCTAAGATACCATCAGGTGGTAAAGGACAAGGCCAACCTGGAGGAAATAGTCAAAAAGGTGGCGGTGCAGGTACTGGTGGCGCCGGCGGTGGTGCTTTCAATATTGGTACTGCTGGACCATTTAGACTATTCCAAAAAGAATTAGGACCACAAATCAGTTGGTTGTTGTTAATAGCATTATTTGGTCTAATCTCTAGTTTTGCTTACTACCGTGGTTCGAAAATGAAAAAATGGTATTCACTCAATGCCCAAAGAAAAGAACTTTGGCTTTGGGTAGGTTGGTTAGTTCCTGTGGCCGGATTCTTCTCAGTTGCTAGTTTCTTCCATCCTTACTATACAATCATGCTAGCTCCAGCAATTGCGGTTTTAGCCGGAATCGGAACTTTTACGATGATTCAACAGTGGCGCGAGAAGTCGCTTTGGGCAATGCTTTTGCCACTGGCAATTCTTTCAACAAGTATTTTACAAGCTTGGTATTTAACAGATTATTATCCAACCTTGGCATGGGTCTTGTTGATTGCCGGAATTATTGTTTCGATTCCATTGTTCGTTCTTCCTTGGATTGCTATTAAATTGAAGAATAAACGTATTTGGCCAACGATTGCTTTAATTTTAATTATGTTGGCACCTAGTTATTGGTCATTGACTCCAACCTTAGCTGGCTCAAGTGATGGTATTCCTAGTGCAGGTCCATCGTTGCTATCTTCTGCCGGCGGTGGTGGCGGTATGGGTAATTCCCAAACTGATTCAACTTTGCTTAAGTATTTAGAAAAACATCAAGGTAATGCCGAATATCTTTTTGCAACTGATGATTCTAGTACTGCTGCCCCTTATATCATTGCAACAGGTAAAGCTGTTATGGCAATGGGCGGTTTCAACGGAACTGATAAAGCTATCACATTGAAGCAATTTAAGAAGTTAGTCAAAGAAGGCAAGTTGAAGTATTACTATTCTGGTGGTAAAACTGGTGGTTCTAATAATGAAATTGTCAGTTGGATCAAGAAGCATGCTAAGAAGGTTAAATTAAGTAGTTCTAATAATAACCAAGTAGCAAATAGTTCAGTAACAGTGTCTTCGAAAACTAAGAGTTCATCTGCCAAAGCTCCAAGTTCTAATAGTGGTAATCCAGGTTCAAATCAAGGTGGGATGCCTAGTGGTAAAGCACCTTCTGGACAAAAGAGTTCAACTCCACCAAGTGGTTCTAAACCAAGTAAAAAACCATCAGGTACAAAAGGTAACGCTGCACCTAACGGCAAAGGTAGTGCACCAAATGGCATGAAGAAACCAACTGGTAAGAAGAAATTAACTAAGAAACAATTAAAGAAGATGAAGAAATCTGGTAAATCAAGTAGCCCATCAATGGGCGGCGGTATGGGTGGCCCTGGTCAATCAGGTACCTTATATGATTTATCCAGCATTTATAAATAAGCTTAGAAAGGAATGATTGACGATGAATCAATTAATATCGATAGTATTACCAGTTTTCAATGAAGAGGCCGGTATTCAAGTAACCATTGATACGTTACTTAATTATATTGAGCAACAAGAAGAACGGTATGAACTGATTTTTGTTGATGATGGTTCAAAAGATAAGTCAGTTCCTATTATCAAACGAGCCTTGGCTCAAAATAATAGTATTAAATTAGTAGAATTTTCACGTAACTTTGGTCATCAAATAGCTATCACAGCTGGTCTGAATTATGCCAAAGGTGATGCGGTCGTTGTTATGGATGCGGATTTACAAGATCCTCCCGAAGTCATTCCCCAAATGATTGAAAAATGGCATGAAGGGTATGAAATCGTCTATGGTAAAAGAATGCAACGTGATGGTGAGACTATTTTCAAAAAATTCACTGCTAAGATGTTTTATAGGACTTTCAGAAAATTAGCTACGATAGATATGCCTTTGGATACCGGTGATTTCCGTCTAATGGATCGTAAGGCTGTTAACCAATTGATGAAATTACATGAGAAAGATCCATTCGTCAGAGGACAGGTGACTTGGATTGGTTTTAAACAAACTAGTGTGAAATATCATCGTCAAGAAAGGATTGCTGGAGAAACCAAATATCCGCTTTCTAAGATGATTAAATTAGCATTAGATGGAATCACATCGTTTTCGATGAAACCACTACAATTCGTTAATATTTTTTCCGTTGTACCTTTAGCAAGTAGTGTTTTTTATCTAGGTTATTTAATAGCCAGTCGAAATTATAATGCTGCTTCTGTTGGGGTAACAATCTTACTATTTAGTTTAGGATTGTTGATGTTATCCATTGGTATATTAGGAAGCTACCTGGGTAGAGTTTTGGACCAAGTTAATGATCGTCCCAGATATATTGTTAGTAAAACAGAAGGTTTCGAAGAGAGAAACAATGGAATTCATAAATTTAACGCTCGACAAATTAATAATTAATCAAATTAGAATTAATCTTTAAAATTAAAAAGTTTTCATACTGTTTAATTAACATAGAATGTGTTACAGTAATGATAAATTTGATAAGTTGAAAGTTGTTTGATGGACAACTTTCTTGTCAAATTGAACATGAACTATCCCATTCATAAAAAAGAAGCTGACGAACACCCAGTCGTCAGCCTCTTTTTTTGTATATTGATATATTTTAATAGACATCACCATTATAAATTGAGTTCTTTACGATGACGTAATCCACTTTACGTAGTGATAAGAGATCTTTGCCACCACCGTAAGAAATTGAAGATTGAAGATCTTGTTGCATTTCGGTTAAAGTATCCATTACCTTACCTTTATAAGGAACAAGCATTCTTTTACCTTCAACGTTTTTATATTCGCCCTTTTGATATTGGGATGCTGATCCAAAGTAAGCTTTGTACTTTTGGCCGTCTTTTTCGATGACCTTACCAGGAGATTCTTCGTGTCCAGCAAGTAGGGAACCGATCATTACCATACTTGCTCCAAAACGAATTGATTTGGCGATGTCACCGTCGTTTCTAACACCACCATCAGCAATGATGGGTTTGCTAGCAGCTTTAGCGCATAGTCTGATAGCAGCTAATTGCCAGCCACCAGTACCGAAGCCAGTTTTTAATTTAGTGATACAAACTTTACCAGGCCCAATACCAACTTTAGTAGCGTCAGCTCCAGCATTTTCCAGTTCACGCACAGCTTCTGGGGTACCGACATTACCGGCAATAAGGAAACTGTCTGGAATGTTTTGCTTGATGTATTTAATCATTTTAATGACACGATCACTATGACCGTGTGCAACGTCAATTGTAATATAATCAGGAGTTAAGTTCTGAGCCTTTAGTTGGTCAATGAACTTGAATTCATCTTCTTTGATACCAACACTAATAGAAGTAAAGAGTCTTTTTTGTTGCATATCTTTTATAAAATCAATTCTAGTTGCTGGTTCAAAACGGTGCATGATGTAAAAATAACCATTTTCAGCTAGTTTTTCAGCCAAATTTTCATCTAAGATAGTTTGCATATTGGCTGGTACTACTGGAATCTTAAAAGTTTTAGGTCCAAATTGTATACTTGTGTCACATTCTGAGCGACTGTCCACGATACATTTGTTCGGTATTAGTTGAATATCTTCATAGTCAAAAACTTGCATTTATTATTCACTCCATTAATTACGAACGATTATTATTTTTATATTTGATTTCGTTCGTATCTATAATTTAACTGGTTCATACTCAGAAGTCAAATATATTCTTCGGCAAAATTAAATTATGTGATAGAATCTTGATATACAAAAGAATTTGTATATCTTATTATTGATTAGTTTTTTTAATAATATAGCGATAAATATTTGACACTGAAACATGTAATTGGTATTATCATCATATTGTTAATGAAACCTTATATTAATAACGTTTATTAAAAGTCTACAAAAAATTGGTATATACAATAGGAGTGGCTAAAAATGCAACATTATACTGCAGAAGATATTACAAAAATGGTAAATGATGAAAACGTTGAATTTATTTGTTTAATGTTTACAGATATTAACGGTATCATCAAAAATGTTGAAGTTCCTGTTTCTCAATTGGATAAAGTGTTGGCAAACAAGATTACTTTTGATGGTTCATCAATTGATGGATTTACTCGTATTGAAGAAAGTGATATGTTACTACACCCAGATCTATCAACATGGTTGGTTTTCCCATGGGGAGAAGAACATGGTAAAGTAGCTCGTTTGATCTGTGATATTTACAAATCAGATGGCACACCGTTCGAAGGTGATCCTCGTGTTAACCTTAAACGTGTAATTAAGAAAATGGAAAAGATGGGTTACACTAATTTCAATATTGGTTCAGAACCTGAATTCTTCCTATTCAATCGTGACGAACAAGGTAATCCAACCTTACATTTAAACGATGATGGTAGTTATTTTGACTTTTCACCTGTTGACTTAGGTGTTAATGTTCGTAAGGATATTGTGCTTGTTCTTGAAAAGATGGGCTTTGAAGTTGAAGCAAGTCACCACGAAGTTGCCCCTGGACAACAAGAAATTGATTTTAAGTATCAAGATGCTTTGTCAGCTGCAGATAGTATTGAAACATTCAAACTAGTAGTTAAGACAATTGCTAGAAAGAACAACTTATACGCAACATTTATGCCAAAACCAGTTCAAGGTATTAATGGTTCAGGTATGCATATCAACATGTCATTATTCAAGGGTGATAACAATATCTTTGATGATCCTGATGATATGTTATCTGATACAGCTAAAGAATTTATGAGTGGTGTTTTGAAACATGCTCGTGCTTTAACCGCTATTAATAACCCAACTGTTAACTCATATAAACGTTTAGTTCCAGGTTTTGAAGCTCCAACATATATTGCTTGGGCAAGTAAGAACCGTTCACCATTGATTCGAGTACCTGCTGCCTCGGGTAAATCAAAACGTATCGAAATTAGAAGTGTGGACCCAACAACAAATCCATACTTGGCAATTGCATGTATCCTTGATGCTGGACTAGATGGTATTGATCAAAACTACGAATTAATGCCAGAAGTTAAGGATAATATTTATCACATGTCTGATGAGGAACGTCGTGAAGAAGGTATCATTGATTTACCTTCAACATTACACAATGCTCTTAAGGCTTTGCGTAAAGATGAATACGTTCAACAATCACTTGGTAAGGATCTAACAAATAGTTTGTTTGCTGCTAAGAATGCCGAATGGGCAAGATATCAACAAACAGTTTCCCAATGGGAAAGAGATACTTACATGTCACAATATTAAATTACGAATAAAAATGGAGTGATGTTTCACTTCATCTAGGCTGCAGGTTCACTATGAGTGGACTTGCAGTTTTTTATTTCATTATTAAAGTAATATAAAAGTATGAACTATACGGTTATACTTAAGGTAATAATTTATATTGAAGGGAATATTCAAATGGCTTATTCAATTGGACAAGTGGCCGAAAAAACCGGCCTTTCAAGCTATACCTTGCGATACTATGATAAAGAAGGACTAATGCCCTTTGTTCATCGTGATGACAATGGTCGTCGTGAATTTACTGAAAATGATATGGATTTTGTTGATCTTATTTCATGTCTTAAAGAGACAGGAATGTCGTTGAAAGAAATTCGAGAATTCGTTAATATGTCGATGGAAGGTAATGTAACTTTAGAACAAAGATTAGCCATGTTTAAAAAACAACGTGATGAAGTAATGCGTCAAATCGCTCAGTCTGAAAAGTATTTGGAAAAGCTTGATCATAAAGTTAAGTACTTTGAAGCTGCCTGTGCGGCGGGTTCTGAAGATGGATTAGAAGATTTTTGTGATACTTTGGAAGCAGCTTCAAAAGCTAGTCAATCTATGGATAATTAATTTTTTATTTACATAGGTTTTTCTGGAAATCAGTTTTTTTTAATGTTAAGATTTAGCGTAATCAAAATTCTGATTACTGCTTTCCCCCCAGAGAGCAGAAAAGGTCTCAGCGTAAGCTGGGACCTTTTTTATTGCTATTAATCTCTAGTAATGCTTAGAATGGCGGTAGTTTTAATGGAATTATTATTGCCTTTGCCAATTGTTAACCAATCGGCAGCACTAATTAAACCTTCAAGCTTATTTTCTTCATCATCTTCAGTAACCTTACCGTCTTCGAAACCACCTTTAAAAATACAATCCAAGTAGTAGTGGTCAGCATTGCTTGCCATTAGTGATGATTGATATTTCCAAGCCACCAAATAAGTATCTTCATTTATAGGGATATTCTTGCCGTTAATTAAATTAATGTTCAAAGCCATGAGAGCGCCTCCTTAAATTCGATTATATCAGAGATGAAAAGAGATATTTCGAAAATATAATATTTCAAAAATAAAAAATATTCAAATCCATAATAAATTTATACTAAAAGAATTGGCATAGCGTCAAATATCGTAGATAATTAAATATGATAGTAAAAAGATATACAAAAAAGATGTTAAAAGTATTAACTTAGTATTAAATGGGGGAAAGTCTTGAAAAAGAAATTACAAGCAGTTCTGTTGATTTTAACAATTTTCATTTTGACGGGATGTAGTAGTCAAGAAAACAAAGTCTCAGTACCTAATGGTGACAGTAACTTTAGTAAAAGATCCCATTATGGTAACTATATTTCTAATGAAAAAAATCTACGCCATTTCATTGAAAATAAAATGATGACTAAAAAAGGTATTTTTACAAATTACAAGAAACAATCTTACAAAAAAAGTGTTGCACGTGGTCATGAACTACTTTCAGAATCATCAGGTATGTGGTTGGAATATTTAGCTTATACACATCAATATAAAAAATTCAGAGAATTTTACCAGGCAACTAAAAAAACTTTTGATCAAAAATCTCAGTTTAGTTATCGTTATACACCCACGACTAATAAAAAGTTCGATGTTAATGCTACTTTAGATGATTTAAGAATCATTCGAGCCTTACAAATGTATGCTGATCAAACTGGAAATAAAACCTTTAAAAATGAAGCCGCACGAAGATTTATGTCGTTGCAAAAGAATACAATGAGCAATGGGAAAATTGCTAGTTTCTATGATGTTAAGACAAAGAAGGCTAGCGATGATGGTTCGCTAGCTTACTATGATTTTTCGACATTAAAGTATTTTGAATCAACTTCTGAGCAGAATAAGAAAATGTACAAAAAGCAGTTAGCGGTTGTTCAAAATGGATATTTAGGTGACGCCTTTCCTCTATATGCTTCTAGCTATAATTGGCGTAGTAAGACTTATAGCAATAGTGACTTGAATACTTCGGAGGCTTTAGAGACGTTACTTCACTTGTCAGAAATAGGTAAGTTGAAACAGGTTTCTTTAAATTGGTTACAAGATCAAGTAAATCGCAACACGCTATATAATAGTTATTCCATTAATGGAAATGTAGTTAGTCGTTCTCACTCAGCTGGTAGTTATGCTTTGGCAGCTATGATTTTTGCTAAACAAGGTAACAAGGCGATGTATCAGAAGGCTATGAAATTAACTTGGAAATATCAAGTGAAAAATAAAAAATCCGCTATTTATGGTGGTATCGGAATTGAACATCAGAATGAGGCTTATTCGTACAATAATTTAACAACGTTATTAGCAGCAAAATATTGAGGGTGAGTATTTGAAAAAATTTATATACAACTGTTTGAATAAATTTTCGAAATTTGTCTCTCCAGCGTTGTTGGCAACAATTTTAGCGGCTATCATTAGCGGTATTTTGTTATTTATACCACCGATTCATGGGTTAGCTGATAATGGAGATTTTTATCGTTCTATTTTGAGTAACGGTATTTACCGTTTGCCAACTAGTTACAGTCAGTACAGTGATTTTGTGATAACCAAGTTTGGCATTATGCAGTATTTCAATGAGAACAATGTATCGGTATTATCGTCACAGACATTATTTATTCAATTAGCTTTGTTACTGAATAAAATATTCTACAGTAGAACCATTTTTGATATTAGATTTATGGGATTAGTCTATTACTTATTTTATTTGGGTGGAATTTATCTTTTAACTAATGCTTTTGTCCGTCCTTATCGTAAAGTTAAGAGTTACGTGATGGCACTTTTGATCGTCTTCATTTTTGCTGACTCGGCCTACACGCTATATTTCAATTCTTTCTTTGCCACGAAATGTTTATTCGAGAAGATGGCCAATGACTTTTTTATTTTTCATTTCGACTATCTTGCTGATTACTAATAAGCAGCAAAATGCTCCATTAGCCTTAAGTTTTGGTGTAGTGGCAATTGGTATCATGTTTTTACCACATTTTAAGGCTAGAAGAATGGCTACAGCTCTGGGAATTATTTTAGTGCTTATATCAGGTATAGGAATCTACAAGTCTATTGGATCAGAAATTGTTGGTGCTAACACCTTTCAAACATTTTCACACGGAACATTGTTGGAAACGAGTGACCCTACTAAGAAAATTGAACATGGTGGGGTTGATGGACAATTTGCACTTATGAGAAATGAAAATTATTATTCTAAAAATTATGCAACACTAGATCCTAGTAGCAAATATGTTAAAAAACATCTAATGGATAAAACTGGTTTTGCTTGGATTATTCGATATTATGCCGGTAATTTAAAACAGTTTAATAATTTGTTGGATGTGGCAGCTAAGGACGTAACGGCGGTTCAGCCGCGTGCTGTAGGTGATTTTGTCAGAAATTCAGGTCATAAACCAGGAGAGCAGGTTAAATACTTCACGGTATATAGTTCACTGTTGGGGGCTTTTTTCCCTGGTAAATACGCTTTTGATTGTTTGTTAGCAGTCGGGTTTATTGCTGTATATAGTGTCGGCTTCTATTTAGATATTAAGGCCAAACGTTATATGGGAATTTTACGATTCTTTTTAATATTTGGATTGATGACAGTTGTTGTCTTTGTACCGATCGTTTCTATTGTTGGTGATGGTGATGCTGACCTAGCCAAGCATTTGTTCTTAGTGCCGATCAGTCTGAATATGTCTTTATTGATGTTTATTTCTGATTTAATGAATCACACATTGTGGAATACTGAGGGGGATGAAGTCAGTGAATAAAAGAATTAAGTTTTCTTTAGTAATGTCCTTAATGTTGATTTTGTTCTCACTGGTTAATTTTACTCACACGGTAGGGGCAACTTCGAATAATAATCGAGTCTTATTGGTTTATGATTCGCAAAATGATGTAAAAAATGATAAAAAAAATATTGATGCGTTACAACGAAGTCTAACTAGTATGGGTTTACAAGTTAAGACTATTCCGCAGGCAGATTATAAAAAAAATACTTTGAATGAGAAATATTTAGGCGTTATTACGATGATTAATTGGCGTCAAGTTGGATTAATTAATCAAGACTTTATTAATGATCGGGATAAGTTTTCAGGTATAAAACTATATATTGGTGAGAACCTCACGCAAACGGAAACTAATCAATTAGGGATTAAGGTTCAGAAAGTTTATCAACAGCAATTTATTTTAAAAAATGATACTAATCACGAGTTATTGCCGTTTAGTCAAAGCATTACCGTTATTACACAGCAGGCTGAAGGAGCAGAACAAGTAGGAACGCTGTCAACTCAACAGTCGGATCAAAAAAGTTATCCTTTTGGTTATATCAATGGTAAGCAAGGCTATTTGCCATTTTTTACAAATAAAGGTTTAAGCTTGATTGTTCAGACTCAGATGATTGCTCAACTATTTAATCGAGTGGGAAAGTTTCGACCGTTGTTGACGATAACAAATGTAACCCCATATACGAATTTACAAACTTTGGATGAATTGAGCAAGTTTTGTTACAGAATGGAAATTCCCTTTGCCATAAGTACTACTTCTGTGAGTGAAAATACTGAAATGAAAGCTTTCGATCGGTTCACAGCGGTTTTGAGAAATATTGAAAATCGTGGTGGAATCATATTTTTACAAACACCTGAAGTAAGTAGTGGAGTGGATACTGATGGTCAATTGCTTAATCAGAAGTTTTTGACGTATATTGTCAGTTTAGCTCGGCAACAGGTCTTTCCAGTTGGAATAAGTTCGGCTGGTTTTTGGAATCAAGATAAAATTTTACGGAACAATTCGTTAAAGTATGCGGATCACTGGTTGTTGATGCAAGATGGCACTAAGGTTACGTATATTGATCAGGATAATAATTCACAGGTTGCTAAACAGAGTTTCTTTGCTATGCCGGCAACTTCGCTCAATAATGTGAAAAAGAATAATTCGACGACATTTGTAATTCCAACGGCATTAACAATTAGTATGCCGTATTCACAAAAGGAACTGGAACATGTAGAGAATGAAATTAAAAATCTTCATTTAAGTTGGTACAATCCAGTAGAAGAAGGTTTTAGTTCAGAAATCAATACTGAAACCACTAGTTTAAAATATAATCATGGTGATTATTTAGTTAATGGTAAGTTAGAAGATATTCGGAATACCAATTTGAATTTGAATAAACAATTCTCAGATGGTAAATCTAATTCACTATTTAAGAATTACTTTAAAGTCCAAGGTAATATTTTGGCCGTTTTCTTTGTCATTATCATGGTAATTCTTTTGATTTTTATTTTTATTGGACAAAGAGTTTATTGGAATCGATTTAAACGATAGGAGGGATAGTTATTTCAGTCTTAGATTTTTTTCTGATGATTGCGGTTATTTCAATTTGGGGAACTTTAGTAGTTAATTTGATTTTGACTGTTGCTGGATATACATGGTATTTACGACACGTTACAAAACCTGATCCTCAATTACCAGAACAAGTGCCATTCGTATCGATATTGGTGCCAGCTCATAACGAGGGCATTGTTATTGTTAAAACTGTTTTGTCTTTGTTGAGTTTTGATTATCCACAGGATAGATATGAAGTCATTGTTATTAATGATAATTCCAGTGATAACTCAGCTGATTTGCTGAAAAATTTACAGGATCAATTTGGCGAAGCACGTTTAAAGGTCATCAATACTGATAAGGTTACTGGGGGTAAAGGTAAGTCTAATGCCTTAAATATTGGTCTAAAGAGCGCTAAAGGAAGCATTATTTCAATCTATGATGCTGATAATACACCCGAGCACGGTGCCTTACGAATTCTAGTAGCAGAACTGTTATCAGATGATAAATTAGCGGCCGTAATTGGCAAATTTAGAACGCGGAATAAGAGTGCGACATTGTTGACACGTTTTATCAATATTGAAACTCTTTCATTCCAATGGATGGCCCAAGCGGGACGCCAACAATTATTCCATCTATGTACGATTCCAGGAACTAATTATGTTATTCGTCGTAGTGTGATTGAAAAAGTTGGTGGTTGGGATGTTAAAGCTTTGGCTGAGGATACCGAAATTAGTTTTCGAGTTTATCAAATGGGTTACAGAATTAAATTTCAACCACGAGCAGTTACTTGGGAACAGGAACCTCAAACTTTGGATGTCTGGTTCCATCAGCGTACCCGTTGGGTAAAAGGAAATATATACGTTATTATCAAAAATGCTAAGTTGCTTTTTCAGAAGAAAGGGCGTCCAATTCGTTTTGATCTTTTATATTTTTTGACGATTTATTTCTTGTTGATGACATCTTTAGTTTTGTCTGATTCAATTTTTGTTTTATCAGTGGCTGGAATCGTTCATTCGAATTTACAAGGTTTCAGTAATTATCTTTGGTTATTTGCCGTTTTGATGTTTGTTATCAGTACCTTTGTAACGATAACAACTGAGCGGGGAGAATTAACTTTTAGTAATCTGTTATTAATTATTTTTATGTATTTAGTCTATAGTCAAATGTGGCTAGCAGTAGCCGCTTACGGAATGGTGGGGTATATTCGTGAACAAGTCTTTCATAAGCAAGCAAAATGGTATAAAACGAAACGTTATAAATAGCTTGGCGACTTTGATTGCCATTTTTATTGCCGCAATAACTTTGTTACAACCAACTTCAGTACAGGCGGCGGACAATCAGACTTACACGCAGCAATTTCAAAATAGTATAACGACGCTTTCTGGTAAATCAGTTGAAGCTAATATGTACTTTACGAAGATGGATTATTGGGATTTGAAAAAAGTTACTTTCAATTTCAATTATCAAATTTCACAGTTAGCTAATCGTCAGGCATCTGATATTACTGTCTCTTTGAATGGTGTAAAATTCTATTCTTTTAGACCTAAGGATAAAACAGGCTTTCAAACTGAAAAGATAACTGTGCCATTAGATCTAGTCAGCGGCAGTAATCGCTTGACTATTAATGGCCAGATTTTGGATCAAATGCCAGATAAAAATTATCAATTGCAACAGACACCAGCAAACTGGTTAACCATTGGTAATGGTTCAAATATAAATTTTGAGTATCAACTTAAAGAAGCAGAGAATACATTAAGTTCTTTCTATGCTCATTTTTCAGGTCAAGATACGATTGCTTATCAGAGGTCTAAAATAGCTACAGCCGATAATCCAACAGCTAAAGAATTAACTGCTAGTATGATTGCTTTATCAGGTGAATCTCGAATTATTACGACTGAAAATGATCAGATTCCGGTTGTCAAAGCGTCAGAGTTGAACGCGGCTAAGAACGACTACATGCTAGTGGTTGCTAAATATAATCATTTGCCAGATGAATTGAAAAAACAGATTGATCCTAATCAATTGAAAAATAGGGCTCTTATTAAAACATACTATACTGATGGCAAACATTATTTGATTGTTACGGCTAAATCGGGGACGCTGTTAGAAAAAGCAGCCCGTTTCGTTGCTAATGAAGAGTTAATGAAAGAAACTGATAAGGATAGTGAGGATGTTGAAGAAACGACGGATACTTATACTTCATCCTTACATGACAACGGCACACATTATCTGACGACGTCAGCCGATCGAATAGAAGGTGCTGGTCATAAGGAGACTAGCTATTTAGTGCAGCTTCCTAATGACCGGTCAAACGCCGATGGATCGCAAATAACACTACATTTCAATTACAGTAAGAATTTGAATTTTAATCGATCATTAGTAACACTTTACGTTAACAATACCGTGATCGGTAGTAAGAAATTGAGTGCCGTTCATGCTAATAACGATACGCTGACTGTTAAATTACCACGTGGATTGTCACTAGGAAGTAGTTTTACTGTCAGAGCAGCTTTTGACCTTGAAATGAAAGATCAAGATACTTCTGACAATAGTAATACGCCATGGGCACAAGTCAGTCCAGATTCAAAAATGTTAGTGAAGTCACAACGAAGCAATGATCTGCTATTTACCAACTATCCGACGTTGTTTATCAATAATGAAACTTATGATGATATAGCGGTGGTAGCTCCTAAGAATTTGAACACGGATGATTTTAAGACATTAACTAATATTTTTAATTTGATTGGCAATTTTGCAAAGAGCAATACAGGGAAAATTCAATTTTATGAATCAATGCCAAGTCAGAGTATTTTGAAGAATAGTAATGTGATTGTGTTGGGTACACCTCAAAATAATCCAATGATTAAAAAATTGAATCCTAATCTTTATTTCAAGTATTCGAAGAGCTTTAATCGAATTGTTTCTAATGAAAAATTAAGTATTGAAAAAGATTATGGGAAAAATATTGGAACGGCTCAATTGATGCGTTCACCATATAATGACAAACGTGGAATGTTAGTTGTTACAGGAAGCAATGCTAAAGATGTTTATCTAGCTTCAACACAGATCAACTTTCAAAAGAATATTCAACAGTTTACTGGAGATGCGATAGTTGTTGATATGAATAATGCCCATTATGGATATCGTTTTAAGAAGAACAAAGCTATTGATAAGTCTCTTGAAAATAAACGTACTTTCAGTAAAAACTCTCAATTGATCCTATATTTGGGATTAGCTTTGATTGTAATAATTCTAATTGGAGTAGGGGTTATTCTGACTGCTAGAAAGCAAGGTCATTTGAACGGAGGAAGTAAGCATGGCGGAAAACAATAATGATGATGAAAAAAGTTCACTTCTACAAGATGTCGGTTTATTAATTTTTCTTTCTTTATTTAGTGCCACGGCGATTCTTATGGCACTGACCGGTAATATATTGTTAAATGTAATTTATTTATTCTGTACAGTTATGTTATTGATGATCACTTACTTCTTTGGCATTTTGCCTAGCTTGATTTCTAATATTGTTTTCATTGCGATTCAGGCCATCATTATGGTTTATCAATATGTCAGTGAAACCGCACGGATTCCTTGGCAGTTGAGTTTTTGGATGGTTATACCGATATTTTTATCATTGGCACTTTATTCAATGACTAAAAACCAAGTAGCCCTTCAAAAGTCTAATGGAGAGCTGAGAACGGCTTTAATTGAACGTGGAGCATTTGATGAGCAGACGAATTTGAGAACAACAGTAGCGTATATTGAAGATATAGCGGTATTTGCGGAAACTAATCGTCGTTTTGATATTCCAGTTACAACGGCTATTATTAAAATTCGTTATTTTAATGATTTAAGAAGGATGATGAGCCCTAATCAAACAAAATTATTGCTTAAATTAACTACTGACTCTATTAAGGAAAAAACGCGTACCAACGATATTACGTATCTATTGAACAGTGATGATCCGACTTGGGCAATTTTATTATATACAGATGATAAAGGAGCCGGAATTGCTACTAGTCGAATTAAAGAAGGCTTTGAAAAAAACGTTAAGGCTAATGATTCACTTTCAACAATGGCTATTTCTATGATTGTGGGGATTGCCTCATGGGATTCGTCAACTATGAAGACGCCTTATGATTTGATGAATGCTGGTATTCATGAAACACAATATGACGTATAAAGAGAATAAGATACCAAAATAACCCAAGGTTGTGGTCATCAAAGATGATTACTATCTTGGGCTTTTTTGAACAAAAAAATTATGTTGTGTTCTAAAACTTTACATGAAAAGATTAATTTCCATTAAAGACAAATTGTATTCAATTTTTAGAAAATTAGAACTAGAACTAATGATATAAATAAAAAAGGCACTCATTTCTGAGTGTCAAATATATTTGTATGTTAGTGATTTATTATAAGTAAAAAAATCGCAAAAAAGATAATATCAAGAATGGCCGACCATTCATACCATTTATCAGGTTTATTAAACTCTACTGTGTTATGCCCTCGTTTACGAGGGTACCACGACGGATATTCTTTTTTGGACATGTTCTTCATTTTGCATCTTCTCCTTATTTATTGACTCAATTATATCGAGATTCTAGGAAAAATTCTACCGATAAGGGAAATTTTTGAACGAAAAATAATAAATGTAAGGGCTTGCTTTTTATAAAATTAGTAATATACTTATTTCATCCGTTGAGTTAACAACAAATTATTTAGGAGGTAGACAAATGAAATATCAAGTAAGCTTGAATACTAAATCTCAAATGTTTACCGTTGTAGATACAAATACAAAAGTTTTTGCAAACGGTAAAACAATTGAAGAGGCAGTTAGCAAATTAAAGACTGCATAATTTTAACGTAATAAAATTTAGTTATTAATCAAGAAATGATCCACAGTTTGAAACCGCGGATCATTTCTTTTGTTTTTAAAGCATAATTTACAAATTGTATAGTGAAAAAAAGCTGACAGAGAATCCTTTCGGATTTTCCATCAGCTTTTTTGAATATATCTATTTAGCGTTCTTTTGTACGGCTTTCACAGCTTGTTTGTGAGTTCCGTTATATAATTTCCATTTTTTGTTAGTAGAAGTTTTGATTGTTGTTTTACCAACTTTAACGAAAGTCCAATCAAAATCGGGTTCCATCATAATTCTGAAACCATCAATTTTGAATTTCTTAGGATTCTTTTTGTTCATAACAATCTTGGCTTTTTTAAAGTCAGTGATTACTTTTTGTGAACCATCTTTATTTACACGAACAAATTGAACTTTCTTTTTGTCTTTGCCAGTAAAGAAGGTGATGTATTCATCCTTGTTGTCACTACTTACTCCGACGTAATCATGACCCTTGATTTCATCTTTTGTAATCTTCTTTGCAGAGTGTTGATCTACTTGTTGAGTACTTTTGGTATTTGAACAACCAGTAGCCACTGTGGCAAATCCACCCATTAATGAAACAGCGGCTAATAAAGTAACCAATGTTTTTTTCATTATAATCTTCTCCTTGATGCACAATATGTTGATATAAATCTACTATCACTGTTGATTCTATGGTAACGAAATGTAAAAAGCAATTTATATTGTAAACTTTCAAGATAATTTTAAATAAAACTTATCTTTTTGGAATATTATGTTGTATAATTAACTAGTTGTGACATGCGAACTTAGTTTAATGGTAAAATACCAGCTTCCCAAGCTAGTGTCGCGAGTTCGATTCTCGTAGTTCGCTTTATACAAGTTTTGAAGTGTTGGTCGTTTCAGATCAACGTTTTTTTGTATCAAATGATGTGATATTATTCATAATAATTATTGTTATTGGTAATTTTATGTGCTATCATGTTTTTGCAAAAGAGGGACTAATTAGTTAATTGTTTTCAAGCGAGGTCAAATTTTGGTGTAAGTTGACTATTTCAATGACTAAGTCGCATCCTTTCTTAATAAAAATGTAAATTGAATATGTTAATTAATGAGTGGATATTAATCAATTAGAGTGGTACCGCGGGAAATCTCGTCTCTTTCAATAAGGATATATTATTGGAAGAGGCGTTTTTTTTATCTAATAGGAGGAAAATATGGATTTTAAAAAACAAGTAGTTGACGCTTTAGTCAAAGTTTTACCTGACGAAATTACAGAGGAACAAGTTACAAAATTAATTGAGAAGCCTAAAACATCAGATCTTGGTGACTATGCTTTTCCAACATTTATTTTGGCTAAGTCCTTACATAAAGCACCAAATATGATTGCTGAGGATTTAGTGGGCAAGATTGAAACAACTGGTTTTGAGAAGGTTGTTAATACTGGAGCCTATATTAACTTCTTCTTAGATAAGAAAGCTTTCTCAAATTCTGTCTTAAATGAAATTTTAAATGATAAAGAAAATTATGGTAACGCTGATGAAGGTAAGGGACGTAACGTACCAATCGATATGTCATCACCTAACATTGCTAAACCTATGTCAATGGGTCATTTACGTTCAACTGTAATTGGTAATTCAATTGCTAAAATTATTGCTAAATTGAACTATAACCCTGTTAAGATCAATCACTTGGGTGACTGGGGAACACAATTTGGTAAGTTGATCGTTGGTTATAAGATGTGGGGTTCAGTTGAAGAAGTTGAAGCTGATCCTATCAATAATCTATTGAAGTATTACGTTCGCTTCCATAAAGAAGCTGAAGAAAAACCTGAACTTGATGATGAAGCTCGTGCTTGGTTCAAGAAGATGGAAGACGGTGACAAAGAAGCTCTTGCTCTTTGGTCATGGTTCAAAGAATTATCATTGAAAGAATTCCAAACAATCTACAATCGTCTAGATGTTCAGTTTGATCACTTTACTGGTGAATCTTTCTACAACGATAAGATGGATGCTATTGTTGATACTCTTGAAGAAAAAGGTTTGCTTGAAGAGAGTCGCGGTGCCGAAATTGTTGACTTGTCACAATATGATTTATCACCAGCTTTGATCAAGAAGACTGATGGTGCCACACTTTACATTACTCGTGACTTGGCTGCTGCTAAGTATCGTAAGGATACTTTTGATTTTGTTAAATCACTTTATGTTGTTGGTAGTGAACAAGCAGAGCATTTTACAAAACTTAAGATTGTACTTAAGAAAATGGGTTATGACTGGGCCGACGATATTGTTTATATTCCATTTGGCTTGATTACAACTGGTGGTAAGAAACTTTCAACTCGTAAAGGTAATGTTATCTTGCTAGATAATGTTCTAAATGATGCGGTTGATCTTGCCAAGAAACAAATTGAAGAAAAGAATCCAGATTTGAAAGATAAAGATGCCGTAGCTGAAGCTGTTGGTGTTGGTGCGGTTGTTTTCCATGATTTGAAGAATGATCGTCGTGATAGTTTTGACTTCAATTTGGAAGAAGTTGTTCGTTTTGAAGGTGAAACTGGTCCTTATGTTCAATACACAAATGCTCGTGCTTTAAGTATTTTGAGAAAAGCTAATGTTGATTACTCTGATGCAAAAGATTTAGCTATTGCTGATGATCAAGCTTGGGATACTATCAAGATGCTTCAAGATTTCCCAGAAGTAGTAAAACGTGCTGCTAAGGAATACGAACCTTCAGTTATTGCTAAATATGTTTTGAAGCTTGCTAAGAGTTTCAACCAATACTATGCACACAGCAGAATTTTGGCTGACGATGAAGGATTGAAAGCAAGACTTGCTTTAGTCAAATCAGTTTCAACAGTATTACAAATGTCATTAGCACTTCTTGGTGTTAAGGCTCCGGAAGAAATGTAGGGTGAATTAATTTTGGATAGAAAACTCTTTAGCGAACTATCAGAGATAAAAACGACCACACTAGATATAGCGTGGTTGATATTAGCAATAGTCTTTGCCTATCTAAATTATGGAACTTACAATTTCGTATACGGTATTTTAGGTTTCATAGCTGTTTTCTTTATTCATTTATTTATTAATTTTCATAATAATTATATGGATTATCGTAATTCAACTAGTGAAGAGTATCGTAGCAAAATTAGTACGATTGGAATTAATCGTGAATCATTGGCAATAGTTAAAAAATGGATGTACGGTTTGGCCATTTTTCCATTATTGATTGGGGCATTCTTAATTTATAAGACGGGTTGGATAACTTTAGTTCTCGGTATTGTCGGTATCGGAATTGGACTATTGTATTCAGCGGGTCCCAAGCCACTTAACTCCACAATGTTTGGAGAAGCAGTGGTAGCTATTGCCATTACCCAACTGATTCCGGTGACGTACTCTTACTTAGGGTTAGCCGAAACTGGTAAATTTGATTCTAGTACAGCCATTTCTGTTATTTTGGTAAGTTTGCCAAATACCTTTGCCTTTTTCTGTGCAGAGCTCAGCAATGGAACTTCTGATCTAGAAGCAGATATAAAAAATGGTCGTCACACATTGGTCTACAAGATTGGTAGAACTAATGCTATGAGTTTGTTCAAAGCTAGTTGGGCCTTAGCCTTCCTGCTAATTCCCATTTTGGCAATTCTCAAAGTAGTACCTTACATTACACTGTTACTCGTACTGCTTTATCCAAATATATGGGATGATCTACGTCCTTATCTAAAAGAACAGATAAAGACAAAGACATATCCTTTAGTAATTAAAGCTGTTACTAAGCTGGTGGTGGGATATATTTTATTAATTGCTGTCGGGGCGATTATAAAAATGATTATGTCCATCCTTTAGTACAGTCCAACCAAAAAAGTTATTTCACTCCTAAACTTTTTTGGACAAAAAGAGAGCTCATCTAATTGTCGGGATTAGATGAGCTTTTTGGTTGCTTAAAATAAGCACATATTAAATTATACATATCTTTCGATAATTTTGCCTCAATTATTTTTGAATTGCCTGTGAAAGGTTCCTCAAAAGTTAATTTATCAGCAAACAATAATAGTTTACCATTTTTAGAATCTGAGTTGTAGAGGGGATCGTTGACAATAGGCCAACCCATATGTGATAAGTGAACCCGTAATTGATGAGTCCGGCCGGTTTGCAAATTGAGCTTGAGTAGGGCAAAATTATTATTTTTTTCGATTACTTCATATTCGGTGATAGCCCTTAATCCATCATCAGTTATCATACGTTTGCGAACATCATTGGGATCTTGTCCAATAGGCAAATCTATTGTACCGGAATTAGGGATTGGAAGATTTAATTTAACGACAGCTAGGTACTGACGATGTAACGTCTTGCTGCTTAACTGACGGTTGAAGATTGGTACTAAATAGGGCGTTTTAGCAATTAAAACTAAACCAGAGGTTTCCATATCGATACGATGAACCATGTAGGGATGAGCATTTTGCAAGTAATTTTCTACATCATTCATTAGGGAATCATCTTCAGTTTTGAGATTAGGGTGTGTTTTTTTACCAGCTTGCTTATTAACGACAATAATATCATCATCTTCATAAGCAACATCGACTGGATCATGACCAGGTAAATAGTGTTGTTCGGTTCTAGGCTCGAAGTTAAAGTTCAAAGTAATTACATCGTTGTCATTGACGATGGTATTGAAAGACTGGTAGATATCGTTAATTAAAACATCATGTTGTATGCGGAATAAATGTTGCCATTTTTTAGGAATTAACCACTTTTTAAGAAGTTGTCTTAGGGTTAATTTTTCGTAATGTTTTGAATAATAAGTGATTTTCTTCTGATACATTGAAAGGGTTCTCCTTAAATAATGATGAGTAAATTAAAAAATATGTCGATAATGTGATAAAATTTGTTCTTATACAGAGGTATTTAAACAATGAATAATGAAAATAGGTTTTGGGATTGGCTCAAACCGAAATTACTAGTTGCTTGGTCTTTTATTAAAAAGTATTGGAAAAGATTCCAAATTACCCGTTGGATTATCTTATTGGTTTTAACAGCAATACTAGTTTTAAGTAGTTTTTGGACTTATAAAGCTAAAACTTCAAATGTACAAAACTTGCAGTCGTCGTTGCAGACTAAAACGACAGTCTTGGATAAAGATGGTGACGATGCAGGGGAGCTATATGCGAATAAAGGAACATATGTTAGTTACGATAAAATTTCTAAAAATATTCAGAATGCGGTAATTTCTACTGAGGATCGTACTTTCTGGACTAACCCTGGTTTTAGTATTAAAGGTTACGCACGTGCCGCGTTAGGTTATTTGATACATCATGGCATTAGCGGTGGTGGTAGTACTCTAACACAACAATTGGCAAAGAATTCACTTTTAACACAGAAGCAGACACTTTCTCGTAAGGGGGAAGAATTATTTTTATCAATCGAAATTAATCATGTTTATTCTAAAAAAGAAATTCTGACGATGTATTTAAACAACGCCTATTTTGGTAATGGAGTTTGGGGGGTTCAAGACGCTTCTGAAAAGTATTTTGGTAAGAATGCTTCCGAATTAAATCCGGCTGAATGTGCTGTTTTGGCAGGTATCTTAAAAGCTCCTAATAGCTATAATCCGATTGATAGTATGTCTAATTCGAAAGCTAGACGTAATTTGGTTTTGGATTTAATGGTTGAAAATAAGAAATTAACTTCATCACAAGCTACATATTACAAGAATACACCAATTTACTTAAATGATAATTATGCAGAAAGCAGTTCTTATAAATATCCATATTTCTTTGATGCTGTTATATCTGAGGCTGTAAATAAATATGGTCTCAAAGAAGACGATATTTTGAATAAGGGATATAAAATTTACACGACCCTAGATCAAAAGATGCAAACAAATATGCAGGATTCATTCAGTAATAGTTATCTCTTCCCAGCTAATGCTAGTGATGGTACTAAGATTCAAGGTGCTTCAATTGCTTTAGATCCTAAAACCGGTGGTGTCTTAGCTGTTATTGGTGGGCGTGGCGATCATACCTTTAGAGGCTATAATCGTGCAACACAGATGCAACAACAGCCAGGTTCTACTATTAAACCTTTAGCCGTTTATACACCGGCAATTGAGAATGGCTATAGTTATGATTCAGAATTACCTGATGAAATCACTAGTTTTGGTAAAAATAAATATACGCCAACTAATGCTGATGGTTTATATCAAAAATCAATTCCAATGTATAAAGCTTTGATCCAAAGTGAAAATGTTCCTGCGGTAGCTTTATTGGATAAGATTGGTGTGAAAAAAGGTGTTAGCTCTGTTGAAAATTTTGGAATTAAGATTCACAAGAATGATCAAAATTTGGCTTTAGCTTTGGGTGGTTTGGAGAATGGTGTTTCACCAATGCAAATGGCTCGTGCCTATACTGCTTTTGCCAATGAAGGTAAACTAGCTAATACACACTTTATTACTAAAATTGTTGATTCAACCGGAACTGTGATTGTCGATAATACTAATAATTCAACTAAACAGATCATTAGTAAGAATACTGCTAAAGAGATGACAAGTATGATGCTTGGTGTTTACAATGAGGGAACTGGTAAAGCTGCCAAACCTTCAGGTTATCAAATAGCAGGTAAGACCGGCAGTACCGAAGTTCCCCGTTCATGGGGCTACGACGGTACAAAGGATCAATGGATGATTGGTTATACTCCAGATGTAGTCGTTGCTAGTTGGATCGGTTTCGACAAGACAGATCAAAATCATTTCATACCAGGTACAAGTGAAAATGGTCTAGCAGCTTTATTCAAAAATGAGATGGAAAACATTTTACCAGAAACAAAGGGTACTGATTTTGGAGTGAAGGATGCTGCCAATTTGGCTCAAGCGGATAAAGATGATTCTGGAAATAAAGATATTACAAAATCTATTGAAGATGGCGTAAACAACGTTAAAAATAAAGCTACAGAATGGTATAATGATATTAAGAACTTTTTTGGTCAATAGGAGGACTGTATGAACATTTATGATAGTGCCAATCAACTTGAACAAGATTTAAGAAAGACAACAGAAGTTTCCGAATTAAAACTTGCTTTTGAAGCTGTTAAGGCTAACGACCTAGCATACAAGCTTTTTGATAAGGTTCAAAACAAACAATTTGAACTTCAACAAAAACAAATGCAAGGCCAAGAAATCACGGATGATGATATCAACTCAATGCGTGAATTAACAGATCAACTTTCAAATTACAGTGAAATTCAAAACTTAATGGAAAAAGAGCAAAAGATGAATTCGATGATGGATGAATTGAACAAAATCATTTCAAAACCAATCGCCGAAATTTATCAAGATAAATAATAAGGACTTAGGGCTTAGGTATTTTGCTCAAGTCCTTTTCTTTTACGGGGGAGTTTTAGAATGAAGTTTTTGCATGCAGCTGATTTGCATTTAGACACACCATTTGTGGGTATAAGTGATTTTTCAAAAGAATTACAAGCTAAATTAAAGGCTTCAACTTATGAAGCAGCTCGAAAGCTTTTTCGAGTTGCCTTAGAACAAGAAGTCGATTTTGTCATATTAGCGGGAGATATTTTTGATGATACGGACAGTTCTTTAAAAGCACAGATGTTTTTAAAATCTGAATTTGAAAAGTTAAAGCAAGCTGGTATTGAAGTCTTGATGGTCTACGGTAATCATGATTATTATCGCAGTAATTTTTCAGTTATCGACTTTCCTGATAATGTGACAGTTTTTGGTCAAGAACCCACAGAAAAAACTTTGACCACTAAAGATGGTCAAAAGGTTGGCGTTGCTGGATTCAGCTACTATCAACAACACATTAATAAAAATCTCGTTCAAGATTATCCTGAACGCGAGGGCGTAGATTATCAAATTGGCATCTTGCATGCAGGTGTTGGTGATGATAATTATGCTCCCTTTAAAATCAATGATTTATTGAAAAAAGGATATGATTACTGGGCTTTAGGTCATATTCATAAGCGCCAGGTTTTGAATAAAAAGCCAATGATCGTTTATCCAGGCGATATTCAAGGTCGCAATCAAAACGAAACAACTCCTAAAGGCTTTTATCTTGTTTCAGTTGAGAATGGTGCTACACAATTAGAATTTGTTCAGAGTAGTATTTATACGTGGGAAAAAGCCAGTTTAAGTGTTACTGCAGATGATACAGTAGACTCATTGATTCAAAAGATACAACAATTTTTGGATAAGCCTAATGTATTATTGACCTTAACAATTGAAAACGCTCAGAATTTGGATGCGGATGTTGTTAAGACAATTAATCGTAATGAGTTAAAACAACAACTACAAAATCTAGCAATGCCAGGTACTCTTTATAAGATTTATTTGAAATATAATAGTAATCCTCAATTGGCCGCAATTGATCAAAAATATTGGGATGAGGCAGAACAAAAGTCTATTAACTTAGATGATATCAAGGATTTAGATAGTAGACTTTACAGTTCGGATGTTATTCGAGAGCATATTAATCAGCCAGATTTTCTAAAACGTATTGTTAGACTGACTAAAAATACAATTAATCAAAAATATACTGGAGAGTAATCGTGAAACTAGTTAAAGCAAAAATATATGGTTTTGGTAAATGGGTCGACCAGGAATTTGACTTTCAACAAGATTATCAAGTTATTTTTGGTTCCAATGAAGCCGGTAAAACGACCCTCTTAAATTTTATAAAAAGTATTCTCTTTGGCTTTGCATCAGCTAGAGGGGATAACAAGTATTTACAATATAAGCCTAAGACGAGCAGTCAATATGGTGGTGAATTAGTATTTAAAGCTGACGATAATAGTAGTTGGACTATTCGTAGAGTTGATGGTAAAGGTGATGGAGAATTGACCCTTTTCCATGATGAGCAACAAGTCCCTGAATCCATGTTAAAAGAAATTATCGGTAGTTTTACTAAAGATGATTTTGAACATACTCATGTTTTTGACGATAAAAACATTTTTTCCATTTATGGATTAGATGAGAATCAGTTAGAAACAGAGATCATGTCTGTTGGTGCTGTGGGAAGTAAAGAATGGTTAGCTACAGCCGATCAAATGACAATCTCAGCGGAGAATATCTATAAGCGTCGAGGTCAAAAACAACCTTTAATTGCTAAGCTCAAAGAACGTGATGACTTAATTGAGGAAAAAGCGGAGTTTGAAAACCAGCAAGTTGCTTATCAGAAGGTTAAGGATCAATCTAAGCAGACTCAAATTGAATTTGACAGTAATGCTGAATTATTGAAACAAGTTAGTGAACGGGAAAATTTCTTACGTAATTTAGATAAGAAGTGGGAACGCTTTGAAGAATTAGAGAAAAATAAACAACCAATTGGCAATAATGTTCAAATTAGTAATGAAGATTGGGAAAAATTCTTAACTGACAATCAAGAATTAAGCACATTGCAAGAGACGACAACAACAAATCGTGTGGCGCAATTGAATAATGTTGAAAAACAAATGTTAATCAATTATAGAGCTAATCAGAAACGTATGGATTACATTCGCAATCAGAAATTCGAATTACAAAACTTGCAGTTTCATCGCGATGATATGAAATCTAAATTGTTGAAAGTAGATACACAAGTTGATCAATTATTTCAAAATAATCCACAATTATCGGAAGATATGCGGCCATTATCAAGTGAAGAGTTGGACCAAATTAATCCGCAACAACATGTAAAGACCAACAGTTTACCATTGCTGATTTGTGGTATTGCTATAATTTTGGCTGTGGTGACAGGTAATCCGTTAAAAGTTATTTTTGCTATTTTAGCAATTGGCTGTGGTGGTTGGTACTTTTATCAAAGTCATAATCTTAAATCCACTCAAAATATGGTTAATTATGATTTTCTCAAACAAAAGGGTTATCAATCTCTAAATCGGGAAAGTATTGTTAATATTCAAAGTACAGTTATTCAGTTAGCCAATTATCGCTCGACTCAAACTAGTTTGAGCGATGGTATTAAAGCAATTGAAGTTGATTTAAATAAATGGCATGACATTTTGTTAGAGTTAAACATTTTAGATAAGTCATATAAAAATGATAATTATAATGAGCAGATCGAAAAGTACTTTACAAGATTGGATCAAATAAAGGCGCGAGCTGACTTGAATGAACAGAACCAGTCAGAAACTCAAGAAATTACTGATAATCGGAATCAACGTTTGCAGGAAATAAATGCAGAAATATCGCAAATCGTTGATAAGTATCAATTGGTAAGTGTAGAACGTTTTGTTCAAATGCATACGGCTCAAGTTAAGAATCAAAAAGTTATTAATCAAATTAAACAAGACAAGGCCTTTTTAGGTGATGACTTAAAACGATTACAACAATATTCCAATCATGATGAATTGATTAAAGAATTACAACAAGTGGTTATGAGAAAAGAAGCTTTGACTGATAAGAATAATGAGCTAAGTCGCCAAATTGGTTCATTGAAGGAACAGATGCAACAAGTTTTGGATAATACCCAATATCAACGAGTGGTTGATCAGTTGGCTCAGAACAAAGTTGATATCATTGAAAATTATGATGAATGGTTGTCTAAAACCTTAGCAAGTAAATGGATTCGAGAAATGTTAAATATTGCTACTGAGAATCGTTATCCTAAGATGATGCAAAAAGCTACACAGTACTTTGCTTTATTGACAAATAATAATTATGTTAAGATAGATTTTCACGATAATGATATTGCAGTTTTTAGCCAATCTAAAAACCGCTTTGATGTTCACGAATTATCACAGGCAACAACAGTTCAATTGTATATTTCTTTACGTTTGGCTTTTGTTACAGAGATAGCTGACCTAATTAAATTGCCAATTCTAATTGATGATGCATTTGTTGATTTTGATATCTCAAGAACAGAGAATGTTTTTGAATTGATTCAAAAAATTGCTAAAGATAACCAAGTAATTTATGTAACTGCCAATGAGCCTAGTTCGTTGCCACAGGATCATATCTTAAAATTGAAGGGGGAAGCCTAGTGAGTAAACATATTATTGATTTTAACAATGGAGAAACAATGAGTTTGGAAGTTATTATTAAACGTTCCGACTTTAGATTAGCCAAAAATGGCAAGAATTTTCTATCATTAGTTTTCGAAGATAAGTCAGGACAAATTCCTGGTAAGTATTGGGATGCTAGTGAAGATGATGCTAAGAAGTACCATATTGGTGCCATTGTTCAATTAGAAGGTCGTCGTGATTTGTATCAAGGGAAACCACAAGTTAACATTACTCGTCTAGGTCTTCTGGATGCTGATACTGTAGATATGTCGCAATTCGTCCAAACGGCACCTATGAAACGTGCTGATATGGAAAATGAATTTGAGGATGTCTTTTTACAAATTACTAATGGTGCCTGGAATAGAATCGTTAGGTATTTATTTAAAAAGTATCATGATCAATTCTTTACTAGTGCTGCCGCTAAGAGTAATCATCATGATTTTCAAGGTGGTTTAGCTTTTCACACTTTGAGTATGGTACGCATGGCAGAAAAAATTTCTGATCTCTATCCACAAATTAATCGAGCTCTATTGATAGCTGGAGCTTGCTTACATGATTTTGGCAAAATTATTGAATTAACAGGTAGCTTGGATATTGAATATACCTTTGAAGGCAATATGTTGGGTCATATTACTATTGTTGATGAAGAAATCGTCAAGGCGGCAACAGATCTTGACATTAGTCTTGAAAGTGAAGATATGATTCTTTTGAGACATATGATTTTGTCACATCATGGCTTGCTTGAATATGGATCACCTGAGCGTCCTAAGATATTGGAGGCTGAAGTTTTACATAATATAGATATGATGGATGCTTCTATCAATATGATTACTAAGGCTTTAGATAAAACTGAAGAAGGTAAGTTCTCTGAAAGAATCTTTGGATTAGATAATCGTTCATTTTATAAACATAGTTAGTAATAAAAAGCAGTACCAATTGAACAAGTCATATCTGTGACTGAATTCAATTGGTACTGCTTTTCTTATATGATTAGTTGTTTTTGAGCCGCCAATAGCCAAGGATGTATTATCAATGGATTGTGTGATAATAAATAATCAATATAAACTAACGCCGCTTTTCGTGGTGAATCCTGTAAGGCATTGTTTAAGTCCTTCAAATAAGGTGGGGTACCTGATTGGTCCCAAGCAATTTTATCAGCTAAAAAAATAATCAAATCAAAATTGTTAAAATTCTTTTTCAAAGTGGTGTGACATTCGATAGCATTCAAAATCAAAGGATCTTTAATTTGAAAACATTCTTGCGCAATATAGGCTGAGAGTTTCTGGTGTAATAGAAGAGGGACTTGGCGTTCCTCTTTTAAAATAGAAATGTGTAGTTTTTCAGAAATTGACAGACGTTTATTTTGGGGAATAAATGCGCTGACATCGTGCAGAAGTCCTGCCTGGTAAAGTTTGCTCAGAATGTTTTTTTGAAAGGCTGACAGCTTCTTTGGCGACCATCTGACCGTGATGGAAGGTAGATATGGTTTCAGTTTCTTGATAGAAGCGTTTGACGTTACTTATAAAACTTTGATTAGGTTCCAACTTAAAATTATCAATGTATTCAATGTAATCCATATTTTTCCTCAAAAAAAAAGAACTTTGGATGTTATATCCAGAGTTCTTTTCAATTAATTATTTTTTGCTTGATGTTGAAGATGATGATACGTAACCTGAAAGAACATCTTTCAAATCGCTATCCTTGATAGAAACATCAGCATTCTTCAATACCTTAGAAATAACTTTTTGCATTGTTGTTGAATCTTGTAGCCATGAAGCATAAATCTTAGATTTAAGTTCAGCTTCGTGATCCTTCATGTTACCCTTAGCAGGTTTCTTAAGAAGCTTGATAACACTGTAACCATAACTTGTCTTAACAGGTGTTGTTGTGTAATCACCGACTTTGTTTAGCTTGTATGCAGCTGTCTTAAAGTCTGAATCAATACTTGTTGTATCGTTATCAAAGGCTGCTAACTTACCACCTTTGTTCTTTGTAGCAGAATCTGTTGAGTATTCTTTAGCAAGCTTAGTGAAGTCGCCACCGTCTTGAAGTTTAGTAATAACTTCTTCAGCAGTTGATTTCTTAGCTACTAAGATATGAGCAACAGTAATCTTAGGTTGGTAATTCTTCCATTCTTTTTGAAGATCTTTGTTTGTAACTTTCTTGTTCTTCTTCAAAGCAACCCTTGTAAGAAGATTTGTACGAATATTCTTCTTGAATTGGGCAGTTGTCATACCGTTTTGTTGAAGAATTGAACTAAATGAAGAACCATATTGACTCTTGTATTTGTTGTATTCCTTGTCGACTTGTTTTGTTGATACGTCCTTACCATATTGATCCTCAAAGGCTTTTGTGATAATCATTGATTGAAGTGTTTGTTTACCTTGAGAAGAACTCTTCATTTCCTTGTAGTATTCTTCTTGGGTAATTCTTCCGCCCTTAAGTGTAGCAACAGTCTTGTTACTTGAACATCCAGCAGCAACTACAGTTATCATAAATAGACCAGCAAGCGCCAAGATCCATTTAGTTAATCGTTTATTCATCTTTACACATCCTTAATTAAATAAATATATCTACAGTTGAAAAGACTACCATAAAAACTCGTTAATAGTTTATCATTTTATGAAAAAATCACAAAAACTTCATAATTAACTTCAATCTTTGTTTAACTCGTCGAGGTTTGATTTCATTTCGGCGATAGATTCCTGAAGTTCTTCTACATCTGGTTTGATACTTTCTGAGTAGTTAGATAAATCTGCTTGAATACCGGAAACTACTTCTGGAACTACTGCAGCATTTTTCTGTAAGTCAGTTAATATATCCTTAAAATCTTTTATATTCTGAAATATCTTGGTATCATTGACACTAGATAGCGCATCTTTTGATTGGACAAAATGAAGTGCAACTCCAGAAATGGTACCAACTACGAATCCAGTAAGAAATTTCATTTTAATCCTCCAAGTTTTCCTTGATCTTGTCAGCACGAGTTTGTAATTCTTCAGCACTAGCTAGACCAGTGTTATCACCCCAGTGCATTGAAAAGGCATCGTCTTTAGAATAACGAGGAACTAAATGGATATGTGAGTGCATAACACTTTGGTAAGCAATCTCACCATTGTTTTGGCAGATATTCATACCAATGATCTTGGGATTTGATGCTTTGATAGCACGTGCAATCATAGGAACCTTCTTGAAAACACGTTCAGCCAAATCTTCGTCATAGGCAAAGATATCTTTAACATGTTTCTTAGGCACTACAAGAGTGTGGCCCGGTGTAACTTGTGAAATATCGAAGAATGCTAGTACATCATCATCTTCGTAGATTTTAGTACTAGGAATATCTCCGTTAATAATTTTGCAAAAAACACAATCATCCATGTAAAAAACTCCTTTCAAAAACAGCAATATATTTACTACAATGCTATCATATTAACATTATTAAAAACAGATAATAGGTGGTTTAATCCATGACTTTAGAAGTAAAAGAACTGACCGGAGGATACGGTCAAGTATCAGTTTTAAAAAAAGAGACCTTTAATGTTGAAAGTGGTCAAGTCGTTGGTTTAATTGGTTTAAATGGTGCCGGTAAATCAACAACAATCAAACACATTATCGGTTTGTTAACCCCACGAGGAGGACAAATCCTAATAGATGGTATCAGTCTGCATGATGATGTTGAAAAATATCGGAAGAAGATTGCATATGTTCCTGAAATGCCAATTTTAT
The DNA here is from genome assembly GCF_002179915.1 of Companilactobacillus bobalius. NCBI lineage: Bacteria > Bacillati > Bacillota > Bacilli > Lactobacillales > Lactobacillaceae > Companilactobacillus > Companilactobacillus bobalius. The sequence continues at coordinate 66,136 of NZ_MYFM01000008.1, forward strand.
ATCCTGAATTGACCTTAAGAGAGCATATTGATTTAACAATTATGGCGTATGGTTTGGATCATGATAAAACTTGGGCTAATGCAACTGAGTTATTAAAAACTTTCCGTTTGGATAACAAGTTGGATTGGTTCCCACAAAACTTCTCTAAAGGTATGAAACAGAAAGTTATGATTGTCTGTGCCTTTATGACTGATGCCAGTTTATTCATTATCGATGAACCTTTTACCGGTTTGGACCCATTGGCGGTCAACGATCTTTTGAATATTGTTGAAGCTAAAAAAAGGGCAGGATGTTCTGTTTTGATGTCAACACACGTCCTGGCAACCGTTCAAAATCATGCGGATAAATTTGTTTTGATCAACCATGGTCAAGTTAGAGCTGATGGAACGTTAGATCAACTCAAAGCTAAGTTCAATATGCAACAGGATAGTAATCTTGATGACATTTATATCAAGATGTCGCATGAGGATCTCTAATGACAAACTTATGGCAAGAAAGGTTGAGAAGACATCAACTCGATCAATTTAAATATTTAAGACTTATTTTTAATGATAATTTTGTCCTTGCATTTATTGTCTTGATAGGTGCTTTAGGATTTTGGTATTCTAATCTTTTGGGAACAATTCACCATCAACTAGTCATAGGCAAACCAATCGTTATCCTATTGTTATTTTTAGCAACGCAAGTGGGTGGAATTGCTACTTTATTGGAAGAGCCAGATAGTACATTTTTACTAGTTAAGGAAAAAGAATTTTATAAGTATTTCAAGGCTGCTAAAAATTATAGTGTTTTTATTCCAATCGTAACTTTAGCTTTAGTTAACTTTTTATTGTCAGCTTTTGCTTCAAGGGCAGCAGGAATGAAAATCATTGATATTGTTTTGATTGCAATTGGTCTAATTGTTTTCAAATTAGGATCTTTAAACGTCAATTTAATGGCGTTATACGGTCAAGATCATTTTGGCAGTTTGAACATGCGTCTAGTTTCAAATGTTCTTTTAGTTATTTCTTTGATTGCTTCAACTTATTTCTTAAGTGCTGTTATGGTAATTGTTGGGGTGATTTATTACTTATTCTTGAACATGCGCGTAAAGCCTTTGGAAACAAGTGGACAATTACAGTGGAAATATGCAATTGAAACTGAGAATCAACGAATGTTTCGCATCAAACGTTTTTACAACTTATTTACAGATGTACCTGGAGTTAATAGTAAAATTAAGCGTCGTAAGTGGTTAGATGGACTCTTTAACTTTATTAAGCCAAGGAGTTCTAATACTTATTTGTATTTGTTTGCACGTGGTTTTGTTAGAAATAATGAGTATATCGGTCTTTTCTTGCGTTTGACAATTATTCAAGCGATTATGCTTTGTTTGATCGATAATTTCTATATCTCTTTGATTGTTGAAATGTTATTCATCTATCTAGTTGGATTCCAGTTAAAACCATATTTCAAAGAGGTTATGCAGAACTTAATGCAACGTTTGTATCCAGTAAGTAGTAAAGATAAGATTGCTTCTTTTACAAAATTAAGTACAATAATTTTAAGCATTCAATGGATCGTCAGTGCTTTAGCTATTATTTATAAGTTTGGATTGAGTATGAATGGACTTATAATTATTGTTGCTGGAGCTTTGGTACTAGTATTTGTAAATTATTTCTATATGCCAAGACAACTGAAAAAATATTTAAATTAATGGAGAATTTTGATTTATGCGATTAAGAAACAAACCTTGGGCCAAGGATATGATTAATGACAATCTTGACCTTATTGCTGTGCAACCAGAAAATATGCCTGGAAAGTGGCAAGACCGTTTCGAAAAGAAACAGCCTTTGTTCATTGAAGTTGGTTCTGGAAAGGGTAAATTCATAACTGAATTGGCTCAACAGAATCCACAAAATAATTATATTGCAATGGAAGTACAAGAAGGTGCCATTGCTTTGGTACTAAAAAAGCAAGTTGAGTTAAAATTACCCAACTTGCAACTATTATTAGCTAATGGTGCTGATTTATCAGATTTATTTGCTGAAAATGAGGTTGACGGTGTTTATTTAAACTTTTCTGATCCATGGCCCAAGACACGTCATGAAAAGCGCCGTTTGACTTACAAATCTTTCTTGAAACAATATCAGTATATTTTGAAAGATGATGGTTATCTACAATTCAAGACTGATAATCAAGGATTATTCGAATACTCATTAGTTAGCATGAATAACTTTGGCATGAAATTTGACGAACTTTCATTAGACCTACATAATGATGAAGTTCTAAATGCTAAGAATATCGAAACTGAGTATGAAGAAAAGTTCTCAAAAAAAGGCTTCAGGATTAATTACCTGAAAGCCCAATTTGAAAATTAATTATCGATTATTATTGTACTTTTTTAATATTAAGTAACTCACCAGTAATGGCGTCGGCAATGAAGTGATATTGGGCAACGTCAAATTCGTCCATGGTTGTAACACCACCAACGATTCCCCATGTGGAATGACCATTTACGTCAACACGTTGGTAAAAGGGTTCTACCCATGAACCGATTACTTTGCTATCTTCGCCCAAGACGGACTTAACTTTATCAATTATTTTTTCGCTATCTAGATGGTGTTTTACTAAAACTGTAGCAGCTGTTCCAGCTACAAGTACAGAACCAGCAACGATTAGTGAACCGATACCTTTTTTACTCATAAAAAATCACTCCTTGATTTCGATTTAATGATATATTACCACTATTATATATCATTCGAATGCTCAAGAACATTTAATTGACCGTTTAATAAATAAAAAGTATCTTATTGACAGAGGTGAATTAGTTATGAAAACAATTGAAGACTATAACGTAAAAGACTGGCACGAAGCTACTAAAGAAGGAAAATATGTTCTATTTTTCCACGCTGATTGGTGCCCAGATTGCAAATTTATCGAACCAAAACTTCCAGAACTAGAAGAAGAATATTCAGACTTTACTTGGATCAGCTTTAACCGTGATAATAACATGGAAGTTGCTCAAGAATTGGAAATTATGGGTATTCCTAGCTTTGTTGTTATTGAAAATGGTAAAGAAATTGGTAGACTAGTAAATAAAGATCGCAAAACTAAAGAAGAAGTTGAGACCTTTATTAACAGTGTAATTAACAAATAATTAATCAAGTGAGGGGAAAAACTTGCTATTAAGCTTTTATAATCCAGATGTTTTAGGGGATGTTCTTATTGTTGAGCTAGCTAATGATGCTGGTATCACTCAAGAAACTGCCCAAAAAGATAATGTTGTACGTATTTTTAATGAAGAAAATGATGAAGCCATTGGTTTTAATTTCTTTGGCCTCGGAGAAAAGTTAGGAATTCAAAATGACTCCGGTCAATTATTCCTAGATGATGAACAAGTTAACGTTCTAAATGACGCACTTGCTCAAGCAGGTTTTTCTGATAAGTTAGTAGCAGATAAGAGTCCTAAGTTCGTAATCGGACATGTTGATGAAATGAAAGCTCATCCTGACTCAGATCATTTGCATATTACACAAACTGATGTGGGCTTGGATAAGCCTGTTCAAATCGTTTGTGGTGCACCAAATGTAGATCAAGGGCAATTAGTCGTAGTTGCATTACCAGGTGCAGTTATGCCTACCGGAAAAGAAATTTGGCCCGGTGAATTGCGTGGAGTAGATAGCTTTGGAATGATTTGCTCAGCTAGAGAATTGGGTATTCCAAATGCACCACAAAAACGTGGTATTCTAGTACTTGATCATGGTACAGCTGGTCAAGCATTTGATTTTGAAGAAGCAAAGAAATTGTTCAATTAGGAGCTATTATGGAAAAGACAGTTTATCATTTTGTTGGAATTAAAGGAACAGGAATGAGTGCTTTAGCACTTATCTTGAAAGATTTAGGATACGAAGTTCAAGGATCAGATATTGATAAATATACATTTACACAACGTGGTCTTGAACAAGCTGGAATTAAAATTTTACCTTTCGATGAAAATAACATTCACGAAGGTTTAACGATCGTTAAGGGAAACGCTTTTAGCAATGATCAAGTAGAAATTAAAAAAGCTAATGATATGCATTTAAAAGTAGTTACATATCCTGAATTAGTTGGTACATTAGTTTCTGACTATACTTCAATTGGTATTGCCGGATCACATGGTAAAACAAGTACAACTGGCCTTTTGGCACATACTTTAAGTGGTATTGCTAAGACTTCATACTTGATCGGTGATGGTACTGGTAAAGGTATCAAAGATGCTAAATTCTTCGTCTTTGAAGCCGATGAATATCGTCGTCATTTCTTGGCATATTCACCAGATTACTTAATCATCACAAATATTGATTTTGATCATCCTGATTACTTTTTTGGTGGAATCAATGACGTTGTTGATGCCTTTGAATCAGAAGCTAGAAAGACTAAGAAGGGTATCTTCATCTGGGGTGAAGATAAACATGCTAAGTCAATCAAAGCTGACACACCAATCTATACTTACGGATTAGATGAATCAGATTACATTCGTGCTACAAACATTCAACGTACTGTCAAAGGATCATCATTTGATGTTTCTATTGATGGTGAGAACATTGGTAACTTCCAAGTTCCATTGTTTGGTGAACACAATGTCTTGAACTCATTGGCCGTTATTGGTGTAGGTCATATGGAAAAACTTGATCATGCCTTGATCAATCGTGAGCTACAAACATTTAGTGGTGTTAAGAGACGCTTTAGTGAAAAGAAAGTGGCAGACCAAGTTATCATCGATGACTATGCTCACCATCCACAGGAAATTAAAGCTACAATTGATGCTGCTAGACAAAAGTATCCTGACAAGAAGATTGTTGCTGTCTTCCAACCACATACTTATACAAGAACATTAGCTTTAATGGATGACTTTGCTAAGTCATTGGATATGGCTGATGAAGTTTACTTGACTAACATCTTTGGTTCCATTCGTGAAGCCCATGGTGATATTACAAGTAAGGATCTTGGCGACAAGATTCATAAGGGTGGTAAAGTTCTAACACTTGATAACATGTCTCCATTATTGGAATACCATAATACAGTTATGATATTCATGGGTGCTGGGGATGTTCAAAAGTATGAAACAGCTTATGAACAACTATTGAGTACTTTAAATCCTAATCAACAATAATATTTAAATTAACAAAGGCTATGACAGAGCATATTGTCATGGTCTTTTTTTATGAAAAGAGGTAAAAACGTGAAAGATGTTGTTTCTACAAGAGTTAAGTTATCAATTTTCGCAGTTGGTTTATTGTCGTTTACAGGTATTTTGATTGAAACCTCGATGAATGTTACCTTTCCCACATTGACCAAAGTGTTGAATGTCAGTCTAGGAACCGTTCAGTGGTTAACAACAGGGTATTTGTTGTTGACGACGGTAGTAATGAGTACAACGGCCTATATTTTGAAAAAATTTAATCCAAGAAGGATTTTTGTATTTGCGGCGACGCTTTGTTTAATAGGCTCGATTATTTGTATGGCAGCGCCTAATTTTCCAATTCTGATGTCAGGACGTCTTTTACAGGCGGTAGCAACAGGATTGTCGACACCATTGATGTTCAATTTGATTTTCCTAGAAGTACCACAGTCAAAATTGGGTCTCTATACTGGTCTAGCTGGGGTAGTTATTTCTTTGGCTCCAGCTTTAGGGCCAATGTATGGTGGAATTATCAATCGTGTCTGGACGTGGCGTGAAATCTTTGTTGGTGTGATTCCATTGATTGTCATCTTATTTTTGATAGGTTATTTTTCAATACAAGGGAAGGCTCCCGGAACTAAGGGAATTTCATTTGATTACGGTAGTGTTATTGGTTTAGCCATCATTTTTTCAATGATTTTATTTACTTTCGATCAGGCCGGAGTACACGGTTGGACATCTCTAAACTTTATAGGATGGCTGATAATTTCAATTGCTGTTATCGGAATTTTTAGTTGGTATAATCGTCGAAGCAGTCGTCAACTAATTGATTTTTCGATTTTAAAATTACCAGTTTTGAGACTCAGATTATTCAGTTATTTTAGTTTGCAATTCATTAATATTGGTTTGTCATTTGTATTACCCATTTTTGCACAAACGGCTTTGAAAGTAGATTCAGCCCAAGCTGGTTTAATGTTGTTACCAGGTTCTCTTTTAGGGGCCGTTGTTGGTCCATTTGCAGGCTATTTGTATGATAAGAAAGGTGCTTTGATACCACTGTTATTCAGTGGCAGTTTGATAACGATTGGTTCAGCACTGTTTTGGTTCAAGAGTGAAAGTTTAACTTTAACCAGTATTACTTTAATCTATCTTATTTTAAGAATTGGATTTAACTTCGGTTTTGGTACTTCACTATCAGATGGTAGTATGCAGGTCCAAGGTCCTAAGAAGTCAGATCAAAATTCATTATTTAGCATGATGCAACAATATGCCGGTTCATTAGGAACCAATGTTTTATCAGTTGTGATTTCAGCAGCTGCTCTAACTAGTGGTACAAAAAATACAGTTTATAATACAATTTTAGGAACAAAAATTGACTTTATTGTTTTAACTGTTTTATCATTATCGGTACTGATATCAGTGATTTATGTCTATTTTAGATATGAAAAGAAGAATAACTAAGTAAAAGCCTTGATTGGATTGTAATCTGGGCTTTTTTAGTTGTTCGGAAACTGTTACAACAGGTTGGTATTTGTTAAAATAGAGATAGTTAATTTCAGTTTTATTGGAGAATATATGTCAAAAAATAAAAAGTTACTTTTAATAGATGGAAATAGTGTTTCGTTTAGAGCCTTCTTCGCAATGCATAATGTTTTAGATAAATTTGTCAACGGTGAGGGAATACATACTAATGCTTTGTATGCTTTCAACAATATGTTGGAAATTATTCTAAAAGATGAAAAACCAACACACGCGCTAGTAGCGTTTGATGCTGGGAAAACTACTTTTAGAACGAAAATGTTTGATGAATACAAAGGTACTCGTGCTAAAACACCCCAAGAATTGATGGAACAATTACCGTTGATTCAAGAGATGCTTAATTATCGTGGTATCAAAACTTATGAATTGCCGGATTATGAGGCCGATGACATTATTGGAACTATGTCTCACAAAGCTGAAAAAGATGGCATGGATGTCACTATTATTACTGGTGACCGTGATTTAACACAATTAGCCACTGATAAAGTGACTGTAAAAGTTAATGTAAAGGGTGTGACTGAAACTGAAAGTTACACACCTGAACACGTTCAAGAGAAATTGGGTATTACACCTAATCAAATTATTGATATGAAAGGCTTGATGGGTGACAACTCTGATCATTATCCTGGTGTTGAAAAAGTTGGTGAGAAGACAGCTATCAAGTTGATTAATGAATATGGCAGTGTTGAAGGTATTTACGATCACGTTGATGAAATGAAGAAGAGCAAGTTAAAAGAACATTTGATCAATGATAAAGATAAAGCTTTCTTGAGTAAGAAATTAGCCACGATTGATTTGGATGCGCCCGTGGAAATTAAATTGAGTGATTTGGAATATCATGGTGACGATGAAGAACAATTGATGCAATTTTATCAAAAGATGAATTTCAAAACGTTCTTAAGTCGAATGGATGTACCCCAAGAGAATACTGCCGAGGATTTAGCTGACATAGCTGTGAAGCCTTTGGATGATGATGCTATTAAAACAATTGTTAGTGATTCTAAAGCTCACACGTTGATTGTTGAAGGTTTTGGTGAAAATTATCATACAGCGCCAATTATTGGTATATTGATTTCTGATGGCAAAGATTTCTATGGGACAACCGACTTTGCTATTTTAGAGAATGAATCTTTGAAGAATTGGTTAGCTGATAAGACAAAAGAAAAGTATTTATTTGATAATAAGCGCACAATTGCTTTGCTACATCGTTATGGTTGTGATTTAGCCGGAATCAGTTTTGATATGTTATTGGTATCTTATTTGTTAGATTCAAATGATAACAAGCAGGATATTGGTCTAGTGGCTAAGAATTACAATGTTAATTTACCAACTGAAGAAGAATTTTACGGTAAAGGCGTTAAAAAAGCTGTTTCTGAAGATGAAAAACTCTTATTGAATTTCTTAGCCCAAAAGGCTCAAGTTATCGATAATTTGAAAGCTCAAATGTTGAAAGAATTAAAAGACAATGATCAGGATAGTCTCTATGATGAGATTGAATTACCATTGTCGATTGTTTTGGCTGAAATGGAGATTAAGGGAATTACAGTTGAAGTTTCCAAATTAAAGGAAATGGAAAATAGTTTTGCTACACGTTTAGCTGAAATTGAAAAGGCAATTTATGAAGAAGCTGGTAAAGAGTTTAATATCAATTCTCCAAAACAATTAGGCGTTGTCCTATTTGAAGATTTGAAATTGCCAGTAATTAAGAAGACTAAGACTGGTTATTCCACTTCAGTTGATGTTTTGGAAAAATTGAAGGATAAGTCACCAGTAGTACAGAAAGTATTGGATTATCGTCAGATTTCTAAGATCCAGTCGACATATGTTGTTGGTTTACAGAAATTTGTTCAGCCGGATAATAAGATTCATACTATTTATCTACAAACGTTGACTCAAACAGGTCGTCTATCATCAATTGAACCTAATTTGCAAAATATTCCTATTCGTATTGATGAGGGAAAACAAATTCGGAAGGCCTTTGTACCACAACATAAAGATTGGGAAATCTTTTCAGCCGATTATTCACAAGTTGAATTACGTGTGTTAGCCCATATTTCTGGGGATGAACATATGCAAGAAGCTTTTAACGAAGATTACGATATTCATGCTCATACAGCAATGAGAATCTTTGGCTTGAATAGTACTGATGAAGTGACACCAAATATGCGTCGCCAAGCTAAAGCTACCAACTTTGGGATTGTTTATGGAATTAGTGATTACGGTTTATCACAGAATATCGGTATTAGTCGTAAACAGGCTGCTGCATTCATTGAATCTTACTTTGAACAGTATCCAGGGGTTAAGAAATATATGGATGATATTGTTAAATATGCCCGTGAAAATGGCTATGTTGAAACAATTATGCATCGTCGTCGTTATCTTCCAGATATTCATTCAAAGAACTTCAACGTTAGAAACTTTGCTCAACGAACAGCTATGAATACACCAATTCAAGGTAGTGCCGCTGATATTATCAAAGTTGCCATGATAAATATGCAAAAGATGTTAAAGAAAGAAAATTTACAAGCTAATTTGCTTTTACAAGTACATGATGAAATGATTTTTGAAGCCCCAGCTTCAGAAATTGCAACCTTAGAAAAACTAGTTCCGAGTGTTATGGATTCAGCGGTTAAACTTGATGTACCTTTGAAAGTTGAAACAGCTCATGGAAAAACTTGGTACGAAGCTAAATAATAGTAGGTGATAAAATGCCAGAAATGCCAGAAGTAGAGACAGTTAGACGTAGTTTGATTGCTCAAGTAAAGGGTAGAAAGATAACTCATGTTGAAATTCGTTATCCTGATTTGATTACTGGTGATGTGGATCAATTTGTTGAATTTGTTACAGGGGCAACTATCAGTGATATCGGTCGTCGAGCAAAATTTCTATTGATTCATTTGAATAATGGTTATACAATTATTAGTCATTTGAGAATGGAAGGTAAGTATCGGATTTCTGCTGATCCAAGTGCAATTGATAAGCATTCACATGCTATCTTTACTTTGGATAATGGGCAAAAGATGATTTATAATGATGTTCGTAAATTTGGTCGAATGCAGTTGTGGAATACTGATGATTTATCAGACAATAAATCACTAAAAAAATTGGGACCAGAGCCGCTGTCGGCTGAATTCACTTTTCAAAATTTAAAGCCAAGAATTATGCGTCATCACAAAGACATTAAGACCGTTTTGTTGGATCAAAGTGTTATGAGTGGTCTAGGTAATATCTATGTTGATGAGGTTCTTTGGAAAGTTAAATTACACCCTGAGACACCATCCAATCATCTTAGTGATGAAGATATTCAAAAAATTATTGAAGCCTCTAACCAAGAGATGGATAAAGGAATTGCTGCTGGTGGTTCATCAATTAGAACCTATGTGGATGCTACAGGTCACAAGGGTACTATGCAAAATAATTTAAAAGTTTATGGAAAAGAAGGAACGCCTTGTCCAAGATGCGGAACCGAGATAAAAAAGATTAAGGTCGGAGGTCGCGGTACGCATTTTTGCCCAAAGTGCCAGGTAGTAAAATGAGTAAGATTTATGGTTTGACTGGAGGAATTGCCTCCGGTAAATCAACCGTTTTAAATTTATTTAGACATAATAAATTCATTGTATACGATGCCGATTATGTTGCTCGAGATGTGGTTAAGGTCGGAACTGTAGGCTTAAAGCAAATTACCCAACAATTCGGTGAACAAATTTTATTGCCGGATGGTAATCTTAATCGTCGAAAGTTGAGTTCTATTGTTTTTGGCGATAGGGATGAATTAGATAAATTGGATAAAATAACGAGACCTTTGATAAAAAAAGAAATTTTACAAACGGTTGCTGAAGTTAAAAGATCAACAGATAAAACAATCTCTATTTTTGAAATACCATTACTGTTTGAAGGCAATTATCAGAATTACTTTGATGGTGTGATCAGTGTCTATGTCGAACCACAAATCCAATTGCATCGATTGATGAGACGTAATGCTTTAAGTAAAGAAGTTGCTTTGGAACAGATCAATTCACAGATGTCGATGTACGAGAAAAAAGAGCGTGCTGACTTTGTGATTGATAATTCGGAAGATTTAGCACATCTTCAGGATGAGTTTAGTCGGTTAATACCACAACTTTAATTTGGAAAAGAGGCTGGAATTTTGATTTGTCCGCATTGTCATCATGATTCATCAAAAGTTATTGACAGTCGTCCCAGTGATGAAGGACGCGCCATTAGAAGAAGACGTGAATGTGAATACTGTGGAACGCGATTCACAACGTTTGAAAGATTGGAAAAATCGCCATTGTTGGTTATCAAAAAGAATGGCAACAGAGAGGAATTCAGCCGTGAAAAGTTATTACGTGGATTAGTTCGTGCTGCTGAAAAACGTCCTGTAACAATGGATCAAATGAATAGTATCGTCGATAAAGTAGAAAACGAAATTAGATCAACTGGTGAAAGTGAAGTTCGCTCACAATTAATTGGTGAACATGTTATGAGAATTCTATCCAAAGTAGATGACGTAACTTATATTCGTTTTGCCAGTGTTTATCGTGAATTTAAAGATATGAATGGATTCATGGAAGAAGTCCAAGAAATGATGTCTAACGGTAAAAAAATTGATAAGAAGTAAGGGGAGTATTAGTGTCCGTGAGTAATTTTGAATCAGATAAATTTACACCTTTAGTAGGTTATTGGTGTTTGCCAAGTGGTCATTTGAATGATGATGATCGTCATGTTTTGACTGACTTATACTTGCCCATTTTAGGTACTGAGGCTTTCAGTTTGTACTTGCTGCTGTGGGAAAAATTACCTAATAAAGAGGTCGTCACACAAAGAAAAAGCCATGCTGAATTGATGAGTTTACTTGGTATTGATTTGAAACGATTTTATGAAGCACGAATCAAGACGGAGGCTCTAGGCTTAATTAGGACCTATCAAAAGAAAGATAGTTTAGGACCTTATTATATCTATCAACTTTTTGAACCCTTATCACCAGATGAGTTTTTTAAAGATGACTTGATGAGTATTTTTCTTTATGAGCAAGTTGGTGAGAGTAAATATCATTTATTGGCCGATAAATATGCGCATTCAGATTTGATCTTGCAAAATTCACATGAGATAACGAAAGATTTTTTGGAAGTCTTCCAGTTAAGCAATAGTGATTTGATCAATACGCCAACAGAAGTAAAGAATACTCAAGATAGTTTTAAAGTAAATAATACAGATAATAAAAAGCCGTCGTTGAATGAAGAAGAGATTCCCCAATTAGATTGGGAGTTAATTTCGGATCGTATCCAACAATTATTTAGAATTCATCCTGATAATTTGTTAGAGAATCAGGAATTGATTTTAAATCTTCATGCGTTTTATGGTTTAGACGAGATTACGTTGATTGATTTGATTGGTAAGACTTGTGATATTGTCAATAATAAAATTGATCCTGCACGTCTGAAAAAGGCGGTACAAGACCGTTTTGAAAAGAACGCTAATATCTCAGTTAAGCAGCAAGCTAACACGGAATCTGAACCAACTGAGCAGACTGATGGGCAATTAAATCGGGCTGATCAATTGTTGTTGAAACAGGCTCGTTCACTGCGTCCGGCTGATTTTTTGGCTGCTCAAAAGCAAAAAAGTGGTGGCTTTACTGGTACAGTGGAAACCAATGCATTGAGAAATATGGCGACAAAAACCTACTTGTCTCCAGCTGTATTAAATATTATGGTGTACTATATTTTGCAAACTTCACCTACTTTGACTTTGCCATTAATGGAAACTATGGCTAATGATTGGCAGCAAAATGATGTCAAGACGCCGGAACAGGCTCTGAAACGAATTAATGATTTTCAAACTAAGAGTCGTAATCCTAAACGTCGTTATAACAATAAGAATCGTAAAGTTGAACAAGCAACTGACTGGAGCAAAGTGAAGGCTAAGGTTCCTGCACAAAAGAATCAAAAAAATGAACAGGATGATCTTCAGAATCGTTTGAAGAGATTAAGAAATAAGGATAATTAAGTATGGAAAATTTAGGTAGTAGATTAGCAGAATATTTGAATTCAAAGAATTTGACGGAGGACTATCGCCGTCTTCTTAATAGTGCTTTGAACGATCCCGATGTGCAGAGATTTTTGAAGGAGAATAGCGATAGAATCAATCCTAATGCAATCTCTACTAGTGCAGCTAGCATTTATGAATTTTATAATAACAAGCGACATACGAGTGAATTGACACGTGGATATTATCCTAAATTGATTGTTAACAATCATAATATTGAAGTGGCCTATTATCCTAATGAGCGTACTCAAAACCGAGAGAAGCGAAGTCAGTACGAATCAGGGTTTGTTTTAATGGATATGGCTCCAGATATTCGTCGTGCCAAGTTGGATGATTACGATGGCGAAGGTAGACAAGATGCTCTAGCCAAAGCCTTGGATTTCATTGATAATTATTTACATCAAGATAGTTTTACACCTGGCCTATATTTGGCCGGTGATTTTGGAGTAGGTAAAACATATCTTTTAGGAGCCATTGCTAATGAACTCTTTAAACATGATGTTCATACGACCTTAATGCATTTTCCAACCTTTGCAGTTGAAATGAAGGATTCTATTGGTCAAAATAATGTGTTGGCAAAAGTTAATAAAATTAAAGGTGCCGATATTCTGATGTTGGATGATATTGGAGCTGATACGATGTCTAGTTGGATTCGTGATGAAGTATTAGGTGTTATTTTACAATATCGAATGCAAGAGAATTTACCAACGTTCTTTTCATCTAATTTTTCGATGAAAGAATTAGAACAACATCTAGCTGTAAACCAACGTGGAGAAGAAGAACCTGTTAAGGCTAAGCGTATTATGGAACGAGTTAAATATTTATCTCGAGAAGTAATTGTGACCGGCGAAAATAGAAGATTTAAAAAATAGCTTGCATTATCTAAAAATTAATGTTTCAATAAAGCCATGAAAGATAACACTTCGGTTCTATTCAGGGAGGGTACGGTCACTGGAAGCTTACCCATTACTGGAGTTACCACTTTCACATAAAACTGTATAATTGCCGGTTACTTTATAACCATAGAGTGAAAACTGTTTATTTGTTATACAGTTTTAAAGTGGGTGGAACCGCGTAGAAATGCGTCCCTGAAGTATGTACATGTCTTAGGATATGTCTATACTTCAGAGACGCATTTTTTGTTATCTAAATATTAGGAGGAAAAGTATATGTCAAAAATCAAGTTAACATTCCCAGACGATTCAGTTAAGGAGTTTGACGAAGGCACAACTACTTTAGATGTTGCTAAATCAATTAGCACATCATTGGGTAAGAAAGCTGTTGCTGGTAAGCTTAATGATACTTTAGTTGATCTTGAACGTCCTATCAAACAAGATGCTAAAATCGAAATTATCTCTGGAGAAGATAAGGAAGATGCTCTAAAGGTCTTGAGAAATACTGCAGCTTTGGTATTCAGTGCTGCTGCTAAGAGTTTCAAGAAGGATCTTCACTTCGGTGAAAAACAAGCAAACGATGATGGTTTCTATGTTGATACTGACAGCAAAGAAGGACAAATCAGTGTTGATGAATTGAAAGAAATCAAAGCTTTGATGAACAAGATTATCAAGAACAACGACAAGATTGAAAGATCTATGATGGATAAAGACAAGCTTGTTGAAATGTTCAAAGATGATCCATACAAATCTTCATTGATCAGTGCTATTGAATCTGTTCAAATCCCTGTTTACACATTAGATGGATTTGTTGACTTTGGTTATGATGCTGTACTTACAAATCTAAAGGCTTTGAAACACTTTGAATTACTTTCAGTTGCTGGTGCTTATTGGCAAGGTAAGTCAAGTAACCCAATGCTTCAAAGAATTTATGCTACAGCCTTCTACAAGGAAGATGGACTAGAAGCTGACCTTAAACGTCGTGCCGAAATCAAAGAACGTGATCACAGAACAATTGGCCGTGATTTAGACTTGTTCTTCGTTGACCCAGAAGTTGGTGCTGGTCTTCCATACTGGATGCCAAATGGTGCTACAATCCGTCGTGTCATCGAAAGATATATTGTTGATAAGGAAGTTGCTTGGGGTTACCAACACGTTTACACACCTATTCTTATGAACTTAAATGCTTATAAGACTTCAGGTCACTGGGCACATTACCGTGAAGACATGTTCCCACCAATGGATATGGGTGATGGCGAAATGCTTGAACTACGTCCAATGAACTGTCCTTCACATATTCAAATTTACAAGCATCACAACCGTTCATACAGGGATCTACCACTTCGTATTGCTGAACTTGGTATGATGCACAGATATGAAAAATCTGGTGCTTTGTCAGGCTTACAACGTGTTCGTGAAATGACTCTAAATGATGGTCACACATTCGTTGCTCTTGACCAAATCCAAGAAGAATTCAAACGTACACTACAATTGATGGTTGAAGTTTACAAAGACTTTGATATCAATGATTACACATTCCGTCTAAGTTATCGTGACCCTGCTAATACAGAGAAGTACTTCGATGATGATGAAATGTGGAACAGATCACAATCAATGCTTAAGGCTGCTATGGATGATCTTGGCTTGAAGTACTATGAAGCTGAAGGTGAAGCTGCATTCTATGGTCCAAAGCTTGATGTACAAACAAAGACAGCTCTTGGTAATGAAGAAACATTGTCAACAATTCAATTAGACTTCATGCAACCAGAGAAGTTCCAACTAACATATGTTGGTTCAGATGGTGAAGATCACAGACCAGTTATGATTCACCGTGGTATTGTTTCAACTATGGAAAGATTCATTGCTTATCTAATTGAAATTTACAAGGGTGCTTTCCCAACATGGTTGGCTCCTACACAAGTACGTATTATCCCTGTTAACCAAAAACTTCATACAGAATATGCTAACGAAGTTCTTTCAGAATTACGTGCTAAGAATATCCGTGCTGAAATCGATGACCGTGACGAAAAGATGGGTTACAAGATTCGTGATTCTCAAACAATGAAGATACCATATACAGTAGTTATTGGTGATGAAGAAGCTAAGAACGCCACTGTTTCTGTAAGAAAATATGGTGAAGATGATTCAGCTTCAGAAAATGCTAAGATGTTCGTAAGTTCAGTTGTTGCTGATATTGCTAACTTTAGTCGTAAAGATGTTACTGATAAATCTGCTGACAAGAATTAATTAATATCCTTTAGCAAAATAACATTTTAAAAATTAAATACATTCAATCATGAAAATGATTGAGTGTATTTTTTTTGGACAAAATCGTGTTGAGTGTTCATTTAAAATGAACAATTGTATTCACTATATAAACAATATATGAATCAAAAATTTTAAAAAATATGATAATTTGTGAAATTAAATTTTTTTTTGATAAAATTTTCTCAATCTTAGCAGTGGTTATCACAATCTTTGAGTTTGTGAAGTAAAAAAACAGGTTGATACCCCAGAATGTAAGCGTTATCATGCGCTTGTAAGGAAATAGTTATCGTTTTCACAAAAGGAGAGTGTGAATATGCAAATCGCTGTAATTAAGGAACAAAAAGAAGGAGAAGGTCGTGTAGCGGCAACTCCAGAAAATGTTCGTAAGATGGTTGAAGCTGGTAATGAAGTACTTGTTGAAAAAGATGCAGGTATTGGGGCAGGCTTTACAAACGAAGAGTATGTCGATGCTGGTGGTAAATTAGTTAGTCATGAAGATGGCTGGAAAGCTGAATTGATCATCAAGGTTAAAGAACCTGATCCTGAAGAATATAAGTATTTCTCAAAAGGTAAAATTGTTTGGGGATTTCAACATTTGGCATCATCAAAGCCAACTGTTGAGGCAATGATGAAAGCTGGTACAACTGCAATTGGTGGTGAAACAATTGTCAAAGATGGGAAATTGGAATTGTTGGCACCAATGAGTGCAATTGCCGGCCGTAGATCAGTTATTATGGGTGCCTATTATCTTGAGGCACAACATCAAGGCCAAGGAATTCTTCTACCGGGTATTCCTGGAATCGATGGTGGTAACGTCGTAATCTTTGGTGGTGGTAATGCCGCTGTAAACGCTGCTACATTAGCTTTAAACATGGGATGCTCAGTTGTAATTATTGAATTGAATGATGAAAGAATTAAGTTCTTACAAGATAAATTTGCAGGTAAGAAATTCAGAGTTGTTAAATCAAATGAAGAAAACTTAGCCAAGGAAATTAAAGATGCTGATATCTTTATTTCAACAATTTTGATTCCAGGTTCAAGACCACCTAAGTTGGTTAAGGAATATATGGTTAAATCAATGAAGCCAGGAAGTGTTCTAGTTGATGTAGCTATTGATCAAGGTGGAACTGTTGAAACAATTGATCATCCAACAACTATTGATGATCCAATCTTTGTAAAAGATGGAATTATCCATTATGCAGTTCCTAATCAACCAGGAGCAGTACCACGTACAGCAACAATGGCCTTGGCAAAAGGTAATTTGAGTTACTTACTAGAAATTGCTGACAAAGGTATTAACGAAGCCATCAAGACAGATGAAGCTTTAGCATCAGGGGTTAACCTCTTTGAAGGTAAGGTAACTAATAAAGGATTGGCAGATTCACTTGATTTACCTTATACAAAATTGTCAGTTGATGAAGAATCAGTTAACTAAATATTGATTAAATATAGATAAAAATTAAAGATGGGTGAGGTACGGATCATGCTAAAAGGTGTAGGCATTGATAATATTGTTGATATTCATGATATTGAAGAAGCAAAGGCAATTGTTGGAAAATATGCTCGTAAGACCCCTCTAGTTCAATCCATGTTTTTGAGCCGTAATGTTGTTGGTGGGGACGTTTACTTAAAACTAGAAAATATGCAACTAACAGGATCGTTCAAATTCAGAGGTGCCAATAATAAAATTAATCATTTATCACAGGAGGAATTGAATCGAGGAGTAATTACTGCATCAGCTGGTAATCATGCTCAAGGTGTAGCTTTGACAGGACACCTATTAGGAATTGACACAACAGTCGTTATGCCTGATGAAGCTCCTCAAATGAAACGTGACGCTACAAGAGGATATGGTGCTGAAGTAGATATTCATGGTGCAACTTTTGATGATGCACATCAATGGATGTTCGAACGTGCTGAAAGAGAAGGAAAGACCATTGTTGATCCATTCAATGATAAATATGTTATTGCTGGACAAGGAACAATTGGTTTGGAAATTCTTGATGATATTTGGGATGTAGATACTGTTATTATTCCTGTCGGTGGTGGCGGATTAATTTCCGGAATGGCTACTGCATTGAAATCATTTAATCCTAATATTCATATCGTCGGAGTTCAATCAGAAAATGTTCATGGTATGTATGCATCAGTTAAAGCTGGTCAAATTACTAAGCATCATGATGATTTCACATTGGCAGACGGAACAGATGTAGCTGTACCTGGAGATATCACATTCCCAATCGTTAGTGAATTAGTAGATGAAATCGTCTTAGTAAACGAAGATGAAATTGCTCATGCCATGAAAGATCTATTACAGAGAACCAAGGTTGTAGCAGAAGGTGCTGGTGCACTTCCAGTAGCAGCTCTTGAATCACATAAGATCGATGACAGATGGCTCAAGAATAAGAAGACTGTTGCTATGGTATCTGGTGGTAATGTTGACCTTAATCGTGTTTCACAAATTATTGATCAATTCTTGAAACCAGTTAAAGCCGACGGAGGCATTGGTTAAAAATTAATTTGAAACCTGAAAAGATGCTGCATTTGAATGCAACATCTTTTCTTTTTTAAAAAATATCTTTTTTTACGTGGAGGTATAAGATTATGGGCGATCAAGATACCAAATTGAAAAAAACAATTGGTTTTTTCCCCGCTTTTGCTACTGTAACCGGGAGCGTAATTGGAACGGGAGTATTTTTTAAAGCGTCAGCTGTTACTAACTATACGGGGTCAACCAGTTTAACTATGCTTGTATGGTTATTAGGAGGTTTCATCACTATTTGTGCCGGTTTAACGGGAGCTGAATTGGCCGCTGCCTATCCTGAAACGGGTGGATTAACTAAGTATATTGAACACAGTTATGGTGGTTTTTGGGGATTTATGGCCGGTTGGGCGCAAGCTATTATTTATTTCCCTGCTAATATAGCGGCTATATCAATTGCTTTTGGTACACAATTCACACATTTATTTACACTCTCTAATTCATGGATAGTTCCAGTGGCAATTTTGAGTGCTTTATCAGTAACCTCACTTAACTGGATCAGTGCTAAAGTGGGAGGACGAGTTACATCTATCTCTTTAGTGGCAAAATTGATTCCATTGGCCTTGATTGTATTGTTTGGTTTCATGCATAAGGGACCAGTTGAATTATCATTATTCCCAGTTGTGGCGGGTCCACATCGTAATTTAATTACAGCAATGGGAAATGGATTGTTAGCAACTATGTTTGCATATGATGGCTGGATTCATGTAGGTAATATTTCTGGAGAAATGAAGAATCCTCGTAAAGATTTACCAAAAGCCATTTCTTTAGGAATCGCAGTTATCATGTTAGTTTACGTTCTTGTCAATGCAGTCTTTATGTATGTGTTACCAATTAATCAAATTGCCGGTAATCTTAACGCCGCATCTGATGCATCTACAATGATTTTTGGTAATATGGGTAGCAAATTGGTTACAATTGGAATTTTGATTTCAGTTTATGGTGGTCTAAACGGTTATACAATGACAAGTATGCGTATTCCATATATTATGGGTAAAGAACACAAATTACCATTTGGTGATACCTTTGCTAAACTAAATAAAGCGGGGATTCCATGGGCTGCTGGCGCAATTCAATTAGTTATCGCTTGTTTGAT
The DNA here is from genome assembly GCF_002179915.1 of Companilactobacillus bobalius. Classification (NCBI taxonomy): domain Bacteria; kingdom Bacillati; phylum Bacillota; class Bacilli; order Lactobacillales; family Lactobacillaceae; genus Companilactobacillus; species Companilactobacillus bobalius. The sequence continues at coordinate 85,662 of NZ_MYFM01000008.1, forward strand.
GATGTTAACCGGTGAATTTGATGCCATTACTAATATGCTGATTTTTGTAATTTGGGTATTTTATGTTATGGCTTTTATTGCAGTTATTAAATTACGTCATACTCAACCAGAATTGGAAAGACCTTATAAAGTGCCGCTATATCCAATTATTCCTATCATTGCTATTTTAGGGGGAGTATTTATTCTGGTATGTACTTTGTTGACAGAATTTGTTACTACAATTATTGGAATTAGTGTTACCGCTATAGGTGTTCCAATATACTTCTACTTGAAGAATAAGTGGAATTTTGATGGACAAAAGGTTGATAAGAAATCAAAAAGAATGACAAAATTAGAAGTTGATCCTGAATAAAATAATAAGGTCTAGAAATCAGAAATTGATTTCTAGACCTTATTTTAATACTGCCAAGCTCTTCCTAAGTGTCAGTAGCAATGATATTGATATTTTTTTAATTTAGATTTAAATAGGAAGGAAGATTAACCATTTAATTCAAGCTTTTCACAGTTGAATGAACTAAGATCGGTTTCGTAATTAGTATTAAAGATGGAACGGCGATCAGTTAGAACAATAATGTATCTTTTGCAGTAAGAGCCTGAATAAGTTCCGTAGAATTTTTAACTTCTACCATAAAAATCACTCTTTAATTTTGTTTAAATATGTTAACTAAATTAAAGAGCGTCTTGAACTGTTTATCCAAAGTTATACTTAATTATTTAAAAGGGTTCTCAAGGTTTAGACTCTTCTTTTCATCTTGAACAAAATTGATTTGCCCTTTGATGATGTTAACTGAATCCTCACTAGCATAGCGTTGAATTTTGGTAGTGATTTCTTTTAGATTGTCATGCAACACTTGTTGTTGTTTCAAAACATTTTTCTTATGTTGCTGTAGTAACTCTCTGCGTTGTTGAATTGAAGCAGTTCCTTGCATACAAAGATCAATGTAGGTTCTGATGTCTTTAATAGGCATACCAGTATTTTTTAAACAACAAATAGTTTTAATGAAACCAAAGTCGGATTCCGAAAAAACTCGATAACCAGCTTCATTTTTTGAGACAAAGGGAAGCAATCCTTTTTTGTCATAGTAACGGATAGTTGAAATTGGTAAGTGAAAGTAATCAGCTACTTCTTTAATAGAATAAGTTTTTTTCATGGAATCTCCTTTATGTGCTTGCTCTAAACCATAGTTTAGGGTTTAAAGTGATGATAATCAATTAATAAAATAAGTACAAGGAAGTTCCTTTATGAAAAAAGTTTTAGTCACAGGTGGTACGGGATTCTTAGGTTTAAGATTAGTTATGCAATTGTTAAATGATGGTTATGACGTTAGAACAACTACTCGAAAGAAAAGCGGTCAAGCTCGCATAATGAAGATCTTAGAATCCTATGGGGTTAAAAATTTACAGAATTTGTCTTTTATTGAAGCTGATTTATCCAATGACAATAATTGGTTAGAAGCTATGCAGGATCGAGAATATGTTTTTAGTGTTGCCTCACCAGTTTTCTTTGGCAAAATCAAGAATGAATCAGATGCTATAAAACCGGCATTGGATGGTACTTTAAGAATTTTGAAGGCTGCTAATGCTAGTAAAGTGAAACGAGTTGTAATGACATCTAATTTTGGGGCGGTCGGTTTTAGTAAAAAACAAGGGCTAACTACCGAAGCTGATTGGACTGATCCTGAAGAAAAAGGATTATCAATTTATGAAAAGTCTAAATTATTAGCTGAACAAGCGGCCTGGAAATATGTTAATCAACCAGAAGTGAATTTGGAGTTTGTAACAGTCAATCCAGTTGCAATTTTTGGTCCATCGTTAGATCGACATGTATCAGGCAGTTTTGATTTATTAAAGAATCTCGTAGCCGATACAACTAAAAGGATTCCCGATTTACCTTTGAACGTAGTGGATGTTAGGGATGTTGTAGATATTGAAATCAGGGCTATGGAAACACCTGAGGCCAAATTCAAAAGATTTATTGCTAGTGCAGATGGACAAATCTCAATGGAAGAGATAGCTGAACTGATAAAAACTCAACGTAAATCTTTAAAAGATAAGGTTACGGATAAAACTATACCCAATTGGCTTATTGATGTTGCAGCAATATTTAATTCTAGGGCTAGGGAAGGTAAATTGATGATGCATATGAATCGTAAAGTCAGCAATCAACAACCTAAAGATGTTTTAGGTTGGACACCAATTTCCGATAACCAACAAGCTGTTTTGTCAGCAGTCGATAGCTTAGTCAAATATGATCTAATATAAGTTTAAAAACTTGTGTTAGCTAAGATAACGTGATAAATTACTTGTATTGAACTTTTTCAGCTTTTCTATAACAAATTTATCGATGTTTATTGACATGTCGCGTTTATATTGTTATAGTTTATAACTGTTGAGATTAAGCAGAAGCGCCCGCTTCTCACCTATGCATTCGCCTCTAGGTTAATACGATTACGTAGATAATATAGTGGGCATGCTTGTGCAGCCCGCTTTTTTTGTGGGCCAAATTACTCCGGAGGTGACTACTCATAGCAAGAGAATTATTATTAAATGATCAAATACGTGCGAAAGAAGTTAGATTGATCGCTGAAAATGGGGATCAAGTTGGTGTTAAACCAACCGCAGAAGCTAGAAGATTAGCCGAAGCAGCTAATATGGACCTAGTTCTAATGTCACCAGGTGCTAAACCACCCGTTGCCAGAATTATGGATTATGGTAAATATAAGTTTGATCTTCAAAAGAAAGATCGTGAAGCACGTAAAAAACAAAAAACTGTTAGTCTTAAAGAAGTGCGTTTAAGTCCAACTATTGAGGCAAACGACTTCAATACAAAACTTAACAACGCTCGCAAGTTCTTAGCTAAAGGTGATAAGGTCAAAGTTTCTCTTCGCTTTAAGGGTAGAGCAATTACTCATAAAGAGATAGGTAAGGAAGTCTTAGACCGTGTCGCTGAACAGACTAAGGATGTTTCTACGGTAACAACTAGACCTAAGATGGACGGTCGTAGTATGTTTTTAATGCTTGATCCAATTAACGCAAAAGATAACAAAAAGAAGAAATAGTGGAGGGATTTTCAATGCCTAAACAAAAGACACACCGCGCATCAGCAAAGAGATTTAAGAAAACTGCTAATGGTGGTTGGAAGAGAATGCATGCTTATACAAGTCACCGTTTCCACGGTAAGACTAAGAAGCAACGTCGTCAATTAGCTAAACCAGGTATGGTTAGTTCAAGTGATATGAAACGTATCAAACAAATGTTAGCTACATATTAATTAGCTAATCACTTAAATATTTATTTTTGTAAATTAAAGGAGGAGTCATTATGCCACGTGTAAAAGGTGGAACAGTAACTCGCAAACGTCGTAAAAAGGTTTTAAAATTAGCTAAGGGATATCGTGGTTCAAAACATATCACTTTTAAAGCAGCACATACTCAAATCATGGTTTCATACCGTTATGCATTCCGTGATCGTCGCCAAGTTAAGCGCGACTTCCGTAAGTTATGGATTGCTAGAATCAATGCTGCTGCAAGAATGAATGAAATCAGCTACAGCAAATTAATGCATGGTTTGAAGTTAGCTAATGTCGACATCAACCGTAAGATGTTGGCCCAAGTTGCTATTGAAGATCCAAAGGCATTCACAAGTTTAGTAGATACAGCTAAGAAAGCTTTAGCTTAATTGTTAAAACAAACGTAATTTGGATAACCCAAATTACGTTTTTTTACTAATTAGCAGATAATGAGGATTAAAAATGTTTAAACCATATATTATGCTTGATAAAATTACTGATATTGAGATTGATGATCTTAAACAATTAGGAATTACTACGATTATGACAGATCTTGATAACACACTTTTGCCATGGAATAGTAATAAATATGACCTCTCATTACGAAAATGGCTCAATCAGATGTCTAAAAATGATATTGAGGTTATGATTGTTTCGAACAATAGCTATGAACGTGTTGAAAAAGCTGTTCATGAATTACCTGTAAGTATTGTTGCTCGTGCGGTTAAACCATTACCATTCGTAATTATTAATCATATTAGAAGTGAAAAAATTAATCCTGCCAACGTTTTATTTGTCGGGGATCAGGTGATGACTGACGTTTTAGCAGGAAATATGGCCGGGTTGAAAACAGTTTTAGTAAAGCCTTTAGTAAAGACTGATGCTAAAAAGACTCGTGTGAATAGATTTTTTGAACGTCCAATTTTAAAAGCTATGCAAAAGCGTGATAAGAATTTATACTGGAAGGATTCATTAAATGACAGAAATTGATGATAAGTTGTATTGTATAGGTTGTGGTGCCAGACTTCAGACCGAAGATAAAGACAAACCTGGCTATGTGCAAGAATCAACTTTAAAGAAATATATAGAAGACGATTCTAAAGAATTATTGTGTAAGAGATGTTTTAGACTACGTAATTATAATGAAATTACGGATGTTGATGTCTCAGACGATGATTTCTTGAAGTTGTTGGACTCTATTTCAGAAAAAGATGCACTAGTAGTAAACGTAGTCGATATTTTTGACTATGAGGGTAGTGTCATTCCCGGTTTACAAAGATTTGTTGGTGATAAAAAAATTATTGTCGTTGGTAATAAGGTTGATCTATTGCCAAAATCAGTTAATAAGAATCGTCTATTGAACTGGTTACAACAAAAGAGTAAGGAAAATGGAATCAAGTCAACTGACCAAATTTTAGTTTCAGCTGTTAAGGGAATTAATATTGATGAATTGATGGATATGATTGAAAAATATCGTGATGGCAAAGATGTTTATGTTGTAGGAACAACCAATACTGGTAAATCAACTTTGATTAACCGTATTATCAGTTCTAATTCAGACGTTAAGAATTTGATCACGACATCAAGATTTCCAGGTACAACGCTTGATAGAATTGATATTCCTTTGGATGATGGCCACAATCTAGTTGATACACCAGGTATTATTCACAATTATCAATTAGCACATTATTTGAATGCCAAAGATTTAAAGACTATCACACCAAAGAAGCCATTGCGTCCAGTTACTTTCCAACTTCGTGATGGACAAACAATTTTTGTGGCTGGCTTAGCTAGATTCGATTTCTTAGATTATAAGACGAATGTTACTTTCTATGTCAATCAAGGATTGCCACTTCATAGAACTAAGACAATTAATGCGGATGAGTTCTATCAAAAACATTTAGGTGATATTTTAGCTCCACCTACAGAAATTGAATCTTTCCCTAAAATGAAGCAACAAATTTTCTCTGCACATGAGAAATCTGATATTGTTATCTATGGTTTAGGTTGGGTTACAATTCCTGCCGGAAGCAAGGTTAAGGCCTACGTTCCAGATGGTGTCCGTGTCTCAATTCGGAATGCAATTATTTAAGGAGAAACATATGATAATTAAAGGAAAAAAGAATCGTTATTTAAGAAGTCAAGCCGCTACCATGAAACCAGCTATTCAAGTTGGTCGTGATGGTATCAGTGAAAATCTTTTAAATCAATTAGAACTTTTGATTAACAAAGATGAAATAATTAAAGTTTCATTACTACAAAATACAATGGTGGAACCCCAAGATTTGATTGATGCTTTGAATGAATTTGACGAACAAATCGTTCATGTACAAACAATTGGTTCTAAATTAGTCTTTTACAAGAAAGCACCTAAAATTAAAAACCGTAAATATTCTATTGAATTAGAAAATATGTAATTTAAGTGATGAAAATGGATACTCAAAAACAATTATTAACTAAAGCAAAATTAGAATTTCATAGTAATTTGCCCAAAAAGCATGTTGGAATCTTAGGTGGAACTTTTAATCCCATTCATTTGGGACATTTAGTTATTGCCGAACAAGTTTACGAACAATTGTGTTTGGATAAAGTGTTATTTTTGCCTGACAAAGTTCCACCTCATCGTGGAGTACAAAAGACCATTCCTACCATCAATAGTGATGATCGTATCAATATGATCAAATTGGCTATTAGAGATAATATGCATTTTGACCTAGACTTAACTGATATTCATCGTGGTGGAGTGAGCTATACTTATGAAACCATTAAGCTATTGAAAGAATATAATCCTAATACTGAGTATTACTTTATTATTGGTGGAGATATGGTGGAGAATTTGCCTAAGTGGTCTCACATTGAAGAATTGAGACAGATGGTACATTTTGTAGGAGTATGTCGCAAAGGCTTTGAGAAAAAGTCAAAGTACCCTATACTTTGGGTAAACACGCCTGAATTAGAAATTAGTTCAAGTATGATACGTGAGCGAGTCAGAAAGGGTCAAACAATAAAGTATTTGGTACCTGATGATGTTGCTTGGTATATAAATGACAGGGGGCTTTATAATGACTGAATTTAATTATGATGAAGTTATGCCAGGAATCGATCGAGACAAGATTCTGGAGCGAATGCGTGATACTTTAAGCGACTTTCGCTATAACCATTGTTTACGAGTAGAAAAAGTAAGTCGCGGACTAGCTGCTGAAAATGGTGGCGACGTCGAACGTGCAGGTTTAGCTGGTTTGTTACATGACTATGCTAAAGAGCGCAGTGATGAAGAATTTATTAGTGTTATTAAAGAGAAGAATATGGATCCAGAGTTATTAAAATTTAACAATGCTATTTGGCACGGAATCGTTGGCGCTGAAATTGTTAAAGATGAATTGGGTATTTATGATGAAGATGTCCTGAATGCTATCAGAAGACACACAGTTGGTCATACAACCATGACTACAGTTGATAAATGTGTATTTATTGGTGATTTCATTGAACCTAAGAGAAGTTTCCCAGGAATCGATGAAGCTAGACAATATGCTAAAAAATCATTAGATGCTGGAGTAACTTTTGAATTGAAGCACTCACTGGCATACTTGATTGACCGCAATAGAGTAGTATACCCAGAAACATTTGTAAATTATAACTACTGGATCGCAAAAGGAGAATTATAGTTTGGACTCAAAGAATATAATGGAAATCGCTGTTAAGGCAGCAGATGAAAAACACGCTAACGATATTAAAGTTTTGAATATCAGTGGTGTAAGTATTGTGGCTGATTATTTTGTTATTATGGATGCCGGTTCTCAACGTCAAGTTGATGCTATTGTTCAATCAGTTTTGGACAAAGCTGGCGAAAATGACATTAATGTAAGTCACGTTGAAGGAAATCGTAACTCTGAATGGGTATTGATTGATCTTCATGATGTTATTATTCACGTTTTCACAGCCGAAAAACGTGAATTCTACAATTTGGAAAAACTTTGGTCAGATGCTCCCGAAGTAGATATTTCCAATTTGGTAACTGAATAATGATTTATAACTCATTTGCACGTGTTTACAGTGAACTAATGGATGATTCACTGTATGCTAAGTGGGCACAATATGTAGAACAACAAGTCTCAGATAAAGCTAAATCTTTGCTAGATGTTGCTTGTGGTACAGGTGATTTAACAATCCAATTGGCTGATCGTTTCCAAGTTACGGGAACTGATCTATCTGAAGAAATGTTAAAAATTGCAGCGGAAAAAGCAACCAAAGCCAAAAAGAATATTCCATTTGTTCAAAGCAATATGATGGATTTATTTGATTTTGATAAATTTGATGTTATTACTTGTTTTGATGATTCAATTTGTTATTTAAAAGATGAAGATGAACTAGCAGTAGCTTTTAATCAAGCTTACGAACACCTTAATGAAGGTGGTAAGTATTTGTTTGACGCCCATTCTTTATATCAAATGGATGAAGTTTTTCCAGGTTATATGTTTAATCATCGAGCTGAAGATTCAGCTTTTATGTGGAATAGTTATGAAGGAGAATATCCTCACAGTATCGAACATGAATTGACATTCTTTAATTGGAATGAAAAGATTCAAGGCTATTCGGTTAACACTGAACTTCATAAGGAAAGAACATATCCTGTTGAGACTTTTGAGATGATTCTTAAGGACATCGGCTTTAAGAACGTCCAAGTTACGGCAGAATTTGGTCAATCAGAGATCAAAGATAATTCAACTCGTTGGTTCTTTGCTGCAGAAAAATAGAGGATTCTATGACAAAAGTCTATGGTTTCGTTGCGGAATTTAATCCGTTTCACAATGGTCATAAATTATTTATAGATAAAATCAAACAAGAATATCACCCCGATGTTTTAATTGCCGTAATGTCTGGTAATTTCGTCCAACGGGGTGATTTTGCTGTTTTAGATAAATGGAGTCGAGCCCAGATTGCCATCGATAATGGTGTTGATCTTGTTGTTGAGTTGCCATTCGCATATGCAGTGGAGCCAGCACAATATTTTGCTCAGGGTTCGATGAAATTATTGCAGCTGTTAGGAGTCAATGAACTAGTTTTTGGTACTGAACAAAAATTAGATTTTGACGAGTTAGCGAAAAAGATAATTCATTCTAGGACTGAGTTTCAACAGAATTATCATTTGAGTTCAGCTGAAAATTTAACTCAGTATTATCAAACTTTAGGGATTGATATTGCTAAATTGCCTAACCAGCTTTTAGGTATAAATTACGTAACTCAATTGATTGAACAAGGCTATCCAATACATGTCAATACGATTCAACGCGATTCAAGTATGTTTAGTGCAACGGAGATTAGACGGCGTAGGGCTCAAAAACTATCATTCACAGAATTAGTTCCATCGGCAACTGAAAAAGCTTTTGATGAACAAAAGATCGTGAGCTGGGATGATTATTTTCCTTATTTAAAATTTCAAATTCTCAGTCATTCAGTAGAGGAGTTGCACTCCAATTATCAAATGGTTGAAGGGTTGGAATATAAATTAAAGAAGGAAATAAAGCAGAGTCATAATTTCACAGAATTAGTTGAACGTGTGAAATCAAAACGGTATACTATGGCTCGAATCAGACGACTAATGATGTATACGCTGTTAAATGTAAAAGAATCGGAAATTAATAATGTTTATAATAATCCTTATTTGAGAATATTAGGATTTAATGAATGTGGTAGGAACTATTTAAAAGGCTTAAAAAAGAGCAATGTCGATCTGATTACACGTGTTGGTAAAAAGGAACAAAAGCAATTAAACTTAGAGATACGAGCAGATGAAATCCGTCAGCTCATAACTGAGGAAGAACAAAATTTTGGAAAAATACCTTATATGAAAGGGGTAAATTAATGCTAAATTGGGATGTGCAAGAAGTTCGTCGCTATAAGGACAAACCTTTTACATTTAAAGAAACACTTGATTTAACTAAGGAGATGCAAACACGTTCAGAGGATGTGTTAGAAATTTCTCCCGTAGAAGTTGAGGGTCAGTTATTTAATGACCACGGTCTAGTTATTTCAGATATTAAAGTGGAGACAACGTTAAAGGTTCCTTCAACTAGAAGTCTATTACCAGTAGACTTACCAGTGAATATCCGAATTAACGAAGCTTACAACATTGATGATGTAGATGAAGAGGAATTGGAAGATTACAATGTCGTTATTCCTATTGATGATGATAATCCTACCATTAACGTTTACGAGTCAATCGTAGATAATATCTTGTTGAGTATTCCTTCAAAGATTTTAACTAAGAAGGAAGAAGAAGAGGATGTTATGCCATCAGGTAAAAATTGGAATGTTATTTCTGAAGAAGAGTATAAGAAACAACATGAAGAAGAACACGTTAACCCTGAATTCGCTAAATTAAAGAATTTATTTAATGATGACACGAAGGAGTAGTATTGTTACTGCTCTTTTTTATTTGCTTTTATTAGGAATTGAAAATAACATATATAAATCTGATTACGTTTTTTTACAAAAAAATCGCTAAAAAAGTTCTTTTATATACTCCTTTTTTGTTTTTTTGTTAAGATTAATATGTGTTAACAAAAATCGGAGGTAATTATTATAATGGCAAAACCACAAATTGGTGTTATTGGTATGGCTGTTATGGGTAAGAATCTTGCCCTTAACATTGAGAGCCGTGGATATGAAGTTGCTATCTACAACCGTACTGGTTCAAAGACAAAAGCAGTTGTTGAGGAACATCCTGAAAAGAAATTGGTACCAAGTTATACAATCGAGGATTTTGTAAACTCACTAGAAAAACCACGTCGTATTTTGATGATGGTTAAGGCTGGTGCTGGTACTGATGCTGTTATCAATCAATTATTGCCTTTACTAGATAAGGGTGATGTATTGATCGATGGTGGTAATACATTCTTCGAAGATACTATGAAACGTAATGAACTTTTGGATAAATCAGGAATCAACTTTATCGGAATGGGTGTTTCCGGTGGTGAATTGGGTGCTCTTCAAGGACCTTCATTGATGCCCGGTGGCCAAAAAGAAGCTTATGATTTAGTTGCTCCTATTTTGGAACAAATTTCAGCTAAAGCTGACGAAGATGGTGCTCCTTGTGTTACATACATCGGACCTAATGGTGCTGGTCACTATGTAAAGATGGTTCATAATGGTATCGAATATGGTGATATGGAATTGATCTCAGAAAGTTACAACTTGTTGAAGCACTTATTTAACAATGATGTTAATAAGATTGCCGAAGTCTTCCAAGACTGGAACAAGGGTGAACTTTCAAGTTACTTGATCGATATCACATCACAAATCTTGACTAGAAAAGATGATGAAGGCTCAGATGACTACATTGTCAACAAGATCATGGATAAAGCTGGTAACAAAGGTACTGGTAAGTGGAGTTCACAAAGTGCTCTAGAATTAGGTGTTCCACAATCATTGATTACTGAATCAGTTTACTCACGTTACGTTTCTGCTTACAAAGATGAACGTGTTAAGGCAAGTAAGGTTCTTCCCGCACCTGCTACAAAGCCAATTGTTAAAGATATGGACGAATTAGTTGAAAAGATCCGTAAGGCTTTGTACTTCAGTAAGTTGATCAGTTATGCTCAAGGATTTGCTCAAATGAAGGCTGCTTCAGATCACTATGAATGGGATCTACAATATGGTAAGATTGCTCAAATCTGGCGTGCTGGTTGTATCATTCGTGCACAATTCCTACAAAAGATTACTGATGCTTACGATAAAGAACCAAAACTTGATAACTTATTGTTGGACGATTACTTCAAGGGTATCGTTGAAGAATATCAATCAGATGTTCGTGACGTTGTAAGCTTTGCTGTTCAAGCAGGAATTCCTGTTTCAGGTTTCATGGCCGCAATTTCATACTACGATCAATATCGTTCAGAAGTTCTTCCTGCAAACTTGATCCAAGCTCAAAGAGATTACTTCGGTGCTCATACTTATGAGAGAAATGACAAGCCAGGCGTATTCCACTACACATGGTATGAAGAACAATAATTAAATTAATATAAAAATGTCCTTAGACATAATTCGTTGTGTAAATAACGATTAATTGTCTAGGGCTTTTTTATTTAAAAAAACTGAACTTGCTAGAGTTTAAATACTTTCTTATACTTTGAAAATGGGGATTTTTAAAGGGGAGAGGATTTTGTGCCAAAAAGAATAGAAGCTAAGCTATTACCTTTAGCTGATAAATTATCAAATAATGTTGTTTTGAAATCGTTGCGGGATGGTTTTTTGATTGTAACGCCATTAATCTTAATTACGTCTTTATTCTTATTATTTGGAAACTTTCCAATACCGGGATGGACTGATTTTTGGATTAAAATATTTGGATCACAATGGACCAACTGGTTTGATGCTGCGACCGGTTCAGTTTTTAACTTTACCGGACTATTGTCATGTTTAGGAATATCATATGCTTATGGTAAAAACCGCAATTTGATTCCGATCCATGCAAGTATGGTTAGTTTAGTGTCCTTTCTAATTTTGACACCAATGACGGTTAGAGTTAGCGCTACTAGTTCAATTAGTGCTGTTAGAACACTTTATTTAGGCCCAAACGGTATCTTCTTAGGAATGTTTACCGCCCTCATTAGCGTGGAATTATTTAGATTTGCTCAAAATCGTAATTGGACTATTAAAATGCCACAAGGTGTTCCGGATATGGTTAATCAATCATTTGAAGCACTGTTACCAAGTGGCTTTGTAATTCTGTTTTTCTTTCTTATACGAATTATTTTTAGTTTGACTAAATTAGGAACGGCTTATAATTTCTTTTATTCACTATTACAATTACCACTTAAAAATGTTGGAAATTCTATTTTTTCAGTTTTGTTATATATTTTCTTAGCATCTATTTTGTGGTGTTTGGGTATCAATGGTCCATCAGTTGTGAACAGTGTTTGGTCACCAATTTTCTTTGTGCTAACACAGGATAACTTAAAGGCTTTTCAAAGTGGACATCCCTTGCCACACATCTATACAGAGCAATTTATTGAAGATTTTTCTACATATGGTGGCGGAGGCAGTATTTTGTCATTGATTTTGATAATGCTGATCGTTGGTAAATCAAAGAGAATTAAAGGTTTGAGCAGGTTAACTGTCATACCAAGCATGTTTGGAATTGGGGAACCATTTATTTATGGATTACCGGTAGTGTTGAACCCAGTAATAATGATTCCCTTCGTTATAACTCCAGTTACCAATGTATTAATTTCTAGTTTCTGCTTTTCATTGCATTTGGTGCCATATACTAATGGGGTCATGTTGCCGTGGACAACGCCACCTTTGATTTCTGGTTGGTTAACGACTGGTAGTTGGCGAGGATCAGTATTACAATTATTTGAAATTATTTTAGGAATGATTATTTATTATCCTTTTGTAAAAATACTTGATCGTCAGTACTTATCGGAGGAAATGGGAAAGTTGGAATCTCATTTAATAAATCCACAATCTTAACCTGTTCTCATTATTTATATTTCTATGATTAGTAAATTAAATTATTAAAATTGAGGCTAATTATTGTCTCTTTTTTATTTTTCTAAAAAAATAAAAATAAAAGCTTGTCTTCTTTTAATTTTTGCTATATGTTAAAATCATTAGTGCATTGCCAAGAATCTGGCATATTCAAATTAATGATTAAGCTATAATTAAAGACAATTTAATATTTATGTATGGGAGAAATATATGGCTAAAATACTTGTTATTGAAGACGAAGAGAACATGGCAAAATTTGTTCAACTCGAACTTCAACATGAAAACTATGAAGTAACTGTTGAACGTGACGGTAGAACTGGCCTTGAAGCAGCATTGTCTGAAGACTGGGATTTGATCTTACTAGATCTAATGTTGCCTGAATTAAATGGTATTGAAGTTTGTCGTCGTGTTCGCCAAGAAAAGAACACACCAATTATTATGATGACAGCAAGAGACTCAATTATTGATCGTGTATCAGGATTAGATCATGGTGCCGATGATTATATCGTTAAGCCTTTTGCTATTGAAGAATTACTTGCAAGAATTCGTGCTTTGTTAAGACGTATCGATTTAGATATCGATGTAACTAGAAATAATGATCAAGTTCTTAAGTATAAGAATTTGGTAATTGATAAGACAACACAAACTTTGAAGCGTAATGGTGAAGTTATTGATTTAACACGTCGTGAATATGATTTGTTGAGTGTTTTGATGGAAAACGTTGGAACTGTTTTGAGCCGTGATGACTTATTAGAGCGCGTATGGGGAACTGGTTCTTCAACTGAGACTAACGTTGTGGATGTTTATATTAAGTATCTACGTAATAAAATCGATCGTTCAGGTGCACCAAGTTATATTTCAACCGTTCGTGGTAAAGGATACGTGATGAGACGATGAGGATTTCCATTAGATTCAAGTGGACAGCATTGATTTCGATAGTTATTTTAATGGCCTACATTTTTGTAGGTGTCTTAGCTATGCGAACTGTCCAAAATGTTGCATCTGTAAATGAGATTCATTCTTTTACAAATAAATTGTTGATCGGTGGTATTGTTGTTTTCGTTATTGGAGTTCTTTTGAGCTATTTTGCAGTAACTATGGTTTTGAACGACTTGAAGCGAATCAATAAAACGATTGATGATTTAAACAAAAAACCTGATTCTGATTCCAGAATTAAGCTACGTAAAAGAAATGATGAAGTTTACGATTTAACAGTTAATATCAATAAGATGTTAGATCGAATGCAAGCTTACACGAATCAACAAAAGGAATTTGTGGAAGATGTTTCGCATGAATTGAGAACACCAGTGGCTGTTTTGGAGGGACATTTGAGTATGTTGCAACGTTGGGGAAAAGATGATCCTCAAGTTTTGAATGACTCAATTAATTCTTCATTGCAGGAATTGAAACGTATGCAGTCCTTAATTCAAGAGATGCTTGATTTAACTAGAGTTGAACAAATCGATAGTGCCTATTTGGAACAAACGACAGAAGTTAAACCATTGTTTACCCAAGTTTATAATGATTTTAAAATGTTGCATCCCGATTTTGTTATTAATTTTGACGACGATATTCGTGAGGGTAGCAAGGTTAAAATTTATCGTAATCATTTGGAGCAAGTGTTGGTTATTTTACTGGATAATGCTTTCAAATATTCCGCTGATCGGAAGGAAATAAATTTTGCAGCTTCAACTAACTCAGCTTTGCTAGAAGTTGTGGTTCAAGATTATGGCTTAGGAATCGCAAAAAAAGACCTTAAACGTATTTTTAACAGATTCTATAGAGTTGACAAGGCTCGCTCTAGAAAACGTGGAGGGAACGGATTAGGGCTTTCTATCGCCAAGAGATTGATTGAAATCTATCATGGTAGTTTGGAAGTAGAAAGTGTTGTCGGTTCAGGAACAGTTTTCAAGATTGAATTGCCACTTATTCAAGAAGCTCCTGCTGAAGATGAAACATCTAAAGGTGAGTAATTATAAATAAACAGACATTTACTAGAGAATACAATCTTTAGTAAATGTCTGTTTTCATTTTGCAGGTTATTTCCCAAGTTTGATCTAAAAGTATATTATTAAGATACCATCCAAGGGGAGGAAGATATTTTGAGTAAGAAAGCACTGTTAATTGGCGTGATGTGTTTACTACTAATTAGTGCCGGTTGTGCGAATAAGGCTGACGCAGATAAATCAACTTCTGACGTCAAGGCCACGGAAACTACAGAAAAGACAGTAGACTACACAAGCTTATCTCAATCAGAGAGAAATGAATTAACATTTTTATTTACTAGAAGTAGTCAAGATCCAGTATCAGTGGATTTAAAAATTATTAATCGTACTAATAAGAATATAAGCTTTATCAATTCTGATTTTATCCTGATGCATACGAAAAGCGATAAAGTAAGAGCTGACAAAGATGGTGATAGCACTATTGATTCTAACAGTACTAAGACTGTAAAGAATTTATTTGAAGATGTTGAATTGAGTGAATTTCAGACAGTTGGTTTGTTTGTTTATAAAAATTCAGATAATGAATTAGCTTATAGTGAGACAGCCAAGTTAAGTTCCCGTTCATCTAATTTAACTAATAGTAGTTTGGAAAATTCATATAAACAGGCTAATAAAGCGGCTAAGGCAGCTAACCGAGTAACGAAATCAACTAGTTCTGAAACTGAAGATTCTAAGAAGAACAGTACTGATACCGATACTAATACTACGAATACGAATGCTAATGATTCAACAAATACAAATACTGATAGTAGCAATAGTACTGATAATAAAACTGACAGTAATGATGACTCTTCATCAGTTGGAACTGTTAGTTCTGATCAGGCAATGAATATGGTTAAAAGTCACGATGGTAATTCTGATAAGAAATATGCCGTAGTCGTTGATCAAAACGGCGGTACAGCAAAGACTTATACTGATAGCAATGGTCAATCTGTTTATTGGATTCATTCAAGCGATAACGATGGATCATCTGGTGATGATTGGACAGTTTATCCAAATGGAACAGTAATGCATGCTAAGCCAAATCTATAGAGTAAAAAAAGAGGTTGTAAATTCATTTAGAATTTACAACCTCTTTTTTGTCTATTTCTTATTACGATTTTGTTTACCCTTATTTAATTCACGGATGTTTTTGTGTAATTCTTTTTCTTCAGCCTGTTGAGCACCACCTGCAGGGGAACTAGGAGCAGCTCCACCGTTTAAGATACTATCAAGCATTTCTTGAGTAACCACAACTTTAACTGGATGCTTGGCTAAATCAGCATCAGTTTGTTTTCTAATTCTTGGGGTTACGATGTAGTTAGTAATCAATTGTTGAATAACAATAACGACACCACCGACCAAGAAGTAAAGAGCAAGTGCAGCAGATAAGAAGATTGAGAAAAAGAAAGTCATCAATGGACTGACCATCATCATTGTTTGCATTTGTTTTCTTTGTTCTGGTGGAACAATTTGTAATGACATCCAACTTTGGATAACGTAGAACAATGTAGCAATAATGGCAATGACAATACTTGGTTTACCAAGTGGAATATTTAAGAAGGTAGCTGAAGCAATTTCCTTAGAATATTGCACAGCTTGATAAATACCCATTAAGATAGGCATTTGAAGCAATAGTGGCAAACAACCCATACCACCGGTCAAACTAAGATTATTTTGTTTATAAACATCCATCATTAAAGCACTAATTTTTTGTTGTGCAGCTGGATCTTTAGCTTTCTTTTGTGCAGCTTGTACCATCTTCAATTGAGGTTGAACGGCACGCATTTTTTCCTGTTGAGTTGTTGACTTATATTGTTGATTCAATGATAAAGGAACCAACACTAGACGAACGATAAAGGAAATAATAACGATACCCCATGCATAGGCATTCTTACCACCAATAGTTTGAGCCGTCTTTAGGATTAACTTTTGGAATGGAGTTCCAATCCATTTGTAAACAATTCCGTAGGGCCCACTAGTAGGAGCGTGCAGGTTCGCAGCTGTTTGCTGAGCACACCCCGTCAAAACTAGTGTCAGTACTAAAACTAACGAAAGTACTGATAGATATTTGACGTATTTTTTATTCAATTAATAAACCACCCTTTTAGTCGTATATACTGTAATATACGTTAACTCATTTGACGTTTCAACCAATCACAGTAAATTTTTTGTAATGTTGTAAGTCGTCAGAAAAAGTATAGTCCAATTTTCTAACTTTTCCAAAGGGTGATGGTGAAGATTTAACACGATTTAAAAAAATATAAAGTTCTTTTTGTGGTGCTTCGGCTTCAATAGACACAGAACCGTCAAGTTCATTTCGAACGGTTCCAGTTACGCCTAGTTCAACTGCAACCTGTAAAGTTGAGTAGCGAAAGCCCACGCCCTGTACTAAACCGTCAACATTAATAGAAAGATGTTTCACAACTAATCACCTCACATCATCTTATGTGTTAATATTTATATTATAGAACAAGAGGGATGAGACACATATGAAATATATTGAATCTAAAAAAAATGATGAAATCAAGCAACTAAAGAAATTAGCATCAACAAAGTACATTAGAAAAACAGGAACTTACATGGTAGAAGGTTTTCACTTAGTACGTGAAGCCGATGAATATGAACAAGATTTTGTTCAAGTGTTAGTTACCGAGAAGTATGCAGAGGATCGTTTGGTTAAGAAATACCATGATATCGCTGTGACTGTTTCAGAGGATGTAGCTAAAGAGTTATCTGAAACAAAGACTCCACAAGGAATTTTTGCTGTCCTTAAAGTAAATAATACTGAATCTTTATCAGAACTTACTGGACAATGGGTTATGCTAGATGATGTTCAAGATCCTGGTAATGTGGGAACAATCGTTAGAACGGCTGATGCTGCCGGATATGATGGTATTATCACTAGCTTAGACTCAGCTGATTTTTATCAACCAAAAGTTCAACGCTCAATGCAAGGAAGCCAATTCCATTTGCCAATCTATCGTATGGATATTCATAAGGCTATTGATTTAGCTAAAGAATCAGAACTAACAATTTATGGTTCTGAAGTTAATGAACAAGCTAAGCCTTACAATGAACTAGAAAAAATTGATAATTATGCTTTGGTTATGGGTAATGAGGCTCACGGAGTAACACAAGATGTCCTTAATGCCTGTGACGAGAACATTTATATTCCAATCCTAGGAAAAGCCGAGTCATTAAATGTGGCTGTAGCAGCTGGAGTATTGATGTACGGATTACAAACACTTTAAAGACTTGCGAAACTTTTTGGTTTTTGTATAATTAGTCATATGAAAATAGTTTAAACTTTGATGAAAAATAGTAGCTTGGAATTTCATAACAGGAAGAGTCGTTGACTGAGAAGACTTGATGAATGAAAGAGTGAATTCACTTTCTGAGTTTATGAGTTGGTTACTTTATAACCTTTGAGTGCATGTATTAGACATGAACTAGGGTGGTACCGCGAGTCCTCGTCCCTTATTTGGGATGGGGACTTTTTTTATGCAGAAAGTTCATTAAAGAAATTACAAACATTATTTAAAATAACAATAAAAGGGTAATGCAGGAGGAAAACTATGTCATTAGATGATAAGCTCAAAAGCTTAAGAGAAAATGGTATTGATGAAGCCAAGCGTGCACAAAGACTTCAAGAGTTAAATGACCTAAGAGTCAACCTATTAGGAAAGAAAGGCCCAATCACTAAAGCCTTACGTGGGATGAAAGACGTTCCAGCTGAACAACGTCCTGAAATTGGTACATTAGCTAACAATGTTAAGAATGATATTCAACAAGCCATTGAAGAAAAAATGACTGAATTGAATGAAAAATTAGTAGCACATCAACTTGAAGAAGAAAAAATTGATGTTACTTTACCAGCTGCTAAACAAGTTCAGGGAACTAAGCATATCTTGAATCAAACAATTGAAGATATTGAACAATTCTTCATTGGTTTAGGTTATGAAGTTGCTCCCGGTTATGAAGTTGAAGAAGATCACTATAATTTTGAAAGATTAAACATCCCTAAGGATCATCCTGCTCGTGATATGCAAGATACATTCTACTTGTCAGATGAACTATTAATGAGAACTCAAACTTCGGCTCAAGAAGGCCGTGACATGGAAGCTCATGACTTTACTAAGGGTCCTTTGAAGATGATCTCACCAGGCGTTGTTTACCGTCGTGATGATGATGATGCTACTCATTCACATCAATTCCATCAAATTGAAGGTTTAGTAGTTGATAAGAATATTAGTATGGCCGATTTAAAGGGTACTTTGGAAGCTTTATGTCGTCACGTCTTCGGCGCACAACGTGAAATTCGTTTCCGTCCAAGTTACTTCCCATTCACGGAACCTTCTGTTGAGGTTGATGTTTCATGTTTCAACTGTGATGGAAAAGGTTGTCGTATCTGTAAGTATACTGGCTGGATTGAAGTCTTAGGTGCCGGACTAACTCATCCTAATGTTTTGAAGATGTCTGGAATTGATCCTAACGAGTACAGTGGTATGGCTTTTGGTCTTGGACCTGAACGTTTTGCTATGCTCAAATATGGAATTAACGATATCCGTGATTTCTATTTAAACGATGTTAGATTCCTAGAACAATTCAAAGGAGTAAATTAAGATAATGAAAATTTCTGTTAATTGGTTAAAAGATTATATTCCTGTTACACATACTGTTGAAGAAATGGCTAACAAAATTTCTCTAACTGGTATTGAATCAAGTCCTGTTGAATTGGGAACAGAGCTAACAGGTTTAGTTGTAGGTCACGTTACAAGCGTTAAACCACATCCTGATTCAGATCATTTGAAAGTTTGTATGGTTGATGTTGGTGAAGATGAGGATATTCAAATTGTCTGTGGTGCTCCTAATGTAGCTGTAGATCAATATGTGATCGTAGCAACACACGGTGCGCACTTACCAGATGGTATCAGAATTAAACGTGGTAAATTACGTGGTCAAGAGTCAAATGGGATGATCTGTGGTTTGGATGAAGTAGGAGTACCTGCTAAATATATGCCTGAGGAATTTGAAAATGGTATTTATGTTTTCGATGAACCACAAAAACCAGGTACTGCTGTATATGATCTATTAGGCTTGAAAGATCAAATGGTTGATATCGATATCACACCTAACCGTGCTGATACTTTGGGTATGCGTGGGGCTGCTTGGGAAATTGGTGCTACTTATGATGAGAAGCCTAGTTTCAAAAAGCCAGAATTGAATGCTGATAAGATCAAAGATTTAAATGATGTCGATGTAGAAGTTGAAGAGAAATCTTTAGTACCTGATTACTTACTACGTGAGTTAAAAGACGTTAAGGTTGGCAAGAGTCCACTTTGGATGCAAAGAAGACTTTGGAATCAAGGTATTCGTCCAGTTAACAGTGTAATTGATGCTGCTAATTACGTTATGATTGAATATGGTCAACCTATTCAAGTTTATGATTTAGATAAATTGACTGAAAAGAAATTGGTTATCAAAAAGGCTCATGATGGTGACAAACTAAAATTAGCTGATGAAGATAAAGTTTTGAATCACAACGATTTGATCATTACAGCTGGCGAAGATATTCTTGGTGTTGCTGGAATTGTCAATGGTACAGTTGCTCAAGTAGATGAAAATTCTAAAAATATTTTACTAGAGGCCGGTGTATTTGATGGAGCCAGCATTCGTAAGACAGCTCAAAGACATGATCTACGTGATGATGCCTCAAACCGTTTCGAAAAGGGTGTTGATAATGGTATTGTTTCTGAAGCCTTAGTTCGTGCCACACAATTGGTTGATGAAACTAGTGCCGCAGAAGAAATCTCTAAAGAGATTGTTGGTAATTATACAGAAGCTAAACCAACTGTTATTGAAGGTAGTGTTTCTCATATCAATCATTTGATGGGCTTAGAATTATCAACTGATGAAATGGTAGGTATTTTGAATCGTTTAGGCTTTACTGTTAAAGTTGATGGCGACAAAATCACTGTTACTATTCCAACTCGTCGTTGGGATATGGCAATTGAAGCCGATCTTGTAGAAGAAGTTAACCGTATTTACGGATATGAAAACTTGCCTAATACTTTACCAGCCGGTATGGAAACACGCGGTGGCTACAGTCAAAAACGTGAATTCAGTAATAAATTACGTGACGTTTTACTTGGCGAGGGAATGGACGAAGTTATTAATTTCTCATTACTAAGCAAAAAAGAAGTTGATGACTTTAATACAGCAAATACTGAATATACTAAGTTGTTACATCCAATGACTGAAGATCATGAATATTTGAGAAATAGTTTGATTCCTGGTTTAGTTCGTAATATTGCCTACAATCAAGCTAGAAATAATAATGATCTAAGTATTTTTGAACAGGCCCGTATCTTTGCTCGTCCAAAAGGTCAAGCTCGTCCTAATGAAATTGAATACCTTTCAGGTGCTATCAGTGGCAATGTGATAAATGATTCTTGGAATACTAAGGCTCAAAAAGTTGATTTCTATTATCTCAAAGGAATTGTTGACGAAGTATTATCATTTACTAATGCTGATGCTAAATTTGAATATGAAGCTACCGCAGATTATTCAAATATGCATCCAGGTCAAACAGCCCAAATTTTGGCTAATGGTCAAGTAGTAGGTTTGATTGGTAAATTACATCCTAAGTATCAAAAAGACCATAATGTTGATGAAACATTTGTTTTTGAATTGAATATTGACGCTCTCTTTGAACTAAACGAGAAGAGTATTAAATCTCAAAGTGCTCCAAAATATCCAAGCGTTAGTCGTGATTTAGCTATTTTAGTTAAGAGCGATGTTGAAAATGCTCAAATTATTTCAGATATTTATGAAAATGGTGGTAAATATTTGAATGATGTAACGATTTTTGATGTTTATGAAGGCAAGAATATTAAGACAAACTATAAGTCATTGGCTTACCATCTAGAGTTTTTGAATCCAAATGGCACCTTGACTGATGAAGAAGTTGAAAAGGCATTTTCATTGGTTAAAGATAGTTTAGTTGAAAAATTTAATGTGGAAATTAGATAATTATTCCAAAACTAATGGTATAATTCTAATAAATTAACTCGGGAGGCTGTGTCTTGAGCCAGAAGGACGAAAAAAAAGAAGCATTAAATCAAGAATCAACTGATAAAATGAAAACTCGTGCTGAGGAACGATCTGTAGCTAATCATATAGCTTATTGGATTGTCGGCGTGATTGCTGTTTTAGCAGTTGTCGTTGCCATTATTGGCTTCAATTATGTAAACAGTTCATTGCAACCATACAATGCGAATAGTAAAGATGATATTGTCGTTAATATTCCTGTTGGTTCATCAAGCAAAGAAATTGCAAAAACACTTGAAAAGGACAAAATCATCAAGAGTGCAACGGTCTTTAATTTTTATATAAAGGCTCAAAACTATAATGATTTTCAAGCCGGATATTATACGTTCAAGCAATCAATGGATATGAATTCTATTGTTAAGCAATTACAAAAGGGTGGAAGTGCTCAACCAACTGGAACAGCTAAAGATAGTGTGCTAGTTCGTGAAGGTGTTACAATTGATCAAATTGGTGATCAAATTCAAAAGAGTACTAGCTTTACGAAAAAAGATTTCTTGAAGTTGATGAAAGATGAAAAATTCATGAAACAGCTTCAAAAGAAATATCCACAATTGCTAAATTCAACAATGTCCAGAAAGAATGTTAGATATCATCTTGAAGGTTATTTGTTCCCAGCTACATACAGTGTTTATAAAGGATTGAGTTTGAAACAGTTAGTTGGTCAAATGGTTGAAAAGGATAATGATATGCTACAGCCATACTTCTCAACAATTAAAGAGAAGGGTTATTCTGTTCAAGAGGTTCTAACCTTAGCATCATTGGTTGAACGTGAAGGTGTTACAAAGACAGATCGTGGAAAGATTGCTGGTGTCTTCTTTAACCGTTTAGATGTCGATATGCCTATACAATCTGATATTTCTGTTATGTATGCTTTGAATACACATAAGACAAAACTTACATATAAAGATGTTAAAGTGAACTCACCATATAACTTGTACAAGAATACTGGTTATGGTCCTGGACCATTCAATACTCCAAGTATTCAATCAATAGAGGCTGTTTTAAATCCAACTGACAGAGATCAAAATTATCTCTACTTTGTTGCAGATTTGAAGAGCGGTAAGGTATATTATTCACGTACACGTGAAGAGCACGATAGTAAAGTTGCTGCTCTTAACCAGTAGTATTATAGTGAATTAAAAAATGTCATCTAATCATGGTTGATTAGATGACATTTTAAAATTAGAATATTAATAAATGATTTTTTAGAAATGAGGAAGTTATAAAATGGCAGATAAAAGTTACCCTATGACAGCTGAAGGTAAGAAAAAGCTTGAAGAAGAATTGGAAAATTTAAAGAAAGTTAAACGTCCAGAAGTAATCAATAGAATTAAGATTGCTAGAAGTTTTGGTGATCTATCTGAAAACTCTGAATACACTTCTGCTAAAGATGAACAAAGTGTTGTTGAATCACGTATTTCACAAATTATCGAAATGCTACAATATGCTAATGTTATCGATACTGATGAGGTTGCTAGTGATGAAATTTCTATTGGTAAAAAAGTTACCGTTCAAGAGGATGGTGAAGAACCTGACGTTTACACAATCGTTGGTGCTGCTGAATCAGATCCTGACAGTGGTAAAATTTCAAATGACTCACCAATTGCTAAGGCCCTATTAGGTAAGCATACAGGTGATGTTGTTACTGTTGATACTCCTGTTGGCAGTTATGATTTGACTGTTAAGTCCGTAGAAGTTGCTTAGTGAAGACGTTTTCTGGTATGTTTACCTTATAAAATATTGAGGTGACAATAATGAAAATTGAAATAACTGATGAGGCTTCTAAGTGGTTCCGCGAGGAACTTGATTTGGTTCCTGGGGATGGAATCCATTTCTATGGTAAAGTGTATGGTAAGACAATGGTTCATGATGGTTTTTCAATTGCTATGCGAAAAGAAAAACCGGTTGATCCGGAATCTAGTACTATAGTTGATGGAATCACATATTTTATTACTGACAGTGATACTTGGTTTTTTGCCAGATATGATTTGTTAGTTGAATATGATCCTAAACTGGATGGACCTAAATATATTTTTAAATCTAATGAATAACTATTCGCTTTTTTGAAGGATAATATGAGAAGAATACTTGATATATTAAAGAAAAGAACAGGTAGTCAAGCGAAGTCTACTATTCCATTTCGTCTAAACCTGCTTTTTTTTATTGTCTTTGTTCTATTTGCTATGTTAGTTGGACAACTTGCATATTTACAAATCGTTTATGGTGGTAAATTTCAAGCCGAAGTTAACCGAACAGACAAGACAGTAATGACAGGCAGTGTACCTCGAGGAATGATTTATGATTCTAAAGGTAGACTATTGGTAGGTAACTCAACACAAAATGCTATTACTTATACAAAGAGTGGTAGCGTTAAGTCAACGGATATCTATCAAATCGTTAACAGACTAACTAAATATTTAACCGTTGAGAAAACTAATTTAACTAGCCGTGATAAAGCTGATTATATTCTTTCAGCACCAGGTAAATCAGCCAAGGTTATTAAGCAAATGCCTAAATCATACCGTGTTAATTCGAGTGGTGATGCATTAACATCTACTAAAATTTATGCAAATGAAGTTAAATACGTTGAACAACAAGGTATTCATTTGAATGATAAAGACCTTCAAAGGGCCACTTTATTTAAGAAAATGAGTTCAGCTTATTCACTTTCAACAGTCTTTTTAAAAGATAAAGATTTAACTGCTAAAGAGATTGCGGAAGTTAGTGAACATTTAACAGAATTGCCTGGAATTAGTATTGGTAGTAACTGGGAACGTGATTATCCACAGGGAACATCTATCGAAAGTATTATTGGTGGTGTTTCGACTGAACAACAAGGTATTCCTGATGATGAGTTAAATACTATGTTGGCATCTGGTTATTCCCGTAATGACCGTGTTGGTACAAGTTATTTGGAAAAGAGTTACGAATCAATTCTTTCTGGTACTAAGAGTAAACGTGAAGTACAAGTAGGCTCTAATAACCAAATTAAGAAGAGTAAAGTTGTTTACAAAGGTCAAAAAGGTGGAAATCTTAATTTGACTATTGATTCATCTTTCCAAAAGAAAGTACAGGATGCTTTAAATACACAATATAGTGCTGCTAAGGCAGCCGGTATTACTCAATATTCTGATGGGGCTTATGTTGTTGCTATGAATCCTAAGACTGGATCTATTTTGGCTATGGCTGGGGTTCACAATAATCCTAAGACCGGTAAAACTAGTGAAGATGCTCTAGGTGTCATCAATCGTACCTTCGTAATGGGTTCTGCTGTTAAGGGTGCAACTGTTTTGGGTGCTATGATGGATGGAGTTATTTCACCATCTAACAATACTTTGGCCGATGAACCAATTTACTTGCCTGGTACTCCAGTTAAGAAGTCTGTTTACCCAATTGGTACTTTCAGTAGCTTGAGTGCCGTACAAGCCCTTCAATTCTCATCTAATGAGTACATGATGGCTTTGGCAATGAAAGAGGCTAATGCTAAATATACGCCAAATTCCTATATTAAAATGGATTCAGATATCTTCTCTAAGTTGAGAGGTTATTTCAATCAATTCGGATTAGGTGTAAAAACTGGTATTGATATTTCAGGTGAAACAACTGGTATCGAAGGTGCTACACTGAATAGCTCTGGCGAATTGAAGACAGGTTCTGCACTGGATTTATCTTATGGAAACTACGATGCTTATACTTTAATTGAAATGGCTCAGTACATTTCAACTATTGCTAATGGTGGATATAGAATGAAACCATACATTGTACAATCAATTCAAAAGACTAAAGATGATGGTACTAAGGGTGCTTTGACTTCAGTTACACAACCTAAGGTCTTGAACAAAGTCGGATTCACTAATGATGAATTAGACGTTGTTAAGAGAGGTATGTACGCTGCTGTTCATGGTAGTGGGTACTGGACTACTGCTACTCGTTTGGCCGATATTAAGCCAGCTGTAGCTGCTAAAACTGGTACTGCTCAGTCATTCTACTATGATCCTGATAATCCAAGCAGTGACCCCCCTGAAACAATTACTACTAGTTTAGTTAGTTTTGGACCTTATAGTGATCCTAATATTGCGATGGCTATTGTGTTCCCTAATTTAACTAGTGAAAGTGGATCATACCCACAATTACTTGCAAAACAGATATATACGGATTACTATAAGATGACAGGACAGAAATAAATCCTGATTTGACCTTTTAAAATACCGTGAAAAATGATATATTTAATTAGTTGAATTTAGTTAAGTATTTATGAAAGGATGTTCCAAAGATGAGAGTAAACATAACAATGGAATGTACTTCATGTCATGAACGTACATATCTAACAAACAAGAGCAAACGTAACAACCCTGATCGCCTTGAACTTAAGAAATATTGTCCACGCGAACGTACTGTTACATTGCATCGTGAAACAAAATAAACAACAGGTTAAAATCCCTGTTGTTTTTTTTTACTAGGATTGGGAGTGATTAGTTGGATAAAGTAAGCTTTAGAAAAAAGCAAATTGATTTAGTTAGTACTTTCATGAAGTCTGACAAAGCACAAAAAGAAATCAATAATATTTATTTTCAGCTTTTTAATGATTTAGATTTTCAAAATGCACCAAGTATTGGAATTACTTTAAGTATGAATGATGAAATTCCAACGTTCCCAATCATTAATCAATGTTGGGAAATGGGCAAGGAAGTTTATATTCCAAAGACTTTTGCCGATCATTCAATGACTTTTGTTAAGTATACGAAAGACACTGAAATCGAAGAAAGTCCTTTTGGAGTTCGTGAACCAAAGAATTATGAAAATAATTTAATGGATCCTCCTGATCTTCTAATCGTTCCAGGTTTAGCCTTTTCAAAAGATAGGCATAATCGTTTAGGATTCGGCGCAGGATATTTTGATAGATATCTAGCCAAGTATCCAACTAAAACCATCTCTTTAGCATCTTCACAGCAATATTATGAAGAGGCTCAATGGCCAATTTATGTACTAGATAAGCCAGTAGATAAAATTATTTTAGCCAAGACGGATAAGGATCAACAAAATGTTTAATCGACAGAGTAATGCGTATGTGACATGGACACTCTTGGTATTAACTATTGGAGTTTATCTGGTTGAAGTTCTAGCTGGAGGCTCACAGAATAGCAATACTTTGATGACAATGGGTGCCATGACGAATGTAAGTATTCAAACTGGTGACTGGTGGCGTTTGATTACACCAATATTTTTACACTTAAGTGTCTTCCATATTTTCATGAATGGGTTTACACTATTATATGTTGGTCAAATATTAGAGCCCATGATAGGTCATTGGCGCTTTTTAACAATTTACCTTTTGAGTGGTATCACTGGTAATTTAGCAAGTTTTGCTTTTGGAAGCGATAATACAATTTCAGTGGGTGCTAGTACTTCGATTTTTGGTCTCTTTGCGGCTTTTCTAGCTTTGGGATTCATATATCGTGAAAATAGATTTATGACTGAAATTGGTAAGAGTTTTCTAGGTTTGATTGTCGTTAACTTACTTTTGGACTTATTAATGCCTAGTATTAATATTTGGGGGCACCTTGGTGGTGCACTTGGGGGATTGTTCTTAGGTTATACTTTAGGTTTGCCTGGTATACAACGTCCTAAGATGATTTTTAGAATATTATCTCTGGTTGTTTTAGTCGTAATTTCTTACTTTATGTATACAAAAGGTATGATAGTTTATGGATGAGATGAGTTTTAGAACTCTTTATGACGTTCAGCAACTTCTGAAAAGATATGGCACTTTTGTTCACGTTGGTAAAAGAATGTGGGATATAGAGCTTATGTTTATTGAGGTTAAGCGTTTATATGAGAGTCAAATGATCGACAAAAAGACCTTCATCAATGCTCAATTGGTCTTAAAACGGGAGCATAGAATAGAAGAAGAAAAAGAAAAGGACAGATCAAAGTGACAGACAAAAAGTTAATCGGTGTTGACCTTGGTGGTACAACAATTAAATTTGCTATTCTTACTGAAAAAGGTGAGATTCAACAAAAATGGAGTATTGAAACAAATATTCTATCTGACGGACAATTAATTATTCCTGATATTATTGATTCAATTAATCATCATCTTGATATGTACGGTATGAGTGCCGACCAATTTGATGGAATTGGTTTGGGTTCACCTGGTACTATTGATCATGAAAAAGGAACAATCAAAGGTGCTTACAACCTTAACTGGACTAATGAAGTTTATCCAGTACGTGACATCGAAAAAGGAACAGGTCTTCCTGTAACTATTGAAAATGATGCTAACGTTGCAGCACTTGGTGAAAGATGGCAAGGTGCTGGTAACAACGCTAAAGATGTTGTTTTTGTAACACTTGGTACTGGTGTTGGTGGTGGTATCATCGCTAATGGTCAATTACTACAAGGTGCTAATGGTGCAGCAGGTGAAATCGGTCACGTTACTGTTGATCCTAATGGTTTCATGTGTACATGTGGTAAGAGAGGTTGTTTGGAAACAATTGCCTCTGCTACTGGTATCGTTCGTGTTGCTAGAGATCGTGCTTCAGAATATGCTGGAGATTCAGAATTGAAAGCTATGCTTGATGATGGTCAAGATATCTCTGCTAAAGATGTATTCGATTTGGCTAAAAAAGATGATGATCTAGCATTGATCGTTGCTGATTATGTTTGTGATTCACTTGGATTTGTTCTAGGTAATATTGCTAACACCTTGAATCCTAAGTATGTAGTTATCGGTGGTGGTGTTTCTGCTGCTGGAGAATTCCTTCTAAACAAAGTGGACAAAGCTATGCGTAAGAATGAATTTGCTACAATCAAGGACTCAACTGAACTAAGACTTGCTAGTCTTGGTAATGGTGCAGGTGTTATCGGTGCAGCTTCATTGATTAAAGTTGGTTAGGGGTTTGTGTTAATGCAAGTATTAAATGCAGTTTTGTACGTTATTGTAATAGGATTTATCATCTATTGGGTCGGCTCATGGCTTTATTATTGGTATAAAGGCAGACAAATGGGTGGCTCAGTTGATCAAAAAACCTTTGAAAAGACAATGAGAAAAGCTCAAATTGTTGATTTGAGAGAAAAAAATGCATTCGATGCAAAACATATCCTTGGTGCTAGAAGTCTTCCTTATACACAATTAAAATATAATGAGGGCGAATTGAGACCAGATCTTCCTGTATATTTATATGCAGATAGTAAGAATATTTGTGTTCGTGCTGCTATCAAGTTAACAAAAAAATGGGGCTTTACTGACGTTAAGTGGTTAGAGGATCGCTTTTCCGATTGGGAAGGTCAAACTAAAAAGACTACTAAACTATAAAAAAATGCTGTGCAGAAAAAATTCTGACACAGCATTTTTTATTATTTGAAATTAATAATTAACCTTGGTGTGCTTGAAGGCTCTTACGGTTAGCACGTCTGCGGTTTTCTTCTACTCGTTCGTTTTCTTCATTTTCAGGTTCGATAACCTTTTTCTTGAATGCATGTAGTGCACCATAAACGGCTGTTGCTGTTGTTAATGAACCAACAAGAAAGCCTTTAACAAAACGAAAGTGTTTTTGATTTTTTGCCATAATATAATTCCTCCTGTCTTTAGTTCTCATTATGGCTTATTTCCTTTAAAATATCTATAAAAGACTATATTAAGTGGGGTAATTTTTTGAAAAAAGTTATAGCAATTGTCGGTCCAACGGCTGTGGGAAAAAGTGCGTTGGGTCTAAAATTAGCTCAAGAGTTTCATAGTGAAATAATTTCTGGTGATTCGATGCAAATATATCGTCATTTGGATATTGGTACTGCCAAGGATTCGCCTGCCGAATTAAAAGCCGTGCCACACCATTTGGTTGATATTTGTGATCCAGATCAACGTTATACAGTTAAAAATTTTCAAGAACGTGCCAAAAAGATAATTACAGATTTGAATGAACAAGGAAAAATTCCATTCGTTGTTGGCGGAACAGGTTTTTATTTGAGTTCGTTGATAAATAATCTTAATTTAGGTGGAAATTCTACGGGGGACGACAAAGTACGTCAAGAGTTACTCGAAATCGAAAAGAATGATGGAGTGGGTAGGTTGCAATCAATTTTGAAGTCAGAAGATCCGATTGCTTATCGAAAAATTGATATTGAGAATTCTCGAAGACTAATACGAGCAATTGAAGTAATTCGTACTACTGGAAAATCAATAACAGATCAAAACAATGGTAATAAATGGGCTAACTTTTATTTAATAGGTTTAACCGATGATCGTCCTAAGTTATATGAACGGATTAATCAGCGTGTTGATAAAATGGTAGAAATGGGACTATTAGATGAGGCTGAGTACGTTTTTAAGCATCGTGAGACATTTGTCCAGGCAAAGAACGCTATTGGCTACAAGGAGCTATTTCCCTATTTTGAACAAAATACTCCTTTAGATAGTTGTCTAGATGAAGTTAAAAAGAATTCTCGTCATTTTGCCAAGCGACAATTTACATATTTCCGCAATCAAATGGATGTAGATTGGTATAATATTAGTGATGATAATAATTATCAAAAAACAATCGAGAAAAATATCATAAAATTTGTAGGAGGGCACAATGACTAAATGGAACGCAGCATTTCCAGATAAATTAAAAGAGGTTATCAAAGAGACTGATGAGATGATTGCTCCAAAGTTGGCTGAAATTGATGAGCAAGTTTTGGATAATCAAAATAAAGTTTTAGAGGCCTTTAGAAAAGAAAGTATTGATGAAAGTAGTTTGCTAGGTACGACTGGTTATGGGGATGACGATCGTGGTCGTGACCAATTAGAAGCTGTTTATTGTGACGTTTTTAAAACTGAAGCGGCTTTAGTACGTCCACAATTTGTTTCAGGTACACATACATTGGCAACAGCACTCTTTGGTATGCTTCGTCCAGGAGATAATTTACTTTATGTTACAGGCGAACCATATGACACTATGCAAGAGGTTATTGGAACTGCTGGTAATAAAAAGGGTTCATTGATTGATTATAAGATTGGTTTCGATTACGTTGAAATGGATGGCGACAAGGTCAACTTCGATTTGATGAAGAAGAAGATAAAAGAACAAAATCCTAGAGTTATTGCTATTCAAAGATCTCGTGGGTATTCCGTACGTAAGAGTTTGACAGTTAAAGAAATTGCTGAAATTATCAAGCAAGTTAAGACTGTTTCTGATGCAATTATCTTTGTTGACAATTGCTATGGTGAATTTTCCGAAACAATTGAACCTACCGAAGTAGGTGCTGATATTATGGCTGGTTCATTAATCAAGAATGCTGGTGGTGGTTTGGCCAAAGTTGGTGGCTATATCGTTGGTAAAAAGGATTTAGTTGAATTAGCAAGTTATCGTCTCACAGCTCCTGGAATTGGCGCTTCTGAGGGTCCTACAGTTGGTCGTTTGTCAGAAATGTTCCAAGGTTTCTTCCTAGCTCCAAGAGTAACTGGTAATGCTATTAAGGGTGCCATTTTTGAAGCAGGTATTTTTGAAAAATTAGGTTTGAATGTATCACCTAAGTGGAATGATGACCGGACAGATTTGATTCAAACTATTGAATTTAACGATCCGGATAAGATGGTTAAATTTGCCGAAATGGTTCAAAAATTCTCACCAATCGATTCCAATGTTTTGCCTGTACCTAGTGAAATGTCAGGTTATGAGGATAAAGTCGTTATGGCCGCCGGAACTTTTGTTTCTGGAGCAAGTATTGAATTCTCTTGTGATGGACCAATGCGTGCACCTTATATTATTTATATCCAAGGTGGCTTAACATTTGAACATGTTAAGATTGCTATTGCTAATGCATGTAAAGAATTATTCTTTAAGTAAAATAAGTATGGTTATAATAATTAAATCGTTTTGATTGTATTTTTTGTTTAGGAGTGTATAATTAGTATTCAAATAATTGGAGGTAAGCAATATGAGATATAAAGTTACTTTAGATACTAAGCATCAGTTGTTTACCGTATTTGATAAGAAAAACACTCGGGTTTCTGCATGCGGTAAGTCAATTGAAGAAGCTATGAACAAATTATTGAAGTTGAGCGCATAGCTTTGAGTTAATATGAATCATTTATTACAGAATTTGTAATTAATAATACAATTTCTTTACGGGAATTTTAAAATGGAGAATTTCTGGTTGATAGATGATATATTAAATGAGCAACGAAAGTTGCATTCTATCCTCAACGATAAAAGGGAGAGCCTCTTCGATATTGAAGGGGCTCTTTTTTTGTGATTTTAAAGTTAAAGCGCTAGGATTATTTAGTAAAAGGGTCTATTCAGTGAGGCATTATCATGCAAGAAAAAAAACAACATCTTCAAAAAGAAACGAAAGAATGGCATAAGATTCAACATCGAGAATTGAATAAATTACGCAGTGCTCAACATCATTTATTATTTAATGTAGGGGCATATTTAGCAATTTCTATAATTGAATTTTATTTGGCAGAGATTGGACATTCACAGACTTTACGTGCTGATGCTTTGAATAATTTAGCTGGAATTATATCAGCTGTCTTATTATTAGTAGGAATTTTTATTGCTCGAGATATTGACGATGACGATTTAATGGGACAACCTTTGCCAGAGGATATTCAAAACAATGGTCAACGATTGCAACTGACACGATTTCATTATGAAACAGTCTTTACTCTGATTACCGGAATAGTTATGATTGCTATTTCGCTGAACGTTATTTATGGTGGATTCAAGAGTCTAATGCATCCGAAATTACAAGAAGTACCTCAACCAATCACTCTATTAGGAGCGGGTGTTGCAATGGTAATTATGATAGTTGTTTGGTGGATGAATCGGTCTGCTGGTTTAAAACTACAGAATGCAGCTTTGACAGCAGCCTCTCAAGATAGTTTAAGTGATGCTTTGACCAGTTTGGGAACTATGGTAGCGATCGGTGGGGCCTTGTTATTTAAGATATCATGGCTTGATGGCGTGGCCAGTATCATTGTCGGTATTTTTATTTTGGTAGCTGGCATCAAGATTTTTAAAGAGAGCAGTTTAAATTTGGCTGATTATTTTGATCCGAAAGCCGAAATGCAATTTCGGAAAGTTATTGAGAATAATCCTCAGATAAAAAAGGTAGAGGATATAAATGCTCATTATAGTGGCAATATGGTTACTATGGATGTGATTATTGCTGTTGATGCTCATATGGAAGTGAAAGACAGTTACCGTTTAGGCGAAGAGATTGAGGCCCAAATGCGGCGTCAGTTTGGTATTGTCGATACAGATGTAATGGTCGTTCCAGCATAAAAAAAGCCGCTAGGATTATTCCTAACGGCTTTTAGCGTATAAAAAAATGTCACAGGTGAGATTCGAACTCACGACCTACGGTTTAGAAGACCGTTGCTCTATCCAACTGAGCCACTGTGACATCACTTATACTATTATAGAGAAAAGTGATTTGAGTTGCAATAATTAATTTGAATTTTTTTATCACAAAATATCGTTTAATTTGGTAAATAGATATTAAAAAAGCCATTAGGATTTTACTCCTAACAGCTTTTAATGTATAAAAAAATGTCACAGGTGAGATTCGAACTCACGACCTACGGTTTAGAAGACCGTTGCTCTATCCAACTGAGCCACTGTGACATCACTCGTACTATTATAGTGAAAGTGATGTCTTGATGTCAATAAAATTCTGACTAAATATTCGAAAAAAGAGCAAAATAAAAGGTCCACTTAATAATAAGTGAACCATCCCTAATAATAATTTACTGAATAACATTACTTACCAAACAAGAAGGGTTTGTTTTCAGCTTCAAGTTCGGAGAGTACCTCTCTATCTTGAGTAGAAGCTTCGTTTTTTTCGGCTTTTAATAATGACTTGATCCATGTTATCAATTTCATGATTTTCATCTCCGAAATAATCACAGCTTTTAATGTCATCAGCATCTGGACAGAACGCTTATAGGACAAGGCTTCCTTTAACTTTGTCCTTAGCCAAATTATATCAGAAAAAATAAAATTAAGATAAATTTATGCCTTATTTTGAAAAATATTTTTGTAATTTTCAAATGCAAGGGCATACAATTTTTAAAATTGATTATTTAGGGATTGAGCTAACTCTTTACGACGTCCCTCAATGATGTCCTGGAGTTCTTTTAAGTCTTCCAAGGTAGACTTTTTACGAATAAAACTTCTTGCGGATGAACGCATAGCAATATAGTTTGCACGTTCACGATGATTCTTATGCCATTTTTCATTGGCACGTTTTTGTGCATCTGTTAATACCATAAATTACTCTCCCTCTAAAAACGTATCCTTGAAATTATATACAAGCTTTATTAACTAAACAAGGCAAATTATGAATAAATTTATATAACTTTCTTGTAAAAATGGTTTCATGAAATTCTTGTACATTAATATTATTAGTTTAGAATATTAACTAAACCGATATTTTGTTCACTGGGGGTTTATTTGATGAAAAAGATTATAAAAACAACAACTGGTACTTTCCACGGAATCGCTGATCATCAGCATGTGGACTTTCTAGGAATTCCTTTTGGTTACGGTCGAAGATTCAAGCGAGCTGAAGAATTTTCGATTGCCAAATTTGGTAAACAAGAAATCAATAAACTCCAATATGCTGTACATAATGGTACACAGCCAATGCAAGATGAGGCTTTGGAACAAAATGATAGTAAAATTAATTTTGGTGAAAATTGTTTGAATTTGGATATTTGTACACCGGATGTCGATGGGCATTATCCGATCGTCATTGAATTATATGGCGGAGGATTTACAACAGGTGGAAATTATCAAAAGCAGATGTCCTGGCTGGATCATCAAGAAGTAGTGCATGTTGTTCCTAATTATCGATTAGGTTTATTTGGTTGGGGGAAAGTTGACGGTGGTGACACTAATGTCGGCTTATCTGATCAATTAATGGCAATCCAATGGGTTATAGATAATGCACGCAGTTTTGGTGGCGATGTCGATAATATTAATTTGATAGGATTGTCTGCTGGAGCAAAATCAATTTCTGCTTTGATGGCATCCAATTCTAAAATGCTGGATCGTATTAAGAAAGTTATTATGTTCTCTGGTGGCGTACAGACTATACGCGATTTAGAGACCGCTCAAAAAGTAATAGATAATATTTGTCGAACTAACAAAATTAAAACAAGTAAAGATTTATTCAATTTGACTGACGATGGTTTACAGTTAGCTCAGAAGACAGCTTTACAAGGACATTTTGCAACTAACTGGTTTGGTCCTGTGATCGATGACGATTTAATTTCTGCTGATTGGCAAGATAAACTAATTCAACGTGTAAAGAGAACTAATTTTAAAACGATTATTTCAGCTGGCAGCAACGAATTGAAATTCTTTGAAGATATGGATTCGACTCAGATTGAAGAAAATGTTTTGCCAGATCTGTTTGGTGAGAATATTGAAGCCTTGAAACAAGAACTATTAGGTAAGGATTACTCTAAAGAGGAATTGATCCAAATGCTAGGCAACGCAATGTATGCTTTACCTGCAAGGAAATTGGCAGATTTGTTGATTAAGAATAGTGATGCAGAAGTTTATTGTAATTATGCCAAAGTTGATGAAGGAAAACATGGTGGAATTGTACGCTATTTGAATACACCAACTGCTGATTTGAAAATTGACTATCGTAAGAATCAATTGCACATGCTTCGTTTGTTGAAAGAATTTATTAATAATGGCAAACCTTACGATGAAGAAATTAAATTTGAATGGCCCGCTTATGATGATGATCGATTGGTTCTTGAATTAGATCCAGATGATCTTAAAAGTATCTCTGTAATAAGCCGTCGGAGCCCTAATGATTTGCCTTGGCAATCGTACAAACTATAGTTATAAATAAATATTGTAATTTGTATCATAAAAAATATATTGCAATTAATATATCTCACTTTTATACTATAGATGTTGTGCTTAAGTTTAAGCATCTTTTTGCGGTGCTTAGGATTTTAGAGGTGGGCGATTTGAAAAGAAAGTTTTCATTTGTTATTACAATTGCTTTCATTTTAATTGATGTTGTTGCAGCATTTTTAACGCAGCAGGCGATTATTAGTAATTTAATGGGGATTTTAATTGGTGTAGGGCTAATCATTGCTCTTATACTAATAACAAGCTTGATCAGAAGATTGAAACTTAGTAGAGGTAAACTAGTTTTGGCAACACTATTTTTCTTTTTGGTCATCGGGCATGTAGTCATGGCAACATTGCCAATATATTAAAACTGAATATTGTAAAAGGATTGTGAAGAATAGAGTCTTCACAGTCCTTTTTTAGTATAATTATTTGGTAAGTCATTTTTTAAGGGGCTAATTATGTCGAGTCGTTCATGGAGAAGAATAATCATTGGAATTATTTTTCTAATAATAACTATTTTTTATACATTTCTATTTTTAAAACACGCATCAGTGACTAATGAATTGATTTTCAATATTGCGCATATTAAAAGTCTGTCTAATATTTTTACTTCACCAATCAATTTTGATTATTGGGGTCATACGGGCAGTCTGATTAATTTTTATAGTCCTTGGCTGACAATACTGCCAGGATTATTATTTTTAAATCAAAACGTCATTATTGGCTTTGTAGTTATTTTTGCATTGGTTACCTATCTGACCTTAACTAGTTCTTATTACTATATGAAAAAGTTTTCTAACGATACCTTGGAAGCATTACTGTTTGCCGTAATCTATACATTGTCTTTTAATCGTTTCTTGTTGGTTTTTGATGAACAGAGGATTGAAAACTATTTAGTCTTAATCTTTTTACCGATGGTCTATTATGGAGCATTTCAAATTTTTAATGGTAAATTTCAAGATTGGTTGACATTAACTTTAGGGATGACGTTAATTATCTGGACAAGTCCATATATGGCGGTTGCAGTTATTCTAACTTTGTTACCAATATTACCGTTGATGATTTTTTCAAAGCTTTCACATAATTGGACATATTGGGGAAAAACTCTGTTGAATTTAATTAAAGCTGGATCAGTAACAGGACTATTGACGGTTGGTTATTGGGGACCGTTATTGGAGAATCAGTGGTCCGAGAAAATAGTGCAACAGAAGCGTCCTCAATTTGATTACTGGTCTTGGCTCAACCAAGAGTTCCTAGCAAAAAATAATTGGTATCTTGTTTTAATTCTGGCAATTTTATTAGGTCTAGTTTTGATCATAATTTTCTTAAAGAGTTCTTTCAGTTATAAAATTATGATTTTGGAGAGTTTTGCTTTAGCAACTTTATTAGTTATTCGTCCAAGATTAGCTTTTGATACAAGTCGTTTGCTGTTTGCTATGATAACGATTCTGGATCTGTTTGCTATCATTATTTTAATTCGAGTAGTTTTATTGCTTTTCCAAGAAGGACCAGCTATTTTACAGTTGCTGATTCTACTATTAGCTATTGGCGATTTTGGTTATCTAACATTTAGTCAAGCAAATCAATTACATCCACATAATAAAATTGAATTTGCTCAAAAAATTGACTATAAGAATTTGGCTGTGAATTATCATGATAAAGCTTCAGATAGTAAAAATCATTTCTTGATTGATGGTCGTAGCAGTCAGGTGCAGTTTAATGCCAAAGGAAATGAATATTGGTTGCAATATTACAATCCTAAATCAGTAACGATGGATATTCCGATTCAAAAGTACGATGGGTATAAAGTTACTATTAATAATGAACAACCTAAAATCACTCGTTCCAATCGTCAAACATTACTGTTGCAGACGGATCCAAATAAAAATATTATTGAAGTCCATGCTCACTATACTGTTTTGGCTATAATTTCTTTGTTAATCAATTTATTTAGTTTTATTGGTTTGAGCTATATTTATTTCAGTGATAAATGGAAAATGAAGAAAAAAATCGTGGCAGAGAGTTGAAAAAGTATGTGAAATTTGCTATATTTTATTAGTTGCAATCACTATTGCATCTACAACCGCTCAAAACTAGGTTTAAGCTTAGTGCACCTAGTTGGCGAGTCTTAGAAGGGAGTGTACGTTTATGTACGCAATTATTAAAACTGGTGGTAAGCAATATAAAGTTGAAGAAAATGCTTCAATTTATGTTGAAAAGCTTGATGTCAAAGAAGGAGACGCAGTTACATTTGATGATGTAATCTTAGTTTCTGATGGCAAAACTGTTAAAGTTGGTAGCCCAGTAGTTGAAGGCGCTAGTGTTTCTGGTAAGGTTGAGAAACAAGGTAAGGAAAAGAAAGTTGTTACTTACAAGTACAAACCTAAGAAGCATTCACACAAAAAGACAGGTCACCGTCAACCATATACAAAGGTACTTATCGATAGTATCAAGGCTTAATCATGATAAGAGCGAGTTTTCACCAGAATTCAGATGAACAGATTGATTCCTTTTTAATTAAAGGACATGCTGATTCGGGACCTTATGGTCAAGATTTGGTTTGTGCTGCTGTTTCAGCAGTGACAATTGGAACAATCAACAATCTGGAAAAACTTACTGGGGCCAGTCCTCAGGTCGTCATGGATGAAGTTAATGGTGGTCATCTTGGCTGCCAATTCGATAAAGCAGTTTCACATGACACTGCCTTATTATTAGATAATTTATTTTGGATATTGAAAGATATTGAAGGTAGTTATTCTAAAAATATTGAAGTTCAAGTGCAAAAAAATAATATAGATCTTGATTAGGAGGTAAATTTCATGCTTAAGATGAATTTACAATTTTTCTCTCACCATAAGGGTGGTGGATCAACAACTAATGGCCGTAACTCAGCTGGTCGTAGACTAGGTGCAAAGCGTGCTGATGGTCAAGCTATCACTGCTGGTGCAATTATTTATAGACAACGTGGAACAAAGATTCACCCAGGTGCTAATGTTGGCCGTGGAAATGATGATACATTGTTCGCACTTAAAGATGGCGTTGTTAAGTTCGAAAGACTTGGCAGAGACAAGAGAAAAGTTTCAGTATACTAATATATTGAGAAAAAAAGAGGACAATGTTCCTCTTTTTTTTATATAATAAGTATGAGTTATTGCCATTAACACCGAAATATTGGTAAGATAATGTATAGTGTTCTATTGGCAAAATTTAGGAACCAAGGGAGAAAGAAATGTCAATTTCAGTAAATGAATTTAAAAATGGATTAACAATCGAAGTAAAAGATGGTATCTGGCGTGTTGTAGAATTTCAGCATGTTAAGCCAGGTAAGGGTAGTGCCTTTGTTCGTTCAAAGTTAAAGAATTTAAGAACTGGTGCCGTTCAAGAAATGACATTCAGATCAACTGCTAAGGTTGAAAAAGCTAACATCGAAAACAAAAAGATGCAATATCTATATGCAGAAGGTGACAACTACGTCTTCATGGATACTACAACTTATGAACAACTTTCATTGCCAGGCGACGAAATTAGAGATGAGCTTAAGTTTTTGAAAGAAAACATGGAAGTCAGCGTAGTTATGTATAATGGTGAAACACTTGGTGTTGATGTACCTAATACAGTTGATCTTAAGGTTGTTGAAACCGAGGCTTCAATTAAGGGTGATACACAATCTGGTGGTTCAAAACCAGCTACTATGGAAACAGGCTTAGTTGTGCAAGTACCATTCTTCGTTAACGAAGGTGATATGCTAACTATCAATACACAAGATGGTACTTACATTTCACGTGCTAATTAATAACTGATTATGGAGATAAGTTTATGGCTGAACAAAAATATGTTTCTCTACAACAAGATAGTGGAAAAATAAACGGTAATGTTGAAATATCACATCAAGTTATTGAGATCCTTCTTGGGATTGCTACAAACCAAGTTGAAGGTGTTTACGAAATGCGTGGCACTATTTCTAGTCGAATAGATTCACTTTTTGGCAGAATCAATCATGGTAAGGGCGTTGATGTGTCGTTCAATGACGATCAAATATCTGCGGATGTTTATGTATATTTGGAATATGGCGTATCGATTCCAAAAGTATCCTTGGAGATCCAAAAATCAGCCATTGAACAACTCGAATTCATGACCGATTTAGACTTAAGTGAAATTAACGTACATGTTGTAGGTTTGATCGCTAAAAAAGATAGCGGCGAAATAGAACGTGTAACAACTGATAAAAAGGAATAAAACTAGTGATAAGTAGACATAAGATCAGAGAACTCGCAGTTCAATCACTATTTTCTATTGAAACG
This sequence comes from Companilactobacillus bobalius, assembly GCF_002179915.1. Classification (NCBI taxonomy): domain Bacteria; kingdom Bacillati; phylum Bacillota; class Bacilli; order Lactobacillales; family Lactobacillaceae; genus Companilactobacillus; species Companilactobacillus bobalius. Next base: position 125,710 of record NZ_MYFM01000008.1, read on the forward strand.
ACTCAGGATACTCCTCAAGATGCTATTTCTTCTACCATGCAATTATGCGATTTAACATCAGAGGCAGTGCCAGATTATTTGACGTTTCTAGTTTCAGGTGTTGTAGAACACCAAGATGATCTTGACAAAGAAATTTCAGAACACTTAAAGAATAAGTGGACTGTTCAGCGTCTATCCAGAATTGACCGCTCGATTTTACGTGTGGGATTATTTGAAATGGAAAATAGTTTAGAAGTACCCAGAAAAGTAGCTATTGATGAAGCAATTGAAATGGCTGGCGATTTTGGTGACAAGGACTCAAAGTCCTTCGTTAATGGTATTTTATCTAATTTTGTAGAAGGGTAAGGCTGGTGATTTTTTGCCAGCCTTTTTATGGTGATTAGTGTGAATTTATTAGAAGGTAAAAAAGTAGCAACAGCATTAGATGAAACAATGATAAAGCGTGTTCAAGTTTTGAAAGAAAAGGGTGTAACTCCTGGTCTAGCTGTTATCTTAGTTGGTGACAACAGTGCCAGTGCAGTTTATGTTCGTAATAAGAAACGTCGTGCTGAAAAATTAGGAATTGATTTTCAACTCATCCATTTCGATGCCACCGTTACGGAACAAGAGTTGCTAAATAAAATTGATGAATTAAATAATGATCCAGCTATTGATGGATTTATCGTTCAATTACCAGTTCCAGATCATATCGATGAAGATAAAGTTATTGAAGCTATCAGTCCAGCTAAGGATGTTGATGGTTTTACACCAATTAGTGTTGGAAACTTATGGATTGGTACACCACTAACAAAACCAGCCACAGCTTCCGGTATTTTAATGATGTTAGACTATTACAATGTTGACCTTGATGGTAAAGATGTTGTTATCGTTGGACGTAGCAATATTGTGGGTAAACCTACTGCTGCTTTGATGTTGGATCGTAATGCCACTGTAACGATCACGCATTCACATACTAAGAACCTAAAAGAAATAACAAGTAAGGCTGATGTGCTAGTAGTTGCCATTGGACAAGCTAAATTTATTAAAAAAGATTATGTCAAAGACCAAGCAATTGTTATCGATGTCGGAATGGACCGCGATGAGAATGGCAAGCTTTGTGGGGACGTTGATTTTGACGATGTTAAAGATCACGTTTCAATGATCACACCAGTACCTGGTGGGGTTGGCCCAATGACAATTACTGCATTAGTAGATCAAGTGATTGAATTAGCCGAAGGCAGGGCAAATGGATAATGAGCAATATTTAACTGTAACAGCTTTAACTCAATATCTGAAAAGAAAATTTGACGTGGACCCTTATTTGGGACACGTCTATTTGATGGGAGAAATTTCTAACTTTAGAATACGTCCCAATGCTCATCAATATTTTTCTTTGAAAGATGATAAAGCCAAGATTTCAGCTATCATGTTTAAATCAAATTTTAGTAAAGTTAAATTTCAACCAGAAGAAGGAATGAAAGTTCTTGTCAAAGGTCGAATTTCACTTTATGAACCTAGTGGTTCTTATCAGATTTATGTTGAATCGATGGAACCCGATGGATTAGGAGCTTTGTACTTAGCTTTTGAGCAATTGAAGAAAAAGCTAGCGGCACAAGGTGTCTTTGATTTACCTAAAAAGCCTATACCACAATTTCCTAAACGAATAGCAGTGGTAACCAGTCAATCAGGTGCGGTTATTCATGATATTATGACAACCGTTGCTCGAAGGTACCCAATTGTGCAAATAGTTTTGTATCCAGCTCAAGTTCAAGGTCAAGAAGCTGCTCCGACGATTGTTAAGCAACTGAAACGAATCAATGAAAATGGCAACTACGACACTATCATCATTGGGCGTGGTGGTGGATCGATTGAAGATCTATGGCCATTCAATGAGGAAGTGGTTGCACAAGCCATTGTTCAAAGTAAGATTCCTGTGATTAGTTCAGTTGGTCATGAAACTGATACAACTATCGCTGATCTAGTTGCTGATTTAAGAGCGGCTACACCAACAGCTGCGGCTGAATTGGCCACACCTGTGTTGAGGGATGTCTTATTGCATCTGCAAGATCTCAATACAAGACTGTATAATGCACAAACTAAGATTATAGGTAATTACAAGGATAAGGTTGATTCTTTGTCTCAGAATGTCTTTTTGCAACATCCAGAGCGAATCTACGAAGTGTATTTACAAAAAGTTGATTATCTGCAGGATAAATTACATCAGAATTTCTCTAATTCATTGAGCAGGTCAAAAACAGAATTGATTCAATATGCTAATCGATTGGTACAAGCATCACCTAGAGATCAAATCTATAGTTACGCCAATCAGGTTAATCGGTTGTATCAAATTTTGATTAATAATGTGAATAAAATTATCAATAAAAACCGTAATGTATTTAATAGTGAGGTTGCTACATTGGATTCGTTGAGTCCACTGAAGACTTTGAGCCGTGGTTATGCCATTCCTACTAGTAAATCAGGTAAAGTATTAAAAAATGTGACTGATTATCAAGTGGATCAAGAGGTTGACCTAAAAGTTAAAAATGGTAACGTCAAGTTAATAACCAAAGAAGTAAGCGAGGACGGAAATGGCTGAAAAGAAAAAATCATTTGAAGAAAATCTTGCTGATTTAGAAGCAATTGTAACTAATCTTGAGGCAGGAAACGTTCCTCTAGAAGAGGCAATGGAAAAATTCAAGACAGGTGTTACTTTAAGTAAGGAACTTGAAAAAACTTTGAGTGATGCTGAAGAAACTGTAACCAAAGTCATGACAAAAGATGGCGAGGAAATTAATATCAAACAAGATCAAGATAAGGATCAAAAATAATTATGGAAATAAAAGAATTCTCTGATTTTTGCGATCAAGTCTTGCCGGATTTTAATAAATTTTTAGATGACAAATTAAAGTCTGAAATAAAACAAACTACTTTAAGAGATGCCATGCTTTATTCGTTAGATGCCGGTGGTAAAAGGGTTCGTCCAATGCTTTTTTTGGCAGTTGCTTATTCTAGCGGTATCAAGTTAGACAAGCTTTCACAATTTTACGATATTGCTGGTGCAATTGAATTAGTACATACTTATTCGTTGATTCATGATGATTTGCCTGAAATGGATGATAGTGATTACCGTCGTGGTAAATTGTCGAATCATAAGCAATTTGGTGTAGGTCCTGCCGTTTTGGCCGGGGATGGTTTGTTAACGCAAGCCTTCTATTGGATTGCTAAATCAAGTTTAAGTACCGATAAGCGTATGGCTGCTGTAAGAATTTTGGCTCATAATGCTGGTCCTATGGGAATGGTAGCTGGTCAAATGACTGATATCACCATGGAAAGTAAGATTTTAACTGAAGATGAATTAACAACTCTACACAGAGAAAAAACAGCTGATCTAATTACTGCAGCTGTAACAACTGGAGCCTTTTGTGCCGGTCATGAGCTATCGAAGAATTTAGTTCAATATGCGAATGATATCGGTTTGGCTTTTCAGTTGAAAGATGATTTGAATGATGCTGACGATGGTGAGGATAGTAATAAGAATACTTTCCCTAATTTGATTGGCAAAGAAGCAACAGAAGCTAAGTTGAAAGACTTAGTTAAAGATGCTTTGAATGCAGTTTTAAAAGAAAACGAGTTTGACAAGAATTTATTGGTAAGCTTCTTAGATTATTTCAAAGAATAGGTGACACATATTGGCAAAAAAAAGAATTGATGTTTTATTAGTTGAACAAAATTTATTTGAATCCAGAGAACAAGCTAAACGCTCGGTTATGGCTGGGGAAGTTTATAATCAAGACAATTTGCGCTTTGATAAGCCGGGGGAAAAAGTTGATCCAGATACTGTTTTCCATCTAGCTAAGAATGCTCATAGCAAATATGTCAGTCGTGGTGGCTACAAGCTTGAAAAAGCTTTGAAGTCTTTTGACATTGATTTGACCGATCGGATCTGTTTGGATATCGGTTCATCAACAGGTGGCTTCACAGACGTAGCTTTACAAAATGGCGCACAAAAGGTTTACGCGCTAGATGTTGGTTACAATCAATTGGCTTGGAAACTGAGAAAAGATGAACGTGTAGTTGTTATGGAGCGAGTTAATTTCCGCTATAGTAAGCCAGAAGATTTTCATGAAGGTTTACCTAGTTTTGCAATGACAGATGTTTCCTTTATTTCTCTGGAATTAATTTTGCCACCAATGTTTAACATCATTTTGCCAGGTTCAGATGCAGTTTGCTTAATCAAACCACAATTTGAAGCTGGTCCCGAAAATGTTGGTAAGCATGGGATTGTCCGTGATCACAAAGTTCATAAGATGGTCTTAGAGAAGATTACTAATTTTGCTAAAGAGGCTGGATTCATTGTTTCTGGTTTAGATTATTCACCTATCAAGGGTGGAGAAGGTAATATTGAATTCTTGATGCACATTCAAAAGCCTCAAGAAGAACAACCTGGTGAAATTTTAGATAATGTTTCTGTTGAGAATACGATGGAAGCAGCTTACGCAAATCTTAATAAATAGGTGAGATAATGCTAAAAAAACTAATAATCAATAACTTTGCGATTATTAATAAGCTACAGATTGATTTTAAAAGTGGGATGACTGCTTTAACTGGTGAAACCGGAGCTGGTAAGTCAATTATTATTGATGCTTTAGGTTTATTAGTTGGAAGTAGATCGTCAATTGATTTTATTAGAACGGGACAAGAGCAATTAAATGTGCAAGGACTATTTGAGGTAAAAGCAAGTAGTCCTATTTTTGCTATTCTGGCTGAATATGGAATTGCTCATGATGATAATCAAATTATTATTAAACGAGAGATCAACCGTAAGGGACGGAATGTTTGTCGTATCAACAATGAATTGGTGAAAACAAATGTTTTACGACAAGTTGGTAAATTTTTAGTTGAGATTCACGGTCAAAATCAACAACAAGAGCTATTAGATGAAGATAATCACATCAACATTTTGGATCGATTTGCCGATGACGACTTTCAAGGTGATTTAGTGAAATATGCTCAACTATTTGAAGAATATCAAGCCAAACGTAGTCGATTAAGAACTATTCAAAAAAATTCTCAAAATTTAGTGCAAAGAATTGATATGCTTAAGTTTCAAATTGAGGATATTGATAGTGCTCAATTACAAGCAGGTGAAGATGATAAGTTAGAAGATGAGAAAAATCAATTATCTAACTTTGAAAAAATCAGTTCATCTCTTCAAGATAGTTATCGAGGCTTATCTGAGAATAATGTTGGTGTCGTGGATACTTTAGGAAATGTACGTGATAATTTAGAGGAAATCATGGACTATGATTCTTCTTATAAGGAACTCTATGATTCTATCAACGGAGCCTATTATCAATTACAGGACAATGCTGCCATGATTGCTGATCAGTTGGAGAATCTTGATTTTGATGAGAATCGTTTGGATGAAATTCAAAAACGTTTGATTACTTTAGATAATTTAAAAAAGAAGTATGGTCCTACCTTAGATGAAGTTATTGAGTTTGGTAAGAGTGCTCATGATGAATTGTCTAAGATTGATATTGATGATGATACTGAAGCCAAATTGGCAGATGAAATTACTCAGTATCAAACCAAGTTACTTAATTTAGGTAAGGATTTATCTAAGCAACGTCACAAAACTGCCACAGCTTTGGAAAAATCAATCAATCGTCAATTAAAAGATTTATATATGCCCAATGCTAAATTTGGTGTTGCTTTTAAATCATTGGATGATGATAATTTATCACCTAAAGGAATTGATCAAATTCAATTCAACTTGAAAACAAATATCGGTGAAGATTATAAACCGCTGGTTAAGGTTGCTTCAGGTGGTGAATTATCTCGTGTTATTTTAGCTTTTGAAGCTATTATTGCTGAAAAAATGAATGTAGAGACAATTGTTTTTGATGAAATTGATACAGGTGTCAGTGGTCGAGTTGCACAGGCCATTGGTGATAAAATTTATAAGGTTTCACAATTTTTGCAAGTTCTCTGTATTACGCACTTGCCACAAGTTGCAGCTATGAGTGATATTCAATTTGAAATCAAAAAAGAGACCGTTAAGGATAAAACAGAAACAAAAGTTTCTATACTTAACGATCTCCAAAGGATTGAAGCTATTTCTTTAATGTTGGCTGGGACTAAGGTAACTGATTTGACTAGGAAGCATGCTCAAGAGTTGTTGGAATTGGCTCAAGGAGAGCAACAAAGATTAGACTAGGTTGATTGACTTGATTTGATCGAGCGTTGCAATTTTAAAGAAGGTTGAATTCATCTTAAATACATATTTATTTTTATTAACTTGTGAAATAAATTTGCCTTGGAACTGTTCATCGTTTAACATTGTAATAACGACAGAATAATGTCTTTGAAAACTCTGTTCTGCGAAAAGTTCTATTTGCATAAAAGGCATTTGTTTAATTTGAAGATTCTGATTACTTTCAATATTAAAATCAAAGTTATTATTAATAAAATTAGCGGTATGGTTGATTAGATTTGTAGTGAAATGATTGTATGCTTGTTTTGCTTGCATTTTTAAACCCCCGAACACTTGTTTGTGTCTTTATTATACGAACCTTTGTTCGAAAGAGCAACTCTATTTTTTTATTTCTTTGGAAATTTTTATATTGACAAGTCGGAAAACCTTGAAAATTGAATGATTTTATTGCATGATAGATACCATATTATATAGATAGTAGGGATAACTTAATTATGTCAACAAGGGGAATGTTAATCGTTTTATCAGGTCCATCTGGAGTAGGTAAAGGAACTGTTAGAAAAGCTATGCTTAAGAATTCATCAATCAAATTTGATTATTCTGTTTCGATGACTACTCGTCAAATGCGTCCTGGAGAGGTCGATGGAGTCGATTACTATTTCCGAACAAATGAAGAATTTGAAGAAGAAATAAACAATGGTGGCATGCTTGAATATGCTAAGTATGTCGATCATTACTATGGAACACCATTAAAGTACGTTAATCAAAAGCTAGATGCTGGGATTGATGTCTTGTTGGAAATTGAAGTGAATGGTGCAATGCAGGTTCGTGAAAAGATGCCTGATGGTGTCTTTATCTTCCTTACACCACCTGATTTAACTAGTTTACGAGATCGTATTACTCATCGTGGTACAGATGATGAGAAGACAATTGACAAACGTATGGTTCAGGCTAAAAGGGAAATTGAAATGATGACAAGCTATGACTATGCCGTCGTAAATGATAAAATACCTAATGCAGTCGAAAAAATTGAAGGTATAATTAGAGCCGAACACTTAAGAGTGCCACGCGTAATTGATAAATACAAAAAGATAATAGGAGATTGATAATATGATTATTTATCCATCAATTGATAAACTTTTAGATCGAGTTGATTCTCGATACTCATTGGCAGTTCTAGCCGCAAAGCGTGCTCACCAATTAGAGAATGGTGATATTGAATTATTGAACAAATATGAATCACCAAGAACTGTTGGCCGTGCACTTGAAGAGATTGCTGACGACAAAATCGAAATTGATCCTAATTCAATTCTTCTTGAAAAAGAAGCTGAAAAGATTGAAGAAGAGAAAAAAGAAGAAGACAAATAAACCATTCCTTCACTGATTGTTGAATTAGTGGAGGCTTTTTTATTTAAAAAATCTTTTTAAAAATCTATTTATTGGGTGGTTTTTATGGCAGTAGCAGAGATAATTGTGGATGTACCTACTATGCAAACTAATCGACCATTTGAATATTTGATACCTGATTCTTTGGCAGAAGTTGTTGTACCAGGAATGCGAGTTGAAGTACCTTTTGGTCGTGGAAAAAGAAAAATTCAAGGTTTTGTTATGCAGGTCAAGGCAACAAGTGACTTTCAAGGTAAATTAAAACCCATTTCAAGAGTGATTGATTTGAAGCCGGTTTTATCAGATGAGATGTTGCAATTATCATACTGGTTGGCCGATCGAACATACTCATTTCAAATTTCATGTCTACAAACAATGCTTCCTAGTGTCATGAGAGCAAAGTATAAGCAATATGTTATTCCCTTAGATAAAGAGGATACAGAGGTTCAGACACTCTTAGATGGTAAGGAAACATTGGAAATTACTAACCAACTAGATGATGCCACAATTAGATTAATTAATAAATTACGTCAAAATAATAAGATTGATATTCAATATGTTGTTGAGAATCAGGCACTACAGATTAAACGTCAAGCAGTGACGACAAGTCTAAATGTTATTCAATTACATGAGGCTAAAAGTAAATTACGTGCTAATGCTAAATCACAGATCAAATTATTAGATTTTTTGGCACATCATTTGGAAGAACTGCCAGTCGAGTTGAATGTTTTGCAAAAAGAATTTGGAATTTCTCGTTCAGCTATTAAGACAGCTGAAAAGAATCAATTATTACAAATAACTGAGGTCACTAAGTTACGTAAACCAGTTGGAATAGATCCTGAAAAGACAACCAAACTCAAATTAACAGAAGAACAACAAGTCGCAGTGTCTGAAATCGGTGATGCTATTCAAAGCGAAACGCCACAAACTTTTTTAGTTGAAGGTGTCACGGGTAGTGGTAAGACCGAAGTTTATTTACAGACAATTGAGAAAGCTTTGCAACAGAATAAAACAGCTTTGATGCTTGTACCAGAAATTTCTTTGACGCCACAAATGGTCAATCGAGTGGTTGGACGTTTTGGTAATCAAGTCGCTGTGTTACATAGTGGCTTATCGAGTGGTGAGCGATATGACGAGTGGACTCGAATTGAAAATCATGATGTTAAAGTGGTTGTTGGAGCTAGAAGTGCCGTCTTTGCACCGTTAAATAAAATTGGTTTAATCATTATTGATGAGGAACACGAAGCCAGTTATAAACAGGATGATAATCCTCGTTATAATGCTCGTGATGTGGCTTTGTGGCGGGCACAAATGAATCATTGCCCAGTTGTTTTAGGAAGTGCAACTCCATCGTTAGAATCACGTGCACGGGCTGAAAAAGGTGTATATAGACTGATTCGGATGAAAAAACGAATTAATAATCAAAATTTACCTCATGTACAAATTGTGGATATGAGGGATGCGGAAAATTCCGCAACTAAAGGTGATTTTTCACCAGCCTTAAAAGAAAGCTTACAGACGACTCTTCAAAGACATGAACAAGCAATTGTGCTATTGAATCGTCGGGGTTATTCCTCTTTCATGATGTGTCGGGAGTGTGGATTTGTTTTGAAATGTCCTAATTGTGATGTTTCACTGACATATCATAAAGATCTAGGTAAGATGAAATGTCATTATTGCGGACATGAAGAACCTGTACCAAAATATTGCCCTAATTGTAAAAGTAAGAAAATCGGCTTCTATGGAACTGGAACCCAAAATATTGAACAACAATTAAATACACTATTTCCCGAAGCACGTGTTTTAAGAATGGATGTTGATACCACACGTCGTAAGGGTTCACACGCCAAGATTTTGCAAAAATTTGGCCAACATCAGGCTGATATATTACTGGGAACACAGATGATTGCCAAAGGATTAGATTTTCCCGATGTCACTTTAGTTGGGGTAATCAATGCTGATACAACATTGAGCTTGGCTGATTTTAGGGCTAGTGAACGAACTTTCCAATTATTAACCCAAGTTAGTGGTCGTGCAGGTCGAGCCGATAAAACTGGTCATGTCGTGATTCAAACTTTTAATCCAGATCATTATGCAATTAAAGATGCAGCTGAGCAGGATTATGAAACTTTCTTTAAACAAGAGATGTACATCAGACATCAATCTAACTACACGCCATATTACTTTACGACTCTAATCAGTGTCGCGAACAAAGATGAAGGACAAACTTTAAAACAAAGTTATTGGCTCAAAAAACAGCTAGAAACGTCGTTATCAAAGGATGCTATCTTATTAGGACCTAGTCCAACGATGATTTCACGTAAACAAAACAAATATTATTATCAAATTATTGTAAAATATAAACATGAACCTCAATTGCATCAAAAATTATTAGAAATTTTAAACGAGACTCAGGCAGATGCAAAAAAGGGTTTTACGATTGCGATTGATAATGAACCACAACATATAGATTAAAGGTGATTGAATGACAAAAGTTATATTTTTAGGAACACCAGAATTTTCTGCAACAGTTTTAAAGGGACTTCTAAAAGAAGGCTATGATGTAATTGCTGCAGTGACTCAACCGGATAAGCCAGTTGGTCGTAAGCAAAAGTTGCAAAAGAGCCCAGTAAAGTTAATTGCTGAAGAAGAGAATATTAAGCTCTATCAACCAGCTAAGTTACCAGGAAGTCCAGAAGTTGAAGAATTAAAAGCATTGCAAGCTGATTTGATAATCACAGCAGCTTATGGTCAATTTTTACCAACTTCTTTCTTGAATTCAGCTAAAGTAGCGGCTATTAATGTACATGGCTCCTTGTTACCTAAGTATCGTGGTGGTGCCCCAATTCAATGGTCATTGCTTAATGGCGATAAAGAGACAGGAATTACCATCATGTATATGGTTAAAGGAATGGATGCTGGTGATATCATCAGCCAAGAGAAGTTACCAATTGAAAGAGACGATGATAACGGTAGTTTGTTTGAAAAATTAGCTATTGTTGGTCGTGAGTTATTGCTTGATACTATTCCTAAGATTTTGAGTGGCGACATTCAACCTATTCAACAAGACCCTGATAAGGTAGTTTTCTCACCAAATATTTCTAAAGAACAAGAACACATTGACTTCACACAGCCAGCTGAGACTGTTTTTAATCAAATTAGAGCATTGAGTCCCGATCCAGGTGCTTGGATGATGCTTAACGGTCAAAGAACTAAGCTTTATAAGACAGAAGTTGAAGAAATCAATTCTGATTTACCTGTAGGTAGTGTTTATGACTTAGGTAAAAAACGCTTGGTTATTGTTGCTGGTGATGGACAAGGCGTTTCAATCAAAAAGATTCAACCAGCCGGTAAAAAAATTATGGATATTGCCAACTATATGAATGGTTTGGGCAAAGATCTAGAAAAAGGACAACAAGTAATAGATGAAAAATAATCCACGTGAATTAGCAGTAATTGCTTTAACAAAAGTTTTCCAAAATAAAGCATACTCAAATATTGAAATCAGTAATTTATTGAAAGATTCTGATATGTCAGATGCTGACAGTCGTTTAATGACCAATATTGTTTATGGTGTTATTCAAAATAAATATGTTTTGGAATATGAATTGAAGCCATATTTGCAAGATAAAAAAGTTGAATTGTGGCTAGATCTTTTATTGATGAGTGCCGTGTATCAATTGCACTTTTTAGATAAAATTCCTGATCATGCTGTTTTAAACGAATCAACCGAGATTGCTAAACAAAAAGCTGGTCGTGGGGCCGGTAATTTGGTTAATGCGGTTTTAAGAAATTATCAACGACATGGTTATAAGGAATTGCCTAAGAGTAATTCTGTCTATGATTTGAGTTTACGTAACAGCATTCCTCGTTGGTTAGTTGACCTCTTCATTGATCAACAAGGACTTGATAAGACTAAGGAAATCCTCAGTTCAATTAATCAACCATCACACGTTTCTATTCGTGTGAATACTAATAAGACAACGGTTAAGGATTTGCAGGAAGCTTTGGATAAACAAGGCTTCGATGTTCATCCCAGCAAGATTTCTTCAGTTGGTTTAATCTGTAAGAGTGGTAATTTAGTTAACACACAAGAATTCCGTGATGGCTTGTATACTATCCAAGATGAAAGTTCAATGTTGGTTGCTCCAGCACTTGATGTTCAACCTGACAGTAAAGTATTAGATGCTTGTTCAGCTCCTGGTGGTAAAACAACTCATATTGCTAGTTACTTAAAAGACGGGGAAGTCTTTGCCTTAGATATTCACAAACACAAGACTAAATTAGTTCGTGAAAATGGTGAAAGAATGGGTTATGGCGACCTTATCAGCACTGGAGCAGTTGATGCTCGTAAAGCTAAGGATGTTTTGAATACTAAATTTGATCGTATTTTAGTTGATGCCCCATGTTCTGGACTTGGCTTGATCCGTAGAAAACCAGAGTTAAGATACTTCCGTAAAGAAGAAGATTTAAATAACTTGCAACGTGTTCAATTAGAAATTCTCGATAGCATGGTAGATTTACTAGAAGTTAACGGGAAATTAGTTTTCAGTACTTGTACTTTTGATGATGAAGAAAATGAACTAGTCGTAAAGAAATTCCTCGATAAACATTTGAACTTTGATTTAATTCCAGTTAAACATGATCCCGCTTTGGATGGATCAATGACTCATGGAATGTTAAAAATCTTCCCAAGTGATTACTTCACAGATGGATTCTTTATAGCAGCGTTTGTTAGAAAAAACTAAAGAGGTAAGGTTGAGACTAATGAAGTATGCGTTATTAACTGATGTTGGAAAACTCAGAGAAAATAATCAAGATTACGTCAATGTTTTCAAGAATAAAAAAAATATTGTTTTTGGCATCGTAGCTGATGGTATGGGCGGACACCGTGGCGGTGATGTCGCTTCAGATATGGCAGTCTCACATTTGGGACATAATTTTGAAGAGTCCGAAGTCGATAATATTACTGAATTACGTGAATGGATCATTAGGGAATTAAGTAAGGAAAATGATCGAATTGTTTCCGTTTCTAATCAATTTGATGATTTGAATGGTATGGGAACAACTATGGTTGGTGTTTTCTTTATTGATAAGAAAATGATGGTCGTCAATGTTGGTGATTCACGATGTTATATTTATACAAATGATGAATTAAAACAATTGAGTGTAGATCACTCACTAGTTCATGAATTGTTAGAAACTGGTCAAATTAGTCCTGAAGAGGCTGAGAATCATCCACAGAAGAACATCATTACTCAAACTTTGGGTGTTTCGCAGACTGTTCAACCACGGGTGAAAGATTTTGATCTAGTACCTGATTCAATTATTTTGTTGTGTACAGATGGATTAACTAATATGGTTCCTGAGAATGAAATTAGGGATATTTTGGCTCAAGAATTAAGCTTAGAGGCTAAGTGTCATCTTTTAATTGATAAAGCTAATACCGCCGGGGGAAGAGATAACATTACCGCCTTGCTCTTTTCTACAAATGAAGACGGAGGTAAGCATTAAATGGAGAAGGGTTACCTAGTAGATGGTCGTTATGAGATTCTAGGTACACTTGGCGAAGGTGGAATGGCCAATGTTTATTTGGCTAATGACACGCTTTTAAATCGAAAGGTTGCCGTAAAAGCTTTGAGATATGATCTTCAAGATGATGAATCTGTCAAAAGAAGATTTGCTCGTGAAGCTAAAGCAACTAGTGGACTCTCCAATCCTAATATCGTAAATGTCCTAGATGTCGGAAATGACAAGGGCGTTCAATATATTGTTATAGAGTATGTTGATGGTCCGAATCTTAAGAAGTATATAAGAACACATTTCCCAATTCCTTATCATGAAGTTGTCGATATTATGAAACAGATCTGTATGGCTGTTTCAGATGCACATGAACATGGAATTATTCATCGTGATTTAAAACCAGAAAATATTTTGGTTGATGAATCTAAGGACCCAATACAAGTTAAAGTTTCTGATTTTGGAATAGCCTTAGCTTTAAGTGAACGTTCGATTACCAGAACTAATTCACTCTTGGGTTCAGTACATTACATGTCGCCGGAACAGATAAAAGGTCGTTCAGCTACAGTTTTGTCGGATATTTACGCTTTAGGGATCATTTTGTTCGAGTTATTGACTAAACATGTTCCCTTCACAGGAGATACAGCGGTAACGGTCGCTCTGAAGCATTCTAAAGAAGATATGCCGGATTTACGTAAGATTGACCCTGATATTCCGCAACCACTGGAGAACGCCGTTTTGAAAGCTACAGCAAAGGATCCAGATCAACGTTATCAATCTGTTAGAGAAATGTGCGATGATCTGAATACTTGTTTGATGCCTGAACGTGCTGATGAACCAAAATTTATACCGACCCCAATTAATAATTTAGAAGAAACACGTGTGATGGAACCTTTGAATGACACTGCTGACGATGCACCGGTCCCTAAACACCAGACAAAAAAATTAAGTAAAAAAAGAAAAATAATCTTGTTAGCATCACTTGTTCCATTGATTTTGATTTTGTTTATCATTGCAATGGTCATCAAGAGTAATCAAGAAACAACGGTGCCAGATTTGTATAATTTGACCGTTAAGCAGGCAAATGTCATGTTAAAGAGCTCTAATCTCCAAGTTGGAGATCTATCTAGGGAAAATGATGACGATGTTGAAGCAGGGCATGTCATCAAATCAATCCCAGCTAAGGGTTTGAAATTGAAGAATGGCGCACAAGTCAATTTGGTCGTTAGCCTGGGAGCTACGTACTACAAGATGCCAAAATTGGTGGGTAAACAGTATGAAGACGTTTCTGATAATCTGAAGAAACGAGGCTTCAAGGTTAAGATTGAATACAAGGCTACAAACGAATATGTGGCTGGAACGATTTTAAAGCAAAGCATTCCTAAAGGTAAAAAAGTTGTTACAAAGAATAAATCTTTAACTTTGACTTTAGCTAAAATTAAGACGGTTAAACCTAAGATGGTTAAAGTACGTGATCTTGATGGATATAATTTGAAGAGCATTCAAGATTATGCCAGTGAAACCGGACTGAGTTTAAATACTTCTTATCAGTATTCAGATGATGTTGAAAGCGGTCTTTTGATTAGTCAAAATCCAGCCGCTAATAGTACAATTAATCAAGGTGGTACATTGGCAGTTGTTATCTCTAAAGGGAAAGACCCTGATAAGTCAACAAGTACAGATAAGGATGACAGTGACAGTAGTGACAGTGATAATGATAGTAGTTCATCGTCAACAAGTACTGTAACTAAGGATATTACGATTCCTTACGATAATGGCGGAAATAATAGTGTGACAATTTATATTTCTGATGCCACACACAGTATTGGGACAGTCTATAAGACAATGACAATTACACAAGATACTCCCGTAACATTGAGTTTTAATTTAAAGGATGGACAAACTGGATCATACGTAGTTGAACGAGATAACAAGACCGTTCTAGGTGGTTCAGTTAAATAGGTGATTTATGGAAAAAACAGGAAGAATCATAAAATCAATCAGTGGTTTTTATGATGTTTTTGACGATGAAAGTAAAGAGATAATTCGAACTAGAGCACGGGGTAATTTTCGTAAACGTAAGATCAAGCCTTTAGTTGGTGATAAAGTAACTTTTGATGCAACAGGTGATCTAGGTTATATTCTGGAAATCTTGCCACGTGAAAATAGTTTGGTTCGACCACCAATAGCTAATATTGACCAAGCTATTGTGGTTACTTCAGCAGCAGAACCAAATTTTTCAAGCAACTTATTGGATAAAATTCTAGTTAATATTGAACATAACGATATTGAACCAGTAATTTATTTGACGAAATCGGATCTTTTAAGTGATGAACAGTATCAAACACTAAAGAAAACCTTGGAAGGTTATCATCAAGCAGGTTATTTGGTTTTTGATGATCGTGATAGTTACAATGACCAACAAGTTGCTAAATTAGAGGCAACTTTTGCTGGAAAGGTGACTGTCTTTACCGGCCAATCCGGTGCTGGTAAGTCGACTTTGCTGAATCATATCGATACTGAATTAGGTTTGGCAACAGCTGCCATTTCTCAGACTTTGAATCGTGGAAAACATACAACTAGACAAGTATCGTTATTTGATATTGCTGATGGTTTAGTAGCTGATACACCTGGATTTTCATCAATTGATCTGATGAATATTGCTCCAGAAGAATTGCCTACTTTATTCCCAGAGTTCTTGGAATATAGTCCTGAATGCCAATTCAGAGGTTGTCGTCATGTCAATGAACCAAACTGTAAAGTTAAGGAAGAGTTGGCAGAAGGTAACATAATGCAGAGTCGTTATGACAATTATCTGTATTTTTTAAATGAAATTAATTCATACAAAAAAAGATATTGAGGAGTTGATTTAAATGACAGTAAAGATTGCACCTTCAATTTTGTCTGCAGATATTATGAATCTAGAACGAGATGTGAAAGTAGCTGAACAAGCTGGAGCAGATGTGTTCCACATTGATATTATGGATGGTCACTTCGTACCTAATATGTCCTTTAGCCCTAGTGTGGTTGAAGGGATGCGTAGAGTAACCGATAAGCCATTAGATGTTCATTTGATGATCGATAATCCTGATGCTTATATCAAACCAATCGTTGATGCTGGTGCTGATACTATTCTGGTTCATGCTGAAAGTACACAACACATTTATCGTTCAATTGACTTGATTAAGAGCTTGGGTGTTAAAGCTGGAGTAGTTGTTAATCCAGGAACACCTTTGGAAACAGTTAAAGAGCTTTTCCCAGTTATTGATCAAATTTTGGTTATGACAGTTAACCCCGGGTTTGGTGGTCAAAAATTCATTCCTGGTATGACTAAGAAGATTCAACGTTTGGATCAACTACGCCAAACAGCTGCCGATGATGATTTTCTAATCGAAGTTGACGGTGGGATCAATAATGAGACTATTGCTCAATGTGCCCATGCTGGTGCCGACATTTTTGTTGCTGGCTCATACCTTTATGGTCATGAGGACATCAAGGATCGTGTTGATAATTTGAAGTCGTTAGCAGTGAATGCTAAACAATGAAACGAGTAAACATTCTTTTAGGTGGTCCCAAGTCTGAGTATCCAGATGAGTTAAGTAAGAGCATTAAAGGAATTCCTGGACCTTGGGTTGGAGCGGATCGCGGTAGTCTATATTTGTTAGAACAAGGCATTATTCCTGATATTGCCATTGGTGATTTTGATTCGATTAACAAGAAAGAACAACGCTTGTTAAAAGACAATATTGCTGATTTCAAAAAGTTCCCACCAGAAAAAGATGATACGGATTCAGAGCTATGTCTTTTAGCGGCTAGGGAGAAGTATAATGCTCAAGAATATTATGTTTATGGAGCAACTGGTGGTCGAATTGATCATTTCTTAGTTAACTTGTTTTTACCATTCGATCCAAGATTTTTGGATTTTTACGATAAGTTGTATTACAAGTCAGCTACGAATACGATCAGATTCTGTAAACCAGGCCGCTACAAAATTTATCATGAGAACGGAATGAAATACATAGCCTTTGTTAATTTAGGACCTGTAACGCATTTAAATATCTATGATGCTAAATATAAGCTGAAAGATTTTAATGCCGGACATCCGGTTAGCTGGGCAAGCAATGAATTCTTGAATGAAACCATTGATTTTGGTTTTGAAAGTGGCATCGTTGCCATTATTCAAAGTAAAGATTAAACAAAAGAGCAGACACTTATTGTTAGTAAGTGTCTGCTCTTTTGTTATAGTTTAATAAATATTTTGATAATAAAAGTATTTATAGTTAAAAGATTTTCTTAGAAGTGATACGATAGGGCTTGTTTTGCACTGACTAAATCAAATGTTGGAGGGGAATTATGACAGAATTTGATACGAAATTAGTTCACGGAACACCACAAAAAGATAACAATACAGGGGCTGTTAATGTACCTGTTTACAATTCATCGACTTATATTTATCCATCAGTTGATGCTAAAGTTAAATATGATTATGCTCGTTCTGGAAATCCAACCAGAAATTATTTAGAACAGCAAGTTGCAGAATTAGAAGATGGTTATCGAGGGTTTGCCTTTTCTTCGGGTTCAGCTGCCATTCATGCAGTTTTAGCAATTTTTAAACCAGGGGATCATTTAATTATTGGCAAAGAAATCTATGGCGGGACTTTTAGAATTATTAATGAATTTTTCAAGCGTTGGAATTTAGAGTTTACTGCCGTTGATACTCAAAATCCTGAGGAAATTGAAGCCGCAATTAAGTCAAATACTAAAGCAATTTATTTTGAAAGTTTTACTAATCCGTTATTACATGTAACAAGTGTTAAGAAGACGGCTGAAGTTGCTAAGAGACACCATCTTTTAACGATTGTCGATAATACGTTCTTATCACCATACTTACAAAGGCCATTAGATTTAGGGGCTGATATTGTAATTCATTCAGCTACTAAATATTTGAGTGGTCATTCAGATGTTATTGCTGGTATGGTTGTGGCAAAAAATGCCAAAATTGCAGAAAGAATTTATTTTAATCAGAATGCAATTGGTTCGACACTTTCTCCAGAGGATTCCAATTTAGTTCGTCGAGGAATTCAAACTTTAGCTGTTAGAATGGATCGTCATTTGAGTAATGCTCAGAAGATTGTTGAATTTTTACAAAGTCGTTCAGAAATTGCTAAAATTTATTATCCAGGAATTGCAGGTAGTGAGGATCACGAAATAGCTCAGGCCGAGGCAGACGGTTTTGGTGGAATTGTTTCTTTTGAATTGAAAGATGGTTTGGACTCTACTAAATTCGTTGAGGGGACTAAATTGATTCAATTAGCCGTTAGTTTAGGCGCTGTTGAGAGTTTAATTGAATTGCCATATAAGATGACACATGCAGAATTATCGCCTGAGGAGCAATTAAAAGCGGGTATAACACATCAATTAGTCAGATTGTCCGTTGGTATTGAGGATCCTAAGGATTTAATTGCAGATCTTGCCAATAGCTTGGATCAATTACAATAAAAAACATCTATGTCAGAAAAATGATACAAATTACGTATCACTTTTTCAGTCATAGATGTTTATTTATTTTTTTTTAATGTTTTGGTGATCTTCATTGAATGGCTTTTTGTCGTCAACTGATACTTTAGAAGAGTTATCAAATTTAAAATGCAATTGATCAGGCTCAGGGTTAGTATTATTAACTTCAAAGTCGCCTTTAAAGATTCGCAACTTTGGTTTATTGCTGGTAAAAACTAAATCTTGACCTTGAAATTTAGATCCGCTATGGACAGTTAAGTCATTTTTATGAGGAACTACGTACGAAACCATAGTTAAATTGCGGAAATAAGTTTCTGAATGTTGACGTAATTTAAATTCGTGAGTAACGATTGAGTTTCTCAAATATGCTTTTGATTTTCTTTGGAATAAAAATTGAATTGAAGTATTGTCAGCGAAAATTTGGCTATTATCGAGTGATAGGCCAATTGCTTTTGTCTTCATACCAGTCAAAATTTGTGAGTTTTTGAATGAGAAACTAGCATTTTGACCATAAATCGTATCCCAATTATCAGAAGTTTCACGATTTATACAGACATTATCCGTATAAACTTCAGCACCGTCGTAAGCAGATAAAGTATTTTCACCATCAGCAGGGAAAGTAATGGTTAAGTTTTTAAAAATAATAATATTCTTAGCACCAATGGTAAAACTACAATTTAATTTAATATTATCTTTGTTAGAAGATTTACCGATAAAAGTTAAATTTTGTCTGACTGTACAAATAAAGGGGCTCTCACTTGTAAAGTAGGTACCAGGTTGCAATTCAATTACATCGCCGTCCTTAGCGTTCACAATAGCTTGAGCCAATTGATCATCTTTATTTTCTTGATCGCCAATGATAAATTTACTCATTTTTAATAGGCCCCCTTTAGAAAAGAATTTTAGAAATTTATTATAATAGAGTAAAATAAAAAGGACCAACAATATAGATTGCTAGTCCTTTTTAAATAATTAAGTGATAATTATACACGAGTAACTTTTCCTGATTTCAATGCTCTAGCTGAAACCCATACACGTTTTGGCTTACCATCAACCATGATACGAACTTTTTGCAAGTTTGGCTTCCAAGAACGTTTTGATTGGTTAAGAGCGTGTGAACGTTTGTTACCGAACACTGTTTTACGGCCTGTAATAATATCTTTTGCCATGGGACCGACCTCCTTTGGCTACATGTTTTTCTTTAAAATATCACCTGACTAATTTACCATAACCTAGAAATGAAATCAATAGACTAATTGTGTAATAATAGAGTTTATTATAGTTTATTTCTTTAATTCGAAATGTTGCTATGATAAAATTTTAATGTTTATTATGGCTTAGGTCCAAAGAATAGGAGGATCCAGAAATGGCAGTTACAATAAAAACAAAACATGGTGAAATTGAAATTTCAACAAATACTGTTGCAACAATCGTTGGTGGAGCTGCTTCTGATATCTACGGTATCGTAGGTATGGCAAGCAAGAATCAATTGCGTGATGGTATGAATACAATCTTAAACCGTGAAGATTTTTCTAGAGGTATAGTTATTCATCAAGAAGATGGTAAACTGGCCGTTGATGTCTATATAATCGTTGGATATGGAATTAAAATATCCGAAGTAGCAAGAAATTTAAAAGAAAAAGTAAAATATAACCTAGAAACAATGCTAGGAACACCAGCCGGCACTGTTAACATCTATGTTCAAGGAATTAAAGTTCTAGATGATATTGAATAGGTAAAGCTGGTTGGAGGGGAAACTTTTGAGCAAAGAATTAATTACAAAAAAAGAATTTTCAGATATGGTGCGTGTTGCATCGCACAGACTTGAAAAAAATGCTAAGTTTGTAAATTCGTTGAATGTCTTTCCGGTTCCTGATGGCGATACCGGAACTAATATGAGTTTGACAATTCAAAGTGGTTTTAAAGCTGTTAATGAATCAGAGAGTGAAAATGTCGGTGTGCTCGGCAAAGCTCTTGCAAAGGGTCTTTTGATGGGTGCACGTGGTAATTCCGGTGTTATTACTTCACAGATTTTCCGTGGTTTCTCAAAGAGTATTGAAAATAAAGATTCTTTGACGGCTATGGATTTAGCTAAGGCTTTCGATGATGGCGTAAAGACAGCCTATAAAGCTGTTATGAAACCAGTTGAAGGAACAATTTTGACTGTTGCCAGATATGGTGCTGAAGCAGCTATGAAGAAAGTCGAAAGTACTAATGATACAATCGAAATTCTACAAGCAGTCGTTGCGGGTGCTAAGGTCGGACTAGAGAAGACACCATCATTGCTTCCTGTATTGAAGGAAGTTGGTGTGGTTGATTCCGGTGGTCAAGGACTAGTATTCATCTATGAGGGCTTCTTAGAAGGCCTCAGCGGTCAAACAAGCAATGATGAAGAATATGTCCCTGATGAAAAAGATATGAGCGAGATGGTTAATGCTAGTCATCATCAAACAGCTCAAGGTCAATTCAACACTGATGATATTGAAAATGGTTATTGTACTGAAATGATGGTCGAGTTAGGTGATAATCCTACTTCTGACGAAAAATTCGATAATGAAAAATTACGTAGCTATTTAGATACAATTGGTGATTCACTAATTTGTGTATCTGATGATGAAGTGATTAAAGTCCATGTTCATACCAACTACCCTTATAAAGTTTGGGAAGCTGGTCGTAAATTTGGTTCTTTATCAAAAATCAAAATTGATAACATGAGACTTCAACATGAAACAATCGTTGAGGAAGATGAACCATTTGAAAATGCTGAAGCACCTAAGGAAGAAGTAAAGCAACTTGATTATGCTGTTATTGCTGTTTCTTCAGGTGAAGGTTTGACCAAATTATTTGAAAGTTTGGGTGTAACAAATATTATCAGTGGTGGACAAACAATGAATCCATCAACAAATGATATTGTTGACGCAATCAATAAATCCAATGCTAAACGTGCACTTGTTTTGCCTAATAATGGAAATATCATTATGGCAGCCAAACAAGCGGTCGATCTAGTGGATATTCCGGTAGCCATTGTTGCTACAAAGACGATTTCACAAGGAATGACAGCAATGCTATCGTTTAATCCTGAATCTGATTTGGAAGATAACAAAGAAAACATGGAAGACTCCTTAGATACAGTTAAGAGTGGTCAAATTACTCAAGCTATTCGTGATACTGAGATTGATGGCTTAAAGATTACCAAGGGTCATTATATGGGAATTGTTGACGGTAAGATTTTAGTTGATGATGCTGATATTATTGCCGGTACTGAAAAGATGCTCGACAAGATGATCGATGAAGATAGTGAAGTAATTACTATTTTGGTTGGTAAAGATGGAAATACTGAAGATGCTCAAAAAGTCGCTGATTACTTAGATGATAAGTACGCTGATCTTGAAACCGAGATTCACCAAGGTGACCAACCAGTTTATCCATATTTAATTTCGGTTGAATAAAAATAAAGGAGGCACTGATAAAACGTTTGTTTTGTCATGCCTCTTTTAATTCTGTTAGAGAAAGGGGAAATTTATGGATCTTAGGAAAGTATCGTTGGCAACATTACCTGGCGTAGGTCCTAAACGCTTAGAATCTTTACAATCGTTAGGAATCGAAAATGTCTATGATTTGTTATTTTATTTTCCTTTTCGATATGAGGATATGGAAGCCAAGTCGTTAGATGAAGCCACGGATCAAGAGAAAATTCTTTTAAAAGGTGTTGTTGCTAGTGATCCGGTTGTCTTCCGCTTTGGTTACAAAAAAAATCGTTTGAATGTGCGGCTCTTGGTTGAAAATGAATCGATTATGGTAACATTCTTTAATCAACCATGGTTAAAAGATAAATTTGAAACTGGTAGCGATGTAGCAGTTTATGGTAAATGGAATCAGAATCGACGCGCTTTGACAGGTGTTAAAGTGATTGATGTGAATAATGATGATTCGATCGACTCAGTTTATTCAGTAAATAAAAATATCCATCAGAAGACATTGATTAATTTGATAAAATTAGCTTTTGAGAAATATCATGATCAGATTGATACCGTGGTGCCAGAATTCTTGCGAGAAAAATATAAACTGTTGGATGATGAACAGATTGTAGCCGGAGTTCATTTTCCTAAAGATGCAGAACAGAGTGATGAGGCCAGACGTAGCGCAAAATTTCGTGAATTTTTCTTATTCCAATGTGGTTTGCAGAGCATCAAATTAAATGATAACCAAAGAAATATCGGAATAATTGAAGGTTATGATAAGACATTTATTGAAAAATTTATTAAAGATTTACCGTTTACTTTAACGTCAGCACAAGATCGAGTTGTCAAAGAAATATTGAGTGATATGGATTCAGATCATCACATGAATCGTCTTTTGCAAGGGGATGTTGGATCTGGGAAGACGATTGTCTCGGTTATTGCTATGCTGGCTTCAGTAACAGCGGGATACCAAGCTGCCATCATGGCACCAACGGAAATTTTGGCTCAACAACATTTTGATAAAATTAGTAAATTGTTAGCACCATTGAAGATTCGGACAGCTTTATTGACGGGGTCACAGACAAAAAAAGAACATGATTTTATTACTAGTGATATTGCTGATGGCAAAACTAATATTATTGTGGGAACCCATGCTTTGATTCAAGAGGGCGTTGATTATAAAAATTTGGGCTTAATCGTAATTGATGAGCAACACCGTTTTGGAGTTAATCAACGAAAGGCCATGCGTCAAAAGGGTGAAAATCCTGATGTCTTGGCAATGACAGCTACACCAATACCAAGAACCTTGGCAATTACGACATATGGTGATATGGATGTTTCACGAATCGATCAATTGCCTGCTGGACGTAAAAAGATTGAAACCTATTGGATCAGAAGTCAGAAGATTGAACAGATGTACCAATTTGTCGACAAAGAGTTATCCACAGGCGCCCAAGTGTACGTAGTCACTCCGTTGATTTCTGAGTCAGAGAAGATGGACTTGAAAAATGCTGAGTTGATTTATGATAAATTTACAGAACTCTTTGGTAAGAAGTACAAGATCGGGCTGTTACACGGACAAATGCCCAATGATCAAAAGGAATCAGTTATGAATGATTTCAGTGATAAAAAAATTGATGTTCTAGTTTCAACGACGGTTATTGAAGTTGGAGTCGATGTGCCGAATGCTTCAGTGATGGTTATCTATGATGCTAACCGTTTTGGTTTATCACAGTTGCATCAGCTTCGTGGTCGTGTTGGTCGTGGAGAGAAGCAATCGTATTGTATCTTGATTGCGGATCCTAAAAACGAGACAGCTTTAGAGCGGATGAAAATTCTAACTTCAACTAATGACGGTTTTGTCCTAGCCGAAGAAGATTTGAAAATGCGTGGCGCAGGTGATATGTTAGGTAATCGTCAGTCAGGTTTACCAGAATTTAAAGTTGGTAATCCTGTTAATGACATCAATATTCTAGAAGTGGCCCAAGAAGAGGCAAAGCGTCTCTTTGAAGATGAAAAACTGATGAATAGTCCAGAAACAAAGGTTTTAAAATCATTTATAAATGATGAATTTGACCAATTAAATAATTTTGATTAGTGAGGAAACAAAATGAAAATAGCTGTAGATGCAATGGGTGGGGACAATGCTCCTCAAGTAATTGTTGAAGGTATTGAACAAGCACGAGATGAATGGGATAATCTAGAATTCGTTTTATATGGTGATCAAGAAAAGATCAAGAAATATTTGAAAGATGCTACAAGAATTTCTATTGTTCACACGGATGAAGAAATTTTAGGAACTGATGAACCAGTTAGAGCTATTCGTTCTAAAAAGAATGCTTCAATGGTTTTGGCTGCTAAGTCAGTTAAAGATGGTGAGAATGATGCGCTATTTTCACTAGGAAATACCGGAGCATTGTTGGCAGCAGGAATTTTTATTGTTGGAAGAATCAAGCAAGTTGATCGTCCAGCCTTGATGCCAACTTTACCAGTAACTAATTCTTCTTTAGGTGTTAATATTCTTGATGTTGGTGCTAATGCCGAAGCAAAACCTAGCTATTTACAACAATGGGCCGTTATGGGTTCAATCTATGCACGTGATGTTAAAAAGATTGATAAACCAAGAATTGCCTTGTTAAATAATGGTACTGAATACGATAAGGGCGATACCTTACACAAAGAGGCTTATCAATTATTAAAGAATACTGAAGGTATTAACTTTATTGGTAATGTTGAATCAAACAATATTTTGGCTGGTGTAGCTGATGTTATCGTTACTGATGGCTTTACTGGTAATGCTGCATTGAAGGCTACTGAAGGAACTGCTACTATTCTTTTAAGCGAGTTAAAAGATGCCTTGCTAAACAATGGTATTTTTACTAAAATGGGTGCAGCTATCGTTTCGCCGTCATTAAAGGGTTTAAAGAAGATGTTTGATACATCTCAAGCTGGTGGGGCAGTCTTACTTGGATTGAAGTCACCAGTAATCAAAGCACACGGTGCCGCAGATGCTAAGACAGTCTTTTATACAGTTAAGCAAATTAATGATATGCTACAGAATGATACAATTAACAAAGCAAATAAGTATTTTGAAAAAATGAGTACTGAAAAATAAGGAGAAACTCCATGACAGAACAAGAAGTTTTTGACAAAATTGTTTCACTAATTACTGATAAATTCGAAGTTGAACCATCAACAATTACTAAAGAAACATCTTTTACTAAGGATCTTGATGCTGATTCAATCGACCTTGTTGAATTTGTACTTGAACTAGAAGATGCCTTTGGTTCAGAAATTCCAGATGATGATGCTGAAAAGATTACAACAGTCGGTGAAGCAGTTACTTACATTTCTTCACATCAAAAATAAGGCCGTGTGGTCTTATTTTTTTATCCAGATAATTATTTATGATAAAAGTTTAGTATAATTAATGTTATTGGAAAGGGGACACGTTATGTTAGATCCGAAATTCTTAGAATTTTTAGATGAAAGATACGGAATTAAGTTTAACGATAAAAGACTCGTTGAAAGAGCCATGACACATTCGTCATTTGATAATGAACACAAGGAATTAGGTATTGGTGACTACGAACGCTTGGAGTTCTTAGGAGATGCCGTTCTAGAAATTAATATTTCTCGTTATTTGTTCAAAAAGTATCCTGAATTACCTGAAGGTAAATTAACAAGATTAAGATCAGATATTGTCAGAACAGATAGTTTTGCTCGTTTTGCTAAAGAAATTAATATTGATAAGTACCTTTTGATTGGTAAAGGTGAAGAAAAACAAGGCGCACGTCAAAGACATACATTGTTGGAAGATATCTTTGAAGCCTTCAATGGTGCCTTGTATTTGGACCAAGGTAATGAAGTTGTAAATGAATTCTTGAAAAAAGTTGTTTATCCACATATTGATTCAGGTGAATTCTCCGAGGATACAGACTTTAAGACTCATTTACAGGAGAAATTACAACAATCTGGTGAAGTAGAAATTGATTATAAAGTGATCGATGAAGAAGGTCCAGATCACGATAAGAAATTTAAAGTAGAATTAATTGCTAATGGTAAAATCTTGTCCAAGGGTCTTGGATACAGTAAGAAGCACGCCGAACAAATGGCAGCCAAAAGAGCATTAGAGGAATTATAGTAGGAGTTTAGTTTATGCCATTAAAATCGTTAACGATCAATGGGTTTAAATCTTTTGCTGACAAGACAAAGATTGACTTTACGAGTGGAATCACTGGTATCGTCGGACCCAACGGGAGTGGAAAATCAAATATCACAGAGGCCATTCGTTGGGTAATGGGTGAACAATCAGCAAAAAGCCTACGTGGAGACAAAATGGTCGATGTGATTTTTGCTGGTAGTGCAACACGTCCCCAAATGAATCGGGCGGAAGTTGTTTTAGAATTTGATAATCGTAATCACGAATTAAAATCGTCACAAGATGAAATTGTTATTTGTCGTCGTCTATTTAGAAATGGTGATACAGAATTTTTAATTAACAATAAACAGTGTCGTTTACGTGATATTACGGAATTATTTATGGATTCGGGGATGGGGAAACAATCATTCTCCATTATTTCTCAAGGTCGTGTTGAAGCTATTTTTAATAGTAAACCGGTTGAAAGAAGAACCATTATTGAAGAATCAGCGGGTGTTTCGCTTTTTAAACAGAAGAAACAACAAGCTGAGAATAAAATGTCCGAAACAACTGATAATTTACATCGTGTTTCGGATATTGTCTCTGAGCTATCTAAGCAAGTTGAACCCTTGAAAGAGCAAGCTAGTATTGCTCGCGATTATCAAGAACAAAAGAGTAAGTATGACAGCATTTATCAAAAAATCTTAACAATTGAAATTAGAAATTTGTCGGCTCAAAAGCATCAAATTGATAAGGAATTGCGTGAAGTTAAGTTAAGTGCTCAAAACATTGCTAAAGAAGTAAAAATTGCGAATAAACAAGTTGAAGATAACAATGCTGCTATCAATGATTTGACGCAAAAAATTGATGAGAATCAGACTAAATTGGTTGAGAATACCCGCACACTCGAAGTGTATAACGGTAAAGTAGCCGTAGCGGATGAACGTAGTGGTTTCAATTCGACTAACCAACTTTCTTTAAAGAAACAGTTAGATGATTTAAAGAAACAAAAAGAAATTAATGAGAAGAAATTAACTGATTCTAATCAAAAGTTAGCTGATTGTGAAGCACAGATTGCTGATTTTCAAAAGCAATTGGAAGATGTTCAACAATTAAAACAGAAAACGCCAGCTGACATTGAAAAAAATATTAGTGATCTTCGTGACCGATATGTAGATTTATTGCAAGAACAAGTTTCTAACAATAATGAACAAAATTTCTCACAGAAACAGTTGGATCGAATTCAAGCTCAAATCAGTGATCAAAATCAACAGATCCAGTCGATTAATAATGATTTAACTGAATCAAAAGAGAAACGTCAGGCAGTAGAGGCTAAAGTTAAGGTTTTAGTTACCGATAATAAATCTTTAATTGAACATGATCAGACTTTAGCTAAGGAAATTGACCAAGTAACTGAGACTGGAAAGCAAGAGAATCGCAATTATCTAAATGTCTTAGAAGGACTTCAAGAAATCAAAGCACGTAAAAAAGTTCTAGAGAACATGGAACAAGAACATGCTGGTTTCTTTGAAGGTGCTAAAAATGTCTTGAACAATCAATCCAAGCTAACCGGAATTGTTGGTGCCATCGCTGAGTTGATTTCAGTGCCTAAAGAATATCAATTGGCTGTTGAGACGGTCGTAAGTAATCAATTGCAATCAATCGTTACTGAAGATGAAGTCTCAGCTAAACAAGCAATTGCCTTTCTACGTCAAAGTCGTGGTGGTCGAGCTACTTTCTTGCCTTTAAACATCATCAAACCACGCAGCATTTATGCTAATGACTTGAACAAAGCCCAAGCAATCGCAGGTTTTGTTGGGGTCGCTAGTGACTTGATTGAATATGATGGTAAAGTTGAAAATATTGTAAAGAATATTTTGGGTAATCTATTAGTTTCTGAGAATATTGACGCAGCTACTAGAATTTCAGCTGCGGTAGGTCGTAAGTATCGTGTCGTTACTTTAGACGGTAATGTGGTCAATGCGGGTGGTTCATTAACTGGTGGTCAACAAAGAAGAATTAATTCTAATATTTTGACAAGAAAAGATGATTTGACGGCCTTGACGACTGAATTGTCTAAAAAGGAAATTTTACTTGATCAAAAGCAAAAGACTGTTCAAGATTTACGTCAAAAATTGATTGGCTTAAATGCTGAAAAGAAGACAGCTGATGAAAAATTAGCTAGCTTTAATCAGGAAAAGAATCAATTAGAAAACTCAATGTCAACTTATCAAAATGAAGAGAAATATTTTAAAGAACGTTTGGATGTTATGCAGTACAGTCTTTCTAAGAATCGGACTGAAGAATCAGAATTAAATTCTGACTTGGAAAAACAAGTACAATTAGCCAATGATATCAAGGATAAAATTTCTCAAGTACAGGATGAAATTAAACAAAAAGAACAAATCTTGGCTGACTTTGATAGTGAATTGAGTTCAATCAATGAAAATGAACAGAGTTTGCAAACTAAATTGGCGGTTGTTCAGAGTAAACACGAGAGTGAGTTGGCTCAGAATAACGATTTGAAAGAAAGTACTATTAGTCTTAGTCAACAAGTAACAGAAGTTGAAGAACGATTGAAAGATTTGAATTCTGAAAAAGATAAATTACAGTTAAGTAATTCAGAAGTAAAAGAAAAGATCAATCAATTGAAACAAACAATCACAGAACTTCAAGATAACGCGACTGATTTGAAAGCTAAACGTCAGGAACAACAAGAATTGTCTACACAGTTGAATGCAAAGGCTCAACGTAATTTTGACTTACAAAAGAATGCCTCTGATCAACAAGAGACGTTGGCAATCAAGAATACAAAGCTTTCTAATGAAATTGATAGCCGCTTGGATATTCTCTCTCAAGATTATCAATTGACCTATGAAGCTTCATTAGTTGAATTGAATAAAGGCGACTATGATCCAGAACAACTACAAAAAGAAGCTCGTTTACTTAAGATGGGAATTGATGAGTTAGGAACTGTTAATTTATCGGCCATCGCTGAATATGATAAAGTAAAAGATAGATATGAATTTTTAACACAGCAACAAAACGATTTATTAAAGGCCCGAGCACAATTATTAGATACAATGTCAGAAATGGATAAAGAAGTAACAACTAGATTCAAAAAGACGTTTGATGAAGTTGCAAATGCTTTTGAAGACATTTTCCCAGAGATGTTTGCTGGTGGCCGTGCTAAATTAGTACTAACTGAGCCAGATAATCTTTTGGAAACGGGAATTGAAATTATTGCTCAACCACCAGGGAAGAAGTTCCAACGTTTAAGCTTGTTATCCGGTGGTGAAAAGGCTCTAACAGCTATTACGTTGTTGTTTGCCATTATCAAAGTAAAACCAGTGCCATTCTGCATTTTGGATGAAGTTGAAGCTTCACTTGATGATGCTAACGTTTATCGTTTTGCCAATTACTTGAATCAATATGATGACAATACAGAATTTATTGTGATTACTCACCGTAAGGGAACCATGATGAATGTTAACCGTTTGTATGGAGTAACCATGGAAGAATCTGGTGTATCACGTATGTTGTCTGTCGAAGTCAAAAAATAAGGAGTTAATTATGGGATTATTTGATCGTATTAAAAAAGCTTTTACTGGAAAAGACGATTCTAAAGATGAAAAATTAGAAGAAAAAGCTCCAGAAGCTGAAAAAGAACCTGACCAAAGTGTTGAATCCAGCAAAACTTCTGATGATTCCGATAAAACAGAGGAAACACCTAAGGAAACTGAAGAATCCACTCCAGAGGTTAAGGTAGAACAAGAGCCAGAATCTGAATCAGAACCTGAACCAAAATCAGATTCAGAATTAGAGCCAGAACCAAAGGAAACGGAAGCTGAAAAAGAACCTGAGGAAGTTCAACTTGAACAAGAAGAGCCTCAAATAGAAATACCAGAAGTTAAGGAGTCCGTAGAACCAAAGAAATCTGAACCTGTAGACTCAACTGAAAATGAAGTAGAAGTAGAGTCAGAACCTGAAACAGAAGAGACACAACCTGAGGAAGCAACTATTTCTGAGGATACTGAAGTAGAAGAGGAGACTAAATCTGAAGAATCAGAGGATGTTGAATCAGATGCTGAAGATAAATCTGAACCGGAATCCGAACCAAAAGATGATGTTAAAGAATATGATGAGGGTTTGAAAAAGAGTCGTAATTCCTTCAGTGCTCGTTTTAATCGTTTTTTAGCTAATTTTAGAAGTGTTGATGAAGATTTCTTCGATGATTTGGAAGAATTATTAATTGAATCAGATGTTGGCTATGAAACGGCAATGCGTATTTCTGACGAATTACGTGAAGAAGTAAAACTTGAGAATGCTAAGAAACGTTCTGATGTTTCTAACGTTATTGTTAAGAAATTAGTTGATATGTATGGTGAAGAAGGTAAGAACGAAGATAATACTTTGAAGTTCAGTACTGATAAAACACCGACTGTCTTTCTATTCGTTGGTGTTAATGGTGCTGGTAAAACAACTACAATCGGTAAATTAGCACATAGATATCAACAAGAAGGCAAAAAAGTTTTACTTGCTGCAGGTGATACTTTTAGAGCCGGTGCGATTGAGCAACTTCAAGAATGGGGTAAACGTGTTAACGTACCTGTTCAAGCAAGCAAAGCACATACTGATCCAGCTTCGGTTGTTTAT
Source organism: Companilactobacillus bobalius (assembly GCF_002179915.1). Taxonomy (NCBI): domain Bacteria; kingdom Bacillati; phylum Bacillota; class Bacilli; order Lactobacillales; family Lactobacillaceae; genus Companilactobacillus; species Companilactobacillus bobalius. The sequence goes on from NZ_MYFM01000008.1 coordinate 156,587, forward strand.
GATGCTGTCCAAAGGGCCGTAGAAGAGGATTTTGACATCTTATTAGTTGATACAGCTGGACGTTTGCAAAATAAAGAAGGCTTGATGCGTGAGTTGGAAAAAATCAAGCGTGTTATTACTCGTGAATTGCCAGATGCACCACAAGAGGTATTGTTGGTGTTGGATGGTTCAACTGGACAAAATGCTTTAAGTCAAGCTAAACAGTTTAATGAGACCACTGCTGTTTCAGGTATTGTTTTGACAAAACTTGATGGTAGTTCTCAAGGTGGAATTGTTTTGGCTATCCGTAATGAGTTACATATTCCTGTGAAATTAGTTGGTTTGGGAGAACAAATGGACGATTTACGTGACTTTGATCCTGAGAAGTTCATTTACGGACTATTTAAGGAACTAATTGTTGGAGCTTCAAATAAATAAAATGAAGATAGATGAAACCACACGCGTGAATCTGTTGTATAATTTTTATCATTCTTTATTAACTAAGAAACAGAGCCGCTATGTTGAACTTTATTATGTTGAAGATTTTTCACTTAGTGAAATTTCTGAACAGTTAGAAGTTTCACGACAAGCAGTTTTGGATAATTTACATCGTACTGTTAATTCATTGGAGTCTTTTGAACAGGAATTAGGATTAATTAAAAAGACAACTGAGATTGATGATATTGCTGATACTTTGCAAACCTTAGTCGAAAAAAAATATTCCAACGATAAAGAACTTTTAGATTTAGTACAAAGAATTTTAAAAATAAATGAAAATTAATAGGAGAAGAATATGGCTTTTGAAGGATTAAGCGAACGTCTACAAAAAGTTTTCTCAACCTTAAAGGGTAAGGGAAAGCTTTCTGATGAAGATATTCGTAAAGTAATGCGTGAAGTACGTATGGCTTTACTTGAAGCTGATGTTAACTTTGACGTTGTTAAGAGTTTCGTTAAGACAGTCAGAGAACGTGCTTTAGGTGCCGAAGTAATGGACAGTTTGACACCTTCACAACAAGTTATCAAAATTGTTGATGAAGAGTTAACTAAGTTAATGGGACAAGAAGCTGTTCCGTTAAATAAATCGGCTCATATACCAACAATTATCATGATGGTTGGTTTGCAAGGTGCTGGTAAAACTACAACAGCTGGTAAATTAGCTAATTATCTTAAAAATGATAAAAAGGCTCGACCACTCTTTATTGCTGGGGATGTTTATCGTCCAGCCGCTGTTGAACAGTTAAAGACTATTGGACAACAATTGGATGTGCCTGTATACGATGAAGGAACAGAACATGATCCTGTTGATATTGTTCGTAATGGTTTAAAAGTTGCTGACGAGAACAAAAATGATTATGTAATTATTGATACAGCTGGACGTTTGGAAATCGATGAGCAATTGATGGAAGAATTGACACGTATCAAAGAATTAGCTCATCCAGATGAAATTTTGTTTGTTGCCGATTCTATGACTGGTCAAGTAGCTGCTAAAGTAGCTGCCGGATTCGATGAGCAATTGGATATCACTGGTGTTGTTCTAACTAAGTTAGATGGTGATACCCGTGGTGGTGCTGCACTTTCAATTCGTTCCGTTACTGGTAAACCAATTAAGTTTATTGGACAAGGTGAAAAATTAGATCAATTAGATGTTTTCCATCCTGATCGTATGGCTAACCGTATCCTTGGTATGGGTGATATGTTGACCTTGATTGAGAAAGCTCAGTCAGATTATGATGAGAAACAAGCTAAAGAAGTAGCCGAAAAGATTCGAGAGAATAGTTTTGACTTTAACGATTTTATTGATCAAATGGATCAGATTCAAAAAATGGGTCCTTTGGATGAAATCATGAAGATGATTCCAGGAATGGCCAATAATCCTGCTTTAGCCAATATCAATATTGGTGAAAAAGATATTGCGCATTTAAAGGCAATAGTTTATTCCATGACACCAAAAGAACGAGAAGATCCCGATTTGTTGAATCCTTCAAGAAGAAGAAGAATCGCTAAAGGATCAGGCCAAAGCATTCAAAATGTTAACCGAATGATCAAACAGTTCAAACAGTCACGAGACATGATGAACAAAATGAGCAAAGGTAACATGGCCGGAATGGATCAACTTATGGGCAATGGTATGCAAGGACGTCTAGGTAAGATGGCAATGCATTCAATGGTCCGTAAGAGTAAGAAACGTAAGAAGAAACGCTTAAAGAAGATTAAACGATTCAAATCATAGAGAGCGCAGTAGGCCTGGGAATTTCCGAGGATTTGCCTAAGCTCTGGAATCGCGCGCGTACTGTGCGGGCAATTTCAGAACTGTAGCAAACCGGAAGAAATTGGCCTACGCAGCTCGTTTCCACTATTCAACATAGAACATTGGTTATTAAAAAAGTAAGAAACATAAAAAAGAGAGTGGTGTAAAGAAAAAAACTTTACACCACTCTCTTTTTTGTGTATACTAACAAAGTTAAGTATTTAGGAGGAAACAAACATATGTCAGTTAAAATTAGAATGAAACGTATGGGTAGCAAGTTACGCCCATTTTATAGATTAGTTGTTGCAGATTCACGTTCACCACGTGATGGCCGCTTTATCGAACAAGTTGGTTACTACAACCCAATCTCACAACCAGAAGAAATCAAACTTGATGATGACAAGATCGTTGAATGGTTGAACAAAGGTGCACAACCTTCAGATACAGTTCGTCACTTGTTGAAACAACATGGTATTATGCAAAAGTTCCATGAAAGCAAGTTTACAAAATAGTTATTTTGATGGGACCAGATAAAACGATGTTTTGTCAGGGTCCTATTTATTTATCACGGAGGAAAAATGACCGAAAAATTATATCGAGTTGGTACTATCGTCAATACGCATGGTATTAAAGGTGAATTAAAAGTCGTTCCAATTACAGATTTTCCAGAAGATCGTTTCAAAACGGGTTCAAAATTAGTCTTTAAAAAGAATAATTCTAGTGAAGAGTTCACGGTAGAGTCAGCTCGTAAACATAAGAATTTTATCCTTTTGAAAATAAAGGGATATGACAACATCAACGATGTTGAAAAGTATGTTAAATCAGAGCTTTTTGCTAGTGGTGAGTTAACTTCCGAATTAAATGAAGGTGAATTTCTTTATAAGCAGATCATTGGTTTGCAAGTAGTAGACAAAGACCTTGGTGAAATTGGAAAGATTACTGAGATTATGGAATTAGGTCCAAATGATGTTTGGGTCGTAAAAGGAACTAAGTATAAGGAAGTCTTGTTACCTTATATTGAAGATGTTGTTAAGAATGTTGACCTCGACAAACAAGTTGTTGAAGTCGAAATACCGGATGGATTGATAGATTAATGGATATTACAATTTTAAGCATTTTTCCAAGAATGTTTCAGGCTTTAAATGAATCTTTGATTGGTAAAGCTCAAGAAAAGGGACTTGTTAATATTGATGTAGTTGATTTTCGTGATTATACGACAAATAAGCAACATCATGTTGACGATACAACTTACGGTGGTGGAGCAGGTATGCTTTTACAAGCTCAACCAATTTATGATGCTATGAATTATGTTGAAACAAAAAAGCCGGGTCGCAAACGAGTAGTTTTACTTGATCCAGCCGGTAAAACTTTCAACACAAAAATGGCACGTGACTTTGCTAAAGAAGATCAATTAGTTTTTATTTGTGGACACTATGAAGGTTTTGATGAGCGTGTTAAGGATCTAGTTACAGATGAAGTTTCAATTGGTGACTATATTTTAACCGGTGGAGAATTACCAACTATGAGTATGATTGACGCAACATTGCGTTTTGTACCTGGAGTTTTAGGTAATTCATTCTCCGCTGAGGAAGAATCGTTTTCAAATGGTCTGTTAGAGTATCCACAGTATACTAAACCGGCTGATTTCCGTGGTAAGAAGGTTCCAGAGGTTTTGACAAGTGGTGATCACGAAAAGATTCGTCTTTGGAGATTGACTCAAGCCTTGAAAAAAACCTTGGAACGTCGACCAGATTTATTGGAAACTGCAAAGCTGACGGATGAGGAAGAGAAGATTCTCAGAAAAATTCGTCAAAATATATAGTTTACAAGTTCGTCCAAATAAAGTATCATATTAAGAGTGTTTGGACACATATTAACGATATTCCGCTGTATGTCAGAGATATATAAGAGTGTCGAATTAGGGAGAAATTATTCATGAATGAATTAATTCAAGATATTACAAAAGAACAATTACGTTCTGACATTCCTGACTTCCGTAGCGGTGACACTATTCGTGTACATGCTAAGGTTGTTGAAGGTACTCGTGAACGTATTCAATTATTCGAAGGTGTTGTAATTAAGAGACATGGCTCAGGTATCAGTGCTACATACACTGTACGTAAGATGAGTAATGGTGTTGGTGTTGAAAGAACATTCCCATTGAACACACCTCGTGTAGAACAAGTTGAAGTTATCAGACATGGTCGTGTACGTCGTAGCAAGCTTTACTACCTACGTGCTCGTACAGGTAAGGCTGCTCGTATTAAGGAACGTCGTCGCGACATCTAATTTAATACATTTAATGGCAACTAAACTTCAAAAAATAAACCATCAGGTTGAATTTTATAATTCAATGATGGTTTATTTTTTTGCAATCAAATTAGTTAAAAATCTGGTTAAAATATTCTAAATAAAACTTCTGATCTTCTGGGGTAGCGACAATTTTAGTGACACTAGTATTTCGAGGTTCGGGAATACTCATCATATCTTGAGGTTTCAGAACGTCTAAAGCTGCTGCTTTAACAGTAAAGCCGTGTGTAACGCAGATAAGCTTGTCATTGGGGGATTTACTTAGAGCGTCTTCTAAAAAGCTGTGTACCCGTTTAACAACGTCCTCAAAGCGTTCTCCATCAGTGGCATACTTAGTGTAAAAAGGTAGAACGTCATTCCAGTATTTATTGTAAGCATCAGGATGAATCTTTTTTAAGTCGGCATTCTTTTGTCCGTCCCATTGACCGTAAGATATTTCCACCAATCTTTTATCATAAGAGATTGGTAGATTAGCTTCTTTATTTAAGACGGCAGCTGTCTGTTGGGCACGCTTTAAAGGACTACAGATAATACGATCAGCAAAACTAATGTCAAAATTTTGTGCCAAAGTTTGGGCTTGTTGTTGACCGTGTTCATTTAAGTAAGTCATTTCAGTATTGATGTTACCTTGTTTCATTTTCATCACGTTAGCTTTAGTTTGTCCATGGCGGATGAGATAGAATTCAGTCATAATTTCTCCCTCGTAGTTAAATTACTTTCTATTATAGAAGAAATTACTGATAATAATAAAAAAATCACCCCAAAAGGAGTGATTGATTTAAAAAATTTGTGAACGATATAATCCAACAACTTTACCAAGTATCTCTACGTTATCTAAGATAATTGGATCCATTGTATCGTTTTCAGGTTGTAGGCGGTAATGTCCATTTTCTTGATAGAATCTCTTACATGTGGCTTCAATGTCTTCAGTCATGGCAATAACGATCTCACCATTGTTAGCAAAGTTTTGTTCATGTACTATGACATGGTCGCCATCGTAAATACCACAGTTGATCATACTTTCTCCGTGAATTTCGAGCATAAATAATTCGCCAGAATCACGATTTAAGTCAGGTGGAATTGGGAAATATCCATCAGGGTTACGTTCAGCTGTAATTGGTTGTCCAGCGGCAACAGTACCGAGGATAGGAATTTGTTTTGACTTAATACCGATGGAATTCAAACCCGCACCGGTAAGTTCGATTGCCCTAGGCTTAGTAGGGTCACGTTGAATGAAACCTTTTTTCTCAAGACGAGATAGATGACCGTGTACCGTTGATGTAGATGATAAGTCTACAGCTTCGCAGATTTCTCTGACAGTTGGCGGATATCCATGCTCGTCTAAATAATCATAAATACATTGTAAAATTTGTGACTGTTTAGAGCCTTCAGCTTTTGACATTAGAACACCTCATTGTTAATATCTTAATTAGATTGTATCAAAATATGAATGCAAGTTCAAACAAGTGTTCGATATAATGGGGAGAGTTAAAATTATGAACGAACAAGAAGAATTGCTCAAAAAAATTAATAAATTAGCTCATAAGGCTAAAGATGGAACTATTACCAAAGAAGAAGAAGATCAACAAGCCGAACTTAGAAAAGAATATTTGAAGAATTTCCGTGCTAGTTTTAGATCTCAACTTGAAATGACACGAGTGTTTGATAAGCAAGGAAATGAAGTCACACCGGAGAAAGTTAGAGAAATTCAACGTAAAAAAGGTTTACGTGACGATTAGTGCTTTCAATTAGAGTGATTTTTTTGTAATATTAATAGATGTATGGAAAGGGTGAAACATAAATGGGAACAACAATAATCGTTGGTATTCTAGCCTTATTAATCGGTTTAGTTGGTGGATTCTTTATTGCCAGATGGTATATGAAGAAGTACTTCCAAGACAATCCACCAATCAGTGCAGATATGATTAAGCAAATGATGGCTCAAATGGGACAAAAACCATCACAAAAGAAACTTAACCAGTTAATGAGTACTATGAAAGCATCACAAAAAAAGAAGTAATTAGTTAAATTAATAGGCGATATGCATATTTTAATAGTTCTATACTTTCTGGTATTGATGAATAATCAATACCAGTTTTTTAATCTCTAGAAAATAAAAAAAGAACATCACTGTTCTCATGTTAAGATTTAAGCGACCAAACCCAATCAAACATGGAGAAA
>NZ_MYFM01000009.1:0-74737 GCF_002179915.1 Companilactobacillus bobalius
AATGATATCGGCAACGCTATTTTGCTTACAAAAATCATTAACTTTATTCAAAACATTAGTCTCAGCCCAAATTGCTTGATCAGGAATAAATTCTTTTACTAATTTCATTTTTCCACCTCATAGCCGTATCGAATGGTGTAAATACACTTTAAATACTTGTCAATGTCTTTATTCATTGTTATTCCTCTCTCTCATTCCTTATTTAACTTTTACTAATTTGTAAACATGTTCATGCTTGTATTTTTTATAGCTGCTTAATGTACATCCACGAATTGTACTGGGACTTTTGCCTAGCTTCATAGCTATTTGATTAATCGTGCCTTCGGCAATTAGTTTGTCATCACAAAAATATTTATAATTATGAAGGTGTTTTCGATTGATATACCACTTGCTATCATCCAGGAAGCCATCTACACATAATGCTCCAAAATAATCTTTGTTATAACCAGCCTTTTCAGCAATTTTATATTTAGGAAGGTTGGTATTATCAAGTAGTCGTTGTGCCTTACGTAGTCGGTCACTTTTATATACCTTCTTGGGATGCTCAATCGGATCAGAGAAACGTCTTTGTAATGCTTTCAAGCGAGGATCATTGGAAGCTTCTTTGCAGTTAACTGTCCCATAATCAGCTTCAATAGCTTGAACCATCTTTATTACCGAATTAGTCATTTTCTATTTCCTCCACAATCATTATGATTCGAATCCATACCCGACCAGCTCCTCATCTATTATTTTCAATGCATCTTCTGAACTTCGTGCTATACCGTGAATAATCCCATGATTAGCTAACATGTAATGAAACTGTTTCTGATCTTCACGTGCACGGCCACTCGGTCGCTTTACTTCTATAAAGAATATTTTTCCATTGCTATCTTTAAATCCAGTTAAGTCTGGGAAACCGCTGGGTGGTCCAGCACGGAAATATCCGCCCCTTTTCATCTCCACGGTACCTGTATTAGTTCTAAAGATATGACAGTGATGTTTACTTACATCAATCATAATTTGTGACTGAATTTCGTGTTCTTCTGCTTTATTTATAAAATCACCTCAAATGTGACGTGTTTAGTGACGGGTAGTCAAACGTCCACGAGCCTTACGGCTGTAAGGTTTCAGACCATATTTTTTTATATGTGACGGGTGACTCAAAAACTTTTTATTCTATGCTTATATATACGTGTTTCTTATATATATATATATATTATTTTCTTTATTACTTTTAAAGAAGTAACCCGTCACAGTATATATATAGCTGTGAAACACTTACAGTACCAACCGATAGCCTGTGAAACATACACATCACAATCCCGTCACATATTTATTTTTGATCCATCCAGTTCAATCTGGTGTCACTTTTAACTTTTAGTCCTTTGTATATTGCTCCTGCACGGGTATGAACTTTCTTAAAGCGATTAGTCATTTCTCTACCAAACTTCGTATTACTCATTTGATATTGAACGTTGTCTTCAGCCCATGACTTATAAAGTTTGTATAACTGACTAGCGTTTATCGTGTATTCGGTACCTGTATCACATGATTCTGATACAAACTGACTTAATACATCCATTTCTTCACGATAACCTTCACTTGCACTCTCTATCACTCTTGGAGTGTGGAGGCCATGTTGTTGCCACTTCAATGCTCCGTCAACAGCCCAGTTGAGTATTCCAATTGATTCACGAGCTAATTTGTACTTCAAGTCTTTATCAACTTGATCATCAGGAATCTGCACCGTAAATGGAATCAATCTGATACGTCTCCATATACCATCGTCAGTACCACGGATAATAGGCTTGTGGTTAGTTGCTAACCAGAGTTTAAATTCAGGTTCAAACTCAAATTCCTTACCGTACAATTGACGTGCTACAACTTTATCTCCACCAGTCAATTGCTTAACTAATCCTTCGTCCATTCTTAAACCTTCATTTGGTTCAGAACTGGTTACCAGTCTAGCTCCCGCCAGTCTGGCAATGTCCGAATTCGGACCACCAGAGTTTTGCTTGACCATGATTGAACTTGCTTGAATAGTCTTTGCATATGTTCCTAAAATATTGCTGATCGTTTCTAGGAATACTGACTTACCATTTCGACCATTCCCGTAAAGGATAAACATAATTTGTTCTTTGATTGAACCAGTCATTGAATATCCGACAGCCGTTTGAACGTAATCAATTAGTTCTTGATTGTGGTCGAATATTTGATCTAAAAACTTAATCCATTCATCACAACTTGCTTTATCGGAATACTCTACATTCGCTTCTTTGCTAAACAATTTATTTATATCATGGTCATGTAGCTCTCCACTTGCTAAATCGATATAACCGTTACTTGCGTTTAATAGTGTTTTATCAATATCAAACTCATTCGGTGCGACTGGCACTCTGTGTTTTAATTCGTCCATGACAGCCTTTTTAGCTGAATTACTACGTGAGTGCTTAACGAATTTATCGAATGCTTTTTTGATAGCAGCTTCTTCTTTTTCCTCTGCATTAGCTGGGATTTCAATTTTTTCTTTTCCAATGCTTTCTGTCATAGCATCAATTAATTGATGTATCTTGCCTGATTGGTCAACTTCCCAATAACTGCCATTGAATATGTACCAGCACTTGTTGATATAAGAGTATTTAATTAAATCACCAAACTGATCAATTACTCTATCGGCTTCACCGGTATCGTCCCATGAACGTCTTGGCAATTCCTTGTCAGGTTCTTTCATGAATTCAAGGTTGTAATGTTTAACTGTTCTATGTTCAGGATTGGTGAAAACATTGTTTGTATCATTGATAGCTTTGTTCAGAGTTGCTACGCCGTATGTAGTTTTACCGTGTTTCTCGTCCCACTTCTCTCGATACAATACCGATTGACGGAATATAGCATCCATCTTTCCAAAATCTCTACCAGTCCAAAATGCTAGGTAGTTTGCTAGTGCCAAGTCCGCTTCTGATTGAGAGCCATATAGTGGTTCCCAACCGCCATACATTAGAGCTTTGAAATTCTGACCGCTTTTACTATCGATAGCCTTTTTAATGATCTCGAATTCCGATAGATTATTAGGCTCTAAATCTGTGGAAGTTCTTAGTGGAACAATCTTCTTCTCAGCTAAATATCTGTCGTACAGAGCGTTTATATTAGCTTTGCTTATAGTTTTACTACTACCAAAACTATTGCCTGTGAGAGCGAAGAAACGACCATTATCGTACATCTCAATGTTATTCTTACGTCTTCTGCTCCCAGGTATCTCACCCTTGATAATGATGTGAATTCCTGCGCCTGATTGACTGATTTCTGTATACGATCTGGTGGCGTTCATGAACTCTGCAACGATGTTTTCTTCATAGTCACCTTGTCTGTATCTGAGAATGTCGTCTTCCACATGGTCAATATCAATTCCGGCATATCCGTTAGCAAAAAAGAAACTCAATCCGTCAAAATCCTTATTCAATTCCAACTCTGCTCTAGCTTGATCAAAAGTGGTCCACGTGTCTGCATTATTGCTCTGGGCTTTTTCACCATTGATAGCGTTGTAAGGAATTTTAGTATTTTTCTGACGTTCGGGAACCCACTTTAGTTTGAATAGTCCCCATTGTTTTAAGTCGCGTATTTCTTGTGGTATTTGGTCATAGTTTGTTACTAACTTCTCTGCCATTAGTTACCTCCTAGAATGGAAGGTCGCTGTCTGACACTTCCGGTGCTTTCTCATTTACTGGGTTAGGATCTTTAAATTTGTGTTGAACGTCTGGGAACTTAGTTTGACTGATTCCCCATGGTGCAATTTGATTGATTTCTCGTTCTTTACCGTTGTACGTATCGGTTGTCTTTTCAACATGAACAAGTACCGGCTTTCTTGAAATGATATCCATGAAAGACTGAACATCTGGAATATCTGTACCTTCTGGAATCTTGCAAGCGTCTAAGATATATTGGAAACCTTGCATATCGTATTGATTGGTTGCTTTACGTTTCCAGTTATCCATGAATACGCTTCGGTTATGATGTTTCTTTTGCAATTCACTTGCACCATCAAGATCGTTACGAACAACTAGTTTTAATTGAAGTGATTCCGCACCGTTCTTAGTTGCTCTTTCTTGTGCTGACTCGATAATCATTTCATAATCGCCTGTTGGCAGCGGTGTATATTTCTTTTCTTGGTTCTTTGAGTAATTTGTTTTGATAAATGACATTTAATTGTTTCCCCCGTTATATTGATCGTTTAATTTATTAAGAATGAACTTTAATCCATCACGCAAATTTTCAAATTCTATTGTTCCGCGAAATACTAAATGTGTTTTTCCTTTTGAATCAACGTATGACCCAAAATTTCCGCCATCACTATCTATTGTAATTTCAGTTAAACAGCTGTCGCCATCGGATGGATATTCACTAAGTACTTCATACCCGATTTTTACCCCATTCTCTATATCTATTCTGGACATTTAATTTGTCTCCTTTGTTATTGATGTACGAATCCACGTACCTTTGCTTGAAAGAATGACCAACCAGGCTTATAACCACGGGCTTTGCCAATCTTCTGTAAATCTCTAAAACTCGTTGCATCTTTCGGGTCCATCTTGCTGTATCGGACCTTTTCATAATCAGTTTTAAAGTGAAAATCTTTACCAATTTTTTCAACTTTCACTGACTTGTCTACTTTTAATTCTTTGTTCTCTACTCCAATTTCATAGCCACATATGGGACAAGTGCTATAAGCTGCTGATATTACGGCAAAGCAATGTGGACATGTTCTGATAGCAATTGAACTATTCCCACTATTTTTCTTCTTGTCTCGTCCCTCTAAGCTCCATTTTCTAGGAGTATCAGGTAATCCGAATCTTGTATAGTTTGCAACGTGATCAATAATCGTTGCCGTTTTATTTGGACGATATCTCATGCAACGCATTGATTGTTGGATGAATAGTGATAGCGATTCGGTGGGACGTAGCATTATTACTGTTTGACAATCTGGAACGTCCACACCCTCACCGTATAGCTCAGCATTGACCAGGATTGTTACTTTGCCACTTCTAAAATCATCCATGATTTGCTTGCGTTTATCTTTTGGTGTCTTACCATCAACTTGTAATGCTTTAAAACCGGCATCATTAAATTCCTTTGCGACCTTGATACTTGATTCAACGTTGTGTGTATAGATGATAGTTTTAGTATTGCTAGCGACTCGCTTGTATGTTTTGATGACATCCCCATAGATAATATTTTTAGATGCACTATCCATAGATTTAGAACTAAAATCTCCAGTTGAATTTTTCTTCAATTTCTTATCATCAATTAACTTGACTGAATAGTATTCATAAGGCGCCAAGAAATTATTATCAATTAACCAATCAATCTGTGGACCTAGTATTAAATCATCAAACACTTTTGATAATCCTTGTCCGGATAATCTAATAGGTGTAGCTGTGAATCCCACAACGTTAGCTTGCTTAAAATAATCAAATATTCGAGTGTATGATTTAGCTAGTGCATGGTGACATTCATCAACAAGAATTAACTGCGGTTTGTCTAATTTTTCCAATCGCCTTGTTACTGTCTGCACCATACCCACATAGCAGAGAGTCATATCAACTCCGTATGCTTTAAACGTCTGCTTAACTTGTTCAACAATCTCTCGTCTATGAACAACGAATAGAACGTTGTTGTGCTTGTCAGTAGCACTCTTAGCAATAGCAGCCATTGTTACTGTCTTACCTGAACCAGCTGGGGATTGAACCACTACATTGTGATTACCGTGAACTAAGGAATTCTTTAAGTCATTGATCAGTTTGTTTTGATAGTTTCTAAGAATGAACATAATTGCCTTTACGTGGTGGTGTTAACACTGCTTTTACGGGATTCCAACCACGTTCAATTCTTGAGGGTATCAGTCCCCGTCTATATCCCTTTATAGCTCCCCACTCTTTTAAGTTGTGTGTTTCGCCATTAATAGTTATAAACTTTGGATGCAAATTGCCTTTTGTTATAGCCTCATTAACACTCATTCCGTTTTTAATTCTTCTAGCCAAAGCCACTTCGGTTACTTTTGCACTATCAGCCCATTCTGCTAAGGTTTTTGTAACTCCATTCTCATCTGTAATTAAATGGTTGTTACTTCTATTGTTTTGCTGTACTTTTTGACTGACCCATCTACAATTGTTTGGCTCATAATTTCCATTCACATCAATACGATCAATGGTTAACCCGTACGAATATCCGTTTAATATTGACCAATTGAAGAAAGTTTCAAAATTATTTTGCCAGTTCTCACATAAATGAATTCCTCTAGCACCGTAATTTTTATATTTAGTTTGATTGGGATTATTGCATCTCTGTTTCATTCCATTCCAAACTCCATAAAGTGGATGCTTACTCTTTAGATGTGTTTTCGTCATCAGTTGTTTCACCCCACTTAAACAAATCACCTTGTAATGCAAATGAACGATTATCAATTTGATTCTTAACGTAATAAGCTGGTGTCGGTGCTAGTAAGTAACCACGTTTCTTTGTCTCATCATTGATAACTAATCTAGCGACGACGTTCATAAGTCCCATGATTTTATTAACTGACTTTTCTCTAATATCAGGAATCAGTTGCGTGAACGATTGACCTTCTGGGGAAATAATTTCTCGATTGCCTTCCCAAGCTGTGTAAATCTTATTAACATTTTGCCAACTGTTAATATACTGAATCATATCGTGGAGATAATATGTGTATTGGTTGTAATCTCCTTTCTGTGGAGTTCCCATATCTTTACCAGACTTAGTTTTACTTTCATTAGCCTTTTCACCGAACCATGATTGTTCAAATTCCGAAAGGTTATCAAAGAAAATATTGTCATACTTATCTAAGTAGTTATCATGAATGTCTTTCAACAATTGCTTTGTCTTAATTGCTGGATGAATTGTATCAAGGTAAACAATATCAATATTTGGTAGTCCAGATAGGACATTGGTTGTTCTATCCACATCGATTACAAGTGTTTTACCAGGCAAATACTTAGCAGTGGTTGTCTTACCAGTTCCTGGTTGTGCATAAATCAACACTGAAAAATCTTTTCCTTTAGTAATATCTGCTGCTTTTACTATTTCCATTTATCTAATTGTCATTCGTAACGATTTAACTAATTTACCGTCACCAACAACTTTTCCTTTCAACAAGTCTTCTTTGATCAATGCATTATCAGTTTGTGGTTTCATAACGAAATAAGAACTTGGTAATGTATCTTTATTAACTACTACTTCGTATTTGAATGTTCCCGGAACACTGTAAGTGTGACTAGCAGTTTTAACCTTAGTCTGGCCACTTGCGTTAATACTTTGTGCAATTATGTTACGTAGATATGCAATGTTTTTGTTAATTGCATTTTTTCGTAATGTAAGACGTTTTTTCTCGGAGTCAATTCCATCTACATCAGATTTGAGATTAGTAATTAAATTCATTACGTCATCGTATTCACTGCCTAAGTTAAGCTTGATTGAATCAGCAGTGTCATCAAATGTGGTGGGATCAATATCATCAGCATGATTTTGTAAATCTAACAATTTTCCTGTTAATTTATAAACGCTCATTTTCGTACTCCTTCTGTGGTATAATTTAACTAAATGTTAGTTAATGTATGCGCCCATTCTGATTGCCGTCAGACAGGCGTTTTTTTGTTGCTTTAATTTTCTAGCAGTTTCGTGGTATTTCTCACGATTACGATCAGACATAATCCAATGAAACAATAGTTGCCTGTTGCGGTAGTGGATGGATGCCATAATTACACGATTTACGTGCTCACTGATTGTTACCACACTCTCACTTCCCTTCTATGAGTAGTAGTGCTCAAAAGCCCGTTTGACGTCTTCTCGTGCTTTAGCCTGGTCGTCTTTGATCATTGCTTTCATGGCGTCTGTACGTTCAATCATATTTGAATACGCTTCTTTATCGTCTAGATTATTAGCATTGTCACGTTCACTCATTACTTCAGCAATCGAACCATCAGCATATCCAACGGACTCGCTTGTGTCCTTATATCGGTTCAATGCCTCATTGATATCTAAAACATCTTGATTAATTTCTGTCATCGTTTTCCTCCATTTTTTCGTCCTCTAAGTAGTCGTATGGTTCACAGTCACCTACTTTGTCGTATTCTTCTTCTGGCAATGGCTCATTTCTTAGCCACGCATCGAAGTTATCCATGTACTCATCTTCTTTGATATAATTTTCCTTGAGAAAGGAAGTGATAATAATGGAGCTTTCTAAAGAACAAATGAAATTGTTAAAACAAGTTAAAGAAAATAGTATTAATACTGATCCGGACTACTATTACAACAATCAAATACTTCAAGATTTAATGTATAAAGATGAATTAATCCTTGCGACAATGGAATGGGATGATAATAAAGAGACACTGTATCCCACATCTTATGTACTAACCGTAGATGGTAAAAATGAATTATCTAAAGCGATTGAAAAACGTAAGAATCATTGGAAGGATAAAATTCTTTATCCAATAATAACTGGAACAGTAACTGGTGTTATTGGTTATTTACTTGGTAAATTTGGCTAGTAGATAGCCTAAAATCAACCATATTATTCCCGATATTATGCTTGGTAACACTTTGCTTAATTTATTTTTCATATGGTTACCTCCTCATAAGTGAATTTCAATTCTTTGAGAACCATCGCTTACCACGAGATCAATGGAGTTCGGAAAATGATGAAACTCCTTCTCATATGTTTTCATAATATATTGACTAACTTTATCCCAATCGTCATTGAATTCCTTACTACTATCTATTAGTTCTTTCTTCATTTAATACTCTCCATTACGGCCACTGCAATCCAGCAAAGTACTGATATTCCTTGTAAAATCATTCCTACTACTTCCCAGTCAAAATCAAAATCTCTAAGCCACTCATGTATTCCTGTGATGACTTTTTTTAATGCACTCATAACATCCCTCCTTACATATAAAAGTCTGTATATTTATGTAAAAACTTACTGAAATTATCGCCAATCATCATGTATATGGTTAAACTGACAATCGCAATTATTGCTACTGGCACCCACACGATTGCTGGTATTGATATGCTTCTCATAAAACTCGCTCCCACACTTGTTTTTTTTTTATAAATCTTTAATGTAATCGTCTATTTCATTCGGATCATAAAGCTTGATGCCATCTATTACATGGAATGGTAGCCCTGGTAAATTCTTGCGAATCGTACTGTCAGCCATGCTTAAATAGTTCGGTAAGTCTTTAGTTCGTAGCCATTTACGTGTTAAAGCTTTAATGACTTGATCTATCAATATTTGAAACTGTCGTTCGCTTAGCAACATTTCAATTGGTCTAATTTCTCCCATTGTTTAGACCTCCTTTTTCTCAATGCTATAATTTTATTAATTAACCTAAATATGAGGAAAAATAATTATGGAACAAAAATTAGATATAGCATCTATTAGAATCATGAATTACATCGTTTCTGAAACCAAAAATGGAAATAAACCTAATGCACTTGATATTAGAAAAAAATTTCCAAAATATGATGATCAATTAAATTTGGAATATTTATATAGACTTGGTTACATTGATTCCATTAACGGTTTTTTTTCTGGTTTTATGACAGCAACTGGGATATACGGGTTTCGTCCAACTGCTAAGTTAATGAAATTTTTTGAATCTTGGAAAACTACATTAGTTCTTTTCTTTTTAAAAAGTATTCTTGTTCCAGTAGCGGTAACTGTAATTACTACACTTCTTATTCTTTTATTGAATTTAAAAAAATAAGAAAAACATCATCAAAAGTAAAATTATTATTATTCCTATTTCAATAAACGGATAAAATACTATGAAAATTGCCCATATCCAGCCTTTAAGGTTATCCATTGGTTAGACCTCCATAAGTTGTTCAATCATAGGATAAATATTGTGCTGCTTAAGAACTTCATATAGTCCTAAACGACCTTTTTGAGTCCACTTAGTGTTTAAAACAGCCTTTTCAGTTCCATCTTTTCGTTTAACCATCGTTGTATCTGAATGAGTCCAACCATTATGTTGATATTTAGAATAAAGCAACCACGTTTTACCTTGTTTATATTGAATTCCAAGTTCATGAAGTTTAGCGTTCATTTCTCTACCACTCATCCCATAATCTTTAGCAATGATAGTTATAGTTACTAATGATGGATTAGCAAGAACTTTGTCATAATAAGTAACTTTTGGTCTGTCCTCTGCTACTTGTTGTTCAGCAATCAATCTGCCTTCGCGTTCAGTTTTTAGCTGTGTGGCTAATTTGATTAAGTAATCAGGATCAGTCAACGTTTGCTCAATTGCGGAATCAGTTAAGTAAGCACCATGTTTTCTGATAGTTGGTAGGACTTCTGATGTAACCCAACGTTTGAATTCTTTTGCGGCTGGTAACTTGCTGGAAAGAATCAAACTGTAAAGTCCTGATTCATTAATGACTTTCATTTTTTGAATACCAGAGGGTGTAACGATTCGTTCCTCCCTCACATCTTCGACATCAACGTGATCGCTTATGGCTTTACGTCCATTTTTATATTTCAAGGTATTTGTAATGTCGTTACCAACAAAATAAGGTGCGTTATCAATTTGTACCGTTCGTACATTGTTTCCTTTAAAATTAAACTCCTGTAAGTTATTCATTATTTACTTCCCTCTTTTTTATAGATTTAAAACTCGTGCTACTTGTTCACGTAGTTCACGTGATTTAGGTGTCATGTCACCTTTAATAGCTCTATTTAGTTGCTGTGGATTAGCATGAATCAATTCAGCTAACTCTTTTTGAGTCATATCTCGATTAAGCAATGCAATCTTAATTGATCGTTCAATGTCATGTGCTACCTTTGCAAATTGTTGTTCTGGCATGTAATCAACTCCTTTCTATTGTTATAATTTGTTTATTCCATATATATTCGAGGTGAAAAGTATGACTGAACAAGAATTTGATAAAAAATTTGATGAATTCATAAAGCAATTTAATGAATCATTTGATTCAAAAGATAATATGGATCAAATAGGTAAAATTGCTTTAAAAAATACTGATAGTGAAGAGGATATCGCCTTTAATACTGAACACATCTATCAGCAACAACGTGTAGATAACCTAGTTAGACTTGCTTTAAAGAACTTTTTAGAGCTTGATTAAGGGCCTTTATTGATTTTTCTGATTGTTTCTCATCAATCAATATATCCAAATTAAATTTGTTGAAGCTTTGACTATTAATGGTAGTTAAAGCTTTTTCTTGTTCTTCCATCTTTCTCACTCCTTTCTATTGTTATAATTTGTTTATTCCATATATTCGAGGTAAAAATTGAAACCGATTTCGAACCTTATGAAGTTAACCTATCAACTGCAGAATGCCTAACACCAGAGCAAATATTGAAAGAATGGTAGATATTCCTAACATGAACCAATACTTTTGATCATTCATCTTTCTCACTCCTTTCTATTGTTATAATTTGATTAATTCATATATATTCGAGGTGAAAAATATGACCGATTCAATATTAGATTCTGTTGCATTTTTTCAAAAAGATGCATTGAAAAAGAACAAAAGAATAATTATTGGAATTGATTCAACCTTTGTTACTGGGCTGCCATTGAAAAATGATTTAGAAAAAATTGATAACCCATTAATAAAAGAGTTTTCTGAGATGCGTGCTAAAAATTCAAATTCTAAAGATTTTATAATCTTGAACGATGTATCTATACTTGGTACTGAAAAACACTTAGATTTTCTAGTGATTAGAATCCAAAAGGTTTCTGCGATTTCTCTTGATGACTAGTATCTCGTGTATTTGAATTAACTAATTCATAGAAAAGCATTTCATTTACCAGATGGAGTGCTTTTTCTTTTGTCTCATATGATTTACCAGATCTGTTTACCACTGTTAGTAGCTGATCAACTAAATCTTTATCAGAGAACATTTCGTATGAAAGGTATGGATTCATCTTTTGATATGAATACAATTTCTTTTCCCCCTTTACTGTTATTTTTTCATCAAGTTATTGACCTCAATTAGCACAGGTGCTAATATGAAGGCATACCAAATAAGCAATTTAAACCCTATTACTACCGCAATTCTCGCCAAAGCATTGTATCGGTGGTCGTTTGTTTTTGTTGCTCAATTACTTGATGAATTAATTATTACGCACAAATGCTAATTTTGCAAGTGTATTTACGCATTTGTGCTAATTAAATTCGTCAAACTTATGGAGAACATTGTTATGACAACGTTTGAACGAATTAAAAAAGTTTCAAAAGAACAGGGGTATTCCCTAACAAAACTAAATGACAAAGCTGGCTTAGGCACAAATTCCATATATCATTGGAAAACTAAAACGCCTAGTACTGAAAGCCTATCTAAGGTTGCTAATGTTTTACACGTATCTGTAGACTACCTATTGGGTAAAACCGATGATCCGGATGTTAACACTAAGTCTAAGAAAGTAGATATCAAAGATGCGATGCAAGACGATTACACTGTTATGAGTTATGGTGGTAGAGAAATACCACCGGAGGAATTAGAAATGATTAGGCGTATCTTAGACGGGGGAAAATAATATATGAGTGATGTTACAACTTACTTACTGAATTACGCACTAGATCATCACATAGGATTCGAACTACTTAATGGAATAGATTCTGATTGGCCTTCCTTAGCTATACCAGAACGTAACATGATGTTTATTAATACGAATTGGTACAAGCAAAAGGAACTACCAATGGTGGTAGCTCATGAGATTGGTCATATGCTTAATGGTGATTCTTGCTATATGTATGACAAGTCTAGTGTGGGAAAAATTAATGCTGAAAGTGCTGCTAATAAGGTAGCCATAGATTTACTACTACAATATTGTAAAGATTATGATATCCACTTCAATAGCTATATTATGTTTCTACAGCAATTCTGTATTCCATTGAGATATGAATACATTGCCAAAAGAAAAATGGCTGTAATGTGATTTTTAATCCATCCCTTCTGATATACTTATACTGATTAAATATATATTTATGGGGGAAATTATGAATAAGTATAACAAACTATTAATCACTGGTATGGCTATATTAATGAGTGCGACGGCTAGTTTAGAAACCATATCGACAATAAATGTTTATGCATCGGATGATACTAAAACGGTTAAAAAGTTGTCACCAAATTCTGATTATCCAAATATTAAATCTAAATTTGATATAACAAACATGTCTCAATATTCAGACAATGACTTATTTGGCACTGTTACATTGAATAAGTTCTATGTAAAAGATGTAGGTGCTGATTCAATGAAACAATATCATGTATTGTTAACGCCCACTAAACATAGTAGTCAATACTTCTTACTAGTTACAAAATCCAAGAAGAAAATTCGTTTACATAATAAATTGACCGCTCAAGTTGCTTTGAATGGTTCAAGTAAAATTAACGATGCTCAAATAAATTCAGGTATTAGTGAAAGCTATTCGGACAAACATGTTATTTTAACAATGCCTGATAAAATTGCTGTCTATCACAAATGATGTTAAGGGGAGATTATTGTGAATGATGATGAAAAACGAAAATATGAAGTAACAAAAAAGGCATATAAAGATGGTCGTGCTGAATATGAAAACAAAATAAATCGCGGTGGATGCTTTCTTGTGATTGCAATATTTGCTCCAATATTTGCAATTACGATGTTCCATAGTGGACTTCTGGCGTTGGCTATATTTGTTATTTTTCTTTATCTAGCATTTAAAAAATAAATCTAAGTCTCAAGTAGGCTTTCAGTCCAAATACTGAACGACATTAAAAGCTGAAAACAAAGGGGACATTTATAATGATAAGCTCATATAAAAAATTCTGGAATAATATTTTTAATTTTTCAAGCACTAGTTCTCGCTCTGATTATTGGTGGCCAGTAATCATAAATTATATCTTGTCTGGTTTGATTATTAGCATCATTCAAAAAATGATGGGGCACCCAATTGAGGACATATATAACCTCACCGATTTGACAGCAAACTGGGCGCTTTATATTATAAGTATCATCGTTTGGATAGGAACATTTACAGTAAAGGTTCGTAGATTACATGACACCGATCGTTCAGGCTGGTGGTTATTAATCGATTTGATTCCAGTAATCGGTACAATTTGGTTCTTTATATTAATGATATTACCTTCAAAAAGAAGCCGTTGGAACTAAATAATTGTAAATAAGTCTCATGTAGGCTTATTTATTTTTACCAAAATTAAAAAAGCCACGCCATTAAGCGTGACTGGAAGGGCTCTATTATGAGCGATGATAATAATTTAAGAAAAGATATGAATACTCGCCACGACGATGTGGAGAAAAGAGCTAACTTTGGTATCAAAAGCAAGGTACCAGATAACGTAAAAAATAAACCAAGTATCAATGATCCAAAGAAAAAGGACTAATACAAATCTATTATTTTTAGTCCAAGGTCGGCATTAAATAGCTCTCTCGATTTATACTTTCTAGCATCCCTTTTTACTTCAGCATAATTCTTTTCATAATCTTCATTTTCAAAAGGAACCAATACCAAACTATTTTCTGAGAAATCTGTACTAGGAGAATACTCCAAGTATCCACATGTTACTAATTCATTTTTTAAATTAAATACATAAATTCTTTGAACCTCACTAGACTGGAAGAAATAATCATTAGCTGAAAGGGTGTCTATTTCACCGATACCCTTTCTATCTCTAATTTTATTTATAATATAATTAGCAAGCCGAACAATCCATGGGGCAATTGCAAAAGAAATTAAAAGACTTACTAAAGCCACATATAAGATATTCAGTGATATCGCTAAATAATCACCTTGTCTTACATTTGAATTAAAACTACCTATTAACAAATACAAAAAATAGTTCATTCCACCAAAGAAGACCAGTAGTATCTTCTTCTCGTCGTTATTATTTTTATAATAATTTATGGTTCCTTGTTTGAGTAGAATAACAAAATTTAAATACCCTAAACTACCAGAAACTATAAGTGATGATATTAATGATGTTAAATTCATATAGTCCTCCTAATATATTCCATATAATATTATATCACGTATAGCATGATGACTGTGTATATTTAACATCAAAATTAAGGAGGTGATGCCCTTACTTACTCTCTTAAACTCTGCTCCCACGCAAACTTAGGAGAAAATAAAATGAGTGAAATAACTAAATATAAAAAGAAAAACGGAACCACAGCATATAAATTCAGAACATTCCTTGGCTATGATGAAGTCACTGGAAAACAAGTACGAGTATCTAAAAGCGGTATTGCAACAAAAAAAGAAGCTTTAAAATTATTAACCCAAGCACAATTGGAATTTAATAATAGAAGCTTCTCTCAATATAGAAATTTATCGTTTAAGGATATTTACCTTAAATGGTTCGATCAGTACAAGTTAACAGTCAAGGAATCTACCTATTCCAAAACTGATGAACATTTTACACTTCATATTTTACCAGAAATTGGTAAAACAAAAATATCGAAATTGACTACTGTACAAATCCAACTAGCAATAAATAAATGGTTTAAGCAAAGTTTAACACGATATAAAAGATTCTATAACTACATTAACCGTGTTTTAACATGGGCTTACAAGATGCAAATAATTGAAAACAACCCAGCTGATAGAGTTATCTTGCCTGTTAATACCTCTCAAATAAAAACTATGGCTGAAAACTATTATGATCTACCCGAACTCAAACATTTCTTTGAATGTCTTCATGATATGGATAATAGTATTGCAGAAGTTTACTTTAGAGTTCTTGCGTTTACAGGTATGCGTAAAGGTGAATCTCTTGCCCTCTTGTGGACTGATGTCAACTTTGAAACTAACCAGATTAGTATCAATAAAACTCAGTCACAGGGCGAACATGGACGTCTGTTAGTTAATACTCCTAAAACACCCACAAGTATCAGAACTGTGGATGTTGACCCTAAAACTATGGAGATACTAAAGCATTGGCGTAATGAACAAAGAAAACAATTGTTGATGTTAGGATTCAATGCTACTGGCAATAATCAATTAGTCTTTTCAAACACAAAAAATGAAATGTTCGTACCAACCACACCACGTAAATGGTTAGTAGATACCATTGATCGTTTTGATTTGAAATACATTACAGTTCATGGATTTAGGCGTACTTTTGCTACACTGGCTTTTGAAGCTGGTGCAACCATTAAAGAAGTACAATCACAGTTAGGCCATAAAAACTATAAAACAACCATGGATATTTACACGGAAGTTACTTCAAAGCAAAAAAAAGAAACCGCCCAGAAATACGCGAATTACGTAAATTTCTAGCTGTGCCACAATTTGTGCCACATTTTCGGTTTCAAGCGCTGAGACCCTTGATATAATAAGGGTTTCTTGGTGTATACATTGGGCATATTGGGTTCGAACCAATAAATTGCGGATTCAGAGTCCGCTGCCTTACCATTTGGCGAATGCCCATTAATGATTAAAAGTATTAAACAACAATAAAATGTTATAAAAAAAACGCTGTAATGTCAATAGTAATCAGCTATTCCTTATAAATATAACCGTATTTTTCCCGAAAAAAAGAACATCCCTACTGAAACAACAGCCAAGATGTACTTTTTTCGGTCAAGCTCATCCTTATTTACTTTGTTTCTTAACGTTAGATTCCAAAATGTCGATGGATTTATCGATTGATTCAAAAATCTCAGTATTCAAAAGTTCGATGATCGGACTCAGTCGTTGATATTCATGCGACACCATATTTTTGTTGATTTGATCATCATTAATGCGCTTGATTTTCAAATTGTAATCCATCAAAGCATTGATTCTGATCTTCGAGTCATCCAGTTCGCACAATAAATCGTCGATATCGTCCATATCATAAGTTCTAGTTAAATCTTTCTCCTTACATTCGTCCATAATAAATACTCCCTTCAAATTTCAAGTGAATTGACATAGTTTCTATTTCCTATATGTAACTCACTTCTTTGACCCCCATTCTAATAGCTTTAAAATTTAAAACTAGTCAATTATCCAGAATGTAAAGTTTTATTTTGGTGAAGCCGTTCTTCTTCGATATTCCAAAATTATATACTATTTATTTTAAATAATTATAATTGTATGTTAAACTAATCTCGTTTTGCTGAAAAGATATCAGCTATTTACATTACGGAAGGACGAAACAAACATGCATTTAAGTACTATTGAGAAGAGAAATTATCTAATTGGATTTTCATTCATTATTATCATGGTAGCCAGTGCTACTTTACTTAACGATATGGAGATCATTTTACCCGAAATTGGAGCATTAACAGCTGGAACATGGATTTATCAAAATGGTGGCTGGATCAATCAACCATTGAAGATTTTCTTAGCTCCGTCAGGAACGGCCATTATTGGTTTTCTAATCAACCAGTTAGCTATCGGTTATGCACAAAAAGTCCTTCTGGGTCTTCTCTTGATGCTAATTTTGTTACGAGTTCTTCACTCAAATTTGGCTCCATCATTTGCCACTGGACTATTGCCGATCATCATTAACGCTACCCATTGGTCCTTTATCGTTGCTATCCTACTATTTACACTAGTTTTGACAACCGGCGTCTTCATTCAGGGTAGTTATAAGGAAACAACTCCTAGCTCCATTATCAAAAAACATCACATGCTGATTTTTGCCATCATGGCCCTTATCTGGGTTGGTGCTGTTTGGTTCTTTGGCTTTTCACAAATGGCTGCCATTCCACCGGTTATGGTCGTTTTCTTCGAAGTCCTACAAAAACCACAATACAGTTGGAAAATGGCCATTAAACATTTCATTGCTTTAGTCGGTGCAGCCAGTATTGGTGTTTTAGTTCACACCTTCATCAGTTCTTGGTTGATCTCGGCCATCATTGCTTTACCACTAGTTTTCGTATTACTACAACTTTTAAAAATCAAATTGCCAGCTGCCTTTGCTTTTCCACTATTGGCCTTAGTTTTACCTACTAGTATGTTTCACATGTTGCCACTGACAGCTGTTCTAGCAACTACCTTTTTCTTAGGTTCGATCGTTATTCTCAAAAAATATATTGCTCCTCTAAAAGTCGAAAATGACTCTCAAATTTAATTGAGAGTCATTTTTTTATTTGACGATGCCAAGATCAATCATAGATTGTGCTGTTGCAATGATAGCTGTTTTAGCAGAACGAGGGTTCCAACCTAACAACTCCTTAGCCTTCTTATTGCTAGTACCAGCGTACTTACCAACAATGGAAGCAATCATCTTAAGTTGGGGATTAGTTAAAGCAGCAGCTTTTACAACTGCATTCGGTATAGTTCTAGTTGGAATTTTACTTGCATAATCAGGAAAAGCTTCACGTAAAATGTCGGCTACACCCATCATTGATAGAGTTTCACCTGTTGTAGCCAAGAATCTTTCGCCATCAGCCTTAGGTGAAGTCATTGCCAAAATATGTAAGCTAGCGACATCACGAACATCGACGTAACCTGAATCAACTTTAGGCAAGGCTTTGATTTTTCCTTCTAACATTTCTTGAATTTGAACATTAGAGTGGGAATATTTAGCTGACAAAACTGGTCCCATAACGCCAACCGGATTAACCGCAGCTAGTTGCAAACCGTCGCCTTCCTTTTTGATGAAGTCCCAAGCGGCCATTTCTGACATAGTCTTTGATTTTTGATATGGATGTATATTTTTAGCGGAAAGATCTGACCAATCCTTTTCAGTATATGGTGTTGTACGATTCTTGTGACCTGCAAAAACGGCACCATAAGCTGATGTCAAAACAACTCGTTTAACTCCAGCATCTTTAGAGGCTTTAAGGACACGCAAAACTCCATCTACAGCTGGACGAATCATCTCATCCTCATTTTTAAAGTTCAATTTAGGAGTTGGTGAAGCCACATGAATAACATAAGTTGCTCCTTGCATCGTTTCTTCCCAATTCTTATCGGAAGTCAAATCTGCTTGTGAGAAGGATAAATCAGAAAAATCTTTCACTCCACCCGTATATAGCATTTCTTTAATAACATCTTCTTTTTTGGCTGATCGAACCGTTGTTCTAACCGCATACCCTTGTTGCAGTAATTGCAAAATAATGTGTACTGCAATAAAACCACTACCACCTGTAACGACTACTAATTGTTTTTTCATAATTGATATCTCCATTTTACTTTAACTGACGTTTCACTTGTAACGCTTATGAATGTATCCTACTATGTAAGAAACAGCTTCTCAAGCAAATCAGAAGCATCTGTGACAGAATGGAGAAAATGTAATGGCAGCGACCGAACATTCACAAAAAATTAAACAAGATTCCCAAGAATATCTCATCACCGCATTATTACAGCTATTGGAAACAAAGGATTTCAATGATATCACGGTTACCCAAGTCGTCAAACGAGCTGGTGTTAGTCGTATGGCCTTCTACCGAAATTTTGATACTTTAGAGGATGTCCTAATTGCCTATATTCAACCAAAAATAAGTGCTGGCTTTGATAATATCATTAACAGAATTCCACAAGATCAAAAAATAAATGCCTTAGGCTCCTTATTTGAAGAAATATCCTGTACCTTAAAAATGGCAGTCGACAAGCATTATGAACTGATCATCCAAAATATTTTTAACGAGAACATGGCAAAATTTTATGATCAAACAATGGATTGGAGTCAATTCACAACCATGCAACGTAAGTACTGGATCAAATTCATGGGTGCCGGTGTCTATGCCATTTGGCGTGAATGGCTAATTAGTGGCCAAGTTGAAACCATCAACGATATCCATGTCCTTTTGGCTGATTTTCAAATTTCGACTTTAAAAGCTCTGAAAAATGAAACGACAAAATAAAAGACACTATCAATTAAATAAAAATTGATAGTGTCTTTTATATTTATTCATGTAATTTTGCTTGAATTTTATCGCCGGCCTTATCGATGCCCTTTGCAGTTAAAATAGTTCCACCTACAAGAACACCTCCGACCACTAATGTACTAACAGCCATGAACTTAAAAATTGATTTAACAGTATCCATAATTATTTACCTCACGACATTTTTTTGACAACGAATGATACCACTAAGACTAAAATAATGGCTCCGATTAATGAAGGAATAATTGCCATTCCTGCAAGTTGTGGACCCCAGGCACCTAAGATTCCCTCACCTAAGGCTGATCCCACAATACCAGCTAAAATATTGCTGATCCATCCCATTGATTTACCATTATTAGTAATTGCACCCGCAAGTGCACCAATAATAGCTCCGACAATAATTACCCATAACCAATGCATAATGTTAATCCTCCTTAATAATATTTATATTCTATATATTATTAAATTCCAGTAAACTATGCACGGAATATGCTGTTAGAATGGATTACCATATTTTTTACAGTATTCGTAAAAACCATTGTCATACAATTCAATCAAAGGCTTCAGTTGTTTATCAGGTAGAAATTGAATTAATTTTAAAACAGCCTCAGTGAATTCTAAAGCGGCAGTACCGTTAGCAGTTACTAAGTTCCTATCACTAACCACTTGTTGAGGTAGGAACTGATCAGGATTATTATATTCTGAATAATTTTTCCAAATTGCTTGAGAGTTCCCCGTATGTTGGTAACCTTCCAATAAACCATTGCTAGCCAAATAATCGACAGCACCACATATAGCGCCAACCGGTTGACTATTTTTCAATCTGTCAGAAATTAATTTTTTCAATGTTTCATTCTTAACATCCCAAGAGTTACCACCAATCAGAACTAACAAATCGATCTTTTCAGGTAATTTATCGATTCGATAATCAGTTACCGTCTTAAATCCACCAATAGAAGTCACTTCATCGGAAAATGAGGCGGTCTTAACCGTCCATTCAGAGTTTTGATTCAGTTGACTAGACAAATAAGGGCCTTCCCAATCTGCATATTCGTTTAATATAAAAAATATTGCTGTTTTCATTAATAACTCCTCTGATAATTAAATTTTCATATAGCAGTTATTTAACTGTAATATAATCTCTTGTCCTTAAGCAAGGATTTACAAAAGATTTTAATGTAATACTTTTTGATTAATAACAAGGCACATACTTGATTAACTATAATGTAATATCGGCAATTAATTCACTATTTTCAAATGGAAAACGTGATTCAGACAATTCAAACGGTTGACCATCATCTAAATAACTTAATTGAATAATAACTAACACAGGATCCACTTTGTCTTTAGCTATTCCAGTTTCAAGATCAGTTTTATCAGCTCTATCAGCCTTTACTATTCGATGAGATCCTTCAATATTCAATCCCAAATTCTTCAAGTGGTCATAAATAGAATGTTCTAGTACATCCTCATTTATTGGTGCTATCGTAGTTGGCATAATTGTATGTTCGTAAGCAAAAATTTTTCCATCCATATATCGAATTCTTTGAATATCATATACAGGCGCATCAGATTCAATTAGTAACTTTTCCATTTCTTCTTCTGTTGGAAGTCTAGCCGAATAACTTAAAATCTTGCTAGTTACTTTATTAGCTTGATGAGTATAAGTGGCACCTAATGGTTTTTCTAAAGCTGAAACACTTTTATATTTTGTATCTAGATTAAAATCTTTTCTGACAAAAGTTCCAGCACCCCGTTTAGAGTAAATCATTCCTTCAATGACTAATAAATTCAAAGCTTTATGCACCGTACTTCTCGTAGTATTGAAATCTTTAGCAATTTGAGATTGATCAGGTAAGATATCCCCCGCCTTATATTGTCCATTTTTTATTTTTGATTTAATATTTTCAGCAATCTTTTTATATTTGTACTCCATAATTTTTCTCCTATATCTTATAAAAGATTTTATCATCATTTAACATTGACTTCATTTTTATTTTAAAAGACTAGTCTTATTTATAAAATGATGTGGACATATAATTACAGTGATGATATATTGTAAGCGGATACAAGAGAGGTGAATTTAAGGGAAGAATTATTAGTAAATAATCTTCAATTTACTAATTTAAATGATTATTAATACATATTCTGGGGGAATATAAAATGAAAAATGGATTTTCTGAATTTTTAAACAAGAAAATCATGCCATTTGCTAACAAATTAGCCGCGAATAAGGCTTTAATGGCCATTCGTGATGGTGTTGGATTTGCTATCACCTTAATCATTATTGGATCTGTTCCACTTATTATTAATAGTTTACCTTTTGACAATTGGACACAAACTTTACAAGGAATCAAAATTCCATACTTTGATAATTTAAGTAATCTTTTAAATATGATGACCAACATGACTTTCGGAATTATGGTAATTCCAACTGTCTTCGGTATTGCATATAGCTTTACTAAAAGCCATATTCACGATGAATTAAAGTCGATTGGTTCAGGTTTCGTTGCTTTAGGTTCATATTTAACAATTACACCCGTTATCACAAATAAAGCTGGACAAACAGGTGTCGATTTAACTTATTTAGGAAGTAAGGGACTTATCGTTGCTATTATTCTTGGCTTGATTTCTGCTAAGATCTTTTCGATGTTCATTGAACATAATATCGAGATTAAAATGCCTGAAAGTGTTCCACCTGCAATTTCCAAAACTTTCAGTGCTCTATTACCGGGATTCGTAATCATTGCTATGTGGATTTTAGTTGCTATTATTATCGGTATGTTTGGATTTAACAACATACATGAAGTTATTCTGAAATTATTAAATAAACCACTATCATTTTTAGGTGGCACTCTAGCTAGTACCCTGATTGCTGTTGGACTAAACAGTTTAGTTTGGAGTATTGGTGTTCATGGTACTGTTATTAATTCAGCTATGAATCCTATTTGGTTGATGAACTCCGATGCCAATAGGTTGGCTCTACAACATGGTAAAGAAGTACCAAATATTGTAACCAACTCATTTATGGATAACTTTACTTATATGGGTGGATCAGGTGCTACTGCCTGTTTAATTCTTGCTTTATTCATCCTTGTTCTTATGAAAAAGGCAAGTGCCGAAAGTAAGGCCATTACTTCAGTAGGTGCAGCTCCAGCTATCTTTAATATTAATGAACCCGTTATGTTTGGATACCCAGTTGTATTCAACATAGCCATTATCATTCCATTTATTCTTGTACCTATGGTTTTTGCGACAACTACTTACCTAAGTATGAAATGGGGATTGGTAGCTAAGCCAACTGGCACTGTCTTAAATTGGACAATGCCACCCATTATTTCAGGATACTTAGCAACCAATAGTATCAGTGGTGCTGTCATTCAAATTATTAATTTAGTGATTGGTACTCTAATATATTTACCGTTCGTTGCCTCAATCAACAACAAGCAAGTTTTAACTGAAAAATTAGACGAAGAAAAAGCATAGGAGAATTATAAATGTCGACAAGATTAATTAGTGCTACTGCAAGTGAAATATCTAAAATGAATAAAGAGGAACTTTTAACTTCAATTAAGGCTAGCGAAGGACGTGTAGTTTTAAGTGAAAATGTCGTCATGCATGAGCCCGTTGAAGATGGAATAACCATCAGTGAAATGACTAAAGCTTCAGGTGCCGATATGATTCTTTTAAATACCTTTGATACATTAAATCCCATTATTTTAGGAATGCCTGATCAAGAAAACGTTCAAAACGCTATTCCTAGAGACTCTGTTGTTAAGGAATTAAAAGAATATGTTGGAAGACCTTTAGGATTAAACCTTGAACCAGTAGATTTAAAAGCTGAAATGTTAGAAACAAGATTAGAAATCCCCAAGGGTCGACAAGCAAACGAAGAAACTTTAAAGCGTGCTAAAGAATTAGGCTTCGACTTCGTTTGCCTAACCGCTAATCCAGGAGTTGGAACTTCTAATAAAGCTATTACCCATGCGATTGAATTAGCAAAAAAGTATTTTGGTGGTGTTATTATCGCTGGTAAAATGCATAAGGCAGGCGGAAATGAGCCTATCTTTACAGAACAAGTTGTCAAAGATTACATTCAAGCAGGAGCTGACATTCTTCTACTTCCTTCAGTTGGAACCGTTTGGGGTATAAGAAAAGAAGATTTGAAATTGGCTGTTGATTTAGCTCATGATAATGGAATCTTGGCTATGAGCGCCATTGGAACATCTCAAGAATCTAGCCAACCAGATATTATCAAAACAATGGCACTAGAAAATAAAGAAATCGGTTTTGATATTCAACATATTGGCGATGCTCAGAGAAATAGATTTGAAAATATTTCCGAATTGAAGCAAGCTATTTCAGGTTACCGTCACTACATCGCCGGTATATCTAGAAGTGTTAAGAGATAAATATGTACTTAAATCTAATATAAAAGGAGTAACTCTTAGGTACTTAAGGGTTACTCCTTTTTAAAATTAAATTACAATTCCATATTTATTAGTCCCCATGTTATTGCAATGACACGATTCTTTATATAACATATTTAATGATGAAAGCTTCATATTAATAGAAAAGAGTGATTTCGTAATGGAAAAAACGTTGATCGTCAACGCCGGCAGTTCATCATTAAAATGGAAATTGTTTGAAATGCCATCCGAAAAAGTTTTGGCAAGTGGTACTGTAGAAAGAATTAATGCCCCCGCTTCCTTCTTCAAAATGAAATATAATGGTAAGAAGTTCGAAAAAACACAAGATAATTTAACTCAAAATCAAGCTGCTCAAATGGTCTTTGAAGAGTTACAAAACTTAGACATTATCAAAGATCTATCAGAAATTACAGCCGTAGCACATCGTGTCGTTGCGGGAGGTCAAGTTTTCAAGCATGCTGTTGAAATTACACCTGACGTGTTGCAACAAATCAAGGATCTTAGCGATTTTGCTCCCCTTCACAATCCTATGGAAGCTAAGGGAATTGAAACAATGGCCGAAACTTTGCCTAACGTTAAGCAATATGCCGTTTTCGATAGTCAATTCTTCACTGATCTACCAGAGAAAAATGCTATTTACAGTTTGCCATATGAGTTAACTAAGAAATATCAGATTCGTCGTTATGGCGAACACGGCATTTCTCACACTTACTTGACCAAAAGTGCCGCTGAATTGCTCGACAAGCCACAATCAGATGTCAACTTGGTAACCATGCATCTGGGCAGTGGTGCATCACTCGCCGCTGTTAAAAATGGTAAAGCCTTTGATACTTCAATGGGATTCACACCTCTCAATGGTGTAACAATGGGAACACGTTCCGGGGACATCGATCCAGCCTTAGTGCCCTTTTTGATGAAAGAATTAAAGCTTGATGATCCTAATAAAGTTCTAGACATTTTCAACCAAGAATCCGGCCTTTTAGGAATTGCTGAATTCTCTTCCGATATGCGTGATATCAAAGCTAAAGAAGATACTGACAAACAAGCTAAATTGGCTATTGATATTTTCGTTAACCGTGTCATTAAATATGCTGGTAGTTTCTTAACTGAATTGCATCGTGCTGATGCTCTAGTCTTTGCCGGTGGTATTGCCGAAAACAATGCCTGGTTAAGAAAACAAATCATCGATGAACTTTCCATTTTTAACGTAAAATTGGATGATAAGTTAAATGAAGCCGCTCAAGAAGGACTTATCAGTAGCCCTGATTCTGCTATCAAAGTTTTCTTAATTCCTACTGATGAAGAGTTAATGATGGTACGCCAAGTTGCTGAAATTCACAATTAAAATTTACTATAAAAGACGTTAGTCACACGGACTAACGTCTTTTTGTTTCTCAGCCTTGTGAAACATCGTATTGATTGACAATACATTTTGTCTGGTTTATTTTGTAGTTATGGTCAATTGGTGCAAATTAATTATATCAACAATGACTTTTTTTTAAGCATACATATTTTACTAACAGTAAGAATAGTTTGTAACACGAAGGGAAGTTAATTCAATTGAAGAAAATCAGTTCAGAAAAGGTAGAGAGAATCGGAACAGTCGCGAGCGCTATGTCTGTTCTAATGTACGTTTCATATATTCCCCAGATTATATCCAACCTATCTGGTAGTAAGGGAAATCCTATACAACCACTCGTTGCTTTTATCAACTGTACTATTTGGACAGCTTATGGATTACTCAAGAAAGAAAAGGATTGGCCAATTGTTTGGGCTAATATTCCCGGTATTTTTCTCGGAGCAGCAACCTTCATCACTGCAGTATTTAATTTTAGTTAAATCTAAAATTTATGACATACAATAACAATTCAAATAATCAAGTAAAAATTCACAAAATAAAAGCCAGAGCAGAAAATTCTGTTCTGGCTTTTATTACTTATCAATACCTATCTTGATTGCCAGATTCCATATAAATCACTAGCTTGACTAGGATAAGCAAATAGTTGCTGTTGTAAATCATTTGCAGTGACGTGTTGTTGGATTAGCAATGATAAATAATCAACTAATTGATCCGCATCTTGACTCAAAACCTCTGCTCCAACGATTTGTTGACTGCCTTTATTAAAGACTATCTTTAATTCAGCTAAATCATCACCATTACGAGCGTACGTTTGCCAATTCTTTATATCAATTGTTTTAATTTCTAATTCTGGTTTATTAGAAGCCTGCTGCGTACTAATTCCAACTTGTCCCAACTTAGGTATACTAAACACGGTTAAAGCTGGTGTTGGATACTTAATAGGAAATTGCACTGGTTTTTCCAAACTATTACCTAAGCATTTGCCTTGATAGATAGCGTAATTACTTAGTTTAGGAACAGAAGCATCACAGCAATCTCCAAGCGCAAAAATCTGAGGGTTACTAGTTCTTAAATTTTTATCAACCTTAATACCTTTCAAACCAACCTTAACGCCAGCAACAGATAAATTTAAATCTTCCGTATTTGGTATTCTTCCAGCTACACAATAAACTGCACCCGTTTTAAACTGACTCTGATTTGTAGTTACCTGATAAGAACCATTTGACAGTTCAGTAATCTTTTGAATAGTATTATCAAATTTGAATACTACTCCAGCATTCTCCAAACGTTTAATTAAAATTTGGACTAATCCTTGGTCAAGTATTCCTAGGGCACGCTGATTATGTTGGACAATAGTAACTTTTGTTCCTGCTTCAGTAGCTATACTAGTTAACGCAAAAGCAATAATTCCCGCACCAACAATTGTTATATTATCAGGTAAATTCGATGTTTTTAAGAAACTAGCACTATGTTCCATGTACTGACTTCCCGAAAATTCTAATTCTCTGGGACGTGCACCAGTAGCTAGAATAATTCTTTTAGCCTGATATTTTTGCCCATGGACTAAAATTGTATTTGAATTTACAAAAGTCGCATGACCCTCGATAGTAGTTATTCCTGCTTTAACTAAGTTATTGCCATACCGTTGATTAGCAGCCAGAACTATCTTGGCACTGTGATTGGCCATTTCTGACCAACTGAGTGGTGCAACATTTTCAACTAACTGGGCCATTCGGAAATGCGTTTCGGCACTGGCTAATAACGCACGTTTAGGAGTACTTCCACGATTGATTGTTGTTCCGCCCCAATCGCGTTCTTCAACAATTGCTACTTTAAATCCACGAGCTGCCAAATTCAAAGCGGTGGAGCCACCACCTACTCCTCCTCCAACAATTAGAACATCATATTGCATTTAATCACTCCCTATTTGAATACTTGTCCAGCCTTATATTGAAGATCTTGTGGCGTTTCTTCAATGGTACTTTCGTCATTCTTTTTTGAATGACTTTGATCATACCAAACAACTGCAGCTTCTTCTTTAGGGAATTGATCAACTGTTTCAGGACTAATATTCAAATGATCAGAAACCATTTGAGTTGGTAAGGTAGCCAACCACTTGTTTAGAGAAATATCTGAATAAACAGGATTCTTGAAAACTTCTAGGAAAATCAAAGGTTCATCACCGATGTTCTTAATATAGTGTCCTGCAACAATTGGAATTACACCGACATCTCCGGCTTGGAAATTAAATGTTCTTGCAAGTGAAGCTGAATTGAAGACACCAACCTTAGCATGGCCTTGAACAAAATAATCCCATTCTTCTGATTTTGGATGCCAGTGAAGCTCACGCATACCACCTGGTTGAATTTCTACAATTGCAGCCGAAATGGTTTGTGCAACAGGGAAGACTTTTGAATCAACAATCCAAACTTTACCAGCCTCAAATTCATGTGGTTTCAAGTCACTCATATGGAATGTAAATGGTGATGGCACATCCCCATTAGGATTGTTCTTTTTAACTTCAGAAATTGGACCAGGAACCTCACCATTAAAGATATATTTCTCTTTACCTGGCAAGTTAGCTAACACACTTTCGTCAACCTTAAAATTAGCGGCAATAATATCTTTTGGAGTATGTGCCAACCAATCTGTTAATAAGAAAGTATTATTTTCTGAGAAATCAGGTTCACTAAAGACTAGTAAAAATTCACAACCCTGGTCTAAAGCTTGAATTGAGTGAGGAATTCCAGCTTCAAAATTCCAAAGATCACCAGCATTAATATCATCAATAAAACTACGACCTTCAGCATCCAAAGCTGTTACTCTAGCATTTCCAGCAATCATAAAGGCCCATTCTGCCTCTTTGTGCCAATGAAGTTCTCGATATGCTCCTGGTTTCAAGCACATATCAACTCCTGCTAAATCATGTGAAGCTGGTAATTCACGATTAGTAACTTCACGTGTCCAACCGCCCTCTTCAATTCTCATATGCGCATCAGAAAAGCTAAAACGTAAGTTAGATACCGTACCATGATCCGTTATTGGTGGTACAAGTAAATCGGGATTCTGCAAATCACGTTCGTAATTTCTAGGACCTCGATCAATCCAACCTGCGTTATCAACTGTACGTTCCGGTTCAACTTTTCTATTTGACATTTTGTATACCTTCCTTTTTTAATAAATTCATGGTATAGCAAGCGATTACAAAACACAAATATAAACACATAAAGTACAAAATTATTTTATAGTTTTTATTTATTAATAAAAATAAAATAGATAAGAATAATCTATAACAAAAAAATCCCGATATAATAGCAATCAAAGGATAGCTATTATATCGGGATCTCTTTATTTCAATAAACCTTTTTTAACTAAATAATCATGAGCCACTACACTGGCCTTCTTATTCTTAACGCTGACTTGATAATTCATCTTCTGCATATCTTCCGCAGAAATCTTACCAGCTAACTTATTCAAACTCTTAACAACCTCAGGATTCTTCTTAGCAAAACTTTCATTCATCAAAGGAGCCCCTTGATATGGTGGGAAGAAATGCTTATCATCCTTCAAAACTACTAAATGATATTGTTGAACTTGCGGATCTGTCGTATAACCATCTACTAAATTAACACGATCATTAGCAATCGCCTTGTAGCGTAAAGATGGTTCCATTCGTTTAACATTACCAAAATCTAAATTATATTTCTTCTTCAATCCTAGATATCCATCAGCTTGATTGGAAAAATCAGGATCAAATCCGGCAATAACTTTATCACTTACTCGTTGTAAATCACTTAACTTTGTAACGTGATACTTCTTGGAAAATTCCTTGGTTACAGCCAGATCATAACCATTTTCGTATTCCATTGGTTTTAAGAAACTCATATTTTCTTGTTTCGATAATTCTTGTTTAGCAATTTGATAAGTTTTTTCCGGATTCTTAGGCGTCGGTTTATCGTATTTTACTAATGCTTCCAAAACCGTTCCTGTAAATTCTGGATAAATATCAACATCTTGTCGTTTCAAAGCCTTATACAAGAAAGTTGTGGCACCAAAATTAGGTTTCAAAGTAACTTGTGCTTTAGGATTATCTTGCTTGATTAAATCCTTATACATATTAATTAAGATTTCTGGCTCACTACCTAATTTACCGGCAATCGTAATTTGAACTGGTTGTGGCTTTACCATTTGATAAACCTTATTACCACCAAATCCTAGTAGTAACAACAGTATCACCACGCCACCAGTATAAATCCGACGTTTCGATGAACCAATGAATTTCAGGAGACCACTGAAGATAAAGGCTAATAGGGCCGACAAAACACCACCGATAATTAAGTAGTAATTATTATTTTGTTGAATTCCCAACATAATATAAT
Organism: Companilactobacillus bobalius; assembly: GCF_002179915.1. Classification (NCBI taxonomy): domain Bacteria; kingdom Bacillati; phylum Bacillota; class Bacilli; order Lactobacillales; family Lactobacillaceae; genus Companilactobacillus; species Companilactobacillus bobalius. The sequence continues at coordinate 30,024 of NZ_MYFM01000009.1, forward strand.
CACCCAAACCACCAGCACCAATGAAAGCGGCTAATGTGGCTGTACCAATAATCATAACTAAAGCAATTCTAATTCCAGAAATAATCATCGGTAAAGCTAAAGGAAATTCCAAACGTTGCAATCTCTTCCACTTAGATAGTCCAAAGGCAACCGCAGCTTCCTCCAAATTAGGATCAATATTGGTCAATCCTGAATAAGTGTTTTGATACAACGGCATAATGGCATACATAGTCAGTGCTACTACTGCTGGTACAGTTCCAATTCCCACGATTGGAATCAACAATCCTAACAAAGCTAGACTGGGAATAGTCTGAATAATCCCGGCAATTTGCAATCCTACTTCACCAAAGCGACGATGGTTTCGTAATAAAATAGCCAACGGAATTGCAATTAACATGGCAATCAACAGTGAAATGAAGGAAATACCAATATGTTCATATAACGATTTTAATATTTCAGCACGTTGATTAATAACAGTCTGTAATAACATTTGCATTATTGATTGTCCCCCTCTTTTTCAAAGTAAGCTAACAATTGCTGAGGGGTCAATGAATAAGCTTTATCCTGATATCTAAATTTTATCTCAGCATGATCTTTTAAACTGTTAACTAATTCGCCAAAATGCTCCACCTCAGGATAATCAGTCGAGTTGGGAATTTCTGTTAAAACTTTAGAACCAATCAAGAAGTCCATGTTCCACCAATGCGGTGTCTTAGTACCAAAGAACTTCTTAACGAAATCATTGGCTGGGTTTTGCATAATCTCATGTGGTGTCCCTACTTGTTGAATTTCGCCTTGATTTAAAATAGCGATCTTTTGGCCCATTCGTAAGGCTTCTTGCATATCATGAGTTACAAAGACAACCGTCATTTTGTATTTATCGTGCAATTTCAAAACTAGATCCTGTGATTTACGTCTCAAAACAGGGTCCAAGGCACTAAAAGATTCATCCATCAATACTAATCTGGGACTAGTTGCCAAGGCACGAATTATAGCAACACGTTGTTGCTGTCCACCGGATAATTCATCTGGCATTCTTTTAGCGTACTTTTTAGGATCAAGTTCAACTGATTCCAATAATTCGGCAGCACGCTGATGACGTTCCTGTTTGGAAACACCTTTTTGTTCCAACTGAATAGCAATATTATCTTCAACATTTAGATTGGGAAATAAACTACTATCTTGCAAAACATAACCCATATCTAATCGTAACTTTTGTACGTCGTAATCCTTAATTCTCTTATCATCGAAATAAACATCCCCATCAGTAGGAACTGTTAATTTGTTCAGCATTCTCAATAAAGTAGTTTTACCACTACCACTGGGACCAACTAAAACAAACAGTTCACCATCATCAATCGTTAAATTGATATCATGTAAAACGACGTTCTTCTCGTATTTCATTCCAACATCTTTATAGGTAATCAATTTATTTCCCCTCTCTAAAATTGACTTACTTTAATAATAAATATCTTCCAACCTTTAGACAAAAAATTAGCATAATAATATTTATTTAAATAGCAATAACTTTCCATTTCTTTACTTTTCACAGAATAAACTATACATACACGTTACAGTCAAGCTTTTCATATATTTATAATTTTTGGGAGACCACCTATAATAGTATTCTTATAAAAAGATAAGTACATTTATTTAATTAAGTCTTCTAATCAAAAAACATTATTTTTTTAAGTGACCAAAAAAGACCAACACCATAATCATTTTTGATTATAGTGCTGGTCTTCATAATTTTTATAGTAGAAACGAGCTACTCAAGCCAGATTCCTGTGCTTTGCCTGATTTCACAAACTGTCTGCTTCGCAGCTGATTCGCAAAATCCTGCAAATTCTCAAAATCTAAACAGTTTGTTCCACTCTCTAAAATTCGGCATTACCTGGTGTTCTTGGGTAAGCAATGACGTCACGAATATTTTCCATACCTGTGATGTACATAACTAATCTTTCAAATCCAATACCGAAACCTGAGTGAACTGTACCACCATACTTACGTAATTCTAAGTACCACTTGTAGTCTTCTTCGTTCATATCAAGCTCTGACATTCTCTCTTCAAGCTTATCAAGACGTTCTTCACGTTGTGAACCACCAATCAATTCACCAATTTCAGGAACTAACAAGTCAGCTGCAGCAACGGTCTTACCGTCTTCGTTAGCACGCATGTAGAAGGCTTTGAATTCCTTAGGATAATCAGTAATAAAGACAGGCTTCTTGTAAACTTTTTCTGATAAGTAACGTTCATGTTCTGATTCAAGGTCAAGTCCCCAGTAAGGTTTAACTTCGAATTCAACATCAGTAGCTTTTTCAAGAATATCGATTGCATCAGTATAAGTAACATGAGCAAATTCTTCGCCAGCAGTAGCTTTCAAACGGTCAATCAATGTATTATCAACGTTTTCGTTCAAGAAATCTAATTCTTCTTTGGCGTTGTCCATTACATAGTTGATAACATATTTAAGCAACTCTTCTGAACAATCCATCTCATCTTTAAGATCAGCAAATGCCATTTCTGGTTCGATCATCCAGAATTCAGAAGCGTGACGTCCAGTATGTGAATTTTCAGCTCTAAAAGTTGGTCCAAAAGTATAAACATTTCTGAAAGCCAAAGCGAATGGTTCAACTTCTAGTTGTCCACTAACAGTTAGGTTAGTTTCTTTCTTAAAGAAGTCTTCATTATAATCAACTTTGCCATCGTCAGTCTTTGGTACGTTATTCATATCCAATGTTGTTACTTGGAACATTTCACCGGCACCTTCAGCATCAGAACTAGTGATGATTGGCGTGTGAACATAAACGAAACCATTGTGTTGTAGATATTCATGAATAGCAAAAGCAGCTAGTGAACGAATTCTAAATACTGAATAGAAAGTATTTGTTCTAGGACGCAAGTGAGCTACAGTTCTCATGAATTCATATGAGTGAGCTTTCTTTTGTAGTGGGTAATCTGAATCTGAAGCACCCTCTTCAACTACTTCAGTAGCATGAATTTCAAATGGTTGTTGTGCCTTAGGAGTAAGAGCAACTTCACCAACAACTTTAATTGTTGTACTGATTGGGAACTTAACAACATCAGCATAGTTGTCCATGTCACTAGTAATAACAACTTGAACATTCTTAAAGAATGAACCATCATTTAATTCAATAAAACCTACTCGTTTTGAACCTCTAATTGTACGGATCCAACCATTAAGTGTTACTTGATCACCGTCAGCAAATTCTTTTTTATATAAATCTTTAACTAAAACGTTTTGCATTGATTTCTCCTTTTCACATTTGGAATACTGTAGACGAAAAAAAGATCCTCCATCCCCAATAAAAGGGACGAAAGATCTTTCCGCGGTACCACCCAAGTTTTTTAAAAAACACCTCAAAAGTACATTAAATACTCTCCAATTATAACGTACTGGGTCACGTCTAAACCTACTCTCTAATGATTTCAGCTAGAATAACAAAGATGTTCTTCCTATATACCGACACGTTAAGTTCTCACTTGCCTTAACTCCCTGTGGATAAAGTATACAGTACTCCTTCTTTTAATATCTTTTGATATATTAATTTTCTTAAATGTAGCATAACTTTGACCAAATTGTAAAGTAGAATATAGATATTGAGGAGGAAGATCATGAAAAATTTTTTTAAATGGTTAATTGGTATCATCATCGCCCTTGTCGTCGTAATGTTGATCTCCGTTGTTGTTGTTAAAAATAAGGAATACCAACCTTCAACAGCAGCAATGTCAGCCAGCAAAGTTAGTACCACAAGTAACAACATAACTGAGTTTTCAGGAAACAGTCAAAATCCTAAAGTCATTTTCTATCCTGGTGCTTTAGTAGAACCCAAGAGTTACAGCATTTGGGCTAAGAAAGTTGCTCAAGCGGGATATTCGGTTTACATCGTAAGATTTCCATTAGACTTAGCTGTTCTAAAGGCCAACATGGCTAATCAAATTTCTAAAAATAACGGATACGTTATCGGAGGCCACTCACTAGGCGGAACTATGGCTAGTCGCTATGCTCATAATAATCCTAAGAATCTAAAGGGAGTCTTTTTCTTAGCCAGTTATCCTGAAAAAAAAGGTGATTTACGGAAAACTAAGGTCCCAGTTTTATCAATTACCGCTTCAAATGATGGAGTTTTGAAATGGAAGAACTACAATAAGGCCAAAAAGTTACTACCAAGTAATACACTTTATGAACAAATTTCTGGTGGTAACCACGCTGGCTTTGGTAGCTATGGCAAACAGAGTGGCGATAAAACGGCTTCCATTAGTAATCAGAAACAACAAAATATTGTAAGTAAATTATTAATAAATTGGCTAAATAAAAAAATTAGCAAATAAATTAAAACGTTTTCATAATTTCCCACAAAAGCGCATACATCTTTGTTATACTGTCACTAGTCGCTACAATTTTTGGGGGAAACATGACTATTTTATTTGATAAGAAATTAACCTTAAACGAGGATTCAACAACTTTTATTGAGAATTATATTAATTATGTAAGAACTATCAATCCCGAAGACCTATATGAAGGTAAAAAGGATAAAAATATTCTAAAAAACAAATTTATTTTTCGAATTCATCAATTAGCTAATCTTGATTCGGCTATTGTCAGCTTAAATATACTTGATAAGAAAATTAATGTCCTAGCCCGTATTCCCGGTTTTGAAACTGTCGTGATCGGCTCCTATCCACTAAATTCTCATCTTAAAAAGATTATGTCTCAAGAAGTTTATCCCACAATAAAAATAACCGGTGGTAGATACAAAAAAGTTGTTCCGACTGATTTTGATAAAGATATTATAAAAAATGGTTTTGAACCATATGGAATAATCCTTCAGCTTCATCAAGTTGAAAATGTTGTATATAAATCAAGAAAAATCGATGTAATTTACAAATATGTCTTTAAAAGTGAACGTAGTCTTGTCAATGTTTCAAAAATCTTAATGTTATGTTTTGCCCTCTTCGGCCTTGCATTAGGATTAGGCTTCATGTTCTTAGGTTTCTTCATGACCGGATTAATGGTAATTGTCGCCTTCTTCGGTGTTAACTCCTATACCTTGATCCTATCCGATACTTATAAACCTAAACAAGAATTGAATCAAACCCAAACAAATTAATATAAAAAGGTGTTCATATTTTGAACGCCTTTTTATTTTCCCAATAGAAGAGTTATATTACTTTTAGGAAGTGAAAAAAATGTTGAAAAGTTATGTCATTGTCATAAGTGGTGTCACTGCCAGTGGAAAAACCACATTAGTTCAAGAACTAAATCATAAACTACCTGATAGTACCGTTATTTCTTTTGACGACTACAGTATAGATGCCTTACCCTCTGCACCACCTATTGACACACCAATTCAGGAAGCTGTTAACCAGTATGATATCAGTATGTTAATGGATGATTTCCTTAAAGTTTACAATAAACATCATTTCATACTAGTCGACTTTCCATTTGGTTATAGGCATGACACATTGAAACCCTATATCGACAAAGTTATCTATGTTAAAACACCCCTAGATGTTTGCTTTGCCCGTCAAATCCTACGTGATTACACAAACAATGATGGTGAACAGATACGTGATTGGGCTAAAACTTATTTAGATTTTGCTAGACCAATCTTTGTTAATCACGACAAATATATTAGTAGCGATGCAGACTTGGTTGTTGACGGTCTCTTGTCACTGGACAAAAAAGTTGAACTAATTCTAAATAAGTTTAAACTGTATAATCTTTTCTAAGCTCTTTAAAAAATAATAACTACAATCAAAATAATTTTCTTCTTCAGAAACTAAAACGGCATCCATTTAGGAGTGTAATTATATACACTTATTCTAAATGGATACCGTTATTTTTTAAAATTCAGAAGGAAATAATAAACAGAACCGTTTACCAGTCTGGAACAAAAGTTGAAAATGCAGTCAGCCGCGCCCACAGCGTTCCACCAGCATTTTCAACTTTTGTGGAAGACGGAATTTCTTACTATTAAAATGTGCTTACTGTTTCTTGATACTTATCATTATGAACATCCTCATTACCAGTTAAACGAACCACGTCCCTTAAAATCATTAACTCCTCATTAGTTGGAATAACTAATACATCACTTTGAGAGTCTTCTGAACTGATTTTACGAGTTCCTTTACTATTTCTATTGGTATCATCATCTAACTTAATACCCATATAACGGAAATGTTCCATAATCATTGATCGAATATCCGGATTATTTTCACCAGTTCCTGCAGTAAAGATAATTGCATCTACACCGTCCATCAAAGAAATATATGAACCGATATACTTAACTATTCGATTTATATACATATCTACAGCTAATTTAGCTCTTGGATTTTCATCTTTAACTGCCATTAAATCTCGAAGATCAGGTGATATACCTGAAATGCCTAATAAGCCGGATTCGTTATTCAAGATGTCTGTCATATCATCAGCGTTAGTAATATTTAGCTTCCTCATAAGGTATGTTACTAGTGATGGATCAATATCCCCTGCACGTGAACTCATCATTAAACCTGACTCTGGAGTAAAGCCCATCGATGTATCTATTGATTTTCCATTTTCAATAGCATCTATAGAAGCTCCACTACCTAAGTGGCAAGAAATAATTCGAAGTTTATCTATTGGCTTTCCTAAAAATTCAGCAGCTTGTGTAGATACATATCGGTGACTAATACCTTGTGCCCCAAACTTACGAACGCCGTACTTCTCGTAATATTCATAAGGAACTCCGTACAAATAGTTTGCCGGTTTTAGTGTTTGATGGAATGAGGTATCAAACGCTGCAACTTGTATAGCATCTGGCAATAATTTTTCAAATGCTTCAATTCCCGCAACTTGACTAGGATTATGTAATGGTGCCAATTCCGATAATTCACTAATTTGCTTTATAACTTTAGAATCAACTACAACAGAATCCTTAAAAATAGTACCACCGGCAACAACTCTGTGTCCGACACGTGTGATCTCATCATAACTTTTAATTGCTTTTATTTTAAGCAAAGTATGCAACGTTTTCGTCACGGCAGATTCATGCGTTGGCACATATTTATTTTCGCTTAATTTCTTTCCATCAAATTTTATTTTAAATACGGAATCTTCTTTACCTAAACGATCGACCATACCCTCAGCGATACATTTCTCATCTTGTAAATTAAATAGCTTCCACTTAAATGTTGAACTTCCTGAATTAACAATTAGTACCTTTGACATTTATATCACCAACCAATTACTAAAATATTATATTTATTCATCAATTAATATATTATATATTGTAACCGTTGTCAACGATTGGAACGTACCATTTAATCATGTGGTTATAACCATAGTTAATTTATACTTATTATTCCAAATATACATTTAATATATATTCTCTTGATAATATTTAAGAATACTAAGCGTTCTTATTAACGAAGGAGCAACATATTGAAAAAAAAGTTTGTTTTGAGTTCCATTCTTTTTATTTTACTTATCACCGGCTTGACTCCTTTTTATATCCACAATAAAACGAATAACAGCGGCCATAGCACTTTAATCAAAAACAAAATAGTCAATAAAACTAAAAATAAAGATGCTAATACTTTAAAGAATGCAAAAGAAATCAATGACAAATTTTATAGTCATAAAAAGATTAATCAAAGTGCCGAAAATGCTTTAGTTGGCTATCCCTCGACATTCTCAAGATTGATTAACATAAGTCAGTTAGTCGTTGTTGGTCAAGTAACTAACCTCCATAGTTTTGTAGACCGAAATATGCCCAATACTATCGCAGATACAAAAATTAAATACGTTTTAAAAGGCGACAAAGATCAAACAAATAAAACTATAAGAGTAATGTTTCCAGGAGGAAATATAACACGTAAGGCTTTATTATCCACCGTTTCTGATAAACCATTTATGAATATTTCACCTGAAGAAGCTAATTCTGAAGAAATTGTAACAGTAAATAATCCTGACATGCCTCTACCAAAAGTTGGTGAAAATTTTGCATTCTTACTTACTAAAGAGCCCTCCGAAGCCGACAATATCCCAGGTGAATTCTGGTCAATTGATTTCGCCAGCAAAGGATTATTTCCTGAAAATGCACAGGGAAAGTATGAAAGAATTGTAAAAGAACCTTCTATCAAGGATTCTTCTGGAAAACCATCTAGAGACCTTTCGCAAGAGGACGATATTAAAATGAACCGTGGAATGAACGAATTGATTAATAAAGTACGTACTGACAAATAACTTATTAGACATAGAAAAAGCTACTCCGAAGAATACGGGGTAGCTTTTTCTATTAACTGAATATTAAATACTTTTTCTATTTATAATCATTTATACCTTTTTGCAGACGATTCAAACCATCCTGAATCATTTCTGTTGGACTTGCAATATTCATACGAATAAAGTGTTGTCCGTCTCCACCATAAACATCCCCAGGCGTAACGATCAAACCAGTATCCTTACGAATGAAGTCAGTCAATTCATCAACATTTTTCGTAATTTTAGAAACATCGAACCAAAGTAAATATGTGGCATCGCCTTGAACCCATTTGATGTCTGGAATATTCTCAGCTAAGAAATCTAAAACTAACTTTCTATTTTCCAAAACTTTTTGTTTCAATTGTTGTAACCACTCATGGCCTTTTGTATAGGCCGCAATTGTTCCAGGAATGGCTACCAAGTTAGGTTCTGCTAGTTCTTCACTATTCAAGCCGCGGCTCACTTGAGCTCTTAAATTAGCATCTGGCACAATTACCGTCGAAGCATGTAAAGCAGCCACGTTGAAAGTCTTACTTGGTGATACAGCGACAATAACATTCTTGAGATACTTTTCTTCTAATCCGAAAACAGGATTATAGCCTTTTTCATTGAAAGTAACATCCCCGTGAATTTCATCACTGAACAATTTAACATCATACTTCAAAGCTAAGGCTGCAATCTTAGTTAATTCATCAACTGTCCAAATTTTTCCTACCGGATTATGAGGATTACATAGAATCATCATATTAGTTAGCGGATCACTCATTTTCTTTTCTAAATCATCGAAATCAATCGAATATTGATGAGTCGCCTGATCATAAACTAAATCATTTGAAACCACATGACGACCGTTATTTACAATCGAATTATAGAAGATATTATAAACCGGTGCTTGTACCAAGACATTGTCACCTAACGAGGTTAACCGACGCACTGCCGAAGAAATAGACGGTACTACTCCGGTTGCAAAAATCATCCAATCCTCTTGTGGACGCACATGGTGCTCTGCTTCGTACCAATCAGCTACAGCTTTACGATATTCATCAGGAATCTCTTCATAACCGAATAATCCCATCGAAATCTTATCTTGCAAAGCTTGAATGATTTCTGGAGCTGTCTTGAAATCCATATCAGCAATTGTCATTGGCAATTCATTTTGTCCGACATCCCACTTAGCCGAATTACCAGCGCGTTTTTTATTCAATGTTTCAAAATCGTAATTCATCAGGCCACTCTCCTTAAACTTTTTGAGTTACTTTGATTGAGGTCTTAGTCTTATCAATTTCAGGGTCATCAAAAATAATATTGTCTACAGATTTAACTTGGATTGAACCACTGATTGGATTCTTAATACTCATAACATCAGTTGTAATTTCAGCATCGATGTTTGAACAATATTCAAAGGCCAGATCAGTTCTGAGCAATTTACAGTTAACCATCTTTAAGCCATCGATATAACAAAGGCCTTGATCACTCTCAATTGTACAATTAATCAAAGTAATATTCTTAGTGTTCCAAGCTAAATATTCACCACTAATTTTTGAATCATAAATTGTAACGTTGTCACAATTCCAGAAGGCATCTTTTGATACAAAACTGGAATTGTGGATTTCAACATTCTTGGCACCATCGAAAACATAGTTACCGACAACATTTAAGTTTTCAGCATATATATTTTCACTATCTTTACCAAAGTAATTACCGTTTACTTCAACGTCTTTCATCTTGATATCTTTACAAGTCCACATTGTTTCCTCAGCATCAGCAAAATGAACATTGTTCAATCTAATATCAGAAGCACGACGGAAAAGCTTTGGTGCTTGCAAAGCTGAATCGTTGATTTCAATATCATCGGTATACCAGATACCCGAACGTGACATTGTTTCAAAAATAGAATCATCAACCTTAACATGTTTAGCATACCAAAGTGGGTACTTCCACTTGAAAACGACATCGTTTAAATCAATATTGCGTGCTTCTTTTAGTGGAGATTCACCTTCACCAAATGTTGTATCTGTTATTTGAGCGTCGTGTTCTTTGAATAAAGGACGTTCACCATCAAAATAACCTTCATTTATTTGTTTCTTCATTTAATTGCCAAACCTTTTTGTAAAAAATTTTTCTAACGATAATAATTATTATCCATCGTCATTGATATGTTAAATACTTATTCTAAATACATAACTATACCTTTTTGTTATGACTAACTATTTTCTACTGATTGTAAGGCATATAGTTCAGCATATTTACCACCTAAAGCCAATAGTTCTTCATGTGTACCTCGTTCAACAATCTTACCTGCACTCAAAACTAAGATTTGATCAGCATCTTGAACCGTCGACAATCTATGAGCAATCGAAATAGTCGTTCGATCATCACGCATTTTTTTCAAACTCTTCGTAATACTTTGTTCAGTTTGAGGGTCAATATTAGCAGTCGCCTCATCCAAAATCAAAACTTTAGGATTTCTAACAATCGTTCTTGCAAAAGAAATCAATTGTCGTTGTCCTGTTGAAAAACTACCACCACGTTCAGTTACTGGCGCATGGTATTTTTCGGGCAATTTCTCAATAAATTCATCTGCATCAACAAACTTGGCTGCTTGTTCAACTTGTTCATCGGTAATTTTGTCATCAAACATTCGAATATTTTTGGCAATATCACCATAGAACAAATATGGTTCCTGAATAACCAAGCCTAATTGTCGACGTAATTCTTTAGTCGAGTAATCACGAATATCATGATCATCAATCAGAATTTGACCTTCGCCGAATTCATAAAAACGCAGCATAATATTGATAATTGAACTTTTACCACTACCAGTGTGGCCAACAAAAGCAATATTTTCACCCGGTTCAACCGTAAAGGAAATATCTTTCAAAATTGGTTCATCTGGATTATAGCCGAAAGTAACATGACGGAACTCGATTTTACCTTCAACAATTTTTTCTTTACTATCCTCATTTTGCTTAGGAGCATAAGAATCATTGTTGAACATTCGCATAATTCGATAACCGGCAACCAAACCATCTTGGAAGAACGACATATAATTCATTACGTTAGACAAAGGATTGAAGAAGTTTTGTTGGTATGACAAGAAGGCATAAATTACACCCGCTGCTACCAAACTATTCATACTCTTCATTCCAAAGCCTAATAACGCAACTAATTCAGCCAAAGTAAACATCAGATTGATCATTGGATTCAATAAAAACGAATTGACATTGATCATCTGCGAACGCATTTGATAATAGGCATTATTCTTATTTTCAAATTCAGCCGTTTTACGTCCCTGTTGACCAAATTGTTGAATAACACTGATACCCATCAAGGATTCATTCAATTTAGTATTGATTTGACTCAAATACTCACGTAAACGTTGATAAATTTTTGAACTAATATGTTGATAAATCCAAACAACTAAGTACAAAAGTACAACGAACAACGCCGTAAAGATTGCTAAAGGTACACTAACTGATGCCATAGCAATAAATGACGATACCATTGAGAATAACGCGATGATGATCATCAAAAACAAAGTCCAAAAGTTGTACAACGTTTTAGTATCATTAGTTACTCGTGAAACGATTGAACCAGCTGGAGTAACATCAAAATACTTCAAACCTAAAGTGTGTAGTTTATGAAAAAGTTGACTTCTAATTTTTTCCAAAGTCCGCTCCGCACCCATTGAGAAGAAAAAATTCTGAATGAATTGCACGATGGCTTGAATAATAGTTCCAATCGCATAAAGAATTGCAAAACCGATAATCAATTGCACACCGGTACTCTGGTTAGTCAAATAATGATCCATGTAATACTGCAACATTCTGGGCAACATAATATTAATAACACTCAAAACAATGGCAAAGCCAATAGCAATCCCAAATTGCATTTTAAATTCCCAAGCAAATTGAAAAAGCCATTTCAGAATCTTATTTCGATCCTTGTGCGACAATGATTGTACAGTTTTTAGGATATTCTCTTGTTCATTATTTTTCATCATTCAGCCTCCCCTCTAACTCGGCTGTCTTTTCTTGTAAATGGAAGGTATCGTAATACCAACCTTTTTGAGCCAACAACTCTTGATGAGTACCCTTTTCAAGAATAGTTCCATGATCCATAACCAATATCTGGTCAGCTGCCTCAACAGAACTCAAACGACTGGCAGCAATAATAGTTGTCGCATTCTTACGATTATGAGCAATTCTTTGTTCAATATTACGTTCAGTTTTAAAATCGACCGCAGACAAAGAGTCATCCAGAATCAACAATTTAGGATCACTCAAAATAGCTCTAGCAATTGCTAAGCGTTGTTTCTGACCACCAGACAAGGACACTCCTAATTCACCGACCTCTGTATCGTAGCCATTCGGCATCTTTTCGATATCAGCATCAAGATCGGCTACCCGACTGGCATCCTCAACTTGAGCTTGATTAGCTTCCATATTGGCAAAACGAACATTGTCTCTAATGTCAGTTGAGAATAAGAAATTAGTTTGTGGCACATAACCAATCGTGTTTAAATAATTATCAATATCATACTTACGAATATCATTTTCGCCCATCTTGATTGAGCCATCATAATGATCAAAATCACGCATCAATAGACTGATAATGGTTGATTTACCACCACCAGTTGGACCCACAATCCCTAAAGTTTGCCCTTCTCTTAATTCAAAATGAACATCATGCAAAGCTGTGGCACTATCATCGTCAGGATAATGGAAAGAGTGAACATTAAAGTCCAAATTACAATCTGTAATTGTTTCAATTGCATGTTTAGGACGAATTAGTGAAGATTTTTCACCTAATAAATCACTAATACGATCATAACTAGCTGAACCACGTTCCAAGACATTGAACAAACTACCAACAGCGTACATTGGCCATGTTAATTGAGTCATATATGTAATGAATGAAACTAATTGACCAATTGTGATCTGCTTATTCAATACTGCTAGACCACCGAAGATGATCGTAATCACGTATGAAATCCCCATGATCAGTGTCGTCAACGGATCAAATAAAGCATCCAAACGATAAGAACGACGATTGGCCTTGATGTTATCATCAACATAATTGTTGAAATCAGCCTCATCTTCACGTTCTTGACCAAGAGCCTTTAAAACTTTAATACCAACAATACTTTCCTGAGTCTTATTATTGATACTAGAAAATTCTGCTTGTGATTTAGAAAAGGCATCATGAACCTTGCCTCCTAAAATATTAGCCATAATTCCCAAAAGAATAAGTGGCAATACCGCTAGAATTGTTAACTTCCAACCAATGAATAACCCCATAGCTAGAATAGTAGAAGTTCCGGTAATTATGGAGTCGGCCAAAGTTAAAATACCTGGTCCTGCAACATCACGTACCGCATCAATATCATTGGTAGCATGCGCCATCAAATCACCAGTACGCCATTTCTTATAAAAAGTAGCATCCATCTTCATAAATTGACGATAAAGTCGACTTCTTAAATCCCTCTCTAAAACGAAAGAACTTCCAAATATCATTTTTCGCCATAAAAATCTTAAAAGATATTGTGCAATCGCTGTCCCCAAAAAGATCAACATACTTACTAATAGAAAATTACCCGTGACGTTACGTTTACTAACCGCGTCAACGACATTTCCGATAATCTTAGGAGGAATAACATTTACAATTGCGACAATGATTAAAGCTATGACTCCGATTAAATATTGTTTCCATTGGTTTTTAAAAAACCATTTGAGTCGTGAAAAAATCCCCATGTCATCTCACCTACAATCTAAAAATTACATTATTAATACCTTACACCCTCAAGTTAACTTTAAAGCAACTCAGAAAACGTTTTCTGGCTATAATTTTAATTTTATTATAAAAAAATAGCGGTATTCTCATAATTAAATAAGAATACCGCTAATTAACATCAAATTAAACTATTATCTACCAAAGCAATTCAGTGTTTTTAACATCGTTAATTGTCTTTGTACCAGCCAATTGCATAGTAATGGATAATTCCATGTTCAAGTGTTCAATTACATCTGTTACACCTTGAGCACCACCGAGGTTCAATCCATAAATGATTGGACGACCAATAGCAACTAAATCAGCACCACTAGCCAAGGCTTTGAAGACATGTTCACCACGACGAACACCACTATCAAAGATAACTGGTACACGTTGATCAACTGCATCAGCAATGTCTGGTAAAACTTCAAATGAAGCTGGACCACCATCTAGTTGACGGCCACCATGGTTAGATACCCAAACACCATCGGCACCAAACTCAATAGCTAATTCAGCGTCGTCAGGTGATTGAATACCTTTAACGATAACTGGTAGACCAGACATATCCTTAATCTTTTGAATGTCTGTAGGTACGATTCCTTGTTTAGCTGAAGCATAAATTTCAGAGATTCCCTTACCTTCACCGTCACCAGCTGAATATCCAGCTAAGTTAGGCATTGGAAGTGGGAATTGGAACTTATTAGCAACATCAGCTTCACGATAACCACCTAAAGTAGAATCAACAGTTAAGACAATAGCTTTAGCACCAGCAGCAACAGCCTTTTTAATTAGGAATTCGTTAAAATTATCATCCTTACTCATATATAATTGGAAAAATTGTGGAGCATCAGGAGCAGCGGCTGCAGCATCTTCAATTGAAGTACTTGCATAAGTACTGATTGAGAAGATAGAACCGGCAGCAGCTACACCTTTAGCTGTGTCAGTTTCACCTTTAGCATGTGCTAATCCTTGAGCAGCTGAAGGTGCTTGAATAATAGGAGTCTTCAAATCAATATCCCATAATTTAGTACTTAGATCTGCATGATCGATACCTTGAAGTACACGTGGTTCAATCTTTCTCTTATTAAAGGATTCAGTATTTTGTTTCTTAGTCCATTCATCCTCAGAACCACCACTGATATAACCAAAGGCGCCCTTTTCATTACTCATATGATCCTTCACACGAGCCTCTAGACCAGCAATATTTAGAATATCTACATGATTTTCAGCAGTACTTGCTTCATACTTCTTTTTCATTAAAAATCCCATCCTTTTTACTTGTATTTGTTCAACAGGATCAGTTTAACCTACATTTGTAAATTTTGCTGATATTTGTTCCGAAAATATCAATTTTTCTTTTAATATTGATGAAATAATTTATTTTATATTAGTGTTAAATGCCGTCTTCCACAACAAGCCCGATTGGTCTGGAACGCTGTGGACACTGATTTGAGCCAATTGAAGATCACAATTGTCTCAAATACAGGTCTTCTACTAAGTGATAAATCACTAAGTAGAATCTCACGGCTGAGACCAATCGGACTTGTTGTTCCAGACTAAATCTCTATTTTTCAATTATCGTGGAATCTAAATAATAAATAAGAACAGTCTCTATTAAGAGATTCAAATTCATTTTGAATTCCTAATGGAGACTGTTCTTTTAATTTAAAATTTCTATTTGATTGTAATCTCAAGTTTACCTATGTCCTAAAACATTACTTAATCGTAGATAAGCCACAAAATGGAAACCAATTCCTGCTAACAGGAAAAACGCTCCTAATGGAACAAAGAATAATGAGCTAATGATAGCCAAGATATAAAGACTAACACTGACTAAAGGATCATATTTATTCTTAGCAAAAGCACTATTTTCCATCCGATTCGATTTTAGTTCGTGATGTTTTCCGATATACGAGTACAAAACGTAAAACATAAACGAAATAATAAGCGCTACTAAGTCATATGTAATGAATGCTACTCTGATATCATTTAAATTTCCACGGCTCAAGGTGTCCGCCACTAATGCCATTGGATAATTAATCAATGTAATTGTGAATAACATCAAGAGATTGATCAAATTCAAATTGCGATTGATGGCTTTGAGTGCATTGAAGTAATCATGATGAAATAACCACAACGTACCCACGTAAAAATATGAAACTATATAGGCTATCAAAATTGGCCATTGATGAAACATGGCGGTTAACAGATGCCCAGATTTAAAACTTGGAACCGTGAATTCCAAAACCAAAATAGTAATCAAAATGGCAAAAACACCATCGCTAAATGCTAATAATCTATCTTTTGTCACTAAAAATTCTCCCTCACTCTATAGCTTCATCGTCTGAACTAAGAATCTTATTAAAGACAATTGGACAGACTAAACAAGTAATAATGGCCGCCAACGTGATTGCTCCTGACTGAGCAGTAGTAATCAATTTCAAATTGCGTCCAACTTGTAGAATGGGCAAAACTAAAGTAATCGTTGTGGACGTAACAATTGCAGCGGCACTGGCATATCGTCTGCCAAATCGTTTACGAAAGACAAAGTAAACAATTGCCTTTGACACGATGAAAGCTACCAAAAATACTGGAATCAACAATAGAGCCTGTTTGTTAGTAAACAAAGTTCTCAAGTTTAGATTTACTCCTGTAGTAATGAAGAAAACTGGTATAAAAAATCCATAACCCATTGAGCTCAATTTTTCTTCAGTGTCAGGCTTTGGCTTCAACAATTTCATCACAGCACCTGCCAAGAAGGAACCCAAAATACTTTCAGCACCAATTTGTTCAGCAAAAGTAACCAAAGTGAAAATCAAGAAGAAAGCTAAACGGATATCTAATTGTGTCGTTGATTTATCGATTTTATCAAAGAAGACATAGATTCGATTGAAACGATGCAACAGAACAATTGCAATAATAAAAATAACCGGCAAGCCTAATACGGAAATGTAATGCTGTTGCTTAACAGCTGAATAAATTGTCAAAGCCACCAAAGGAATAAATTCCCCGAACGCTGATGTTAACAAAATCGTTTGCCCATAATTAGTATTCAGCAATCCAGCCTCTTTTAAGAGTGAAATGATAACACCTAGAGCAATCGTACTGAATAAAATGACTGCCAAAATAAATTCACTGAAAATTCCAGTAACGTACAAAATGCCACTTAAAATCATCGACATAATAAATATCGATATGAAACCAGCAAATGAATTACCCAAAGGCGAATAAACCGATTTATCCTTCTTAGGCTCCAATAGAGAAAAATCAATCTCCATCCCACCTAAAAAGATCAGCATGATCACACCCAAATTAGCAATGTATTGAACACTGACATCTGGATGAACAATATTGAGACCAGTCTTACCAATGATGATCCCCATAATAATTTCTGAAATAGCCGTAGGCATCCGTTGCAAATGAAACCTAGCCGTAATAAGAGGCGTAATCAAAGCAGCGAATAATACGATCAATAAAGCAAATTTTCCCATAACAAAACCTCAAAGAGCGAAGCAGGCCCGCTTAGATTCTGATCATTTGCAGGACTTTGCGAATTGGCTGCGTAGCAGACAGTTCGTGAAGTCAGGCAAAGCACAGGAATCTGGCCTGCGTAGCTCGTTTCCACTATAAAGTATAGAACCATAGTTATTCTAAAACAAAACACAAAATTATCCCAAAATAAAAAATCAATTAACAACAAAAACAATAATTATCTATCAATAAAAAGTCAAAAAAACCAACTTGAAACAGAGCATAGTTTTTCCCATCTAAAAAAGTCCAGCATAGCAACCACAAAAAATGATAACTACACTAGACTTATTTTTTGTTAATTGATTAATTACTCTACTTCAGTATTCAATTTTTCAGGTTCACCAATAACAAAATGATCAACAATAGCGATAACTAAGAATGCTAAGGCTACTAGACAGACACCGATCCAACCGATACGACTCCAAGCCCAAGTTGCGGCTAAAGTTCCGATGGAGCCGCCTAAAAAGTAACTAAACATAAAGATTGAATTATTACGACTACTCTGTTGATGATTCAATGACTGTACAATTGCTTGATTAGAAACTTGACTGAATTGTGTTCCCAAATCAAGCAATACGATACCAACTATTAGACCAATCATCCAGAATCCCACTAGCCAGAAAACTACAAATCCTAAACCAGACAAAATCATACTTAGACCGATTGTTAATTTGGGAGATTTCTGATCAACTAAGTTGCCGACCCATGGTGCTACCAAGATACCAGCAATACCTAGTAACCCTAATAGTCCAGCAATACTACTGCCTAAATGATATTGAGCTGCTAAATAGAATGCCAATGTAGACCATAAAACGTTAGACATCCCAAACATACAAAAACCATTTATAGCTGAACCACGTAATTCCTTTTGTTCAATGAAAAGTTTAGGCAAAGTCTTGATTACAGCAAAGTACTTCAAATCACGATGTCCTCGTTTATCATGAGGCATGAAAAGATGCACTATCAACAAGAAAACCAAATCCACTCCGGCCGCAATTAAATATATGTACTGCCAAGGCATGATACTACCAAGCAAACCACTAAATGAACGTGACAATAGAATACCTGTTAACAAGCCGCTCAACACGATACCCAGAACCTTACCACGTTGCAATACTGGAGCTAAATATCCAGCATATGGAATAATAATCTGTGGTGCCACAGAAGTTATCCCTATCAAGGCTGTTGCCACTGCAAATATCCCAGCATTCGGTGCCCAAAACGCTAATAATAACGAAATAATCGATAAAATCATCATGAATTGAATCAAATGATAACGATCAAAAATATCCCCTAAAGGAACAATCAGTAACAATCCAAAAGCATAACCCAATTGAGTGATCATGGCTAACATCCCCACAACCGATTTAGAAATATTGAAATCAGTCGCAATCAAGTTTTCAATTGGTTGAATAAAATTCAAATTGGCAACAATAACTCCAGTCACCACCGCCATCAATAAAATGGTCTTTTTTGACAAAGTCTCTGTCTCTTCCAAACTAATATCTCCCTATTCTGCAAATTTCTTCAGTGACGAATCAACCCATTGTAAAGCAGCCTTCATCTGTACTTGTTTTAATGAAATCACCCATTGAGCATTCTTTAAATCAGGAGCTGAGATAGGTGTCTCTTTCATATCAACTATCTGTTGAGATAACGATTTCTGATTTTCTAACAAATAATTTTTATATTCATTTAAAATTTCTCGACGCAATTCAGGTTCTATTTGATGAAAATTACGAAATTTAACACTGTAAGTGAATTCCAAATTAGGATTCAAAGGTACCTTTTGTATCATTAATTCCTTAAAACGAATCCGACCGCGATCAGTAATCGTCGCCACTTTTTTCGATCGTTTCCCCACATCGACTTGGTCATTCAAAGTAATATAGCCAGCTTCATTCAAACGTTTAAACAATGGATAAATCATTCCAAAACTGATTTTTCGTTGCCGACCCACAATTTGTTGTAAAATCTGCCGCATCAAATAACCACTCATCGACTCATCCATAAGTTGTCCTAAAACAAACAAGTCATACATTATCTCACTCCCCTTCAATATATCAGTCTGATATATAATCAACTTTTCTAATATATATCAGCTCAATATTGTTGTCAAATTGCAATTTAAGCTTGACCTCAAGTCGACTTTAAGTAATAAGGTTAATTTATCAACTAATTTACTAAGGAGAATAGACATGACTAAACCCTATATTATCTGTCATATGATGACATCAGTTGACGGTCGCATTGATTGCGATATGACCGTCCAACTTCAAGGAACACAGGAATACTACTCAACTCTCAAAGATATCGAAGCTCCCACTACTCTAAGCGGTCGTGTTACTGCTCAATTAGAATTGGCACAAACTGGCGAATTCGAATCAAAAACTAACGAAGCTCTTAATAAAGAAACCTTCAATAAAAACAATGACGCCGCCGGATACGAAGTAATTGTCGATACCAAAGGAGTTTTGCTCTGGGACGAAGATTATAACTACAGTAAGCCACACATCATTATTACTAGCGAACAAGTAAAAAAAGATTATTTAAATTACCTAGATTCTAAACAAATTTCTTGGATTGCAACCGGAAAAACTCAAATTGATTTAGCTAGAGCCGTAGAAATCTTGGCAGAACAATTTAATGTCGAAAGAATGGCAATTGTTGGTGGTGGACATATTGATGGATCATTTTTAGATGCCGGTCTGATTGATGAAATCAGTCTACTAATTGGACCTGGAGTTGATGGACGCCAAGGCATGCCTGCTGTTTTCGATGGTCGTCCCCAAGACCGTAAACCAATGCCATTGAAATTACAGAGTGCCCAAACGTATGAAGACGGTGCTGTTTGGTTACGATATTTAGTTAAAAAATAACGTTGAAAACAAAAAAGAAACGAATAAATAATCGTTTCTTTTTTGTTTTACCTAAAGTTTTAATACATCGGTAATTCAATCGTAATACCACTTTCATCAATAAAAAAATCAAATTTGTTATAGTTCAATTAATCCACTTAATTCCTTTATTGATAGCTTAATTTTTTTCGGCTTTTTGCGTTGCATATCTTTATCTACGTACAACAATCTATTGCTCTCTATCTTAAAATGAATTGTTTTTATTTGATTGGGTTCTAAAGAAACCTTCTTATAGTCCATTAATTGCTTTTGACGTGGGAGTACATCGGTTCCAAAGAAGCTTGAAAATAATAATATTGTTTCCTTACCATCCTGATTAGAGATATTTTTTACATCCACGGATACACGAGCAATATTATCTTTATAATTTACTTTTAAATTTTTATAATCAAAAAATGCATAACTAAGTCCATAACCAAATCTCAAAAGAGGGGATCCGGTTTCATCAAAATAATTCTCATTTTTTAAAACTCGTCTCTGATAATAGTAGACAGGTAATTGTTCTGCATTTCTAGGATAACTGATTGGCAATTTACCATTTGGATTCATTTTTCCAAATAAAATATTCGACACTGCTTTAGGACCTTGCTGTCCAGGATACCACGCTAATAATACGGCATCCGCTAATTGTATTATCTCAGTAATATCATAAGGACGCCCCTGAATCATAACTACAATGATCTGTTTCCCAGTCTTCTTTAATGCTTTTAATAAATCAATTTGATTACCTCCGAGACTAAGACTTGCAACATCTACATTTTCTCCAGTATCTGTGTTTCTCAAAATACTTTCGTCGCTCATAGCACCATTATTTAAAAAACTCATATCAAAGTTTCTCATCGATGAACCACCCATCGTTAGTACCACGGCATCAGCGTTACTGGAAATATTCACTGCATCATTAATCAATTTTTTATCTTGAGTAACTTCTCTAATATTACTTCCTTTAGCATATGTAATATCTGAGGTATATTCACTCAAGGAATCGATGAATGAAGTGTATTGACTATTTAATTGAGGTGCAGTGTAGTCACCTAACCAATGATAAATATTTTTTACATGTGGACCAATTACAGCAAGCTTGGTTCCCTTTTTAAGTGGCAGTACGCTGGAATTTTTATCTGATGGTACTCCATTTTTAACTAAAGTTATACTTTCAGATGAAAGTTCTAAATTTAAATCATTACTTTCATTTATTACTTCTTCTATATTTGTATCATCCTCATCAACGTACGGATCATCAAAAAGTCCCAACAGAAATTTTATTGAAAGCACACGTTTTACTGAATTATTTAAATCTAGTAATAATTGAGGATATTTTTCTATTGCATCCCCGATGTGCGTATATACGTCGTCCCAAAGGCTCAAATCAACTCCAGCATTTAATGCGGCAAATACTGACTCACTATAATTGCCATAAAGATCCACTAATCGGTCCAAAGCAGTACCGTCAGCCATGACAATTCCCTGAAAGCCATTTTTCTTACGTAATAAATTATCTAACAAATTACGATTTGCATGACAAGGTACCCCATCAATATCATTATATGCGGCCATCACTCCGACAGCTTTCTTGAGACTAGAAATAAGTGGACCATACACTTCCAAGAATTCCCTTTGTCCCATTGGAACTGTACCGGAATTATGCCCACCTAATGCTTCACCTTGACCAATAAGATGTTTAATTACAACCCCAACATGTTTACGAGCATTTTTTGATACCTTCTCATCTAAAAAATTGGTATCACTAATGAGATCACCTTGAAAGCCATCAATTATTGCCTTCGTGTAGGATCCCGTTAAGTATGGACTCTCACCAAAAGTCTCTTCCGACCTCCCCCATCTAGGATCCTTCAATAAATCCAGAGAACTTACAAGTGCCAAATTTCCACCTTTAAGTTGAAGCTCTTCAGCCTGTAATTCAGCCGACCTCTGTAGAAGCTCTGGATCGAATGTATTTCCTTTACCAATATTGGTTGGATATGTTACGGAATCCAATGCCTGATGTCCATGAGGCATTTCTTCGACAATTAAAGTTGGTATTCCTAAACGAGATTTACTAATGACATATGACTGAATCATATTTGCTAACTGTGCGCTTTCATTAGCACGAATACCATTATCATAATTCTTTTTAGACCATGGATCAGCTCTAAACAATCCATAAAGAGCACCTAATCCTTGTCCCCAATTGACATGATTTTTGAATTTATTAGTTAAATTAATACCTGATGAATCCTTATAATATGATTGCCATCCATAAAGATGTTGATTAACTTGTCCAATTTTTTCCTGTAATGTCATTCTAGAAATCAAATCATTGACCCGTTCTCTAATAGTTAGATCTTTATTCTGATAAGGAAACAAGAGCGCTACCTCCCTACATTTTCATTAATGAAATCTAATGCTAACTGACAATATGTCATATTCGACCAAGAAAACCACTCTCTTGTATACTTGCTTTGATCATTCATATCAACACTTTCATGGCATTGGGACGTTTTATTATTTGTTTCCGAAATAACATCAAGTTGATGAACCTTTTTATCTAAATTATCTGAAGTCAAACCTTCTATAGCGATACTAATCGGCCAAACATAATTAACTGGTGTATGGTTACTTCCAATTCCTTGCAACACTGTTCCCGAATAATAATAAGGATTTTTCGAGCTTAGAACGAATTCACGCGTATTTTCATATAGCGGGGCATCTTTTGAACAATACTTAATAAACGGAAGCGACAAAAGGCTCGGTACATTCGCATCATCCATTAACTTATAGTTCCCCATTCCATCGACCTCATAAGCATATCCAGTCGTATCATCTGATAATTGTACAATTGCATAACGATTTATTCCTGATTTAATTTCATTCAATAAAGTTAATACTTCATTCTTTAAAGTTGCAAATCTTTCGGGAACCTTATCCAATAATGGCGTTAAAACAGAAACAACAAACATATTAGAAGGAATATGATAACCATAAACACATGCATTGTCACTTGGTCTAAATCCATCCCAAATCATACCTGTGTACTTGACTGGTGTTCCTTTTCCATCATTTGATAAAGTATCATTCGAAGGACAATCCTTGCGTTTGAAATAGTATGGTGAAGTATTATGATGCTGCTCAGTTTTGAATACATCTATAATTATTGAAAGATTATTCCAAAATTCTTCATCAAAAATATCAGTATTTCCTGTTTTTTCATATAAATTATTTGCTAAAAATAATGGTGCACATAACGAATCAATTTCAAATTTTCTTTCCCAAACGTGATCTGAAACAGGAATATTCGAATCATCATCACTCCAATGTGCTCCCGATGAAGTTTGATTAAACGCATTTGCATAAGGATCCATTTTTACAAAACGTAATTCTCTCTTTAATACTCCTGTTAATAAATCATATAAATCTGGTATTTCATTGATTAATGATACATATGGAAGAACTTGAAATGTAGCATCCCTTAACCACATAGCAGGAATATCTCCCGTTTTTACAAAATATGATCCATCGTCTTCATACTTCGTTGCTTTGGTTAAAACATCGGTTAATAGATCTCTAAACAATCTTGTGTTTCTAGTATTGTTTAATTCATGATTAGATGAATATTGATTAAGACTAACAATTACTGATTCAAGCACATTACCTTTTACTTTTTCCCTCATAATTATTCTCCATAACTAACTAAAACACCCTATATGAATAGAGTGTTTTAGTTTTTTTATTCAATTGGATATATTCCAAAAGTTCTTATTTCACCTGGACCAAATGATGATAATTCATATTCTTTGACGTTATCAACGCCATTTTCAATCACTTGATTATTGAGGTCTAAAATTTTGATGTTGCAATTGTCATACAATGAGATACTACCGGGATTTTTAAGCGTGTTTTTAAATGGATTATATAATCTTACAACTAGGCCTGTCCCATCTGTTGTTGATGTAAATGAACTTTCTACCAAATTATCAGCTTTTACATTAACCAATGATTTATGATTTAACGTTTCAATATTCTTATTAATTCTGAAATATTGAACACGCATCGTAAACTTGTCTATATCCTGATTTTGGTAGAACAAATCATCAACACTTAATAAGTTATGTTCTCTTTGTAGTTTGGAAGGATCAAATTTCTTATCAACAATGATTCCGCCTCTGAATGTCATATCTCCTTGAAGTTGACTATCAGGTGTCGGAACATATTTAGTTTGCAGACCAGATGCATCACTCGGTCTCCTTAACAGATCAGGTCTACCTAAGAATCCGACTCCTCTAAATAATGTCACAGCAAGGCTACTGAACGAATCACCAATAACTTGAAAATCCTTTTCTCCCAATCCAATAAATGAAACACTCGATTCAGAATTATGTATGTTAGTAAAATGAAGAAATGGTCTAATTGAGGTTGGCTCTTCATGATAGCCAATATCCTTCCAATCTTTCAAATGTGGATCAATCACCGGACGCTCAATTGTTCCAAATGGTGTATCTGAATAGCTATTCTTAGCATTTATATCAGTATTAATCACCATTCTTAATCGATGATCTAAAACATTATTGGCTAGATTTAATGCCACACCAATTACTGGGTTATTTTTCTCCAAAGTAAGTTGTAAATTATATTTTAACTTCTTACTCTTTTGTTTCTTACTTCTTTCTTCTAAATCCGCTGGTAATGACCAATCTCCCTTAATGGAAAGTGAACTGTAGAGCTCACCTTTAATTCCCTTAGTCTCAGAATCATTGAAATTCAATGACAGAATCCAATCCTTATATGCAGGTGAATAATCGTACGTGTCTCCTTCATCTCCACCATCTTCAACAGTAAGAAAATCATGATAAATTTTTCCGCTATTCTTATCAGTCAATGTAAGACCAGAATGATTCATTGAAATTAGATAATATTCGTTTTCAATTACATCAGAATTTTTAGGTACAATATTTTTATCAACAACATTCTCTTTTATTAAGATTCCAGTCCAATCAGTAGGCTGAATGGTTAGCACTACAGCAATTGTTGTCTTGTAATAATAATCTGGTACCATTTCTTTTTCATTATGACGCAATACTGCTCTATTAATCTTATCTTGCTTAATAACTTGATATTCTACTTTGTCCCCTTTTTCGTTAACAAGTTTGAAATCAGGATTTTGGGTAATAACATATGTTCTATGAACTTTTGTAATAGGCGAAACGGTAGGATTCCAGAAGAACAAATCCATCTTATCGGTAACATTGCTACTCAATTTGCGAAGAAGATAGCCTTTCAATGACAATCCTAGTTGTAAGGCGACTTCTCCTCTATGATAAATGTCACGATTAGTTTCATCACTATTGCATCCCCCCGCGGAATCGTGAGCCTGACCTCTAAAAATGGTCTTCCAAATTTGAGAAATTATTCCTGGCTTTGTTTCAATACCATGATATTGTGCCATAGCCATTAATGGTTCTACCTCATACGTCATTAACCTTTCTAATCTGTCATACAACATCTTAAGATCGGCTCTGGAAGAATAAATTCCTCTATGTATTTTAGAGGTACTAGGATCTACAAACTCACCAGAATAAGTAGGTAACTCCTTTTCCTTAGAAAGTTCTTTAAAGTATTCGGGGTATGTTCCTTCTACCAATTTAAATTCATTTTGTGAATCGTTGGCTTCCTTTATTCTTTGCTTTAAATTAAAATCAACAGGTCTTTGATCGCCACCTACAGGAAGTACTAAATTATTGACGTTAGTATCTGTACTAATCTTATGTAACAAGTCAGAATAGTTTGGAGATTCCATTAAATCAACGCCAACAGGATATCCATTTCTTAGATTGGCAACTAGAACCTTTGAATTATCATCACTTGTCCAATAGAAGTATCTAACCGATTTTTCTTTAGGCATTCCTCTCCAGAAAACAGCATTCTTAATGCCAAACCCATTATAAATTTTTGGTATATCATGATTTTGACCAAATGAATCGGGCAAATATCCAATAGGAACACTTCTACCCAGTTCAGATGAAAGTTTAATTCCTTGCTGTAAATTACGGACCATCGATTCTCCAGACGTAACCATTTCATCGACTTGAGTGTACCAAGGACCTACAAATAGACGACCGGCTTTTATAAACTTTCTTAATTCTGGAGCATTCTCTGGTACACTTTCCAAATAGTCATCGATAATAGACATCTGTCCATCTAATAGATAGTAATCAATAACATTATTTTTCAAGGCTCGAAGTACTTCATCCATGTGATATATGAATTGGATTCGAGCATCTTGTCTGGTGAAATACCATTCGAAGTCCCAATGAGTATGAGCAATAACGAATACTTTTTTCATTGTTGAGTCTTCTTTCTTAGTATTATTTAAGCTGTTTCAGGACCATCACTTGGTTCTTCCTCAGTTTCATTTTTGAAAACCGTTTTATCTTCATCATTTTCTTGTTCGTTTTGTTTTGCAATAGCGGCACGCTCACTACGTTGATTCAAAATTACGAATGGAGCGTATAAGAACGTATCCAAAATAACTAATACAAGTGTTAATACAACCGGACTTGTGTGGAACGCACCGGTTAGCCAAGTACTAAAGAATATCGGTTCACTACCGGAATTCAAAACAACCAGCGGTACAACCCATCCAATCTTAGTAACGACATAACCAATAACAGCATTGATAAGTGGTACAAAAATCCATGGTAAGAACATAATAGGATTTAAAACAATTGGTAAACCAAAAATGATAGGTTCATTAATTCCAAAACATCCAGGGATGAATCCCAATTTTGCAACTTCACGTTCCTTTTCACCTTTGTGAGTAAAGATAAGCATAGCAATCAACAAACCAAATGTAGCACCAGAACCACCAATCATGGCATAAACATTTGTCATTGTATTAGGAGCGATTCCAATACCTGCGAAGCTCTGAGTTCTTGCATATTGTGCACAATTTTGTAGATAAATTGGTAACCAGAATGCTGAAACAACACCCCAAACGATGTTAAATCCATGTAATCCTAGGAACCATAAAATTTGTTCCATCAAAATTACTACGATAATTGCGGGTAAACCAGTACCAACAGATAATAAAGGTTTAACTAAAACAACCGTAATAATCTCAATGATTGAAGTGTAACCTAAACTTTGAATGATAATACGGATGATACCAAAAATCATTAATGCACCGGTGATAGGTACAAGAGATGCGAATGAATCAAAGATATTCTGTGGTACGCTATCAGGCATTTTGATCTTGAACTTAGTTTTACCAAAACGAGCGTAAATCCAAACTGCAATCATACCAACGACCAGGGCTGTAAACATTCCTTGGTAATCAAAGAAATTAGTAGAGAATCCTTGAATAACTTTTGCCTTAGGATCCGCAAAGTTAACATTATTTGGAACCATTACGAAGTATGCAGCCAAAGCTAAAATAACGGCAAGAAATACATTAACTTCTTTATACTTTTTCTTTAGCTCTCTCGCATAGGAATATGAAGAACATAAAACAACAATAATTCCGATAATACCTAATGTTGCTGCATTTAAGTAACCAAATAAATTGCTTATATTGGTTAAAATTTCACTATGAATATGTTGATTTTTAATTAATTGATCAAGTTGCATTTTAATAACATTTGAAAAAGAACCGACAATTGTGAACGGAATAGTCATGATGAAGGCATTCTTGATAGCTTGAAGAATGCTATTACCTTGAACCCATACTGAAGCTTTTAATATAGGCTCTTGAACTTTTTTAACATCAAACTTCATTATATATTCAACCCCTTGATTTATTTGGAAGCGCTTTCTACAACACCAATTATATCTTGATTTATTTTTATGTAAAGACTTTTTAATAAATTTGTATAGATGAATTTTAACTATGTTTCGATAATTTGTATACAAATTATCAGTGAGTGATATAATTGACTATAATAAAGGCAATTGAGGTGAAGAAATTTGTATAGATATAAAGAAGTTTATTCTGATATAAAAAGAGATATTTTACGAAATCATTATCGTGCGGGAACATTAATGCCTACTCAAGACGAACTTGCAAAAAAGTACAATATTAGTCGTATAACGTTGAGAAAATCATTAGACCTACTAATAGACGAAGGCCTAATACACACTCAGCAAGGCAGTGGTACATATGTACGTCCGCAATTAGATGAAAATTCACCTGAATTACTTCCTTTAGACCTTCCTATTGGAGCAACCTACTCTCATCGAGATCAAAAGATAACGAGCAAAATATTATTTTTTGGTGCAAGATTGCCCAATGAAGTTGAACAAAAAAATCTAAAGATAAAAGCTAACGAACCTGTTTATGAAATTAAACGTGTTCGTCTACGTGATGATAAAATCTACAGTTATGAACACACAATTATGCCCACAAGAATCGCTCCACTAGACGAATCCATTTTAAAGGGAACTATTTATGGTTACCTCGGTGGCAAGATGAAAATCTTCATGACAGATGCCAGAAGAGTTGTTTATGCCGAATCCGCAAGTAAGGAAAGCGCTCAAGCTTTAAATGTTGACGAAGGTGCTTCTCTACTGGTTATTGAACAAATTGCATATGATCAGAAAGGTGAAGCTTTTGAATATTCCAAATCTAGATTTGATGAAAATCACTCAAAATTTGTAATTGATGTACATAGAAACGAATTTTGGTAATCAAAATTTTTACAAAAAAAGTGCTTATATTGATCAATCATTGGGAAAGAATCTCAATACAGATCGATATGAACACTTTTTTATTTTACAGATATTTTTAAAAGTTAAAAAGAGATCAGACATAAACATATCCAATCTCATTATAATTAATTAACAATAACAACTTTACCGAAGTTATGCCCGCTTTCCAAATACTCATGAGCATCTTTAACTTGATTCAATTTATAAATTTTAGTTGGTGCAACTTCAACTTGATATTGTTTTATATAATCCAACATCTCATTGAGTTTTTGACTATTAACTTCACCTGATGATAATGATGTCAACAGAGCGCCTTCATGAATATCAACAATCGGATCAAATCCATCCATATACCACTGACCACCTAATTCACCAGTGTTACAGACGATTCCATATGGCAAAACATGATTAAATGTATCTTTCAATGTAGCAGGTCCAACCAATTCTAAGACTTTATTAAATTTTTTATCGGTTTGTAAACGCCCATTCTTATCCTCAATCACTGAATCATAACCAGCTTTCAGAAGAACGTCTTGTTTCTTAAGACTTCTAACTGAGCCAGCAATTTTCATAGTTGGGTATTTAGATTTAAGTAATCGTAAAGCTGAAATACCAACACCGCTGGCACCAGAACGAATTAAAACTGAATCATCTGACTTTATTTGAAGATGTTTCAACGAACCAAACGCGGTATAAAAAGTTTCTGGAACAGCAGCCAAATCAGACCATTTCAAATCAGTCTGAACTGGATAGATCTGTTCGTTTGGTAGTAACACATACTCAGCATATGAACCATCGAAGTCACGTCCCATTTCACCCATAATGGAAATGACTTTTTGTCCGACTTTCAATTCATCCGAAGTACTATCAGTTACGACACCAACACATTCAATACCTAAGATACGTGGAAATTTGACACTTGGTGACAATCCTTGACGCGTAAAAATTTCAGAATGATTGATACCAAAGCCTTTAACCTGAACTAGTGACCAACCTGGTTTTACTTGAGGAGTTGGGACATCCTCATAATTCAAAACTTCTGGCCCACCGGCTTTTCTAACAACAATAGCTTTCATTAACTTTCCCTCCCATTAACATTATTATATGGCTAATCGAACTAATGCTAGGGAAATAATGCCTACAACTACAATCAATAATAATTTTTTAGTTAGAACAGCTGTTAGAACCGTTGGTATTGAGGCTATTAAATTAGCGTAATCAATCTGTGGCAAATGACCAAGGTTTTGATGAAAAAGATTCTCAAACCATAGGGCAGCCATAATGGTGATTGGTACAAAACCAAGGAATTCGACTACTTTTGCAGGTAGATTAAATTTTTTCAATAAAACAAATGGTAGAACTCTGGACAGCCAAGTCGTCAAACCACAAGCAATTAATGTCCATAAAACAAATTTAGTTGATGGCATGTTTCAAAATCACTCCTAACGCACAGCCAATTAAGGTTACAACTAGAATTAACAAATCACTGGAAATAAAAATCAAGCCAAAATATACCAATGGTAACATGATAGCTACAACGATCAACTGTACCTTTAAAGAAATTGACTTGTCACTAATTAATTGTAGATACAATAAACCAATAAACATCGCTACTAAGGCAAAATCCAAGCCTAATTTTTCTGGATTACTGATGACTTTACCCAACATAGCTCCAACCATCGTCGATGCTGCCCAAACTAAATAGGCTAATAAATTAACCGTGTTGAACCACTTAAAAGATAGTTTGCCATCGGTATAATTAAGCTTGTTCATACTCAAAGCAAAACTTTCATCTGTAATCAAACTACCTATAATAATATTTTCAAATATCGAATTCTTTTTAAAAAAATTGGCCGTAGTCATGCTCATCAAGATCATTCGTGAATTGACCAAAAAAACTGACAAAACAATTGAAACAATTGGTGTGCCAATTGCCAGTAAACTAACCAAAATAAATTGTGCTGACCCTGCGTATACGATTACTGACATCAAGGTTGCCATTAATACACTCATCCCCGCAGATGCCGCTACAATACCAAAGGAAATGCCAATTCCAATATAACCAAAAACAGTTGGCAATGTATCCTTTATACCACTCTCGACACTTAAACTGTCATCCATAATAATCCCCCTTTTTATGTATAAGACATTATAATAATTTTAATTTACTTACATGTCAATTAGACTAAAAACTCTATGTATGTTAATAACATACATAAGAACTTTTTTATGCATTAAAATGGAATAAAAGCTTATACAAAAGAGGCATAATTATGAAATTAGGAATGTATCACGGTCGAGCTGCCGTTATCAATGACAATCAACGTTTACAACTTATCAATGGTATCGAAAATGTGCAGTCTATTTTACCCAATCTAAACAAGAAATTATTTTTAAGTCGTGAACGGACTCTACCAGAAATGAACGCTTTTTCTTTACCTATAACTAATCCTAAACAAATTTTTGCAGTTGGTTTTAACTATCGAGATCACTTAAACGAGTTACATACTAAAGAACCTCAGGTTCCTAATATCTTTACTAAATTCATCAGTTCTTTAACTGGACCCAATCCCACTGTCACAATTCCTAGTTCTAAAACAGATTGGGAAACTGAATTAGTTATCGTTATTGGTAAAGGTGGTCGCAATATTGAACAAAGTATCGCCAATGAACACATTGCCGGTTACATGGTTGGACAAGATTTATCTGACCGTCAATTACAATTTGCCAACGATAATCCACAGTTTTCTCTAGCTAAATCTTATGAGAATTTCTCACCCATTGGACCTTGGCTAACTACTCCAGATGAAATCACAAATTTAGAAGATCTAACCATAACCACTGAATTAAATGGCGTCGAAAAACAACACAGCAAATTAGGTAACTTAATTTTTGGACCGGAAAAACTGGTCAGCTACTTATCTTCTATTACCGAACTATATCCGGGAGATCTTATCTTTACTGGTACTCCTGGTGGTGTCGGTACAGGACGAAATCCTCAAGAATTTCTCAAACCGGGAGATCAGTTAATTAGTAAAATCGAACAACTAGGACAACTAACGATTAATTTAGAATAAAGTTTCAATTAACACTAAAATATTTTTTGGAAACGCTATAATTAAATTAGCAAATTAAGGGAGGATTTTTATGAAAAAAGCAATCTTTGAAAAAGTCGGCCAAATGAAGGTCGAAGATGTTGAAATACCAAAAGTTCAAGCACCAGATGACGTTATTATCAAAGTAATTCGTGCTTGTGTCTGCGGTTCAGACCTATGGTCTTATCGTGGTTTAGAGGACAAATCTGAAAATTCTGAAAACTCTGGACATGAAGCAATCGGTATTGTTCAAGATGTCGGTGCCGATATTACAACTGTCAAAGCAGGCGATTTCGTAATTGCTCCATTCACACATGGATGTGGTCACTGTCCCGCTTGCTTAGCTGGTTTTGATGGTGATTGTCAATCCCATACTGATAACTTCAGTAATGGTAATCAAGCTGAATACATCAGATTTCAACATGGACAATGGGCTTTAGTCAAGATTCCTGGAAAACCTAGTGATTACAGTGAGAGCATGCTTAAATCACTTTTGACTTTGGCCGATGTTATGGCTACTGGTTTCCATGCCGCAACTGTTGCCAACATCAAACATGGTGACACGGTAGTTGTTATGGGTGACGGTGCTGTTGGACTTTGTGGAGTTATCTCTGCTAAATTACTTGGTGCTAAGAGAATAATTTCAACTAGTCGTCATCCCGATCGCCAAGCTTTGGCTGCAAAGTTTGGAGCAACTGATAATGTCGCTGAACGTGGCGATGAAGGTGTTAAAAAGATTTTAGCCTTAACTAATGGCTTTGGTGCAGATGCCGTCCTAGAATGTGTCGGTACTGAATTATCTACTGAAACGGCTTTGAAAGTTGGACGTCCCGGTTCTGTTGTTGGTCGTGTCGGCTTACCACATACTGGAAAAATAGACATTGCTCCATCATTTGGTAAAAATATTATCATTGCCGGTGGTCCTGCATCCGTTACTACTTATGACAAGAGTCGTCTATTAAAGGCTGTTCTAGATGGTGAAATCAATCCTGGACTAGTCTTCACCAAGAGTTTCAATCTTGATCAGATCAATGACGCTTATCAAGAAATGACTGATAGAAAAGTTATCAAATCATATGTCGTCGTTAGTGATTAATTGGTAATTAAATAAAGGCATTGCATAGAATTACGTCTATGTAATGCCTTTTTGTTATGTATGAAATATAGAAACTAATCTCTAAAATTTTTTCTTTCTAAAAATTGCGTAACCTAAAACAAAAAATAACAATGAATAAAGAATATTTCCAACTAATAGTTGCGAATTACTTAAATGGCTGACAAAATGATATGAACCGTAGTTATAATACTGCTTTGTTAAGTTAATCATATTTAGTGGATTCCATTTAACCACATCAATATATTTTAAATTTGCCATCATAAGACTAGAAGACGCACTTTGTCCCAAGAAGACAATTGCTAAATTCAAAGTAATTACTATTGAATTTACATTCACAATACATGAAGTAAAAAATATTATACTAATTATCAAAGTGGATGAAACAATATCGACTAAAGTAGTTATTAATAAGTTTGATAATAATGTCTGATGATACTGATTGATCATCAACCAAGAAAGATGCACATTTAGCGGTGTAAGTTGTAATAACACAGTAAAAATAACCGCTAAAATATGCAAAATAACATTATAAATAAAAACAATCATTAACTTTGAACCATACACTTGTAGTTTGTTGTCAGATTTATACAACATTGTCAAAATAGTATTATTTTGAAATTCCAAAGTAAATATCGTAGATGATACAACAACTAATGCAAATAAAATCCATTCACCTGAATCATAACTCGCCATGATCAACAGCTTTTGTTCAGAACCATTCATTGAAATACCCATAATGATCATCAAAACAAGCACAATTAGTGGCGCAATCCAAGTTATTTTCTGATGAATTAATTTATAAACTTCCTTATTTAAATCACTTATCATTTTCCACTACTCCCTTCAGACTCGACGCTTTTTAAAGGCCCAATAACCAATTATTAGAAAGATCATTGCGTAACTAACTGTACCCAACACCAATTCCACATTGGTCAACGAAGTATATTTAAAGTATTTGGAATCAGACAATTGATTAACAATATAAATCATATTCAACGGATTCCATCTTATTAGCTCACTCCAATTGTGAAACAAGGACATGAGAATGTTGGAAAATGTAGCACCTAGAAAACCGAGCATTAACCCTGCGACTATAACAATGGCATCAATTTTAACTAAAGAAATTAACAATAACGATAATGTAACGATAAAAATTGAATACAGGAATGTCCCAAATACATTAAATAATAGTGTCCTTAAAACATTAACGGTCAATAATTGTTGACTAAATGCGACTTCTAAAATAGTGAACATTGCTCCGCAAAAACTAAGTAATACGCTATATAGCACCAGAACAATAATTTTCGAAAAATAAATATTGAATCGATTTGAGCTCTTATAAAGCATAGTAACAATAGTATTGTCACGATATTCCATAGACATAAAGGCCGATGAGATTGTAACTAAAATTATCAGCGTCCATTGACCAGCTCCAAATAATTGGATTACATCCCTTTCATTGTGATGCCCCGTAATCAATGAATAATACATCAAAATAAATAATATTAAGACTCCCCAAAGGGGCTTCTTCTGATACCAAAACTTTTTCATTTCCTGACATAGATTATTCCTCATTATCTGAACCTTCTTTGTCAGTTAATATTTTCACTATTTTTTCCTCTAGATTTAACTTTTCAGGTTCTAATCTAGTTAAGTACAATCCATTTTGAAAAACTAAATTCTCCATTAAATTCACATTCTGAGAGTCTATTTCTAAATAATCTCCAACTCGTTGATTGCAAATATTATTGTGATTAAGTAAGTCTTCTATCAAATTTTCTTTATCTACCTGAACAAAATACTTTTTGCTACTATCTTGATTAAGCGAAGCCATTGATCTGTTTAAAATCACTTTTCCCGATCGTAAAAGCACCACTTGTGTCATAACTTTTTGCAATTCGCCCAGTATGTGACTGGAAATTAGGAACATACATCCCTGTTCAGCATACTTTCTAATAACATCACGAATCATAATAGTCGATTCAATATCTAATCCATTCATAGGTTCATCCAATATCACAAGTTCGGGATCATTTAATAATGCTATCCCTATTCCTAATTTTTGCTTCATTCCCAATGAATAGTCTTTAGATTTTTTATCAATAAAATTTTCCATCTTCAAAGTGCTAACGATTTCTTCCAAGTCATTATTGCTTTCTGAGTACAATAATAAATTTTGCCGCCCCGTTAAAAATGGATATATTGCCGGATGTTCTATTAATGCCCCTACTTTTCTTAAAGCCTGATGATTATCTTCAGTAACATTTTTCTCATCAATCGATATATCTCCTGTAAATTTAGTCAATCCCAATATAGTCTTCATGAAAGTCGTTTTTCCTGCACCATTAGGTCCAATCAGGCCGACAATTTCCCCTGGACTTATATTTAAAGAAACATCATGAATGATTTTCTTACCCTCAATGAACGTAGTTACATTCTTTATCGACAACATTTTTATTCCCCCATTCGTATCCTTGTTAACTTTAATTCTGTACTAATCAATCTAAGCAACAAGCAACTAATTTAAAGAATTAGTCAAAAGTAAATAGATATTTGCGCAACTTAAATGTTCGCAATCACCAATCATTAGTGATTCAGCAATCTTTTAACCGTTGCTTCTGATTTTTAATTCAAAACAATCTTCATCGTTATAACGATTATTAAAATTGCAAAAAAAACACCTCCCACTTTAATGGAAGGTGCCCTTTTATTAATCATCTTTTTTAGTTAAACGACTTAAAACAATAATTCCCATTAACATATAACAAATGGTAAATACTCCTAAAATCAAACTGAAAGAATTAACGATGCATGGTACTGAATAGAGTGCATAGATGAATTGGAAAGGATTGATCACCGTCAGAATATAATTCCATACCCCTTCTGGACGTACATTTAATAGTAATAAACCACCGAATAGAAACAAATTTATAATCATATAGAAGGTTCTTTGCTTACATTTAAATAGTAGTAGTAAGGACATCATCGAAATACTAATGATTGTTGTTAAAAATGAAACCAAGAATCCATATAAGAACGTATATGGTGACACTGGTGTGATAAAACAATCGATCACCAAATTAAAAATAAAAATCTGTATTTGAATAACAAACAATTGGACAAAAAATGCCGTAAACAAAATTGAAAAATTAGAATCAATCAAATTTGACGGCCGTCTAAAAAAGCCGCTTTCTCGAACTCGAATTAGATTCATTAAAAATCCATTCAAGACCGTTGTTACAACAATATACGCCCAATAAACATATAAAACTTCATTTCCCCGAAAATTAAGATTATTGTTCAAAAAAGCTATAATTATCGGCACTATTAAAGTATAAAAGAAAACAATCTTTTCCTGCATAACCATTTTTAATTGCAGTTTAAATAATTTCCAATCTTTCTCAAACAAATTTAGCAATCCCCTATAACAATTAAATATTTACTAACAAAATTAATATAGGTCTCCATTACTGTCAATTAGCTGTTTGATATAACTTTTTATTAGAATTTTTTATAAAAAAAGAGCCGTCCTCTCAGACAGCTCTAAACATTATTCTCCGCCACCAAAGATGTGGTCCAAAATGCCACTAAACTCTTTACGATTCTCTTTTGTATGTGGTTCACTGCTCAATTGCAAACCTGAATGGAAGGCTGTAATCAAGAATTCCCAGAATGTTCCATAAAGACCTAGTTCTTCATGATCCGCTGGAGCAATCGTGTAACGAATAGCATCTTCATCGCCGGCAATAATTTTTTGAACCCAATGTGGTTCACGTAAACTTTCACGACCAATAGCTGCAAAATCTAATCCTTCATCAACAACTTTCTCAGCATCAGCGGGTGTTTGAATATCGCCAACACCAATTAACGGTAAGTCACCAATATGTTTTTTAATAGTTAGGTTCAATGGCGTAGTAACGGATTTATCATTAAGTGATTTTCTCCAAACATCTCCCATTGAAACATGAAGATAATCGAGCGGCTTTTCTTTCAAAGCATCGACTAGTTTCAAAGTATCTTCGAATCTAATACCTGGATCTTCAATCTCTTCTGGAGAAATACGATACCCCATCAAAAATGGTCTGTCAGCATACTTTTCAATAATACTTTCTACTTCATCAACTACTGCCAATGGGAAAGTCATTCTCTTTTCAACTGAACCACCCCATTTGTCAGTCCGACGATTTGAATGTGGTGAGAAAAATTGTTGAATCAAATATGTATTAGCACCATGAATTTCAACACCATCAAAGCCTGCTTCAATTGCACGTCTTGTAGCCTGACCAAAATCATTAATCGTTTGTTCAATTTCCTCTTCCGTCAACTCACGTGGTACTTCTGAATTATTTCTGGTTGCTTTGACAGCACTTGCGCTGACTGGTTGTTGTCCTCGTAAAATAGCAGTCGAAGACATACGGCCGGCACTAAAAATTTGTAAAATAGCTTTGGTACCATCTACATGCATCGCTGAAGCCAATTTTTTTAAACTAGGTATGAACTTATCATCCTCGGCACTAAGCTCACCTTCAAAACCTTTACCCAATGCATTTACGTTGGCAACGGCAGTCACAAACATCCCTGCACCACCGCTGTGCATATGATAATAACGTAATTCATCTGATGTTACTTCACCATTTGAAAAACTCATTTCCTCGGTCATTGGTGGAATAACAATACGATTCTTTACTGTAACCCCCTTCTTCTCAAACGTGTATGGTTTCAAAAATTTATAATCTGCCATTACAATCCCTCGCTTTCTAGTTCAGATTATCACAATATCGACATTTGTAAACCTTTTCATTTATATTGGAATCCACTAAAAAAACTTTTTCTATTTTTAAAAATAATTGGTGTTTTTTTGTTTAAATTCGTGTATGATATTGAAAGAAATTTCGAATGAGGAAATGCTTATGAACTACTTACTATTGTTGGTCTCCATCGGTTTTGAAGTTTTGGGAACTTCACTTTTGAAGAAAACAGATGGTTTTACCAACCTCTTACCTACAGTGGGAACTTTAACGTCATACTTTATATGTCTATTTGTTCTTTCCCACGTCCTTAAAAGACTACCACTTAGCCTTACATACGCTACATGGGGTAGCGTTGGCTTAATTCTCGTTACTATCGCTGGTATTGTCTTCTATCATGAAACACTATCAATTTACTCAATTGCAGGATTATTCTTAGTTGTCTCAGGCACAGTTTTAATTAATGTATTCTAGTCAGAATACATTAATAAACAATAAATAAAGGATCTAATAACTCGTCTCTGGGTTATTAGGTCCTTTATTTTTGAGATATTTTACTTTCTGTGTTTTCTATAATACCAAACACCTAATCCAGCAACTACTACAATTGCAGCAACTGTTTCGATAATAACCATATTGGATTTAGCATGACTATTCTTAACTGGTGTCTTCTTATTGATCTCACGACTTTGTTTACCAGTGACGGTAAATTTACGTTGAAGTTTCCAAGTATTTTGACCATCATTAGCCTTCACATCCAAATACATCATATAAGTACCTGGGTTCAATCTCTTATTCTTGTTAGTACCGATAACGGTATTAACATTGATAGGATAAGCAAAGTAACTATTTGGAGCAATTGACATATTTGATTTTTCTGATTGCAAGAGAACATCCTTACTATTATTCTCCGATGTTACCTTTGCCTTAATATCAACCTTTTCTTCCAATCTTGGCACATCATTATCTAATAGTGCGTTGACTGAAATTTGACCATTTTGAGTATCTTCATACGCTTTGACCAACTTCAAATTTGGCTCAACCGTGTCAGTACTTTGTCTCAATTGTAGGCCCAAAACATAATTATACTTATTCTTTAGCGTTACACCTTTAGTGTTACTCTTGCTGACTTGATTATTCTGTTCGATAAAAATACCACCTAACAAAACGCCATCAAAATTTCCTTTAGGGGCATTAATATCAACAATTACTTCTTTAGAAGATTTTGCATCAACCATAACACTCTTAGGATATGTGACTAGTTTTTCAATATCATATTTTAAAGATGAATCAGCTTTAACATTATGTTCGTTATAGACTATTACCCCATTGGTATCAGTCGAAGCCCGGTTCACCATTACAGTATAAGTATGCGTTTTAGTATCGTTATTATTAATTTTAAATTTAGCTTGTAGTTTTTCATTTGGCGTCACTTTCAAATCAAAGTAGCCGACTTTTTTGTCGATCTGATTATTTGAAAGTTCTGGCACAATATTATAAGTCACTGCCGGTTGAGCTTCTGAGGTAGCGGCCGAAACATCTTGAGTACTCAAACAACCAAAAGTTATGACACTAATTAAAAACAACATGAAAATCCAAATACGCTTCTTCAAAATATCATCTCCCGAAGAAAAAAAGAGAGCATGCAACAATTAAGTTACAAGCCCTCAATTTTTATATTTAAGCAGGTGCATTAGCCAATGTCCATGTTAATGTTGAACTGTAGGATCCGCCAATATTACCAGCTGGGACCTTAAGTGAAGCATCAGTAGCTCCATATGTTCCAGAGTAAGCACCTACACCACTACCAGCTGCAGCACTAAGAACAGTTACTGGAGAACTTGATAGTGAAAGATTTGCGACAAGTGTTGGAGGTGTTGATACATTATCAACATCATCTGCTTTAATAGGATCTGTTTCTTTATTATCTAATGATAGTTGTGCATTCTTTAAGGCTGCGCCGCCTGTTGCCGTGAATGGTGATGCTGCAACAGTTACAGTATATCCAGTACCGGTACCGGCATCAGCAATATCCAAGATTCCTGATGTGGAAGTTGATGTATATGAAGCATCATTTGCTGAAGCTGCTACTGTACCAAATTGAAAACTAGGGGCCGAACTTAAGGTAATCGTTCCAGGCGTAATATCGGCCGTAGCCGTACTTGTAACTGGTGTTGCTGTCGTTGCTGCTTGAGCAACTGCACCCAACGAACCAATTCCTAAAACAGCTGCCCCTACTAGCATGCTATTTCTTACGAGTTTTTTCATAATATTTTCCCCCTCATAAACGACTGTTAGTCGCTATGAAGCAGAGCCTTAATGTGATGGATCAATCGGACTCTGCTGGATTGGAGAAGTATCCATCACATAGAGATCTCTTTCAATCTCTGCATACGTTATATATTTTTTAAGATAAATAAACAAGAATAAGCTCGTCAAAACGTTGGAACTGTACAACAAGTAAATTATAATGAGGGCATATCTAGAATGGAGCCAATAGTATGACAGATACAGCAACCAACGACCGATTAAAGATCAGTGTCGTTAACATCATCTGGAGTTTTGATACCACTAATAATAAAGTATTGATTCTTCTAGTTAAAAATTCACTCGGACCTAATGTTGACAAATGGGGTCTACCTACAACAATGTTACGTGCTAATGAAGATGCCGAGGAAGCCTCTTTAAGATTAATCAACGAAAAAATCGGTATTCAATTACCTGATTTTTATACTGAACAATTAGCCACTTTCAGTAATGTTAACCGTACACCACAGGACCGTGAAATTGC
Source organism: Companilactobacillus bobalius (assembly GCF_002179915.1). NCBI lineage: Bacteria > Bacillati > Bacillota > Bacilli > Lactobacillales > Lactobacillaceae > Companilactobacillus > Companilactobacillus bobalius. The sequence continues at coordinate 70,966 of NZ_MYFM01000009.1, forward strand.
CTTAAGTTACATGACTTACTTACCTTACATGCCAGAACTAACAGCTGGTTATGGTGCCAAAGAAGTTGCATGGTTCAATGTTAATTATGATCAAAATTGTTTTTTGTTGAAACATCATAATCTAACTTTCAAAACTTTAAGTGAAAAAATATCGGATAAAGACTTCTACGAACATTTGGAAAAATACAATGATGACAAGCATTTGAGTGCCGATCATGCTTTAATTTTACGCAATGCCTTCCAAAGAGTTACAAATCGTTTGGATTATTTACCCACGATTCTTTTGATTTTAGGTGACGATTTCACTCTCAAAGAAGCACGTGAGGTCTATTCAATATTTTGGAAGCAATCCTATCAATCTATTGATAATTCTAACTTTCGTAAAACCCATACACATCTTTTTGTTGAAATTGGAACTGAACACGGTAAGAGTGGACGCCCTGCAAAATTATACAAGTTGCGTGAAACGCTTGACCCTAAATAAGACTAATGATAGTCTTTGTTTTACATTATTAAAGGTAACTTTTACCTTTAATAATATTATTTATTTGTTTTTATAAATTTAGGAGGTATTTCCTGTTTTGGACACACAAACAACTGAAAAAGGTGGACTTAAACTTTTAATGGTCATCGGAACTGCTTGGCTTTTTGATGCGGCCGATGTAGCATTATTATCTTTTATCATGCCATTGATCAAAAAAGAATGGTTTTTGAATGACAATCAAATTGGATTAGTCAGTTCTATTACTACTGTCGGTATGATGTTCGGTGCTATATTATTTGGCTACTTAGCTGACAAATTCGGTAAGAAGAACATTATCATTATCACGCTCTTAATTTTTTCTGTTAGCAATTTGGTCTTAGCCTTAACGACCAATGTTGAACAATTCATGCTTGTTCGCTTCATTACTGGTATTGGTCTGGGTGGAGAATTGCCCGTTGCCACAACTATCATTGCCGATTCCTTCTCCGGTCATAGACGTTCAAAAATGTTAATTCTAGTTGATAGTTTTTGGGCGATTGGTTGGATTTTGGCTTCTCTTCTAGCTTTCCTTTTCATGCCACTATACGGCTGGAGATTCACAGTTATCGCTACATCCATTATGGCTCTATACACCTTGGTAATTCGTCGTCATTTACCAGAGCAAACTAATGTTAAAAATAAACGCTTAAACCTGCGAATTGCACTAAATGAAATCTGGTCTAAAAAGTATCGCCGTGCTACTATTTGTTTAAGTATACTGTGGTTTATCATTATGTTTACCTACTACGGTATGTTTCTTTGGTTGCCAAGCGTATTGATCAAACGAGGATTCTCAGTCGTTCACAGTTTCGGCTATACATTAATAATGAGTTTTGCTCAATTACCTGGTTACTTTTTAGCAGCCTATCTAATGGGCAAATTGAGTCGTAAAAGGGTTTTAGGAATCTATTTGGTTGGAACCATCATTGGAGCTTTCCTATTTGGAACTGCACAAAATGTCTTTATGGTCGTCTTTAGCAGTTGTCTACTTTCCTTTTTCACCTTAGGTGCTTGGGGAATTCTGATTGCTTTAACACCAACTCAATATCCTATGAATATTCGTGGTGTCGGTATTGGATTCACTCAATCAATTGGACGTATCGGTGCTACTATCGGACCTTACCTAATTGGTTTCTCATTAAGTATTAATTTAAGTATTTCAACCATCTTTTTCTACTTCGTCGGTTCATTAATTATCGGTATTCTTATATTAGTCTTCGGAATGGTCGACAATGATCAAAAAAATATTCAAATAGAAAATTAAACTAAAAAAATTCACTCCAATTTATGGGGTGAATTTTTTAATTTAAACTTGTTTTGATATTACTAAAGAAATTTGAATTACAATTCATCTGTTTCTGAATTGTCTTTTGTCAAAATCTCTATTTTTCCATCCACATGGAAATAATCTTCAATCAATTGCTTTAATTCTTTAATTGCTTCATTAGCTCTTTGAGCCTGCTCTTGATTAATGGACTCGATAACCAAAACTGAATCCGTTGTTTCTTCAGTTAACATTGTTCTTTGAGCCTCACGCCAATTTAAGCAACGACAAATGGCACCGTCATTATCATAATAAATAATTTCGCCTGGTAAAGCTGGAGCATCTTCATCAGCACCTAATGGCTTAAAACCTTCTCCACCTTGAGCTTCTCCAAGATGTAAGTCACCTGCCATAGCGTTTAGATTTTCACCACCACAAGGTACCGCATATTTCAAAGAAACACTATTATAAATATCAACTAACGGATTAATTGGTGAAAAAGTTCTTCCTTGGCTTACCCGTTTCAACAAGGCCTCAATTGAACAACGTGCACCCTTTTTAGTCTTGAATTCGCGAAAGGCTTGACGCCATTGATCTACTACTTCACTCTCACGGAAAACCTCATCATTGATAAATTTCTTTGATTCTTCAGCACCATCACTCAACAATTTAGCAAAATATGGATCATCTTTCTCATCAACGTGATTATTTATTTGATGAATTGCCAAAGTACTAATTTGTGCATCTGGAAATAAATCCCAAAATTTTTGATCAATAACTACTTTTGTCATTTTTCTACCCTCAAATTCTTTTTCATTAAGAAATCAGTTTGTACTGAATCTCCCATTACAAATTTATGTTCACTAAATCTTTCAAAGCCCATCTTTTGATAAAATTTTTGAGCTGGGTAATTGAACTCCCAAACACCTAACCAAATATTATCTTTAGATAATTTTTCGGCCTGCTCTTCAGCAAACTCAAACATTTTAGTACCTAATCCTAAATGTTGATAAGCTGTTTTAAAGTAAACCCGCTCAACTTCCATATAATTATCTGGCATTTCTTCCGATTGAGCTGTTAAAATATTAAGTTTCAGATAACCTGCTAATTGTTCGTCTTGGTAAATGAAGTAAAATCTTGAATCTTGATTCGTTAATTCAGAAGTAAGCTGTTTAGTATTATAAGCTTTTTCCAAATAAGCATTCAAATTCTCTTCTGTATTGTCCTGACCGAAAGTGGCCGTGTAAGTCTCTCTGCTTAAATCCTGAAGAACTTCTAAGTCGTTTACATTGCACCGTCTAATTTTCAATATTCTCTCTTATTACCCTTCTTAACATATTCCCAATCGGCTGCTACATTATCTTCAACTTTCTTCAACAACTTTAGAATTTGCTTTTGTTCGGCAGCATCCAAACCCTTTAAGGCCATTTGATTTGAGTAGATATCTTCTCGATAAATGATTGGATATATTTTTTTACCTTTATCGGTTACGTATAATTTTTTTTCTTTTTTATTATCAGCCGATTGCTTCCTGACAACAAAATCGTTTTTTTCTAACTTTTTAATAGCTCTAGCGGCTGTTGTCTTATCTACCTTGATCATTCCGGCTAATTTTTCCTGAATAATACCAGGATTTTCATAAATTCTTACTAAATATAAGTATTGTCCCTTAGTCAAATCATACTCTTTAAATTCAATATTGCTGATTGAATCTAGGGAACGTGCAATTACACCAATTGAGCGCAAAATTTCTACCACCAACTTACCTCGCTTTCAATAAAAGTATTGTACAATCTTTTTGTTGCACTTGCAACAAAAAGATAAATATAAAAAATGGCAACCCCTCGTTGCCATTTTTTAGTTCTATACTTTCTGGTATTGATGAATAATCAATACCAGTTTTTTAATCTCTAGAAAATAAAAAAAGAACATCACTGTTCTCATGTTAAGATTTAAGCGACCAAACCCAATCAAACATGGAGAAA
>NZ_MYFM01000010.1:0-63243 GCF_002179915.1 Companilactobacillus bobalius
AATGATATCGGCAACGCTATTTTGCTTACAAAAATCATTAACTTTATTCAAAACATTAGTCTCAGCCCAAATTGCTTGATCAGGAATAAATTCTTTTACTAATTTCATTTTTCCACCTCATAGCCGTCGAATGCTGCTAAATATAGTTTCATGACTAAACCTCCAAAGCAAATGCCATGTAGCGTGGATCAATAGCTTTGATTTCATCTTCAGTAAACTCATATTTATATCTTTCTTCTGGATAATCGCTCCAATCAAATGTTCCGTTTTCTTCTTCAATTAAAAATGGATATTTAGATTTAGCAAGGAATACATAATACTTTTTGAGCCCTGGAAATTTGGCGGTGCCGGCAAAGTAATCGATCACATCTTGGACTAAATGGTTAATAGCTGAATCATCATATTTGTTATCCATCAATTTCTTATACTTCTCTCCTAAGGGAGATTCACATCGCATATTGCCCGTCCCACATGTACGAACATAATCATCATTAATTAAAAAACATAAATTAATTACATTATAATGACCTGATTTTTTACATTTTTCTAATTGTTCACGTTCCTCTTTAGTCCAAGCCTTTAAAGTTCTTTTCTCATTCATTACTTTCTACCTCGAATCCATTAACTATTGCATCAACACAAATCTGGTATCTCCAAGGGTCCCGATTGATCCATTCCCTTAATGTGGCCTCATTGTCATCTGATAATGCACCACTAAAAGCGACTTTTGCCAATAAATACAATTGTGCACAAATGTCTCCATAATTTTTGTCAGTCCACAATTTGAAGAACTGTGGCATTTTGGGTTTCTTATCCATCACATCAAGTTCTTCGGCCAATTGTATTGATAGCTGTATTGCTTCGTGCCACTCTTTTGGAGTTTTAGCACTTCTGACAGCAATTGAACCTAAGAAATCAATTTGAGATCTCATCGTTGTTTTGTTCATAATCTACCTCTAACTAAAGTCACTAAGACTTAATCGTCCTAATCTAATCATTTCCAGCTTGGCCACGTATTCTTGATTAGCCTTATCAACAAGTTCAACGTCCTCATCACTAATGTGTAGAGCATCAGCAATCTCAATAGTCGGATACTTGTTACAACGCATTTCGTACACGGCGCAATTTAAATCTGTAATCATCTGCTGATCTCCAATGAAATATCTCTAAGAATTTTATTTTTAACTTGGTTTGGTAACTCACGTTTCGCGTTATGAAAATCGGTGGATATATAATGACGTCCCAAATAATTTCCAACACTTTCAAGGCTGCCATTGAATCGTCTATATACTATTTGACACTCGTGTCTGTATATTTCTTCGTAATTCATAGTTAAGTCTCCTATTCATGTGCTTTGGCAATTTCCCAAAGGAATTCACTAGATACACGCTGTCTGTGTGTTCCTGTACCTTCACGCTGTGTATAAAGTTTTGACCAATTTTTATCTGGAACTAAGACCTGATCAACTTGCCAAGGTATTATCATTTTTTCATACAGCTCTTGGCCAAACTCCTTTGTGGTTACTAAATAATTTTTATCTCCATAAAATGTTAATCCATTGCCAGATTTAAAATCTGCCATACACGACTTGACCTCGTAGCATTCAAATCTGCCTAATTCAACACTATTGAAATCAGTAACCATGTCAGGCGTGTACGGCTTAAAACCAACAAAATCAATTCTTCGTTCATTTTGCATCCCTTTATCAAAACTAACTTCTGAACTCCAATACATATGGTTAGAGTTCAATCGCTTTTCAACTAGCTTGCTTAGTTTCTCTGTTATTTCTGGCCTAATACTCAATTAATTCTCCTCCTCAAATCCGAATAATAGTCGTTGCCGGTAGCCATCAAGTGTCCAAAATCACTAACGTTAAAAATATGGCCATCGTTAATCTAAAGCTATTTCCGAACTAATCAGTATCAATGATTGCAACATCCTCCGGATAAACTTTTCTGATACAACGGTTACTAATTGCAACTAAATACACTGTCTTATATTCATAATCAGATTGAATAATTTTTTCTGGATTATATGAATCAAGCCCATACTCTAGAACCATCCATACTTTTAAATTTCTGACCCCAATTAAAATACCTTGTTCTTCGGCTTCTATACGTTTGTACTTTTCTATGAATAACTCTTCATCAAGACCGTGTACATACTCATCCAACGACTGCCTATCGCTATTAGGATATTCAATGGGCTTCTTATTCAAATGTGCATGTATATTTACTTTTGACCCGAAAACAAACTTATTTTTCATTAGTTATCCCCTTATTCCGACCGTTGCAAAATATGCAAATATCGAGTTTAGAATGGCAAATCGTCATCTGAAATGTCTATTGGCTTGCTGTTGTCAGCAAACGGATCACTATTCGTTTGATTTGCGTTCGAATACGTTTGATTTGCGTTTTGTTTCTGTTGGCCATCTGCACCTTTACCGCTAAAACCGTTGCCATTACTTGGTTTATTCTGCTGGCTATCTGTTGGTTTTCTGTCACTTCTAGATTCAAGTAATGAGAAATTATCAACAACAGTTTCAGTCACATAGACACGCTGTCCTTGCTGGTTCTCATAGTTACGTGTTTGAAGTCGTCCATCAATTCCAACAAGTGAACCTTTGTGGGTGAAATTAGCAAAGTTTTCAGCTGCCTTTCTCCAAATAACACAATCAATAAAATCGGCTTCACGCTCACCTTGAGAATTAGTGAATTGTCTATTTACGGCCAGTGTAAAACTTGCTACTGCTGCACCATTAGCTGTGTATCTTAATTCAGGATCACGTGTTAAACGACCAACCAATACAACTCTATTTATCACTGTATTTCACGTCCTTTAGCTTATCTAGTAGCAATGCTTTCATATGAATTCCGGAATGATCAACATGATGTTTATCAAGATATTCCTTAATTTCATTGATAGTGCTAAATTCATCGGGAACATTTTCTTCCTTGGTTGAATAGACAATACTGTCAGTAGAATCATTGTTGCTATTGCTAAAATTGTGGTCCTTTTCTATGTACACATCTTCAGCCCTGTATGTCATACCTCTGGCATCCTTAGCGCCCCATTCAACATTGGCTGGTCTAAGGAATAATTTAACGTGACAACTGGGACAGTACGTGTATCTCAATCCCATTCGTACTTCGTGAACTCCAACGAATCCACATTTACGACAGCGTATAGATGCTTTTACATTCGAATCAAATTTGTTAACTGGTCCTTCTGATTTTTTCGTGTCCATCACATCAGCATGATCAGTTTGAGGTTCTTCATCGTCTTCCTCAGTAACCGATAAATCATCGTTGCTATGAGTTACCAAGTTGTAGACCTTAAAGAAGTCTTGAAACTCTAAATCGTTTGTTGAATCAAGTTTCAAGTTCATATCTTCCGTACTAATTTCTAATTTCATAATGTTTAGCTCCCTGTTATTTAGTTGTTGCCATTTTTAAAAAATCTTGAAAAAATAAAGAATAAAATTACTATTCCGATAGCTGCTCTCATGATAATTGCCTCTTACTTTCATATCCGAATAATTGATTTGGCGTGACGTCCAAAGCTTTACAGATTTTCTCAATATCAGTAATCTTGATTGACTTGTACGTTCTCTGTGACATATGAGCTATGGTCCAATAATTGATTCCTGACATTTCAGATAAATCCCTTAGCGTTAAATTTCTTGGTATTAACAAACCTCTCAAATCAAATCTAATCACTTTCAGCCACCAACTTTCTAAGCTCAGCATCGTAACATTTCCGCAAGCTGTAGGCATTAAGAAGCGAGCCCTCAAGTTTCAGCATTAGAAATGGACTTGAAAATAAATCAGAATAATTTTTTCTAAGTTGATCCATGTGTTCAAATTGGTGCTGTAAATTATCAATTGCTCTTTCCAAGTACACACTCTCTTTGGATATTTCGTCTATAACTGTCTGTCTTTCATCTGAAATGGGTGTCTGTGAACGCCTATATATCACACTTTTTGGCTTAACTTGTAACATTTTCTTCATCCCTCAACTTCTTTAATCTATCTTGTAAATTGCTCGAGTCATCCGAAGGTTCTTTAGCTTTCAATTTGTCCCAATCAGTTGCCTGTTCTTTAGGCTTATGGCTGAAATTCTTGTAGCTTCCTTTCGGCTTGCGTGACTTATTTTGATATGACTTGATATTGTCCAAATCAAATAAACTATGATTAACCCAGTCATCAAGTATCTTGGCTGTATAATTCCAATACCGCTTGTTATAACTAACAGCAATGCTAATGGCATACTGGATAATTTCAGAAGCCTGTTGATCAGTTGCCCCACCTTTAGTAAAGTCGTTGACTGAATCAAATAGCTGCTGCTTTGCTGTCGGTGACATAATTCCGAATTCCTGTTGGTACATTTGGAAAAGTGGAACGAATGTATTGTCGTCATCATGATTATTATTTGATTTAGTTTTATTTACTTTACTTTTATTTACTTTACTTTGTGAGTTAATGTCGTCATTAACCCCCTTTGAACTAGGGTTAATGTTTACATTTACTTCATTTGAACCATTATTATTGTCTTCATTTATTAAATAAGGCATTTTCCCACGATTTTTTCTTCTTTTTGTGGCTTCTAAATATGTCTGTTGAATATTGACGCTTGTTAGAACCTTAGCCGAGCTGTACAGGTCTTCATTAAAGAAACCCCACGCAACCAAGCGGTCTACAACTTGATTTGCTAAATCTTTGCTTACACTAGCATCGTTAGCAATCTTCGATTGTAATAAATCACTCCACACAGCAAAGTATCCTTTTCGGTATACCGTACATAGCAGCTTGACCACTACAATCTCGCCTTTAATTCCAAACATTCCAGAAATTCCACCTATAATTTCATTGTCAAAAAAATCAACCGGGAAGGGAAAATAGTCTAGTCCTTGTTTTGAAGGAGCTGCCATATATAACACCTCCTCCTATTCTATTAAGTCATCCATATCCACGATGTCATTTAGTATTGCTGTGGACTTGCAATAATCACAATGTTCACATCTTGTGGGCTTAACAATGCCATTTCTAACATCTTCAATATGTTCTTGTACTCCATCAATCTGATATTCCGCTTCTTGTAGCCTTTCATCCGAAATAGATATAATTGCTTTAGCTGGCACTTTTTCCTTCGTGACAGCCACAATATAAGGTACACACATAACTCCATATTGCTGATAAATTAGTTGCTGATAAACGTACATTTGAAGTTGATAGTTGTATGCCGCTACAAAGGATTCCCAAGAATGCTCATCGTTGTTCCAATACTTTTTATTGATATCTCTCGTTGTTTTCAGATCAATGAAGTAACCGCGTTCAAGATTTAAGCAATCAATTTTGCCTTTCCAATCAATGTCATTAATCTTTCCTCTAACAATTACTTCTTTGCGTCCCTTGTATAACTTTTTGAACATTTTGTCTGATGATAATGTGTCTATCATTGTTTCAGCCTGTTGATAGGGGGCTCTTAGCGTCCCTGAACGTGTTACAATATCGCTTTTGTGTTGATCAATGAAAGCTTGGTGAGCCTTGCTACTCTCAAAATATGAATGTAAGTAATTTCCTACGATCAATGGAGTAGAATCAGAATCGGGCTTATAGTTCAATTGAAGTTCCGCGAATGCTTCAGCTTCACATGACAGAAACTTTTTAAAAAAAGTAGGTGACTGATAGTATCTGTCGGTTGAAATATTATAGTAAGTTTTCTTGTTTAAAGTCTTGGCCTTGTGTCTCAGTTTCACTGTTTTGAATCTTTTCGTTTCCATCATCATCAATCGCCTCTACACTGTTGTCTGTATTTGTTTTTGTGGTTTTAGGTTTCAATCCTAATAGTTCATTAACGTTCTTTTTAGGCTCTAGGTTTGATTCAGTGCCATTAACTTGTTTAGGGCTACTAATATCTTCGTTACGCTTATCATCTTCTGTATACATAGCCCCTAAGTCTTGAGGAAATGCCTCACGTAAAGCGTTGACCATTGCAGTTTTACGAATCATTGTTGATGGCATTGAAGCCCATGTAGAAGATGGTTGACCATTTTTTGTTTTCTCAAATTCATGTAATGATATTTCAATTCTTGTAGGTGTTAGTCTATCCTTGCGATATACTTCAGCCCAGCCACCTACCAATTGATCTGTGGGTAGTACAAATGCGCCTTTCGTATAGTTCACCTCATTATTTCTTAGGACAATACAGCCAGCTTTTATGCCGTCATAATTAACATTTGATTCAGCACGTTTCATGAAAGCTTCCTTAGAAACGATAATTTGTGCTGGTGCTGATCCGAATTTAATAATGTATGCTTCATTTAAAAAAGGATTTAAATGTTGATATCTGCATAGAGACATAAACATCATGGTTTCTTGTGGTGTAATCTTTGAATTTCCTTTAGTTATAAAGTTTTGAACCATATTAGCAGTTAGTTTTATTTCTTCGCCATTGACTTCATAGCTAATTACTTTTTCTTCTTTTGGAGCTGTCATTTCTTGCATTAGTATTCCTCCGCCATATCTTCTTTAATTGACCATTCTTCTTGCTTACTTTCATATAGTGACTTTTCAGCATTAACAGAGTCTTCGTCGGCTAATTGAGTGTCATAATTTGAATCATGCATGTTTAAAGCCCCTTTTCGTGCTATAATTTTCATATAAAATATTTATTTAAACCTTGGACTCTCTATTTAGTAGATAGAGAGTCTTTTTTTATGACCTCAGGCGTTCTGTCTGTGTACGTCTCAACCTTGTTTGGAACGTCTGGGCCAAAGAACCAATCATCTAATTTCTTCCAAAACTTTTGTACGCTTTGAATCGTATTTTCATCGAAGTCGAATAGGTTCATAAAGCCATGTTCCTTAGATGCTGCATAACCGAAAACATAGCCGGTTCCTAAAGTAACGATCAATAATCCCATTATTTACACCTCCTTAAAATGTGAAATGGTATGTATATCTTCCCAGCTCGGCGCGCTTAAGCTCTGCTTTTAATCCTGCTTCCGACCACTCCCACAAAATTTCTTCAGGAATTTCCGTTTCAAATGATTCTTCCATCGTTGAAAATCCTTGCTTAATTAGTAGTAATGTCTTTTCTGGAACTTGCTCAACCTTAAAAGATGTTCTAGCTAGTTTTCTTTGTTTCTTGTATTCTTCTGGATCAAACATTTAAATTTCCTCCGATTTTGCAAATTCCTTTTTATGTTCCAATACAAACTTTCTGAATTCGGGTGCTGAAAACTTCCAAGGGCTACCAGAACCAGTAGAATATCTAACGCACCCACCCTTATCCATATCTAGGACATCACGGTATCTTTCTAGTTTTTTTACTAAAGTTGGGGCTGAACAACTAGCAATTTTACATGCCCAAGGAAGCAATTCGATACCCTCGTCAGCAGGCTTGCTGATCAAATCCTTCAGTTTATCTTTTCGTACCCAAGCCAGTACGTATCCATCTTTTTCCGGAATACCAAATGGTAAAGTCTCTGGTTCTTGCATTTATTTCACCCTCTTTCGCCTAATGCAACTTGTTTAAGTGATATGTGGTACCTATGTGACATTGCTGTCGCACATGCTTGCATAATCGAGCTTGTTCTGAGCATTTTGAATATTCCAAACTTTATTACATTCTCATCAGGATTGCTTTTGCTTATTTCCTTGAGTGCATTTTCGATTGCACGATCACTATTCAAATCTTCAATCTTCGTGCCTATCAGCAATGATGATGTTTCTTGGTTATAATTATTAGAAATATTTAGTAGAACCGGTGGCAAGTTGAATAGATAACAGTTAACTGCTAACGAGAACCTTGTATCATCGATTTCATTTGATAAATTAACCAAATATTCATCTTTGATTGGGGTACCCTTAAACCATTTACCAACAGTCGTTTTTGACGTTCCTGCTATTGCGGCCAAATCGGTATCACTAAAGTTTTGACGATTTTGCATTTCTAAAACTTCTCGTACTATATTTATATCTCCCACTACTTATCACCTCCTTTAAGGACCTTTCGTATTCAGACATAACGTCTATAATTTGAATAAGAAAGGTGGTGAAATTTATGGCTTATATACAACCAATAAATAATCTTAAAAAATTAAATCTGAAGTATAGATATGATTTTTCTCATAGTAATATGATCATAAACGGTGGTCCTAATGCTAGTACTGCCACGGAAATAGTTATTCAAAAAGCAGAAGACTTTCATGCTGGTTGGGATAAGAGCATACTCATATATCAAAATGGCTTTATTATTTATACCGAAATGGAGCACGAAGATTCAGGCGCTTTAAAATCAACCTACGTTTATACCAATCTAAAATTGCAGAACATATCAGACAACGAGAGTATGTATGAACCGCTATTCCCTGAACAGAATTAATTTGAATTTCTCCATATCGTCCCAGCGATAATTGAGTTAATTCGTATTGATCTGTTTTATAAGTAACAATCTTGCCACCTTTAATTAGGTGGCTTTTTTTTATTGTCTTCATCCCTATCACCTCCTTTAAACACCTTTCGTATTGAGACATAACGTCTATAATTTGAATAAGAAAGGTGGTGATTACTCTTGATAAATCCATTGAGCAAAGAACTTATTCTCCCTGAAGAAAGAAGAATCCTAAAAACTCTTAATAAGAAATTTAAAAATCCAAACGTTAAATATATGACTTATGAGGAATTAAATGTCGAACGTCAAGATTATTATTTAAATTATCTACGCCATAGAAAACTAGTAAAAACTGTTGACTATCCTGATAGTGATCTTCTTGATCATCGTTCCATTGGCATTGCCCCAACAATTGAAGGAAAGCATTATTTTGAATGGACCTCTGAAAAGTTCAAAAAAATATTAATTAACAGTGTGGCTTTACCAATTGCTGTAACAATAATTACCAACATTCTTATAAAAATTTTTTCCTTTTTATTCAAATAATAAGTTGAATATCAACGTAGTAATAACTGACACGACTATGGGAACCACTACTTCCCAGAAAGTGTCTTTTTTCATCAATCTCACTCCCTTCTCGTTTATTTGTCTCCGTACCCTGTCTACAACTGAAACAGCTTATTAGTAAACTTGAGTTAACGATTAGACATGGATGTGTTAATCGGTTTTTTTGTACTCTTAATGTGTAAATATTATTCACTACATTTTGTAGCTAAAAGCTGTAAAAAAAATATCTTCTTTTGGAACGTTGAAAATATCTTCAATTTGTTGCATGAATTTTGGAGACGGCGTACGTCTCCCTGTTTCCCATGCACTTATGGTTCTTTGTGATACATTAAGCATTAAAGCAAGATCAATTTGTTTCATATCTTTATTTTCTCGGATCTCTTTTAGCTTATTCGTATTATTCATTGAATCACCTCCTAACTACGTTTTGTAGTTATTACAGTTATTATAATAAACTACGTTTTGTAGTATGTCAACATGAAAACACTACTTTTTGTAGGTTCTTTTTATACTACATATTGTAGTATCATTAATACTAAGAGGTGACAATATGTTCGGTCAAAAACTAAGAGAACTTCGTGTTCAAAATGGATATACCCAAGAGACACTTTCAGATAAAATTGGGGTGTCCTCTAAAACAATTGGTGCTTGGGAACGTGGCACAAGAGAGCCATCTCTATCCACAGTTGACAAACTAGCTGATATATTTAATGTCTCTACTGATTATTTATTAGGTCGTAATCAGACCCCCGAATGGGCAACAAAAAAAGATACTCTTGAGCTTAGAAACTTCATTGATGAAAATTCCCAGGGTGGAATGACTTTTGATGGTGAGGACTTAACTAAAGAGGAAAAAGAAAAAGTTGAAATTGCCATGACTCAAATTTTTTGGGAAAAACTTAAAAAGATTAAGGCAAAGGAATCAAAGAAAAATGGGGAAAACAAGTGATTTAAATAAGCTTGTCTTCACCATCGGCCAAAGGTATGGCACCTTTGATCCTTTCACTTGGGCGGACAAGCTAAATTTAGATATTCAATGGAAAGAACTATTACCAAAACCATTGGCAAAAACGGTCTATTTCTTTGATGTACCAGTAATAATGATGTCAAATAATATCAAATATTCAAATCAACGTTATTTTGTTTTGGCTCACGAAATTGGACATGTTCTTGAGCATAATGGCCTAGCAGCCTACTACGTATCAAATAAGGTTCATGAACGTAAAACTGAGCGTGAAGCAGATACCTTTGCTATGGCTGTGGTTACTAACCTTTATATAGAAGAGAATGGTCATTTACCTGATACTTATTCAGATTTGAGACGGAATTATGGACTACCAAATTTAGAAAATTAGCTTTACAAATATGGGAGATGAAATTATGACACTAATCAGTAAAGCAGATATCTACGCTCTTTACCAACTCAACGGTAAGAAAGATGATTATGAATTGAACGAATTTACTTGGCAATCAATTTTCAATATGTCTCCAAATGGAATCATAGACAAATTAATTGGGAATGGATTTGTAGAATTGGTAAGTGATCCTCAAATTGCACTTCCTCAATTACTCGTCCCTGACTTGAAATCAATTTTGAAAAATAAAGATTTGAAAGTTTCTGGTAGAAAAAAAGAGTTAGTGACTCGCATTTTAGATAATTTAGACGCTACAGAAATAGATGAATATATTCATTTTAAGACGTTCAGACTTACAGACACAGGTTTCAATCTACTCAAACAACATTCAGCAGTCCCAATTATCGCAAAATATTACGATAACGATATAATCACTTTTAAAAATGCCGAAATAGCAGGTATAAAAGAAACTGAAGACGATCCAAAAGAAATATTACATAATCTTACCGATTATTTTTATCATATTTATCTAACTAAAAATAAATGGCACAAACTATATCGTGTTTTACTTTCCAAAGAACAAACTGGACGACACCTTGATAATTCTGATGAAAAATTAAATATATATCTTCAAATAATATACTTATGCATTTCTGGTCAGACTTCTAACTTTGACGATAGTCATCTACAGGAAAGATTTCAATACGTTGATTCATTAGATGATCTTAAAAGCTATTATTGTGAAATTCCTGAGTTCTATATTGATTCTATTCAAAAAATCCAATCAGGAACTGGTATCACTGATCAAGAAATAATTCAAAGATTAAAAAAGATAGAACCTATTTTTAACAATATGGAAAATATATTTTCAAATAATGAAATTGAGAAATTATTACTTTTTAGCTTACAAGGAAATTCTACTGAAAAAATCAACTCAATTTATGTAAGGACATTTAATAGTCTAAAGAAAAAGACTATTTCGACAAGGAACGTTCATACAATCACTAATGATGACTTTACTAAGAAGGTCTTAATCACAGAAAAGAATAAAATTGATGATCTTTTTAACGAGAAGATAAATAGTGATGCTTCGTCTGTCGGTAGGAAAAAGAAAACCAATCCTCCTAAACATAAAAAATCTGTTTGGTCCCAACTAATTGACTCTTTAAAAAAGCTATAGGAGAAATTATGAAAATTAAACAATTATTATTAGCAACTGCAATCGGAATTGTATTAATCAGTACTGGTTCATCTACTGTTTCAGCAAGTAATACTTCTAACTTTAAATCCAATAGTAATGATAATACATATCTTGCGATGAATAAGAAAATTCTTGGATCAAAGCATATTACTAAATTAGTAACTACTGATAACGGCTACAAAATCATTGGATTAAAGGGATATAATTTCAAAACTGCCAAAGAATATAACACATTTATGAAAAATGAGTACAAAATTATTAAAGCTACTAAGAATTATTCTGTTCCAGGTATCGGATTTGCTCAGATGACTGAAGATAAACAGTTTATGGCCACATATAAAATCGATAAAGCTCATTCCTTAAAAATCAGTAATAAAAAATTTAAGAAATACCCTAATTCTCTGTTAAAATCAGCAACAAGCTATTATGTTGACCCACTTTTTCAACAGCATTCTAAAGGATTTAATCTTGATCAAGTTAAAAAAGATGGTCCTAATAATGATAATGGTGAAAATAACAATACACAGATTCTTATGAACATGTAAGTGAATTTGATGCCAAAAAGAAACAAATTTTGGGTATATAAAGTTAATCAAGGTATAGGGGGATATAAATTGAAAAAAATAATAACATCTGCTCTGCTAATTGCTACTACTCTTTCACTAGTAGCATGTTCAAATAACAAGTCAGCCAGTTCTTCTGCTGAAAAAAAGGATAAGACTACCCTAGTTTCTAAGAAGAAAACTGACAAAAAGAAAAAGACTTCTTCAACTAAGAAGAAGTCCCCTAAGAAAAAGTCCTCTAAAAAAACTGATCAAAAGAATGCCGATGAAACTAATCAACAAGCAAATAATCAGACTAATACGCAACAAAATAACACCAATCAACAAGCTCAAAATCAGACCTCTAATCAATCTCAACAAGCTTCAGGTACAAGTACCAATAACCAACAGCAAACATCTCAAAACGATCAAAATACACAGCAACAATCTAGTGGTATTTCTTATGATGAAAATACTTTGACAGGATTCGTTAATAAATATGGTGAGTCCCCTGCTGCTTATAAAGTTGACCACGGCATGTCTACTTTACAAGCATTGCAAAGTACACCAGAGAATATGAAAACATTTGGCGAACAACAGTTACAGACAGGTATGGAGCAAGGGTATATTGATGAGAATGGCAATAGCACTGGTTCCAATGGATACGGACAATAAATTTCATAAGGGGGATTATATTATGAGCGATAATAGTGAACATAAAGAGATTATCTATTTAGACAATGTAGAAATGTCATCCACATTAGCACAATTAGATCATGGCTTAATGGAATCAATTCAAAGAGGAAATTCATCATCAAATACTGATGAAAGTTCAAAAAGTAAAAATGGTGATTTGGGTGCTAGTGCAGTACTAAAAGCTGAATTATCTGCAAGTCGGTCATCTTCAGAATCAAGAACTGAATCAGAACAAAAATTCGTTAACGTCGTTTTTAACGATTATCAACTTGATATGTTAATTGATGATTTAATTGAAAAGAAGATGATTGCCAGCGTAGAAAAAGCTGGTGCTGGTGAATTTGTTAAAATAAATTCTGACTTTGATTTCTTTGACTTCAATATTCTTGCTGGATTAAATCCACAGCTTTATGTAATATTCATGAAATTAACGCATCAATCCTCTGAGTCCATAAAAGATACAAAGATTGCTTTTAAAAACATTCAAACACTTGGTGAAATTTTTTCAAGCATAATGCCTAATACATACCTGATAAAAACAGATGGCTCTTTATCTATGCTAGAAAGAAATAATTTCAGAATGAATCAAGGCCAAATACAAATGTTATCTGGATCAAATAGAAAAATCACAATTATAGGTATAGTTGAAAATACTGCACTAACTAATGATCGTGGTATGGATAAATTTGCTAGTGGTGACTTAAGCAAAATCGGTGGTATAATGCCGAGTTTTGCTGATACTATGCTACAAAGTATAGGTATATTAAATAACGGCGATAAGCTAATTAAGCCCATCGCCGCATACTTATAACTTAGAAAACCACTTATCATTCTCCTTCTTCAATTTTTGATGGTTTTTATTCATTTCTTTTAATTCAGAATTTACTTTTTTATTAAACTTTTCTTCTTCACGAGATAAATTGTGATAATTATTAATTACTTCGTGTATCAACTTTTTCACTTTATTCATCTCCTAACGATATTTAATCTAAGTAAATAATACTTACCTTATTTCATTAAATCAAGATATTTGAAAAATATTAAGCCTTTCTTGGCTTTTTATTTTTAGCGTCAAAAGAACGTATGTGCCCCTAAATTTACAGTAATCCCTTAAATGTCAACTTAGAACGCAAAAAAAGCTTAAATATGGCTAAATCATTAAATAAATTTACATAAGAAAGGCGCTTGTAAACATGGCAACAATTCATAAACGCAATGGAAAATGGGAATATCGTGTTTCCTATAAAGATCCTACTACTGGCAAATATAGAAATAAAACAAAGGGCGGTTTCGTCAGGAAAACAGAATGTGAGGAAGCCGCTAGGAAAATTGAATTGCAAAAATCAAATCATGCTAACTTAGCAAAGCAAGATATGCTCTTCTCTGACTACTTTAAAGAATGGGTAGAATTATATCGCATTAAGGGCAAATCACATTCTACGGTTAATAGATACTATTTTGCGATAGATGTAATCAAAAAATACTTTCCAAACATGAGACTAGTTGATGTTACTAAAGCAGACTATCAGCATTTTTTAAATGAGTTTGGCAAAACTCGCACAAAAGTAACCATTAGCAAATATAATAGCTTCTTTAGATCTATGTGTGAAGATGCAATAGCTGAACAATTAATCTATACAGACTTCACTAGAAATACAACCATTGTTGCCGGTAAGGAATCAAAAAGCCCCGATGAAAAATTTCTTGAACCTGATGATTACATAAAACTGATTGAAGTTGCTAAAATGCGTACTTCTATTAATGATATATCATCAGCTGAAGTATATTTAGTAACACAAACAGGAATGAGATACGAGGAATGCGCGGGGCTTACTTGGAATGATATCAATTTTAATAAAAAAGTAATTCGTGTCAATAAAGCCATCGAAAATGATACCCGCAATCAAAAGGCCACTAAAACACCTGCTGGTGTTAGGTATGTTGATGTTAGTAGTGACTGCATTAATGTACTTAAAAAGCTCAAAATTGGTCAGGAAGAATACTTTAATAGAATTAATTACACTGATCCTTACAATTATGTTTTTAGAAGCAGACGTAAAGAAACTCCTACTTCTCAATCAGTCAATCAGCAGTTAAAAAAATTGCTAAATGAAATCGGTGCAAGCAAAATAATTAATTTCCATGGAATTAGACATACTCACATATCCTATCTACTTGATCAAGGCTTTAATCTTAAATATGTATCAAGACGTGTCGGTCATAAAACAACTGCTACTACATTAAAATATTACACTCATATGTTCGATTCAACATCGCTTGAGCAAAGTAGTGATCTTAGAAAATTATTTAACGGCATTGAAGAAACTAATAATAATGATTAGTATTAATGCAATATTTTGCGCACACCTTTTTTGCTGATTTTTTCCTGCGCAAAATGGGACAATTAATCTTCTGCTGCGCAAAATTCTGCGCAAATAACATTTAAATTCTCTTACATTTTTTATAAAGCAAAAAAAGAGGAACACCGTTAATTCGGTGTTCCTCTAACTATTTTTGAGAACTTTTGTTCTCTTTTATTCTAAAAAAGGAGAGTACAGGATTTGAACCTGCGCGCCTGCTATAAAACAGGTTCGTCGGATTTCGAGTCCGATGCATTACCACTCTGCCAACTCTCCATAATAAAGGCCTTTAGGCCCCTTTTACTAGTATTGCATAAGAGTAAACATATCATACCCTTTTATTTTATCACGTCCGTGCAAATCAGTTAACTCAATTAAGAAGGCTGTTCCAACTACGATACCACCTAATTTTTCGATTAACTTAATTGTAGCAGCTAATGTGCCACCAGTTGCCATTAAATCGTCAACAACTAAAACTTTTTGACCGGGTTTAATAGCATCCTTTTGCATGTACAATGAGCCTTGACCGTATTCTAGGTCATATGTGACCGAAACAGTCTCACGAGGCAATTTACCCTTCTTACGAGCAGGAGCAAAGCCAATACCCATGTTATATGCTACCGGACATCCCACGATAAAGCCACGTGCTTCTGGTCCTGCAATCATTTCTGCACCACGACTTTTAGCATACTCAACAATCTTATCGGTTGCTGCAGCATATGCCTTGCCATCAGCCATTAATGGTGAAATATCTCGAAATAGTACACCAGGTTCTGGAAAATCTTGAACATTAGCAACATATTTCTTAAAATCAATATCCATTTTTAAAATTCCCCATTCAACCTAACAATGGCAATCATAATCACTCATCCAAGATAAGAGATCGTCAAAGTTGGATTCAATTAATATTTTTTCAACTTCATTGCGTTGTAATCTCTTCAAGTATGTCGGAGATTCAATCAATTCGCGTTGTTGTGAAGCATCAGCTTTTTCAACAAAGCCATTTACCATTTTAACAAAATTTAGCTCAAAAAACACTTTTAAATAAAAATCAACGTCATTTTTTTCAAAATTTAAGTATTTTGCGACTAAATCCATCTGATTTACCTGAATATTTTGGTGAGAATAAATATATTTCAATAATTCTTTCATTCTCAACATATCAGGTTTCAAATAACCACTAGCCAAATTCGTATGGAAGAACAAAGCTGTATGTTGTGACTTATTCTTCTTAATGAATTCCTTAAACAGATCCATATTATGTGGGCGATCATAAATCAAAATGTTATCGCCAGAAACATCTTCATCATAACGAACCATATTCACTTGTAGCTTAGAACGTTTAGCGGCTTCATAATAAGCTTCATTGAAGAAAACCACATCATCGAAATGGTTGATTATTTCAGTTGATATACGTTTATTTCGATAATCGAGATAAACCTTTTTCAACTCTTGCACTTTTTGAGCAGCTGGTGAGACTTGAAAATCATCCAACATCAATTGGAGATTCTTGCGTCCAGCCCACTCATTAATACCTAGTTCACCATAAACGTCGCAGACATCAGTTTCCTCTTCTTGAGATTTCTGATACATCCCAAAACCAATTGCATCAACTTGATGACTCTGATCAGCCACTTGAGTCTTCAAATGCGTACCATCTTTACCAATTGAACGAATCTGAGTTAACTCAGCATTGGTCAACTTAATTACTGGTTTAGGGTTACCCATTCCAAATGGTGCCAAACGATTGATCTTTTTGATCAAGTCAAAGTTCAAATCAGCAATCTTCAAATCAAGATCATACTTTTTAACTACGGGTGCATGTGGATCAAAGTCCTGTTTAGCGGGTTCAGCCTGTATCAATTCAGTCAGTTTATCCAGTTGGCTTTCCTCAATTGAAAAACCACAGGCTTGTGCATGCCCACCAAAAGCCGTGAATAAATCACGATATTGATCCAATGCTGTAAACAAATTGAACCCCTCAGGACTACGACCAGAGCCTTTCATTACACCACTATTCTCATCAAACTGCGTTGCCAAAACTGGCTTATTTTCTTGATCCATGGCACGACTAGCCACAATTCCTAAGACACCTTGATGCCAACCATTACCCTTTAAGACCAGTACACCATTATCTTTTTGAGCCGCAATCTGATCTTGAGCATCATTGAAAGCGGAGTCAACTAGTTCTTGTCGATGAGAGTTGATATCTTCAGTTTCGTCAACAATTTCTTTAGCAAAATTTTCATCACCCGTTGTCAACAATTCAACACCAGACGAAGCATTGTCCAGGCGTCCTAAAGCATTGATGCGGGGTGCAATTTTAAAACCGATATCCTCTTCTGAAATATCGTTAACTTTAATTTTACATTTTTTAATTAGTGCACTTAAGCCCACATGATGATTCTGACGCATCTGTCTAAGGCCTTCAGAAACAATGACACGATTCTCGCCTTTAAGAGCCACTGAGTCGGCCACAGTACCAATTGCTGCTAAGTCTATTAATTCCAAAGCTTCGTCACCTAAAAGGGCATCAGCTATCTTAAAAGCCACTCCTGCACCAGATAAGTATGGGCAGACATATTCTGCACCGGGAATTGTTGGATGAACGATTGCATCAGCTTCCGGTAACTCTTTAGGTAAATCATGGTGATCAGTCACAACAACTTGAATTCCCTGATCTTTTAAATATTTGATCTGATCTTTACCACTGACACCATTATCGACCGTAATCAATAAATCAATTCCCTTATCAGCTAACTCCTTGTAACGATCCAAATTAGGACCGTAACCATCTTTAAAACGATCTGGAATGTAAAAGATAGGTTTAGCCCCCAATTTTTGTAAAGTTAACTTCATAATCGAAGTACTTGTAACACCATCAGCATCATAATCACCATAGATGGCAATTTTCTTCTGTGATTGCACAGCATCATCGATTATTTCCAGGGCCTTGTCCATATCATGCAAACCAAATGGATCCTGTAGTTCATCTACATTGCTATTCAAAAAGGATTCAATCTCTAAATTGTCAGTTATACCTCTTTCTATCAATAACTGAGCTACGATATTGTCGACCCTTTTATCTGTCGCAAATTTTTCTATTTCTTGTTTTGAGGGATTTTTACGCTTTCCCCAATTTATTAATGTCAATCCATCACCTACTGTCAATTAATTATAGCAATTTTCGAACGTAAAAAAAAAGCCTTGAAAACATCATTACAATTTAATTTTGTAAATTCTGTTTTCACAAGCTTTTAAGTTACTATTAAGAAAAGACGGCTAAAGTAGCTTTATTCGCTGGTTCATTTCTAACAAGTGATCCTTGTAGAGCCCAACGATTGGTGCCTCCATCAGCACATGTGATCAAAGTTAAAATATTTTGCCCCTTCACATCATCTAATAAATAAACCGCTGTTGGTGGAACAATTTTCTTATAGTAAATTTTGTAAGTATAAACTCGTTTCATATCTGTAATATAAGCTAAATCACCTATTTGAGCATTTTCCAGTGGTGAGAAAAGTGCACCTTTGTTAGTCATATAATGACCTGCCAAGGCATAATTGTTCTTGCCCATTTTCTCGTCTTCTTTCATCGTACCACCACCGGTTGATAGAGCATTATCACTCAAACCAACAACGATTGGTAAACGAAGATTAACTGACGGAACTGACATTTTTCCGATTACTGCGGCATCATTATTAACAGCAGCCTTAGCTACCTGACCAGCGGAAATAGGCTTCACCTTGTTAAAATCAAATTGTCCTTTTTTCTTTTGATTTGCTTTAACCTTATCAGCTGTCAAACTGCTTAAGTTATGATTAGAAATCTGCTTAACAGCATATTCCTTAATTGGTTGATTAAAAATCAACGCTAGAGCTATCAAAAGAACAAGGATAGTTCCAAAAATTGAAAAGAATTTCTTCATCTTTTTCATTCCGTTCCAATAAATTTACAATATGCAATACAGTTTTAATATTAAAGCATCTGTCCAAAAAAGTTAAGTCCTTAATCTTTTTCTAAAAACTTCAATAATATCAACATTTAAAAGCTTATAAATAAGCTATAATGTAGTTATAAATGAATCTGGAGGTAATTTTATGAGCATTCTTGTTTTAGGTGGTGCCGGATACATTGGCTCACATACAGTAGACCATTTGTGCGAGCTTGGTTACGACGTCATTGTAGCAGATAACTTATCGACTGGTCATCAACAAGCTATCAATCCAAAAGCTAAATTCTATCAAGGTGATGTCCGTGATAAAGAATTTTTGATCAAACTATTCCAAAATGAAGATATTACTGATGTCATTCACTTTGCGGCCTTTTCAGTTGTTCCTGAATCAATGAAGGACCCTCTTAAGTATTTCGACAACAATACAAGTGGTATGATTTCATTACTTCAAGTAATGCATAATTTTGGCGTTAAACATATTGTCTTCTCATCAACTGCCGCAACTTATGGCGAACCTAAACAAATTCCTATTAAGGAAACTGACCCTACCGTACCTACTAATCCATATGGTGAAAGTAAATTAGCCATGGAAAAAATCATGCACTGGTGTGACGTAGCTTATGGTATTAAATTCGTTGCCTTGAGATACTTCAATGTTGGTGGCGCAAAACCTGATGGTACAATCGGTGAAGATCACAATCCTGAAACTCACTTGATTCCTGTTGTCTTGCAAGTTGCTGCTGGACAACGTGATGAATTGACAATCTTCGGTGATGACTATGATACTAAAGATGGTACTAACGTCCGTGATTACGTCCACGTTGAAGATTTAGCCGAAGCTCACCGTCTAGCTATGGAATATCTCCGTAGTGGTAATGACAGCAATGTCTTTAACCTCGGCTCATCTACCGGATTCTCAAACAAGGAAATCCTTGAAGCAGCTCGTAAAGCTACTGGTAAGGAAATCCCTGCTAAAATTGGTCCAAGACGTCCCGGTGATCCAAGTACTTTGATTGCTGATTCAACAAAAGCCAGAACAGTTTTGAAGTGGCAACCTAAGTATGATGACGTTGAAAAAGTTATCAGTGATGCTTGGAACTTTAAGTCAAAACATCTAAATGGTTATGAAGAAAAATAATTAATAAAAAATGTCGGAATTCTAATTTGAATTCCGACATTTTTAAGTGACCAATAAAAATTAATTCTGAACACTTTAATTACTTTTTGAGAACAGTTAATAACGGGTCTGATCCACTTAAAGTATGTACTGCCAATGGCGGTTCTTAAACTCAATCTACCATCCAGTTGATTTGATAAACAACTTTATGTGTGCCTTTATAGAATGTTGTAGTTAAAATTATTAATTAATATAGGAAAGGAGGTATACAATCATTAAAAATATTATTGCTTTTGTCACACATCATCCAATACCAATAATATTCGTTATTATACTGTTAATAATAATAGTATTTTTTTGGAAAATCGAACCCTTTCTCAATAGAAACCAATATATGCAAAGAGGAAAACTGATATCTATGCTATCGGATAAGAAATTTCAATATTATGATAAAAGTGATTTCTGTACAATGATATTTAAGAAATCAATTCTGGACTTAAATAAATATTCAAGAACATATTCATCACTAACGCCTTTAAAAAGAAAAATAATGGTTAAGAATCTTAAGTCCATGGATAACGATACATTAGATCAGCTGTATGTAGACTGTGTTAACTACCTAAGCAACCCTTTTCACACATCAAATTCTATTTCTGTCAGTTTAATATTTGCCGTTATTGCTATATTCGTATCTATAACCATCTCTACACACGAGGAAATCTTAACCATTATACTGATGACTCTTACATTCTTCATGTACACTAGATTTAATCACAACAGAAAAGTTTATTCATACGAACTTTTCATAATTGGCTTGCTACATTCTATTAATCATGATAGATATCCTTTCCCCTAAGAAAATAGAACTATTATTTTCTCAACTATCTGACATAATCAGTTAATAACAACATAAAAAAGCACAAAATATTGGAATCCGGTTTAATTTGAACTCCGATATTTTGCACTTTTTTTATTTTATTATTTTACCAATACATATGTTTAAAATAAATATTCCAAATCACTACCAGCAGTTGGATAAGCTAAGATTTCTTTCTTAACATCAGCATGAGTCATCTTCTGTTCAATTGCTTTTGTTAAGAGATTGATCATACTGTCGGCTTCATTGCTTAGAACCGTTGCACCAATAATTTGAGATTGATCATTCAGCACAATTCTGATCATAGCCTTAGGTTCATTGGTATGGCTGTATGTGAACCAGCTAGTTACATCCTGATCAACCACCTTAGTACCATTCTGTTCACCAACTTGAGCTAGTTTAGGCGTTCCATAAACAACCGTTGGTATCAATGGAATCTTGATATCATCTGTAGTCTTTCCTGAAATAACATCACTAACATAGCCAGCTTCAAAACCGGCAACTGGTGTCAATTTAGGAGTTTTTGTTGAAACAACATCCCCAATGGCAAAAATTTTATCATTGCTTGATTGCAACTTTCCATTCACAACTACACCATGGCGGTCTGTTTTGACATTAGCCTTTTCCAAATCGAGAATATCTATATTAGGAATTCTTCCTGTGGCGCCAATAATCAAATCACTAGTCAAACTGAAATCATCTGCCTTCAATGTTAGTTGTCCAGCTGATTTTACAACTTCTTTCGTATCAACATTGAAGTGGAATTTAACGCCCTTAGCTTCCAATTGATGAACTAACTCTTGAGCATATTTCTCATTGAATGCTTTCAAAGGATGATCATTATGGTGAACTACATGAACCTCCGCTCCGGTTGCATTAGCAATTGTAGCCAATTCGAAAGCAATATAGCCCGCACCGATAATTGTAATTGTCTTAGGCATCTGTTTGAGTGACAAGAAGTCGGTACTAGATAAAAGATACTCTTTACCAGGAATATCTAAATAACTAGGACGTTGTCCTGTCGCGATAATAAAGTGATCGGCCTGATAGGTAGACTCATTAACACTTAATTCTTTTTCTGAGACAAATTTAGGTGAGCCATCGATAGCTGTAATACCAGCATTGATGGCTCCTTTTTTACTTCCAGCAGACACTGGATCAGTAAAACCTGCTTTAAACTTCTCTAACTCTTCCCAATTGACATAAGGAACATCACCAAATCCCCTTCCCTTCAATTGAGTCATTCTATCTCTGGCCTCAACGGCACTTAAAAGAACTTTCTTGGGATCACAGCCACGGTTAGGACAAGTTCCACCCCATAGATTATTTTCAATCAAAGCTACATTTTGACCAGCTTCACTCAAATCATAAGCCGCCGCTAAACCACCTGGGCCAGCACCAATGATGATCGTATCAAATTTTTCCATATGAATCCCTCCAAATAAAAAAGCACTTATAATGTAAACACTAATTACATTATAAGCACTTATCTAATTTTTGCCGTCTTCTTTGCCTCGGTTAAGGTTCAAAACAGCCATGAAGGCTTCTTGAGGAATAGAAACTTTTCCGACTTCCTTCATACGCTTCTTACCGGCCTTTTGCTTATTCAATAGCTTATCACGACGGGTTCTATCACCACCATAAAGTTTAGCAGTAACATCCTTACGATAAGCCTTAACATTGGAACGAGCGACTACCTTATTACCAATAGCAGCTTGAATAGGAATTTCAAACATTTGACGAGGAATAACTTCCTTCAATTTAGCAACGATGTCACGACCACGCTTTTGAGCAAAGTCCTTATGAACAATAAAGCTCAAAGCATCGACGGGTTCACCATTAAGCAAAATATCCATTTTAACCAATTCACTTGGTTCGTAATCATCGACATCATAATCTAGTGAAGCATAACCTTTAGTATTTGACTTCAAATCATCGAAGAAATCAAAAATAATTTCTAGCAATGGCAACTTATAAACTACGTTTACCCGATACTTATCCAAATAATCCATTGTGACGAACTCGCCACGCTTATGTTGACAGAGTTCCATAACGGGACCAACGAAGTCTTCGGGAACCATAATTTCAGCTCGAACAAATGGTTCACGAACTTCTTTGATCTCAGAAACATCAGGTAACTCAGCTGGATTATCGACTACGATTTCCTCACCGTCAGTCGTTGTTACATGATAATCAACTGATGGTGATGTGGTAATCAAATCAAGATCAAAGTCACGTTCCAAACGTTCTTGAACAACATCCATATGCAATAGTCCTAGGAATCCAACACGGAAACCAAATCCTAAAGCTTGGGATGTTTCTGGTTCATATTCCAAAGCAGCATCATTTAATTGTAATTTATCTAAAGCTTCTTTTAAATCTTCATATTTAGCATTGTCTACAGGATAAAGTCCAGCATACACCATTGGTGTACTCTTACGATATCCGGTCAAAGGTGAATCAGTTGGATTATTGGCAAGTGTAACTGTATCACCAACTTGAGTATCCTTAACGGTCTTAATACTTGCAGTAATATAACCTACATCCCCAGCCATCAAATAATCACGTTTAACGGCTTTAGGAGACATCACACCAACTTCTGTAACTTCGAAGGTCTTCTTATTACTCATCAATTGAATCGTGTCTCCGACCTTTACAACGCCTTCTCGAACACGTACATCCAACACAACGCCACGATAACTGTCATAAACAGAATCAAAGATCAATGCTTTGAGTGGTTTATCCAAATCACCTTCAGGAGCTGGTACATCAGAAACAATTCTTTCAAGCAATTCGTCGACACCAATACCAGTCTTAGCACTCATCAAAATTGACGATTCGGCGTCTATACCGATCATCTCTTCAATTTCTTCTTTAACTTTATCAGGTTCAGCTGAAGGTAAGTCAATCTTATTGATAACTGGTACAATTTCCAAGTCATTATCAATCGCTAAATAAGCATTAGCCAAAGTTTGAGCTTCAACACCTTGAGCAGCATCAACCACCAACAAAGCTCCCTCACAAGCAGCTAGAGAACGTGAAACTTCATAGGAGAAGTCCACATGTCCTGGAGTATCAATTAGATGGAAGATATAGGTCTTACCATCTTTTGCTTCGTATTCAAGTTCTACCGCGTTTAACTTAATAGTAATTCCACGTTCACGCTCCAAATCCATATCATCTAGGATTTGGGCTTTCATCTCACGTTTTGAAACAGTCTTAGTTCTTTCCAAAATTCGATCAGCAATCGTTGATTTACCATGATCGATATGCGCTACGATAGAAAAATTACGAATTCTTTTTTGTCTTTCTTTTAACTTATCGAGATCTAAATCCATAAATTATTCCCTTCTATCAGAAATTTATCATTCTTTCTATTTTACACTATTGTACTACTATGTTCTATATGTAAAAAAGAAGAGACCAACGGCCTCTTCTTTTTTATTTTTATTCGCCTTTAAAAGCATCTCTTACTTTGTTGAAAAAGTTACTATCTTTTTCTTTAACTTTGTCGCCACCAGCTTCAGCAAATTGTTTCAAAGCACTACGTTGTTCACTAGACAACTTACGAGGTGTAACGATATTAACTGTTACCTTTTCATCACCGATACTCTTACTGTTTAGAACTGGAGCACCCTTACCACGTAATCTGAATGTTGTTCCTGTTTGAGTACCACTTGGGATATTCAATTCTACAGGACCATGAACTGTATTAACTTTGATCTTATCGCCTAATGTAGCTTGTGGGAAACTGATATTTACTGATGCATAAATTGTCGAACCATCACGTCTGAACTCCTTACTTGGAGCAACGTGAAAGACAATATACAAATCACCATAAGGTCCACCGTTTGTTCCGGCTTCACCTTGACCATCTAAGCGCATTTGTTGTCCATCTTCAACACCAGCTGGAACTGTAACCTTAAGTTCATGCTTTTCATTTACCTTACCTGAACCATGGCAAATGTTGCACTTTTCTTTGATTTCTTTACCAGTACCATTGCAGACATCACAAACAACTCTTGTACGCATACGGCCAAGTGGAGTTTGACGATCTACTTCAACATAACCTGAGCCATGACATTTAGAACATGTTTCTGGATGTGTACCAGGTTTAGCACCTGAACCACCACAAGTTGAACATTCCTCTTCACGATTATAGGAAATGTTAGTCTTTTTACCAAAGACACCCTCTTCAAAAGTCAAATCCATGCGATATTGTAAGTCGGAACCTTGTCTTGGGGCATTAGGATTTTGACGAGCAGCACCGCCGCCACCAAAGAATTGGCTAAAGATATCTTCAAAGCCACCGAACTGATCACCAGCACCGGCACCACCGAAGCCGCCAAATCCACCTTGGCCACCATTCATACCGGCAGAACCATATTGATCATATTGAGCACGCTTTTGTGGATCCTTTAAAATTTCATAAGCGGCATTAACTTCCTTAAACTTTGCTTCAGCATCAGGCGCTTTATTCAAATCAGGATGATACTTTTTTGAAAGTTTACGAAATGCTTTTCTTATATCGTCATCAGAAGCGTTTTTATCAACGCCTAGTACGTCATATGGATTTTTATCTGCCATTAAATCACCTTTGCATGACAGGACATTTGAGTCCTATTCCTTTTTAACGCTCAAAAGAGCAGTTATGTTCTTACTATACCATAATTGGTTTTAGTAATTAAACGACTGCTCTTTATCACAATTATTATTTCTTATCTTTATCAGGATCTACTTCTGAGAAGTCGCCATCAACTGTATTGTCATCGCCTGACTTCTTATCATCAGCTGAACCTGTACCAGCAGCACCTTTATCGCCACCAGCTTGTTGTTGTGCTTGTTGAGCTTGTTGATAAAGTTTTACAGAAAGATCTTGAACAATCTTGTTCAAATCGTCACGTTTCTTCTTCATATCTTCAAGATCACCTGAGTCTTGAGCTTTCTTCAAAGCATCACGAGCATCTTGGGCTTTCTTGATTTCATCGTCAGAAACTTTGCCTTTAACGTCTTTTAGAGTCTTGTCTGTTGCAAATAATGTTTGTTCAACGTCATTCTTAACATCGACTTCTTCCTTACGTTTGTTATCTTCCTCTTCGTGTTCCTTAGCTTCTTTCATCATCTTATCAATTTCTTCATCACTCAAACCTGATGAACTCTTGATAGTGATCTTTTGTTCCTTGTTTGTTCCCATATCCTTAGCAGAAACATTTACGATACCATTCTTATCAATATCGAATGTAACTTGGATTTGAGGTACACCACGAGGTGCAGCAGGAATATCTGTTAATTGGAAACGACCTAAAGTCTTATTGTCAGCAGCCATTGGACGTTCACCTTGTAGGACGTGAATATCAACAGCACTTTGATTATCGGCAGCAGTTGAGAATACTTGTGACTTGCTTGTTGGGATAGTTGTATTTCTATCGATCAACTTAGTGAAGACACCACCCATTGTTTCGATACCAAGTGATAGAGGTGTAACATCAAGTAAAACAACATCCTTAACATCACCAGAGATAACACCACCTTGGATAGCAGCACCAAGAGCAACAGCTTCATCAGGGTTGATTGAGTGGTCTGGAGCTTTGCCAGTCCATTTAGCAACAGCATCTTGAACAGCAGGAATACGTGTTGAACCACCATTTAAGATAACCTTGTCAATATCTGAATTTGTAAGATTTGCATCTTTCAAAGCATTGTCAACAGGAATCTTTGTTCTTTCAACAAGATCTGATGTCAATTCATCAAACTTAGCACGTGTCAATGTTTCTTCCAAGTGAAGTGGACCATTAGCACCTGATGAAATAAATGGAAGACTGATTGATGTTTGAGCAACACCTGATAAGTCCTTCTTAGCTTTTTCAGCAGCATCCTTTAATCTTTGAAGAGCCATCTTGTCTTGTCCCAAATCAACGCCATTCTTAGCCTTGAATTGTTCAACTAACCAGTCGATGATCTTTTGATCAAAGTCATCACCACCAAGATGTGTGTCACCATTTGTTGAAAGTACTTCGAAGACACCGTCACCTAATTGAAGAACGGAAACATCAAATGTACCACCACCAAGATCATAAACAAGAACTTTTTCGTCACCCTTGTCATTATCTAGGCCATAAGCAAGTGCTGAAGCTGTTGGTTCGTTAACGATACGTTGAACGTTCAAACCAGCAATCTTACCGGCATCTTTAGTAGCTTGTCTTTGTGAATCATTGAAGTATGCAGGAACAGTGATAACAGCATCTGTAACTTTTTCACCTAAGTAGTCTTCTGAGAACTTCTTGATGTGTTGTAGAATGAATGCTGAAATTTCTTGTGGTGTATATGATTTGCCGGCTACAGTAACCTTGTAACCTGCTTCACCCATATGACGCTTGATTGATGAAACTGTATCTGGGTTAGTGATTGCTTGACGCTTTGCAACTTCACCAACTTGGATTTCACCGTCTTTAAAAGCAACAACTGAAGGAGTAGTTCTTGCACCTTCTGGGTTTGTAATAATCTTTGGAGAACCGCCTTCAAGAACGGCTACAGCAGAGTTTGTAGTACCTAAATCAATACCAATAACTTTTGACATAAACCTTAACCTCTTTTAATTTTCTTATTTAATTATTTACTATTGAGCAACAACGACCATTGCTGGACGAAGTACACGATCTTCTAATTTATAACCCTTTTGTAAAACTTGAACGACTGTATCCTTCTTATGCTTATCATCAGCAGGAACAGTTTGAACAGCTTGACTATCTGCTGGATCGAATTTCTCACCAGCATTGTCAATAACAATCACATGGTTATCTTCCAATGCCTTAGCCATATGTTGTTGAACCATTTCAATACCTTTTTTAAGTTGCTTACTGGCATCATCGTCAGCATCAACTGCCAAGGCACGTTCAAGATTATCAATAACGGGAAGAATCTCAGTTGCCAATTTTTGACCATCATACTTAAGAATATTAGCAACTTCTTTACTATGACGCTTGTTCATATTTTGAAGTTCAGCTTGTGTTCTTAAGAGATTGTCTGACAACTCATCATTCTTAGCCTTAAGATCTTTGATTTCTTTATCTTTAGGATCAACCAAAGCATCCTTTTTAGCTGATTTTTTATCAGCTTTCTTATCAGTCTTGGGAGCTGCTTCTTTAGCAGTCTTCAAATCTTGATCTTTTTCTTTATCTGCCATTACTTCCTCCTAAATTTCAAGAATCATCATACCTTGAATAATAATCAATTAATCTTTTGGCTAATTCAACTCTGAACTCACCAAGTAAACCTATCAACTGTGAATAATGCATTGTCGTTGGCCCTAATAAAGCAATAACACCTTTACCATGATGACCAACATCATAATTAGCAGTAATAATACTGTAATTCTTCAATGCATCACTCCCAAGTTCACTTCCTAAACGAACCTTAATGGCATCGTCAGAAATACTTGGATCAATCAATTTTCTTAAATCAGTACTTTGATTGATGATTGAGAACAACGATTGAACTTGCGATAGATCATCATTATTAGCATAATTTAACAAATTCAATTGTCCATCAACGTAATACTTCTCAGCACCAGCCTTCTTAAAGAGCTGATCCATCATATCCAACAAACCATCAGTTGAATACATATATTCGGAAAGAATTGCTGGAACATCGGTATGAAGCATCTGAACAACTTTAGGCAAAGGCTGTCCAACTAACTTATCGTTTACAATGTTAACAATCTTTTCAATTAATGAAGTATCAAAATCATCATCGATTGTATAAATATTATTCTCAACATTATTATCACTTGTGACAATGATTGCCATAAGTTGATGTGGATTCAAGGGAACGATTCTAAAACCTGTTAAAAGAACTGAACTGCTCTCCGGTCCTAATGTGATTGCTGTATAACTAGTTAGATGAGATAAAATCTTGGCAGATTGTTCGATAATATCATCAATTTGATGATATGTTTTACCAAAGTCATCGTCAATTCTCTGTGCTATATCTTGCGGTACACTAGTTGGTTGTACCAGATGATCCAGATAATAACGATATCCCATCGCTGAAGGAATTCTGCCTGATGAAAGATGAGTTTTCTCGAGGTAACCCACTTCTTCAAGCACTGCCATTTCATTTCTGATTGTCGCAGAACTTACATGAAAAGGTAATTCATTCATCAATGTCTTCGAACCAACCGGCTGGCCGGTATCTGTGAATATGCGCACGACTTCTCTCAAGATTGCATCTTGACGTTGTGATAGCATTATACCGTCCTCCTTTTTAGCACTATTCATACCTGAGTGCTAACAATGTAAAATATAACAATCTATCCCTATAGTGTCAAGTATGCACGCCCAATTTTTGGAATTATTTGCTAAAAAGTTTCAGAAATCAAAAAAGAGAACTCTTGATGACATCTCTATTGTCATTTACTCAAGTTCTCTTTTTTTTTGGTAAAACTTTAAGCGAATTAATCTTATCTAATTCCAATTGTTTGACTAAACCTTTTGCTCCATCAAACTTAACTTCACCACGTAAATATTTAACCCATTCTAGTGCCACATGCTCACCATAAATATCAGCGTCAAAATCGAAAATATTAGTTTCAATTGTAACTCCAGTATTCTCTTTGAAGGTTACATTATAGCCCACAGATGTCATCGAATTGTACCAAGTATCGCCGACCTTAATTCTTGTGGCATAAACCCCAATTGAAGGAATTAACTGATTACCCTCGGTTGCCAAATTAGCTGTTGGATAACCTAAAGTTCGACCTCGTTGTAATCCATGAACCACCGTTCCCTGATTCTGATAAGTGTAGCCTAAAAATTTATTGGCTTCTTCTACTTTATTCTCGGAAATAAATTTCTTAATCGCACTAGAGCCAATCTTTTGATCATCTAAAACTTGTTTTGGTACAGTTACAATTTCAAATTTATTGTGTGAGTACTGTGGCAAGGTCTGCATATTGGCAACATCTTTCTTCCCATACGTATAATCAAAGCCAGCTACGACAAATTTAGCGTTTAAATCAATCATATATTGATCAACAAACTCTTGAGGTTTCAATTGTGCAAACGTCTGACCAAATTCAACAAAATAGAGCTGATCAACTCCAAGCTTTTCTACTAACTCAGCTTTTCGGTCCATTGTCGAAAGATATTTATAATCGTTTTCGTATTGATACACCGTTCTGGGCGAACGATCAAAGGTCAATAACACTGATTTTAATCCATGCTTCTGAGCAAGCTCTACCCCTGTTTTGATAACCTTTTGATGACCAAGATGTACCCCATCAAAAAAACCCATGATCAAAACTGTGTCCTCAGTTGGACGTTGCTGCTTGAGAAGCGGATGTTTAACTTTAATAATCTGCATTTTCAATCTCTTTTATTTATTATTTAATAACATTAAATCTGGAATCCACATATTTCTTACTTTATCATACTTGTAAAGTGCTTTGGTTACTCCTGCTCTTTGAACTCGCAAACGATCTTCTATATCTGAATCGATTTCCGGTTCTAAGAAGCCGCCATGCGATACACGTACTTCCCACTCTTCATCTGTTAATTCATGCTTAGGGACATAGCTCAGGACCTCATCAATTGATTTTAAAAAGCTTGTATCATTGTTCTCAAGCATCTCTTCAATTTGTCTCAAAGTGAAGGTCTCCCCAATTGAAAAGCCAGCACTCTTTACTCGTGTAAGTTGGGACATAAAAGCGGGATATCCTAAGATGCGACCGAATTCAACTGCTAATGTTCTTACATATGTGCCCTTAGAACACTTAACATGAAACCTCAATGTTTGATATCCTGTTGTTTCATCGTAAATTGAATCTCCCATAATATGGAAATCATAAATATGAATCTGTCTCTTCGGACGTTCGACTTCAAGCCCAGCACGAGCATATTCATAGAGTTTTTTGCCATTAACTTTGACTGCCGAAAACATTGGTGGAATTTGTGTTAGATTCCCTGTCATTTGTTGGAAAACTTTCTGTAGATTTTCACTCGAAATTGGCTCAGTTAATTTCTTCTCTTCAACCGTGTCGCCTTCACGATCTTCAGTTGTGGTTGATCTACCTAAAGTTATCTCTCCCTCATATTCCTTAGGAGAGCCTGTCAGAGTATTTACTAACTTAGTAGCTTGCCCTACACAAATAGGCAAAACTCCGTCTACCAATGGGTCCAGGGTCCCCGTATGGCCAATTTTCTTAGTATGCAATACTTTTCTTAATTTATAAACATAATCGGAACTTGTTTGTCCGATTTCCTTATTTAATGGAATTACTCCGTCCATAATAATCTCCGTATCTAAATTGTCATTAACAATGATTTTACTAGTATTTTTATATAATGAAAAGAAAGTCACAAAAAAAGATAGGAAATCCATTTCGGGATTTGCCTATCTTTTTTATATCAAATTGTATTAACGGTTTGCTTCATCCTGATGCAATTTAGCAATCAATTTATCAATCTTTTCACCATAGCGAACTGATTGATCTTGCTTAAATTCCAATTCAGGTACTTTATACAACGTTAAGTTTTGACCCAATTCTCTTCTAATTAGTCCAGTAGCTTTATCTAAGCCGGCTTGAGTTTTTTCAACATCACTAGCTTTTTCAGATAAGATACTAAAATAAATGGTTGCTTGTTGCAAATCACCAGTCATTTCAACACCAGTTACTGTAACCCCTTGAACTCTAGGATCACGAACACGTTTTAAAAGAATATCGTTAACTTCTTTTTGAATCTCTTGTTCAACTCGACCAATTCGATGTTTTACCATATTCTCATCTCCTATTTAACTGGAACTTCTTCCATTACATAGGCTTCAACTTCGTCACCAATCTTGATGTCGTTATAATTCTCGATTGTGATACCACATTCGAATCCAGAACCAACTTCCTTAACGTCATCCTTGAATCTCTTAAGTGAAGCAAGTTTACCTTCTGTGACAACAATACCATCTCTGACAAGTCTTACACCACTATCACGTTGAATCTTACCACTGTTTACGTAACAACCAGCAATTGTACCAATCTTAGAAACATTGTATGTTTCGCGGACTGTTAAGTTACCAATAACTTTTTCTTCATAAACTGGTTCTAGCATACCCTTCATGGCAGCTTCGATTTCATCGATAGCTTTATAAATAACTCTATGTAGACGAATATCAACCTTTTCATCCTTAGCTTGAACCTTAGCTTGAGCTGTTGGACGAACATTAAATCCAATAATGATGGCATTACTTGCAGCAGCAAGGTTAACATCACTTTCAGTAATAGCACCTACGGCTGAATGGATAATGTTGACACGAACACCCTTAACTTCGATCTTCTTCAAACTTCCGGCAATGGCTTCAGCAGAACCTTGAACATCGGCTTTAATAATAACGTCGACTTGTTTAAGTTCTCCTTCTTTCATTGTCTCAAATAAGTTATCAAGTGTAACAGGGTTAGTGTTTTGACGTTCCTTTTGAAGAGCACGACTAGCACGTTCTTCACCGGCTGCACGAGCTGTCTTTTCATCATCGAAGACAACAAACTTATCAGCTGATTCAGGAACATCATTCAAGCCAGTAACTTCCACTGGTTCTGAAGGTTTAGCAGCATCGATTTCTTTACCATTGTAGTTTGTCATTGTTCTGACACGACCAAAGGTATTACCAACAACAATTGGATCACCAACATGCAATGTACCTTGTTGTACCAATAGTGATGCAACTGGTCCACGGCCTTTATCCAATTTAGCTTCAATAACTGTACCAATGGCTTTTTGCTTAGGATTTGCCTTAAGTTCCAAAACATCAGCTTCAAGTAGAATCATTTCTAGCAATTCGTCAATGTTTGTACCCATTTTAGCTGAAATATCAACAAAGATAGTATTCCCACCATAATCTTCAGGAACAAGATCATACTTCATTAATTCTTCAGTAACATGTTGTGGGTTAGCACCCGGCTTATCGATCTTATTGATAGCTACGATGATAGGGTCATTTGCGGCCTTAGCATGGTTAATAGCTTCAATTGTCTGTGGCATAACACCATCATCAGCTGCAACAACTAGAACAACGATATCAGTAATATCAGCACCACGAGCACGCATATTAGTAAAGGCAGCATGTCCTGGAGTATCCAAGAATGTGATCAATCTGTCTTGAAG
The DNA here is from genome assembly GCF_002179915.1 of Companilactobacillus bobalius. NCBI lineage: Bacteria > Bacillati > Bacillota > Bacilli > Lactobacillales > Lactobacillaceae > Companilactobacillus > Companilactobacillus bobalius. The sequence continues at coordinate 33,216 of NZ_MYFM01000010.1, forward strand.
ACGTACTTGATAAGCACCAATATGTTGTGTGATACCACCAGCTTCGGAAGCTGTAACATGTGTATGTCTCAAATGATCAAGCAAGGTTGTCTTACCATGATCAACGTGACCCATGATAGTTACAACTGGTGGACGTGTTACTAGATTTTCACTTGTATTAACTTCTGCATCAAAGTACTTGTCAATATCAGCAACATCTTCTTGTACTTTTTCTTCAGCCTTAATACCATAATCAGCGGCCAACAATTCAATAGTATCCTTATCCAAGGACTTGTTTTGGTTAATCATAATACCAAGCATGAATAACTTCTTAACAATTTCAGCTGGTTCTCTATGGATTAACTTACCAATATCTTGAGCGTTCATACCAACAGAGTAAACAAGTGTTTCTGGTAATGGACGTTCCTTTCTTTGTGGCATTGGCTTCTTAGGCTCGGTACGTTGACGTTGTTGACGTTTACGTTCCTTTTTCTTTCTACGACTACCAAATGGGTTAGCAAGATTTTGCTTGTGTCCAAAGTCACGATTATTATTAGTTGGTTTTGCCTTCTTGTATTCTGGCTTTGGAACATTAGTATTTGCTACATTTGCCTTTGGAGCTTCTTTAGCTTTAGCAGCTACATTGTTATTGTTGTTAGGTCTTCTGTTTTGGGAATTGTTACTGTTGCGATTATTGTTATTGCTATTAGTACTGTTGTTATTATGGTTGTTATTGTTGTTTCTATAACGGTTTTCAGTATTAGGACGGTGATTGTTCTTATGATTATTATCACTACTACTGTTGTGATTATTGTTATTGTGACTGTTATTTCTAGTTGGATGACTAGGAATACGACTAGCATCTTGAATATTTGTCTTAAATTGTTCTAGATACTTGTTACCAGCACTTTGTCTTGGACGTGGAGCTTGTCCTTGTGTAGTAGAACGATCACGTCTGTTATTGTTGTTACGATTGCGATTATCACGTGATTGAGAATTACGGTTATCATTTCTTCTATTCTCATTATTGTTGTGATTATTGCGTTCGTTACGGTTGTTACTGTTAGTACTATTATTGTTATTACTATTGTTGTTAGCATTATTACTATTTGGGCGATGGTTATTGCTGTTTGGACGATTACCATTGGAGTTGTGATTATTATTGCGATGGTCAAAATGACCCTTACCCTTATTAGCATCTCTTCTTACAGCAGTAATCTTAATCTTAGTTTTGTGATCACCTGAATTTTGGTTACCACTTTCATGTTTCTCACCTGTAGATTTTTGCACATGATTTTGTGCATGATTATTGTGTTGAACAGGGGCAGGTCTACTACCATTATTACTTGTGTTGCTTGGTTTTTTACCACTCTTTAAGTTACTTACAATTTTCTTTTCGTCATTTTCATCTACTGATGACATATGGTTCTTCACATCCATACCCAATTTTGTGGCAGCATCAAGAATTACTTGATTCTCAACACCATTTTCTTTTGCAATAGTATAAATTCTCTTTTTGACCATCCTATCACTCTCCTTAATTGTTAATTGTCCATAATATCTTTTAACCTTTTAGCAAATCCAAAATCTGTTATTCCCATAACTTTTCTGTCTTTTCCAATAGCAGTTTTTAACGAAGCACTATCTACCGTATCGATTACTGGTACTTTATAGTAAGTCGCTTTATTATGTAAATCTTTCATTGTTCGCGGACTACAGTCACTAGCCATAATAACTAGCTTTACCTTGCCATCACGAATGCCGTTTATTGTTAGTTCTGTTCCACTGATAAATTTACCAGCTCTAACAGCTAACCCTAAAAAATTATAAAATGAGTTCATTAATGTTTCTTTCCTAAATCACCAAAAAGATCCATTCTAGCCTTTTGATGATCGACAAAATCAAATAATTCATCATAAAAATTCTCTGGTACTGCATGTGAGAATACTTTTTCTAGTGATTTTTTAGATTTTGCATTTTTAATGGCTTCAGGATCTAATCCAACATAAGCGCCACGGCCGGCTTTCTTTCCAGTTGGATCAATAGAGATGTTACCATCCTTATCCTTAACAATCCTTACCATTTCTCTTTTTGGATACATCTTATTCGTTAAAATATCTTTACGCATAGGTATCTTACGAGTTGGCAAATCTATCACCTCTCTTATTCTTCTGAGTCTGTTGAATCGTCTTCGTCATCTACATCTTCTGAATCATTTGCAGCAGGATTCTGTGCATCATCAGCATTAGCAGCATTTTCACGAGTCTTTTCAATATCGATCTTGCCACTTTCAACATCATTGATGTCAACATCTTGATCGTTATCGTCAACAAATTCAACTTGTGATTCAGGCTTGATATCAATCTTGTAACCAGTCAATTTAGCAGCTAAACGTGCATTTTGACCTTTCTTCCCAATAGCTAATGATAAATGATAATCAGGTACAATTACAATACATTGTTTCTTATCATTTTCATCAAATTGAACGGCAATAACTTCAGCAGGGTTCAATGCATTAGCAATAAAGTCGACAGGATCATCAACATATGGCACAACATCAATGTTTTCACCATTTAATTCATCAACAACTGCTTGTACACGGGCACCCTTAGGACCAACACATGTACCAACAGGATCAACATCAGGATTGTCAGATTTTACAGCAATCTTAGTTCTATCTCCAGCTTCACGAGCAATTGAAACAATTTCTACAGTTCCATCATATATTTCTGGAACTTGTTGTTCAAATAGTCGTTTAACCAAACCTGGATCGGTTCTTGATACAAAGACTTGAGGTCCCTTTGTAGCATTCTCAACCTTAGTTACATAAACACGAATTCTATCACGTGAATTGTAAGTTTCGCCAGGCATTTGATCATTCTTAGACATAACAGCTTCAATCTTACCAAAGTTGATATAAACGTATCTATTATCACTACGTTCAACTGTTCCTTGGATGATTTCATGTTCATATTGGCTGTATTCATTATAAATGATATCACGTTCAGCTTCACGAACACGTTGCATGATAACTTGTTTAGCAGTTTGAGCCGCAATACGTCCAAAATCTTTTGGTGTTACTTCTTCTTGAACGTGGTCACCAACTTCATAACCTCTACTCTTCTTTTGAGCATCTTCGAGACTAACTTCCAAACGATCATCTACAACATCTTCAACGACTTCTTTAACCGCATAAACATGTATATTACCCTTTTTAGTGTCAAATTCAACATTAACGTTTTGAGCTTGATTATAATTTCTCTTATAAGCAGCTACTAGAGCAGCTTCTAGTGATTCAATAACATATTCTTTTTTGATGCCCTTTTCGCTTTCAAGCGCATCAAGTGCTTCAACCATTTCTTTACTCATGATTTTCTCCTTAGAATTCGATTGCAAGTCTGATCTTAGCAATGTTGTCTCGACTAATTTCTACTTGTTTCCTTAAATTCTTAACTTTAACGTTCAAAGTTATCTTAGTATCCGTTACCTCTAATAAAGTTCCCTCAAAAGCTTTTTGACCATCTTGTTTTTGATAAAGAGAAGCATGCACATAGTCGTCAACATAATCAGTAAGACTTTCATCATTCTTTAAGGGGCGCTCTGCACCTGGAGATGAAACCTCTAAGTAGTAAGCAGGTTCAATTGGATTCAATTCATCCAACTTCTCACCGTACTCTTCACTAATAAGCGCGCAATCATCGATGCTGATACCGCCCTTCTTATCTGCATAAACTCTCAAATACCAATCTCCACGTTCATGAACGAACTCCAAATCAACAAGAAAGAAATCATGTTGATCCAAGATTGGTTTTAAAATGGCTTTTAATTCTTCAACTTTTGTATCCAAGGACATTCCTCCAAAGTAATCGGCAATAAAAAGAGTGAGCATTTCTGCTCACTCATTAATCAGTAATTAACTAGTAGTTAATTTAACATATATTTAATATTAAAGCAACTTATAACAACCATACCTAGAACAATGATAACTGATTTTCGTCTGGCATGCCATCTAAAACATGATTTTCTGTCATATATTCAATAACTGTCTTTGAAACTTTACCACGAGTTCCTAAATCCTGTTTAGATAGGAATGGTTGTTCTTCACGTGCAGCCACAATCTGTTTAGCAACGTTATCACCCAATCCAGGAATAGCATTGAATGGAGCCAATAAAGTTTTATCATCAATAATTTTAAAATCAAAGGCATCCGATTTATCCAAATCAACCATCTTGATTGTAAAACCACGTTCCAAACATTCATTAGCTAATTCCAAAACTGTCAAAAGATTCTTCTCTTTAGTAGAAGCATCCATCCCTTTATCATTGATAGCTTTCATTGAGGCCTTAACGGCATCTTTACCCGTTGTCATCGCAACCAAATCAAAATCATCGGCACGAACTGAGAAATAAGCACAGTAATAATAAAGTGGATGATGAACCTTAAAGTATGCAATTCTTAACGCCATAATAATATAAGCTGTCGCATGGGCTCTAGGGAACATATATTTAATTTTCAAACAAGAATCAATATACCAATCAGGCACATCAGCATCTTTCATGGCTTGTTTCCAGTCATCAGGAATACCACGTCCCTTACGAACATGCTCCATAATTTGGAAGGCCATCTGTGAATCCATACCATAGTGAATCAAATCCATCATGATATTATCACGACAACCGATAACTTCCTTCAAAGTCACAACACCTTTATCAATCAACTCTTCCGCATTACCTAACCACACATCAGTACCATGTGATAATCCAGAAATTTGTAGTAATTCGGCAAAAGTAGTTGGATGCGTTTTTTCCAACATCCCACGAACAAAACGTGTACCGAATTCAGGTACACCCAAAGTTCCAGTCTTTGAGAAAATCTGTTCAGGTGTTACATCTAGTGAATCAGTTCCTCTGAATAACTCCATAACCCCAGGATCTTTGACTGGCAAGGTCTTAGGATCAATTCCTGACAAATCTTGAAGCATACGAATCATTGTGGGATCATCATGTCCCAAAATATCAAGTTTCAAAATATTATCATGAATAGAATGGAAATCAAAATGAGTTGTTTTCCACAAAGCAGTTTGATCATCCGCTGGATACTGAATTGGCGTGAAGTCAAAAATATCCATATAATCTGGCACAACAATGATACCAGCCGGATGTTGACCAGTAGTACGCTTGACACCAGTTGAACCCATAGCCAGACGTTCTTCCTCAGCATTACGGAAATTCTGACCAGTTAACTCTTCATAATTTTTAACATATCCAAAAGCCGTACGATCAGCAATTGTACCAATAGTACCAGCTCTAAATACGTGATCTTCCCCAAACAATACCTTGGTATAGTTATGTGCTACCGGTTGGTAGTCACCAGAGAAGTTCAAATCAATATCAGGAACCTTATCACCCTTGAAACCAAGGAAAGTTTCAAACGGAATATCCTGGCCATCTTTTTTCATATCTGTACCACATTTTGGACAAGCCTTGTCTGGCAAGTCATATCCTGAACCAACTTCACCTTTAGTAAAGAATTCAGAATACTTACAGTTAGGACAACGATAATGCGGTGGCAAAGGATTAACTTCAGTAATACCGGTCATAGTGGCAACAAAACTAGATCCAACGGAACCACGGGAACCAACTAAATATCCATCTTTATTAGATTTATAAACTAAACGTTGAGCAATTAAATAAATAACTGAGAAACCATTTCCGATGATACTCTTTAATTCACGATCCATTCGCTTTTGAACTAACTCTGGCAAGGGATCACCATAAAGTTCATGCGCTTTGTTCATCGTTAAACTACGAATTTCATCTTCGGCTCCATCCATCTTAGGAGTATACAGTTTATCCTTAACCGGAGAAATTTCATCAATCGAGTCCATAATCTTCTTTGGATTATCAACAATGATCTCTTGTTCTGTTTGTTGATCCATATAATCGAATTCATCAAACATTTCATTAGTAGTTCTAAATTGAACATCAGGCAATTCCGGTCTACGAGCTAAAGCATTACTCTTCACGGCTTTAATAACAATATCTCGATAAACTTTATCATGTGGATCAAGATAATGAACATCCCCTGTTGCTACAACTGGTTTGTCCAATTCTTTACCTAATTTAACAATATTTTTGATAATTTCTTGCAAAGCATCTTCATCTTTAATAATTTTAATATCAATTAGATGTTGATACAGAGTCTGTGGCATAACTTCCAAGTAATCGTAATACTGTGCTAATTCACGAGTATCGTCATAACCCTTTTGCATCATACTAGTAAAGACTTCACCGTTTTCACAGGCTGATCCAACAATGATACCTTCGCGATACTTATTTAACAGTCTTCTAGGCACACGAGCTGTTCGGTAGAAGTAACGTGTCATTGAATAAGAAACAATCTTAAACATATTCTTCAAACCAGCTTGAGTCTTGGCTAAAAGAATAGCATGACTAGGACGAGCCTGTTTATAAGCTTCTTCTCCACCAACGTGGTCGTTTAACTGGTTAACATTTCTAGTTCCAAACTTATCTTCCAATTCATCGAACAACTTATACATTAAGTAACCGGTTGTTTCAGCATCGGAGTCAGCTCTATGGTGATGTTCCAAAACAATATGATAACGTTTAGCCAAAGAATCCAACTTATGATTACGATACTCTGAATGCAAAGTTCTCGACATTTCCAAAGTATCAATAACAGGCATTGCTAGACGTGGACGACCCATTCTTGTTAGGGCCGCATTCATGAAGCCCATATCAAAGGTAACATTATGACCTACTAAAATATCATCGCCAATGAAATCCATGAATTCTCCAACAATTACTGTTTCATCTGGCGCATCCTTAACCATATCATTCGTGATACTAGTCAAATTAGTTGTTACTTCTGACAAAGGATGACCCGGATTAATAAATTTATCAAAGCGGGCAATTACTTCACCATCTTTCATCTTAGTAGCACCAATTTCAATAATTGAATCATAGACAGCAGACAAACCGGTTGTTTCGGTATCGAAGATAACATATTCTGAACCATTTAATGCTTGATCTCGCAAATTGTAAGCAATCGGATTACCTTCATCGACTAAATCAACTTCCACACCGTAAGCAATTTTAACGCCAAATTTTTTACCAGCATTATACGCTTCTGGGAAAGCTTGCAAAGCACGATGGTCAGTGATGGCAATTCCTGTTTGTCCCCAATCACTAGCACGCTTGATCAAATCAGTTGCACTAGGAATAGCATCCATTTGACTCATGTTAGTGTGAGCGTGCAATTCAATTCGCTTATTTTCATCTTCAGCTGTATCTTTACGCAACTCATGTTTGATTACATTGATATCATTAGCCATAATTACTAATTCACGAGAGAAATTATCCTCTTGAACGTTACCACGAACCCTGATCCAAGAACCTTCATCCAAACTGGCAAAGAAATTCTCATCATCCTCACCATTAGAAAATTTCTTGATACTGAAGGATGATGTGTAGTCAGTAACTTTCATAATCAAAAGTGATCGACCAGATTTCAACTTACGAACATCAATGTCAAAAACATATCCCTCAACGACTTTATTACGATCTTCCTCAATAATATCAACCATTTGAGTGATTTCTTGATCATCAGGAATCTTACGACCAACTTTAGAAACATTACCTGCTGGTTTCGCCGCCTTTTTAGCACTAACCTCTTTAGCCTTAGCTTGAAATTGCTTTGTCTTCTCGGCATTAGCAGCTTTCATAGCCTCGGTCTTCTCTTGATACTTGGCCTTATCGACATTTGTTCTAATTCTAAAATCAGGAAAACCAAGGCTACTGTACTCAGACTGTAATCCATCAATAACTTTGCCATCGACAAAATCAGCCATAAAACTATTGGAAACATCTAAAAAGACTTGACCGTTTTCAACATGTGGCGGTGTTTGACTAATTTTATCTAAAACCATTGGAGATTGGACATTGCAATCATTCAAAACATAATTCCAATAGTCCTTGATATCACTTTCAGACAATTCTGAATCAGTTGTTTTGATTTCAAAATCAATCTGTGCAATACCATCAAAACTAGCCTTTAGTGCTTTAACAAATGTCATGAAATCATTGAATGGTAACACGCGTTTAAATTCAAAAAAGAATGTCCAGCGTTTACTGTTCTTATGTACTTCAAGTTTATTTAATTTTCCATCGATAAACGCATCATTAGATGGTAATAAACTATCTAGCTTGATTTGTTTAACTAAAATTTCAAAAAGTTGTTTTGTATCTGACATATGACATATTCTTTCCTTCAAAAAATAAAAAAAGGCCTAAGCCTCATTACTGATTCTTAAGCAATATTTTTACTGAATTTACTAATTCATCTTTACTTACTTCAATTGTCTCGCCAGTACTTCTAATCTTTAGTTCAACAATTCCATCGCCAGCTTTTTTACCAACCGTGATTCTAATAGGAATACCAATTAGATCTGAGTCAGCAAACTTAACGCCAGGACGTTCTTTACGATCATCAAGTAAGACGTCATATCCTTCATTTTGTAGCAATTCAACGATTTCGTCACTTAATTTACCTTGAACATCGTTGTTGTACTTGATAGGAACAACATGTACTTGGTATGGAGCCAAACTAACTGGCCAAATAATACCATTTTCATCACTGTGTTGTTCGATAATGGCTGTCAATAGACGAGAAATACCAATACCATAACTTCCCATGATCAATGGATTAGATTTACCATTTTCATCTAAGAAATTAGCACCAAGTGCCTTAGAGAATTTAGTACCTAATTTGAAGATATGACCAATTTCGATACCACGTGTAAATTTGATATGACCATGACCATCAGGTGAAACTTCACCTTCCTTGATAACACGGAAATCTCTAAATTCTGGTGTTTCGTCAACAATATCTTCAAAGTTAGCATTGAACATATGAACATCAGCCTTATTAAAGCCGACAACGAAGTTCATCAAACCAACTAATGAACTATCATAAAGTACTTTAACCTTATCATTGATACCTTTAGGTCCAATGAATCCAGGTACACTACCGAAGACGTCCTTAACTTCGTCAGGGGTTGCTTCACGTAAGAAGTCAGCACCAAGATAGTTCTTTAACTTAACATCATTAACATCGTAATCTCCACGAATCATAACCATAACTGGTTCATCATCAGCCATGTAGGCAACAGCCTTCATAATTCTTGATGATTCAACCTTCAATAATTCTGCCAAAGCATCAATTGTATGCACATCAGGTGTATCAACAACTTCTGCTTCTTTCTTGTCTTCAACTAAGTTCTCTTCCATCTTACTTGCAGCCATTTCAAGGTTAGCTGAGTAATCACTATCGTCTGAATAGGCAATTGTATCTTCACCAATTGAAGCAATAGCGGAGAATTCTTTAGAATCAGTACCACCCATGGCACCGGCATCACCGATAATAGCACGATAATTTAAACCACAAATATCAAAGATATTACGGTAAGCTTGTTCCATTTGATTGAAGATAACATCAAGTTGTTCTTTGTTAGCTGTGAAAGAATAAGCATCTTTCATAATAAATTCACGGCCACGAAGTAAACCGTTACGAGGACGATCTTCATCACGATACTTCATTTGCATTTGATATAAAACAAGAGGTAATTTCTTGTAACTATTCAAACTTTCCTTTACAACACTAGTAAATGTTTCTTCATGAGTTGGTCCCAAGATGAAATCACGTTCGTGACGATCCTTAAATTTGAATAAGTTATCGCCATAAGTTTCATAACGACCACTTTCTTTCCAAAGATCTGCTGGCAAAATTGCTGGCATACGCATTTCTACGACATCAATTTTTTCCATTTCTTTACGAACAATATTTTCAATTCTTTGGATAACTGACCAAGCTAATGGTAAGTAAGCATATACCCCTGCAGAAACTTGTCTGATATAGCCAGCTCGCAACATCAACTGATGACTTATTGCCTCAGCATCTGAAGGAGTTTGCTTCAGTGTTGGAATATATAATTTTGATTGTTTCAAGTTCTTATCCCCCTATTTTATAAAGAAGCGCTGAATATCATTCCATGTAACAGCAATCATCAGCAAGACTAAAATTCCGACACCAATCAGTGTAATAACAGTCTCATACTGTTCTGGAATAGGTTTTCTTCTAATTGCTTCAACGATATTCAATAAAATCTTCCCACCATCTAAGGCTGGAATTGGAATTAAATTAACAATACCTAGGTTCATCGATAGCATCGATGTAAAGAGAATAATATTAATAATACCTTGTGATGCCACTTTTGAAGTCATCGAGTAGATCCCCACCGGACCAGATAATTGATTAATATTAAAACCACCAGATACCATCTTGCCTAATGCATGGAAGACCATTACAGTCGTTCCCCAACTATATGAAAAGCCATATTTGATTTTAGCCAAAATGCTAGAATCGGTCTTTGGCATAATACCAATAAAGCCATAACTTTGACCTTGCGACTTAACGGACTTAGGAGTTAATTTAACTGTTCTAAGTTTTTTATTTGATTCAACTTTTAAAGTAACTTTCTTACCAGGGTTATTTTGAATGTTAGTTGATAAAGCAGTCCATGAACCAGTTTTCTTGCCATTAACACTCACAATCGTATCGTTAACTTTCAAACCTGCTTCTTGAGCAATTGAATTTTTTTCGATATGACCTAATTGATTAGTAGCAACACCATTCATCATGAAAGCAGCTAAAATAGCTGCTAAAACTGCTAAAACGAAATTATTGAACGGACCTGCGAAATTGGTAATCATTCGCTTCCAAACAGAAACGGACTGAAGTTGAACATCGCGTGGAGCGATTTGAACCTCAGTACCGTCTTCCTCAACAATTGTTGCATCATGATCAACTGAATATTTCTTCACGACAGTTTCATCGCCATTTTCGTACCCTTCAATTACCAAATCATCAACTAAATCTGATTTAGATATTTGAACGGGGACCGCATTTGCATCATAAACCTTACTGGAAGTTATTATTTTTATTACTTTATCTTGATCATTTAATACTAAAGATGCCATCGTTCCTGGTTGAATATCAGAATCATCTTCTTGAGCGCCGGCCATACGAACATAACCACCCAAAGGTAATAATCTCAAGGTATATGTCGTATGATTCTTGCGATAAGCGACGATTTTTGGACCCATCCCTACAGAAAACTCACGAACCAAAATTCCTGATTTTTTTGCAGCATAATAATGTCCAAATTCATGAACAATAACTAATATTCCAAAAACGATTATAAATGTAATTATCGCGGTCATTTTAACCTCCACGAGATGCTTAGACTAAACCGAATATGTGTAACAAAGGTAATACGATTAACATACTATCGAATCTATCTAGAATTCCACCATGTCCTGGCAAAATATTTCCTGAATCTTTAACTTTATAATATCTCTTATAAGCTGATTCAATCAAATCACCCATTTGACCCATGATTGATAGGACAAAGGCAATCATCAACATTGTTGTCATTGAATACTCTTGAGGTACAAAGTACATGTAAACACCAGAAAGAACTAAGGCCATGATGATACCAGCAATTGTTCCTTCCCAAGTCTTATTAGGACTGATTGCAGGCCACAATTTATGCTTACCAATTTTTCTACCAAAAGTATAAGCAAAAATATCAGTTGACCATACAACAATCAAGGCATACATCAATAATCCTAAACCTGGATCTGAATTTCTTACAGCTGCTAGATAGTGGAATCCTGTACCAATGTACAACATTGAAACCACTGAAACACCTGCATCCTCAAAGTTAAATTTGTTCTTTGTTAATACTGTAATAATTAATAAAATTACCGCAAAAACATAGAATAAATCTAATCTTGAAAAACTTTTTGGAAACCATCCTCGATAAAAGCCGTTAGGAACTACTAGAGCTAGTGTTCCCAAGATAGTTACTAAGAAGTCAAACGAAACGATGATACGTTTACGCATGATATAAACTTCAAAAACACCGACTGCGGCTAAAGCTGCGGCTGCAACTTCTAGCCAAACTCCACCTGCAAGCAATATGGGAATAAAGATTGCTAGTGCAATAACGGCAGTAATGACACGTTGTTTCATAATTTTCCCCCAAACTAAACAGATCCGTAACGACGATCTCTTCTGTCAAATTCTTTAATATCCTCGACTAAATCATCAACCGTAAAATCGGGCCAGTAACTGTCGTCAAAGATCATTTCTGTATAAGCTAATTGCCAGAGCATGAAGTTAGAGATTCGTTCTTCTCCACTAGTTCTGATTAGCAAATCAGGATCGGCTAACTCTTTTAAATGATTAGTCAGCAAATGATCTGCAAACATAGCATCGTCAATATCGCTTGGATCTATTGAACCACTAGCCGCTTCGATTGCCAAATTTTTAGCAGCATTAACAATTTCAGCACGACCACCATAATTAAAAGCAAAATTGAGGATCATTCCAGTATTACCCTTAGTATCCTCAACTGCTTTTAAAACTACTTTTCTGGTTTTGTCAGGTAAGTGATCAGTAAATCCGGTTACGAACACTCGAATATTTTCTTTGATTAGATCTGGCATAAAAGTTCCAAAGAAGTCTACCGGTAACTTCATCAAGAAGTTAACTTCTTTGCTAGGTCGACTCCAGTTTTCAGTAGAAAAAGCATACAAGCTCAAAACTTTAACTCCAAGATGACTAGCTGCTGTAGCAATCGTCTTGACATTGTTCATACCTTCTTTATGACCGGCAATACGAGGTTGGCCTTTTTTCTTAGCCCAACGTCCGTTACCGTCCATAATGATAGCAATATGCTTAGGAACTGATATGTCTGAATCTAACTGTCTCTTACTCTCTGTCATAAAGACTATTATCCTTCAGTAATTTCTTTTTCTTTGGCTGCTGCTAATTCGTCAACTTGTGCGATAGCTTTGTCAGTAACCTTTTGAACTTGATCTTCAACATCATGGAATTCATCTTCAGTTACATCGTTAGCCTTTAATTGCTTCTTAAGATCGTCCATAGCTTCACGACGAACGTTTCTAACAGCAATACGGCTTTCTTCGGCCTCTTTACCTACTTGCTTAGCAATCTCTTGTCTGCGTTCACCAGTAAGCTGTGGGATAACCAAACGGATAACCTTACCATCATTAGCAGGGTTCAATCCTAAATCAGATGAATTGATAGCATGTTCGATATCATCCAATGATGATTGGTCATAAGGTGTGATCATCAAAACACGTGCTTCAGGAATATTAATTGAAGCAACTTGATTCAATGGTACATCAGTACCGTAATATGAAACCTTAACGTTACTCAAGATAGAAGCATTAGCTTTACCCGCACGGATATTAGCTAATTCTTTTCTAAGAACGTCAATTGATTTTGACATATTTTCTTGTGCTTTTGTAACAGCTTTGTTAGTCATCATTACCACCCTTTATTATTGTTCCGATATTTTCTCCTTGAACAACCTTCTTAATGTTTTCAGCTTTGTTCAAGTTGAATACGATCAATGGAATATCATTATCCATTGACAATGATGAAGCAGTTGTATCCATAACTCCAAGATTCTTATTAATAATATCAAGTTGTGTTAATTCTGCATACTTCTTAGCATTAGGATCCTTCTTAGGATCAGCTGAATAAACACCATCAACGTTGTTCTTAGCCATTAAGATAACGTCGGCTTCAATTTCAGCGGCACGAAGTACAGAAGTAGTATCTGTTGAGAAGTAAGGATTACCAGTACCACCAGCAAAGATAACAACACGACCTTTTTCTAGATGTCTGATTGCCTTTCTTCTGATGTAAGGTTCAGCAACCTGGCGCATTTCGATTGATGTTTGTACACGTGTTGGGACACCAATATGTTCCAAACCATCTTGTAAAGCAAGTCCATTCATAACAGTGGCCATCATACCCATATAATCTGCTTGGGCACGGTCCATTCCCATTTCAGCACCTGTTTCACCACGCCAAATGTTCCCACCACCACAGACGATGGCAACTTGAACTCCTAGATCATGAACACTCTTAATTTGTTCAGCTATTGTTTTGATAACTGGTGGATTAATACCAAAGCCTTTCTCACCGGCTAAGGCTTCTCCAGAAACTTTTAAAATCACTCTTTTATACTTGATATCAGGCATAAGTTCTCTCCTTTAATTTTGCTACTAAATATTTTAACATATTCGCTACACTAAATTTATCCAAACACTATTTTTAAATAAATTTTGTGTGGATACAACCCTAAATATAAAGAAAAAGCCGTTTAATTCAAAATGAATTAAGCGACCTTTCCAAAAAATGTTTTTAAATTACTTCATTTGGTTCTTTACTTCTTCAGCAAAGTCTTCTTGTTTCTTTTCGATTCCTTCACCGACTTCGTAACGAACAAATGAAACAAGTTTAGAATTCTTTGATTCAACGAATTGTTGAACAGTCATGTCTGAATCCTTAACGAATTCTTGGTCAGCCAAACTAATTTCTGACAAGAACTTGTTTACACGGCCTTCAACGATTCTTGGGATAATCTTTTCAGGTTTACCTTCAGCCTTTGTTTCTTCAGTAAAGATAGCCTTTTCGTGTTCCAAACGATCTGCAGGAACTTGATCACGATCCATGAATTCAGGGTTGATAGCAGCAACGTGCATAGCAACATCCTTAGCAGCATCTTCATCGCTACCTTCAAGAGTAACGATAGCACCGATCAAACCACCATTATGTAGGTATGAGCCGAATACTTGTGAGTCTGTCTTATCAAGAACCTTGAAACGTCTCAAGGAAATCTTTTCACCAATAACAGCTGTTAAGCCTGTGATGGCGTCGTTAATTGTTTGGTCACCAATCTTAAGTGCCAAAGCTTCGTCCATTGTCTTTGGTTCGTTAGCAACAATAGCCTTACCAATTTCGTTTACAAGATTGATAAATTTGTCGTTTGATGAAACAAAGTCAGTTTCTGAATTAACTTCGATGATAGAAGCTTTGTTACCTGAAACTTCAATATGTGTTAAACCTTCAGCAGCAATGTTTCCACTCTTCTTAGCAGCTTTAGCTACACCCTTTTCACGAAGTTTGTCGATAGCCTCTTGCATATTACCGTCAGCAGCAACCAATGCCTTCTTAGCATCCATCATACCAACGCTTGTCTTATCACGTAATTCTTTAACTTGAGCAGCAGTAATTTTAGCCATTAGTAATCCTCCAGTCGTATAAATAAAGCCATCTTACTCAGATGACTCTATTTTACGCTTATTATTATTTGTTATCTTCGTTATTGTTCTTAGCTTCTGCTAAATCTTCAATAGATTTTGCATCGGCAGCATTTGAATTTTCATCTTTGTTGTCGTCTTTAGCGAAGTCTGCATCTGTAACAGCTTCTTCACCTTGCTTACCTTCAACAATAGCATCTGCCATCTTAGATGTAATTAATCTAACGGCACGGATAGCATCATCGTTTGAAGGAATGATAACATCGATAGGATCTGGATCTGTATTTGTATCAACCATAGCTACGATAGGAATGTTAAGTTTCTTAGCTTCGTTAACAGCAATGTTTTCCTTATGAGGGTCAACAATGAACATAACATCAGGGATTCTTGGCATATCTTCGATACCACCAAGGAATTTCTCTAACTTAGCTTGTTGCTTTGTAAGTAAAGCAACTTCTTTCTTAGGTAGACGATCAAAAGTACCATCTTGTGACATTGCCTTGATGTCCTTTAATCTCTTGATACGTTTTTGGATTGTGTTCCAGTTAGTCAAAGTACCACCTAACCAACGATGGTTAACATAGTATTGGCCAGCACGTGTTGCTTCTTCAGCAATAGCATCTTGTGCTTGTTTCTTTGTACCAACGAATAGGAAAATACCATCATCACCGGCAACGGCCTTCATATAGTTGTAAGCATCGTCGATCATGCGTACTGTTTTTTGTAAATCAATGATGTAAATACCATTTCTTTGTGTAAAGATAAATGGCTTCATCTTAGGGTTCCATCTTCTTGTTTGGTGACCGAAATGTACACCGGCTTCAAGAAGTTGTTTCATAGAAATAACTGACATAAAAAGTTCCTCCTGGTTTTTACCTCCACCTAAGTCATGTCTAGTTGAAACACGTCTGTGCACCAACAACTAAATCGTTAAGTGTGTGTATTCAATACAGCTAAATATTATAAGGGAATATTATTACGAAATCAAGTAGTCGTTCCAATTTATTCCATTACTTTTTAATAATGCCTCTTTTTGGGAGCGTGATAGCTTTTTGATAGCAATCTCCCGCTTTAAGGCCTGCGATTTATTTTCTAATTCTTCAGTGTACATTAATTTAACGGGTCGTCTAATTTTAGTATACTTAGCACCTTTTCCAGCATTGTGTGTTGCAACTCTCTTTTTTACATTATTACTTGTACCGGTGTAAAAAGTTTTATCACTGCATAGCAATATATAGACATAATACTTACTTGTTTCCATTAATTATCTGATTAGCCTCTTTAGTTAACTGATGATTTTCATCATAAATTGTTAAATCTGGTTCAACTTTTAATGACGCTTCTTTGACTGTTTTAATAACATCTAATAAAACCAAATTAGCATCTTTTTGCGAACTAGTTCTGACAAAACGTATGCGCTTTGGCTGCAATCGCTGCTGCAACATTAAAGAAAGTAGTTCACTCAAACGCTCTGGTCGATAAACTAAATATGCATGAGAATTCTCTTTTAGTAAAACCTTAATTGCATATAAAACATCTTCCAAATTAGCCTTCAATTCATGACGAGCAATCGCCAACACTGGATTTTCTTTCAACGCTGTTTGATCTGAGACTTTAAAATATGGTGGATTGCAAACAATCATGTCGACCGTATCATGATCAATATATTTTTGAACATTCTTCAAATCATCATTAACAAGATGTACTTGTTTTTCCAGACTATTATCTTCAATACTTTTTTGAGATAGATTGGCCAGTTCTTTTTGGATTTCAACCAAATATATTTGAGCTTTAGTTTTAGAGGCCAATGACAACCCAATGGCTCCATTGCCTGAACATAAATCGACTATTTTTCCTTTTTTAACAGTTTTAGCAAAATTATAAAGTAAAATAGTATCGAGATTAAATGAATAAAGTTTTTTATCTTGATTAATAATTATTCCGCTATCCGAAATAATATCTTGAGAATAAATCGACATGTTGCACCTACTTTATGGTATTTTAAATAAGTTAAGATTATTTTAGGGAGAATGATAATTCTATGTTTTATAAATTTATCCGTGTAATAGCGAGAGGCATTGTTTTCATTTTAAATGGCCGTTATAAAGTCGTGGGTAAAGAAAATCTACCCGACAAGCCCTTCATCTTAGTAGCTCCACATCGTACTTGGTGGGAACCAATTTTCTTTGCATTGGTGATTTCTCCACGTGAAGCTACTTTTATGGCTAAGAAAGAACTTTTTAAGAATCCTATTTTAAGATTCATTCTTGTGCACGCACACGCTTTTCCTGTTGACCGTGCTCATCCAGGTCCCTCAGTAATAAAAACGCCAGTTAAAGCCTTAAAAAAAGAAGATAAAGTTTTAATCATGTTTCCATCAGGAACTCGTTACTCTGAACAACTAAAAGGCGGAGCCTCACTGATTGCTAAACTTTCAAAAGCCCCATTAGTTCCCTTTGTTTATCAAGGACCTTTATCTTTTGGTGGTTTAATGAAACATAAACAAATTACTATTGGTGTAGGACCCGAAATTGACTTTGATTTCAAAGCCAAACTTGACGAAAAACAAACTAAACAGGTCAACGACGATATGGAAAAAGCTTGGGATAGAATTGATGACGAAATTGATCCATCTTTTGAATATATCCCACCTAAGAAAAAAAACAAGTAATTATATAATATACTAAAAATTGAATATATTAAAATAGCCCTGGTACTCCAGGGTTTTATTGTATAAAAATGGACATGAATTATTCACCTATATATTTAAACTACTGCAGCTAAATATATATAAGTGGATTCATGTCCATATTTTTATTTCCGTGGAAACACTGCTCTTATTTTTGATACAGATAGAAATTCCATTAAATCATTCCCTATATCTATAGGGATCACTACAACGTGCTGGTCGTTTACATCGACATGATAGAATCATCCCTATATACATAGGGAGCACACTAAGAAAAAGCCGCTATATCAACATTCTAAAATTAGAGAATCACTTATTTTTATCAACTTGAAAATAAGGTTCTCAATTTCTTAAAGCATAACTTTCCTTTCTATTCTAAGCAACTCTTTTTCCATATTTCAATAACCAATAAAAACATTCTAAATCCATTTGCTCATTGATTTATCACAAAAACTACAATTCTAAAATATCGGTTCAAATAAAAAAGATAGAAGTAAAATTTCAAATGAAATTCTACTTCTACCTCTTCATTTATTAAATGGAGTTCTTACCAATATCACGTCGGTAAAAAATATTTGTTTGATCCATTTTTTCTAGTTCTTGATAAACTTTTTTCTGAGCATCTTCAACTGATTCAGCCTGTGCCTGCATCAAATATAAACGGCCACCGTGACTAAACAATTGCTTTTGCTCTCGCTTCACAGCTGCATAATTGATTGTTAATGAACAATTCTTAAAATTGTCTCTATCTCCCAATGAACCAAATACAGGTTTTGTAGGGTAACCCTTGCTGACAGCAAAAACACCTAAGTTTAGACCTTTTTGTTGCCATTTTATTGATTCAATCTTTTTATGATTTAAGATGGAAAAAATCATTTCAGATAAATCCGACTCTAGGCGTGGCAAAACTACTTCTGTTTCGGGATCACCAAAGCGAGCATTAAACTCGATAATTTTGATACCCTTCTTTGTCAAAATCAAGCCAGCATAAAGGATTCCAGTATACTTGATACCTTGATCATAGAGTTCTGTCACAAATGGTTTCAAAACAGTTTCTATGGCTTCTTTCTCAATATCTTTAGAGATATTAAGAACTGGACAAACGGCTCCCATACCACCAGTATTAGGTCCCAAGTCACCGTCAAGAATTTTCTTGTAATCTTGTGCCAATGGCATCGGATAGAAACGTTTATGATCAACAAAAGCCATCAATGAAAACTCTTCGCCTTCAAGAAATTCTTCAATCACAACTTTCTTGGTATCAAATTTATGTTCGGCTAATAAATCCGTTACTGTTTCAGTAGCTGAAATCAAATCATCAGCGATAAAGACACCTTTCCCAGCAGCTAATCCATCTGCCTTAATAACAATTGGAAAGTCAGGAATTGACTTCAAATACTTTAGAGCATCTTCTAATTTTGTAAATTCCTGATATTGAGCAGTTGGAATACCGGCGTCTGCCATCAATTTCTTGGTGAAAGTCTTAGACCCCTCCACTTGAGCTGCTTGCTGATTTGGTCCAAAAATTTTCAGATTTTGACGTTTAAAGAAATCCACGATTCCGTTGACTAATGGTTCCTCCGGACCTACAACTGTAAAGTCAATGAAATTGGTTTGAGCGAAATTTGCCATTCTTTCAAAATCATTTTCTTCTATTGAAATGGTTTTGATTCCAGATAACTTCATTCCGTCGTTACCAGGGGCACAAAAAACAACATTCTGAGTGTTCTTTAATAAAGATTTGCAAATAGCATCTTCTCTTGCTCCAGAACCGATAACAAGTATTTTCATTAATAAACCTCTCTAGTGTTTGAAGTGTCTTCTACCAGTGAAGACCATGGCAATACCATATTTATCAGCCATATCGATTGAATCCTGATCTTTAATTGAACCACCTGGTTGGATAATAGCTGTAATGCCGTGTTCAGCAGCATAATTTACACAGTCATCCATTGGGAAAAAGGCATCAGAAGCCATAATTAATGGTTTGTGTTCCTCAGCTTGTTCTTCTTGTTCAATCGAAATCTTCACTGAACCAATACGATTCATTTGTCCAGCACCAATACCAAGAGTCTTATCAGTTGTTGAAATAACAATCGCATTACTCTTAACATGCTTAACAACTTGTTGACCAAATAGTAAGGCCTTCATCTCTTCAGGAGTTGGGGCTTTTTTAGTTACAACTTGGAATTCATCTAAGTTATCAACTGTGGTATCTCTTTCTTGAACTAGAAGACCACCCATAACAGAAACATATTCATATTTATCAGCAGCTTGAGACTTAGTAAAGTCCAAAGTCATTAAACGAATATTTTTCTTAGATTCTAGGATTTCCAAAGCTTCAGGTGTAAAACTTGGAGCAATAACAATTTCCAAGAAAATCTTATGCATTTCTTCGGCGATTTCTTTAGTTACCTCACGATTAACTGCAACAATTCCACCAAAGATTGACATTGTATCGGCTGTATAAGCCTTACGCCATGCTTGATAAATTGATTCATCATCCACACCAACACCACAAGGATTCATGTGTTTCAATGCAGCTACACAAGGTTTGTCAAAATCAGCGACAATTCTTAAAGCAGCATCAGCATCCTTAATATTATTGAAGGAAAGTTCCTTACCATGTAATTGTTTGGCTGAAGCAATCGAATATTCACTAGGCATAGCACTTTGATAAAAAGCGGCCTTTTGATGTGAATTTTCACCATATCTTAATTCTTGGTGGAAATCATAACCTAATACTTCTACATCAGGGAATTCTTCACCATTAAGATCTGATAAGTAATGAGCAATAATACTGTCGTATTCAGCAGTATGCCTAAATGCTTTGGCGGCTAAGCTTTGTCTTAGAGCTAGATTGTCTTCATCATTTTTAATACTTGCTAGAACCTTTTCATAGTCGTTAGCATCAATAACAACGTAAACACTCTTGAAATTCTTCGAAGCTGAACGAATCATTGATGGACCCCCGATATCGATTTGTTCAATAGCCTGGGCCGGTGTAACACCATCTTTAGAAATTGTTTCCTTAAATGGATAAAGATTTACACAAACTAGATCAATCATTTGAATATTCAATTTTTCTAAAGTCTTCATGTGTTCAGGGTTATCACGTTTAGCCAAAAGACCTGCATGAACCATTGGATGAAGTGTTTTTACACGTCCATCAAGAATTTCGGGAAATTTAGTTACCTCGTCAATTTCAGTAACTTTTACGCCATTTTCTTGTAACTTCTTGTATGTACCACCAGTAGAAATAATTTCAAAATCATTTTCAATTAATCCTTTAGCAAACTCAACAACTCCGGTTTTGTCAGAAACACTAATCAAAGCTCTTTTCATTATTTACTTACCCCATTATTTTTTATTAATAAATCTCGTACTACTGTACGGTACATTTGATGTTCAGTCTGATGAATTCGACTTTCTAAACTAGCTTCAGTATCATTCTTTAATCGCACAACTTTCATTTGCTTAATGATAGGACCGGTGTCGACCCCTTCATCAATATAATGAATTGTTACACCTGTTACAGGTTCATTAGCCGCATAGGCTCGTTCAATTGCTTCTAATCCAGAATATTTTGGTAATAATGATGGATGAATATTAATAATACGATTAGGATACGCACCCAATAAGACTGGTGTGACCACACGCATGTATCCTGCTAAAAGAATGTATTCAATCTTTAGTGGCGCTAACTTATCAATAATCGTTTGCTCATATTCACCGCGATTAGCATAATCAGATAATTGATTTACAAACACAGGAATATGATATTTTTCAGCTCGTTTGATTACATGAGCATTTGGTTGATCACAAACCAATAATTCAATTTCTAAGCCTAGATTTCTTAATTCATCTGATCCAGCAATGGCTTCAAAATTACTCCCATTGCCTGAGGCAAAGATGGCTACTTTCATAGCTTATCTCCTTTCAAAATCAGATTAGCTGAATCCTTTTTAATAACTTCACCAATTGTATAGGCTAATGTTTCGTGTCGATTCAATTGTTCTAGAACTTCCATTTCATTCTCGGAATCAACTGCTAAAACCATCCCTAGACCCATATTGAAAATATGATACATATCGATAGTTTTTAATTTGCCATATTTCTGTAAAGCTTGAAAAATTGGTAATTCTGGCCAAATATCGACATTGATTTCGGCAGCCAAATCTTCAGGTAACATCCGAGGAACATTTTCAAAGAATCCTCCACCTGTAATATGAGCGGCACCATTGATAAATTTTTGAGCTAACAATGGTACTAATTCATGAGAATAAATCTTAGTTGGCATTAGTAAAACTTCACCTAAAGACTGTCCTGCAAGTTCAGGTAAATTTGTATTCAAGTCAAAATCATTTTCTCGGAAGAAAATTTTTCTAACTAAAGAATAACCATTGGAGTGTATCCCACTTGAAGTGATTCCAATTAGAACATCGCCTTCTTTGACATTCTCTTTACGTAAAAGTTCATCTTTTTCACAGATACCCACTGCAAACCCAGCAATGTCATAATCACTCGCGTCATATACTCCAGGCATTTCAGCCGTCTCGCCACCAATTAGAGCTGCGTCAGCTATTTGGCATCCATTAATAACACCTTTTAAAATCTCTTCAACTTTTTGATCAACTTTGCCTGTTGAAATGTAATCTAAGAAATATTGCGGAATAGCACCTTGAGCCAAAATATCGTTGACACACATGGCAACACAATCGATTCCAATCGTATCCCACTTTTTAAACTCATTAGTCAGTAAAAGTTTGGTCCCGACACCATCATCACTTGAGACCAATACTGGTTGTTTAAACCCAGCTGGAATTTCGTAGATGCCACCGAAATTGCCTATACTTTTGCTTTTAGTCTTCTGTTTTACAAATTGAGAAATCTTATAACCAGATTCCACGTTCACACCAGCATCTTGATAGGGATTTGACATAAAATTCTCCTTATTTTTTAGATTCGTAATCGTATAAGTAGGTTGGATAATCACCATTGAAATACGACATATCTAAACCTGAATATGGTGCATCAGCGTTTAATCCAATGGCATCAATCAATCCATCTTCACTCAAGAAACGCAATGAATCAGAACCGAAAATTTGGTTCATTTCTTCAATGCTCTTATGAGCTGCAATTAATTCACTTTTTTCTTGAATATCAATTCCATAGAAACATGGATGCATGAATCTTGGTGAAGCAATTCGTAAATGAACTTCCGTTGCACCCGCATCCCTTAACAACTGCACAATATAAGCACAGGTTGTTCCACGAACAATTGAATCATCTACTAAAATGACGCGGCGACCTTTAACAACACCTTTAACAGCAGCCAATTTTTGACGAACACTTTTCTCACGCAATTCTTGTGTAGGTTGAATGAATTCTCGACCCATATATTGATTCTTGATCAAGCCCATTTCATAAGGTAAACCACTGGCCTCGGCGTAACCACTAGCGGCTGATAAAGATGAATTAGGAACACCAACTACGATATCGCCTGGTGCAGGATACTCTTGAGCTAAATTGGCCCCCATACGTTTTCTAGCCGAATGAACATTAATTCCAAGAATATCGGAATCAGGACGAGCAAAGTAGACAAATTCCATTGAACAGATGGCTAATTGTGTTTTAGTTGTCCAATGATCGATTTTCATTCCTTCGTCAGAAATTGTAATCAGTTCACCTGGTTGCACGTCACGAACAAAAGTTGCTCCAACTGCATCTAGAGCACAGGTTTCACTGGCAACTACGTATCCACCATCTTCCAACTTTCCAATTGATAGCGGACGGAAGCCATGAGAATCTAGGGCCAATATCAAGGCATCCTTAGTTAAAAGTAGATAAGCAAAGCCACCTTGAATTTTGTTCAATGCTTCAACCATACGATCACGGAAGGTTTCTTGTGTTGATTGCTTGATCAAATGTACCAACACTTCTGAATCAGAACTTGATTTAAAAATGTGACCTTGGCGTTCTAATTCTTTTTTCAAAGTAATCGCATTAGTTAAGTTACCGTTGTGAGCTAACGCTAATTGACTATCAGTGAAATCAAAAAGTAGTGGTTGAACATTCTCAATCTTATTTTCACCAGCAGTAGAGTAACGCACATGTCCGATAGCCGACTCGCCGACTAAGTTGTTTAAATATTCTGGTTTGGAAAAAACTTGTGTCAACAATCCTAAATTACGATAAGTACGCAATTTTTTACCATCATTGGCGACAATTCCTGCACCTTCTTGACCACGGTGTTGCAAACTGTGGAGTCCTAAATAAGTTAGGTAATTAGCATTCTTAGCTCCCCAAACACCAAAAACACCACATTCTTCGTTTAAACTTTTTACTTCATCAAGCACGCAATCGCCTCTTTCCAGTTATTCAATGCTTTCTTTCCATCGATTGAAACTGTTTCATCTTTAGTTGTGACTTTGAAAATAGAATCTGCTGTAACTTGACCTAAACAATGGAAATCTCGTAAAACTAGATTTTCAAAATTAGTTTTATCTTCTGGTTTAACAGTTACTAAGAAACGTGATTGTGTTTCTGAGAACATTTGAGCAGAAGTTAAATTAGTTTCAATTTCAAAACCTAATTGTCTGTCAAAAGCTGCTTCTGACAAGGCTACTGCTAAACCACCTTCACTCAAATCATGACAACTGGCAACTAGCCCTTGATTAATAGCTTGACGTACTAAATCTTGATGAAGTTTTTCTTCATTCAGATCCAATGGTCGTAAGCCACCTTTTATAATTCCAGTTTGTTGCAATTGGATCTCTGAACCATTGAAATCATCAAATGTATTACCAAGTAAATAAATCAGGTCTCCAGCTTTTTTAAAGGAAGCTGTAGTAACTTTTTTCATATCATCAATCAAACCAACCATCCCGATCATAGGACTAGGATAAATTGCTTCATCGTTGTATTCGTTATAGAGTGACACATTACCAGAAATTACTGGCGTATTGATTTTTTCACAGGCACTGGCAATTCCTTCTACACTCTTATCTAATTCCCAGAAAACTTCAGGATTCTCAGGATTACCATAATTCAAGCAGTCAGTCACACCAATAGGTTCTCCACCACTTGCAACAATATTACGTGCAGCTTCCATAACTGTGATTTGTCCACCAACATATGGATCTAAATAAACATATTTAGAATTACTATCGTTGGTCATCGCGATAGCCTTTTTTGTACCTCTGATACGAGTTACCCCTGCATCACTACCGGGTTGAACCAATGTATCTGCTTTAACTTGTGAATCATAAGTTTGATAGAAATGTTTTTTACTAGCAATATTAGGTTGCTTCAAAAGCCTTTGCCATGTATCTGTTAGCGAATCAATTTCTGGCACAAAGTGATAATCACGATACTCTGCAATACGTGCCGGTTCAACTTCTGGACGATCATACTCAGGTACATCCTCAGTCAAACTACGAACAGGAATATCAGTTACTAGCTCATCATGATGATAAATTTTATATTGTTTGTCCTCAGTTACTTCACCAATCACGACAGCATCTAATTCAAAGTTCTTAAAGAAGGCTAGAACGTTATCCTTAAATTGTGGTTTCACACAGAGAACCATTCGTTCTTGTGATTCAGACAACATCATTTCATAAGCTGACATTTCTGTTTCACGTTGTGGAACATTGTCTAAATTCAAAATCAAACCACTATCGGCTTTAGAAGCCATCTCTGCGGTAGATGATACTAATCCAGCAGCACCCATATCTTGAATTCCCAGAATCCAATTAGGATGTTTTTCAATAATTTCAACACAAGCATCCATCAATAACTTTTCAATAAAAGGATTTCCCACTTGAACCGCTGAACGCTGTTTATTTTTAGTATCCGTGAATTCATCTGAAGCAAATGTTGCACCATGAATCCCATCACGACCGGTTTTAGCACCAACATAAACAATCAAATTACCCTTACCACTAGCTGTACCATGTTTAAAATCAGTCTTATTCAATAGACCAACACACATAGCGTTAACTAAAGGATTATTTTCGTAACAATCTTCAAAAGATATTTCGCCACCAACAGTTGGTAACCCAATGCAGTTTCCGTAACCACCAATACCGGCCACTACTTCATTGACTAAATGTTTAGTTTGACCATTCTTTAATGGACCAAATTTCAAACTGTTCAACAACGCAAAAGGCTGAGCTCCCATTGAAAAAATATCTCTGATGATACCTCCAACACCAGTAGCCGCCCCCTGATAAGGTTCAACCGCTGACGGATGATTGTGACTTTCGGCCTTGAAAACAACCGCCTGACCATCGCCGATATCCAAAATACCAGCATCCTCACCTGGACCAGCCAACACGCGGTCACTCTTGTTAGGCATCTTTCGTAAAACTTTTTTGGAATTCTTATAAGAACAGTGTTCACTCCACATAACTGAATACAATCCAGTTTCTGTGTAATTAGGAAGTCGATTCAAAATCTTTTCACAGATCAATTCGTATTCTGAATCACTCAATCCCCATTGTCGATATAACTTTGAATCCTGAATTTGCTTAGCAGTAGGTTCAGTCATTAATTATTCACCCTTACTTGATTGATTATTGATTGGAATAGCTTAAGCCCATCAGAAGAACCTACGATATCTTCCAAAGCACGTTCCGGATGAGGCATCATCCCTAAAACATTTCCTTGTCGATTCATCACACCGGCAATTTGATCAACACTTCCATTAATATTTTCGTCATAGCGGAAAACAATTTGATTATTAGCCTTTAATTCCATTAAAGTTTGATCATCACAGTAATATCTACCTTCGCCGTGTGCAACTGGTATACGAATCTTTTCGTTTTTAGCATACTGATTGGTAAACATTGTTTGGTCATTCATCACTTGCAACGTAACCGTCTCGCAGATAAAACGACTCTTTTCATTCTGAATTAGAGCACCAGGCAACAAATGTAATTCAGTTAAAATTTGGAATCCATTGCAGATACCTAAAACGAATTTTCCTTCATTGGCAAAACGAACAATTTCACTAATTATTGGAGCGTGGACAGCAATTGCGCCACTTCTCAAGTAATCGCCATAAGAAAAACCGCCTGGAATTAAAACACCATCAAATCCTTCTAAACTAGTTTTGCGATAATCAACTAGTTCTACGTCTTCTTTAATACCTTCTTTAATGGCATAGTACAGATCCATATCACAATTGGAACCCGGAAAATTAACAACGGCAAACTTCATTATTCAGCCTCCAAGATCTCATAGCGATATGTTTCGATATTAGGGTTAGTTAATAAATTGTCACAAATCGCATCAATATCCTTTTCTAATTCAGGATAATCCTCAAAATTCAATTCGAAATACTTTCCCATATGGACAGCGGATACCTTGTCATAATCCATAGTTTGAATAGCAGATTTAATCGCCTCACCTTGGGCATCTAGAACAGAGGGTTTGAGTGTTACGTAAACTTTAACTAATTTCATCATTTGCTCCTATCGTGTTGTCAATCTTTCTAAAACTGAGTGGTACGTCTTAACCAAATCACCTTCATGCTTACGGAAAACATCTTTATCCATTGAATGATGACTTGTTTTATCCCAGAGACGACAGTTATCTGGTGAAAATTCATCTACTAAAATAATTTCGTTATTAACTTTTCCAAATTCCAATTTGAAATCAACTAAATCAAAATCACTTTGGGCAAAAAACGGAATCAACAATTGATTGATTTCTAGTGTCATTTGTTTAATCGTGGCTATTTCTTCTTTGTCCGCAATATGCAATGCATGAATCTGTGATTCATTGATAAAAGGATCATCTAAGGCATCACTCTTGTAATAGAATTCGATGATTGGTTCTCTCAATTCCAAACCATCTTCAAGATGGAACTTACGTACAAAACTACCTGAACCGATATTTCTTAAAACTACCTCTAACGGAAATACTTCACTCTTTTGAACTAATTGTTCATGATCTGATAAGTTTTCAATTAAATGAGTTTTAACACCATTTTTGATCAAATAATCAAATATCAAAGTAGAGATGCGGCAATTTAGTACACCTTTACCAGGTAATACTTCTTTCTTTTTACCGTTAAAGGCTGTGGCTTGATCCTTATAGACCATCAAGAGTTCATTCTCTTTATTTGTTTTATAAACGTTCTTAGCTTTACCTTCATAAAGTAAATTATCTTCAGTCATGATTTACACATCCCAAATCGAATTTTTTTCAATTGAATTCTTTGTTTCTCGCAAATCATCACTCAAAATCGTAATGTGACCCATTTTGCGATTGTTCTTACTCTCGGCTTTACCATAATCATGGAAATACCATTCAACATGTTTTGATAAAGCTTCCTTAGCTGGTTGTAAATGCTGTCCTAACAGGTTAACCATGACCGCCGGTTGTAAAAGTCGAACTTTGGGCATGGCCAAATTGCAAACTCCGCGGATATGAGCATCGAATTGAGAAATATTACACGACTCAATTGTCAGATGTCCTGAATTATGTGGACGTGGAGCAATTTCATTAACAAAGACTTCATCAGTGGTAGAAATAAAGAATTCAATGCACATAGTACCGACTAACTCTAAATTTTGAGCTAATTTTTCACCAATTTGATAAATTTCATTTTCAGTCTCTGTACTAATCAATGCTGGACAACTACTTAAGTGCAAAATATTATGACGATGAATATTTTCAATAACTGGGAAAATAGAAGTTTGTTGAGAACTATTACCTGAAACAATAATTGAAACTTCCTTTTTCAAAGCTATTTTCTTTTCAACGATACAAGTCCCATGCATCAATAATTCTTCAATATCGGCGTAACAAACATTTTCAGGATCTTCGACCAGAATTTGCCCTTTACCGTCATAGCCACCACGAGTCGTCTTTACAATTACTGGAGCCCCTAATTTTTCAACGGCACGATGATATTCAAAAATGTTATTGATAACAACATGTGGAACTGCTGAAAACCCATTTTCTTCGATAAAATTCTTTTCAGAAACGCGATCTTGAGTAATCGTCAATGCCTTAGTGCCTTGAGGCACTTCTGTATATTTCTTCACTTCATTGATCGTTTCAGCGTCAACATTCTCAAACTCATAAGTCAAAACATCACAACGTTTGGCCAATTCAATCAATTGAGCTAAGTCGTCATACTCAGCAACAATCTGATCATCAGAAACCTGTGCCGCCGGGCAATTGGGTGTGGGATCAAGAATAATAACTTTATAACCCATTTCTTTTGCTGAAAAAGACATCATCTGTCCAAGTTGACCACCACCGATAATACCGATAGTTGCACCTGGTAAAATTGTTTTAGTCAAGATCTTTCCCACTTTCTAATGATTTGTCATGCATGGCTTTAGTGTAGCCATCCAAAGAAAGTTCATAATCATGATTTTCTAAGGCGCAAATCTTTGTTGCCATGATAGCTGCGTTCTTAGCCCCAGCTTCGCCAATAGAAACTGTTGCTACCGGAACACCTGCTGGCATTTGGACAATTGACAATAAAGAATCCATCCCTTTTAAGTATCTGGATGGTACTGGAACACCGATAACTGGCAAGCTAGTTGATGAAGCAATCATTCCTGGCAAGTGAGCAGCGCCCCCCGCACCTGCTACTATCACTTTAAAATCATTGGAACGTGCCGATTTTGCAAAATCCAGCATCTCTTGAGGAGTTCTATGTGCTGAGATCACTTTGACTTCATAACTGACCTGCAACTCTTTCAAAGCATCGATTGTGTTTTGCATAACTTGCAAATCCGAAACTGATCCCATAACTACTGCTACATCACTCATTGGTTTTCCACCTTTCTGTCTTTGGTAACCAAATTCTATCAAGTTATGAAAATTCTTTCAATACAAAACACGTATTTAATTCATTTATTTTTGTTTATTATTCGTATTTACCGTTTTCATTTAGATTATTTTAGATATTATTAATATCATAGTTCGTAAATAATGAACATTTGATTTTTTAGATAAAAAATAGGCGATACACATATTAAAATGGCTCTTTGTCAAATCGTATTGATGAATAGTTTTTGTATAGAAGGCAACCTCATGTAGGTTGTCTTTTTTTATGCGCAAATGAGTCTTATTCTCTTAAGAAAATGGTCAAGATTTCTGAAGCCATAA
>NZ_MYFM01000011.1:0-33938 GCF_002179915.1 Companilactobacillus bobalius
ATTTTGCATGGCAACATATGCAACCGCTTCGGCTTGGGTTTCCTGATAAGCTCGTGGCCGATCTTTAAAGGCTGATTTTAATGCGTGTAGCTGGCTATGCGCATATTCGTGATATAACGTCTTTAGTTTCAAAGCATTGTCGGGCTCACCGCTAGCTTGTGACACGTCAAAGACGGGTAGATAACGGTATCCGACAATGGCGCGTTCATCGGTGGTATCAAGACGCTTTTGCTCGGCTGGTGTTAACTTCTTAATAATCGGGGCCGCAATCCGAATCGCTTTTGCGCCTCGTTTGACGGTGCGGTTAAGAGCCGTCTGCCATTGCTTAAAGCCCGCGACTTGAGTGGCTTGCGGATTTTGCACATAAATCAAATCAATGTTTCTGGCGCTATAATGATGAAATTTAGCCAGGGTATTAAGATACTGTTTAAATCGGTCACTATCGGTTAATTTTAGGATTTGTTGTTCGGCTTGGGCGACTAATTGTGCTTTCCAGGCTTTAACGTCTGCTTTACTCGGCATTGTCTACCCCTCCTCATTTTCAAAAATATCATTCAATATAGGGGCTACGTTGATTTGAATCGGGGTCGTGCCATAAAGGGCGATGTAGCCATCAGCTAATTTTTGCCAAGCCACTTGATAATAGGCTCCGTTACCAGTGATTTCTTTTAAATACTTGTAGGTTCCTTTTGGTGTGATTTTTTTATTTTGCACCCGACTTGAACTAGCATCACTAATATCATAAGCTTAAATTAGGAAATTATACGGATTCAACGATGATTGGGGGCGTTTTATGAAATTCTTTACGGCACACACCACTACCGCAAGTAAAATCGTGACGCTGATTTATATATTTTATCGGTTAATTGTCATTTTTATGTTAGGCAATAGCATTTATATGCAAGAATGGTCACACGTCGCTTTGTTAGTGCTGACATTAATTTTGTTTATGCTACCATATTTAATTGAAACTTATCTGCATATTAATATACCTAGTTTGCTAGAATTGATCGTAATCAGTTTTATTTTTAGCTCAACAGTGTTAGGTGAACTAAATGACTTTTATAGTCATATTCCAGTCTGGGACACAGCGTTACACGCACTAAATGGGTTTTTGGCTGCTGGAGTCGGTTTTTCGCTGATTTATTTGTTGAATGAAAATATAACGATTCTGAAATTAACACCGCTATTTATTGCGGTGACCACGTTTTGTTTTTCAATGACGGTCGGGGTTGCTTGGGAATTTGTCGAATTTTCAGCGGATCGTTGGTTGAATATGGATATGCAAAAGGATCGCATTGTGCGCCAAATCAATAGCGTGGATCTAGGCCAACGTAACAATAAAGTGGTCCAGCTGAAAGATATTCAACGAACGACGATTGAAAGTGAAACCGCTGATGGCAAAAAAGTGACTACTGTGATCCATAACGGCTATCTCGATGTTGGCGTGATCGATACTATGAAAGATCTATTCGTTAATTTTATTGGTGCGTTATTTTTCAGTATTTTTGGCTATTTATATATCGATCATGAACATAAACGATTTCAGTTTATTCGTAATTTTATTCCGACCAAACGGAAATGAATTTTCCAGTAAATAATAAGATAGAGGGTACGCGTGCAGACGCCCACTTTGTATATGGTTTATCAAAGGGACCAGGCAATCAAAAACTTTAAGCCAGAACCTTATTTTGAACTAAATGCGGAAATTTTAGCTAATCAGCAAAAATTCTTCGCA
This sequence comes from Companilactobacillus bobalius, assembly GCF_002179915.1. NCBI lineage: Bacteria > Bacillati > Bacillota > Bacilli > Lactobacillales > Lactobacillaceae > Companilactobacillus > Companilactobacillus bobalius. Next base: position 1,739 of record NZ_MYFM01000011.1, read on the forward strand.
AAATTAGACCCCTATCAGCGATTTAAAGACGAAACAGGGCTAATGACATTCATGCAGGCTAAACACGTTCAGAAAGGCTCACAGGGCGGTTTAATCAAGGACGTCCAAAAGCAAGGCAAAAAACGAGCTAGTCCCCAACTATTCTCGCTATCTAGTCTCCAAAGTGCCATGAATAAACGTTATCACGCCAGCGCCAGCCAAACCTTAGCGGCTATTCAAAGCTTATACGAAGACAAACTGCTCAGTTATCCCCGCACCGATTGTGATTATATCACTGATGAAGAATTTGATTATTTAGTGGCTAATCTGACGAAGTATCTGGGCTTGGTCTCTAAGCCGGTCGCTTTAACCAATACCACTCCGAACAAACGCTATGTTGATGGGAAAAAAGTTGAAGAACACTATGCCATTATTATGACTAAAGTCGTGCCAACGAAAGAGAAGCTAGCCAGCTTGCCTAAATTACAGCAACAAGTCTATGACCTGGTTTTAAGGACGACGTTAGCGATGTTTGCTGATCCGTACGAGTACGAAGAAACCACCATTATTACCCAAGTTGGTGACGCCAATTTTAAAGCAACCGGTAAGGTCCCAACTAAGCAAGGTTGGCAAGCTTTATTTGATGATCACAAAGCTGACCAGCAAGAGGCAGCCACCCTACCGATTGTTCACCAAGGCGACCAAGTTCAAGCGAATCTGCAAACGCCGAAAAAAGAAACGACACCTCCGGTACCCTTTACCGAAGGGACATTAATTACGGCCATGAAGACCGCTGGCAAAACGCTTGATGATGAAGAAGCCCAGGCGATTCTCAAAGATGTGCAAGGCATTGGGACAAGTGCGACCCGGGCCAATGTGCTGGAAGTGTTAAAGAAACGCGGCTACTTAGTTACTGAAAAGAATAAGTTGCACGTCAGTGAAGCCGGAATCACTTTATGTAAAGCAGTCGAACTCGAACCCTTGCTAACTAGTCCAGAAATGACAGCTAAATGGGAGCAAGCGTTACAGCAAATCAGTACCGAAGAACGCACTCAGGATAATTTTTTGAGCCAAATCAAAAAGTTCGTGGCAAAGTTAATCGCTGATGTTCCCACGCAATTAACTGGCAGTGCAGCCATTAAACAACAAATTGATCATCAACAGCAAGCACAAAAGTCCGCCGAGGTGTTTTTAGAAACACCACAAGCAACTGTCATAAACAAACAAAAATTTTACATTGTGAAGCCTAAGCAAGGCGAGGACTTTACCCTACCCAAGAAATGGAGTAGCAAGACACTTGGTAAGACCGCGATTAAAGCGCTGGTCACCAAAGGGGAAACCAGCAAATTAAAGGGTTTCAAGAGCAAAAAGGGAAAGTCGTTTAACGCCAAGTTAAAGCTTGACGGCCATAAATTAAGTTTTGATTTTGATTAGAACCTGCCTACCGCCCTGCACTACGTTCCGGTTGGTGAACCCGTCATTTAGGTTCACTTTTACAACCCTAAAAGTAAACCTAAACAACGGGTGAGATTAGCAAAGCAAAGGAGATCATAAAATGGATAATAAATTAGCAGTTATTGGGAGTGAATTACCAGTTTTACAGGCTAAAGTAAATAGTGTGCCCAGAAAATCTTTTTCTATGAAATAACTTAGTCTGAATCGTCGTCACTACGACGTAATCATAATTCGACCGAGCTACCTTTTCACTGACAAGCTTATCAAACTACACTTTTGACTGAGCCATTGGAATTCAACAATTAGCGCAGCAACAATTCGGTGCCCTAAATATAGTTTTCTGAATGTTTTAACCATCAAAACTCATGTAGGCATTATTATCACACCTGATAATCCGCATCTAGGTTGCGTACTTTTAATGGCAAATATAGCACCCATTGAACACATATGTGTACATTTATCTTTACATTTTGATTACAAGTGCATGCCCCCATCTTCATGTCGGTTTCGAGTTTGGTGTTGCCGTTGCTTTTTCGTCATTGCCCACTCGGTCTCTTTTAAGCCACGTAGTTGCTGCTTTCTTAGATAGTCCGTGTTCTTCGCATATAAAATGGTTATTAAAGCTTCGTCCAAAATATTAGTCAGGTAGTTTTTCGGGCTAGTTGGGTAATAATTAATGGCCTGATAGTCCTTAATTTGGTCTTGCTTATATTGATCAAAGCGCATTGTCTGTTGTTTCAAACGGGTTTGCACCATTTCAATTTGTTGGTGATCCAACTTAGGATCTTGGCCACATTCGCCAATAAACAGTTGCCGGGTGCCATCATGTTTTAAGACCCGTTGCAGTCGATGATCCTGAATATCTTTTAATTCCATTTTACCTAACAGGTAATTTAAACCGGCTTGGTGTTGCTGACTAGTAAAGACTACCGGTGGCTGCTGTTGCAATTGACTAAGATCATTGGCGCTTAACGGCTTTAATTCTGGGTCATAGTAAACCACAGCGGTATAGATTTGCTCCTTGTCAATCGTCTCTAGCTTATCGAGGTCACTGTCCGGAAAAGCAGTCGTTAGAATGCTGTTGTATTGAGTTTGCACTACGGCTTTAACTTCCCGCATGACCCGTAAATTTTTCACCGCTTTAGAAATGAATTCGAGTTCGTTAGGTTGATAAGCGGCTAGCATGCCCCGATCAGTAGGCTTCAAATCGTCTAACTGGTGACCATGTTTGGCTAGCACCGTGGTTAATTGCTTCTCAATTGTTTGGGCCTGCTGATTAACTAACTGCCAGCTGGTATATGGCCGCTTGGTAAACGTCAATAATTGCTGGGTTAATAAGTCACTTCGAATATCCGCTAACCGTTCTGCCAATTCGCTACCCTTAAAAATCGTTTGTTCACTATTAGTTTCTTTAATCAGTTCCCGTCGTTCAGCTGCGGTTGTCTGTTCAAAATTAAGTTCCGGATAAAGCTTTTTCGTTGCTCGTTCCACCACTTTATTTAACAACTGGTTAGCTTGTGCTAGTGATGTCGTTTGCTGGTCAATAGTCAGCAGTTGTTTGGTTACATCTTCACCAATGGCATGTTTGATTAATAAGCTGTTTTTCCAATTAAACAGCATGCGCTGTTTATCATCTAAATGTTCTAAATCGACATAGGTTTTCAATTGCTGACTTAGATGACTAATTGTGTGTTTTTCAGAGAACGATAGCTCGTCAGTTAACGCGTCAAAATGTTCATGATTTCTTATCTTTTCGTCAAGATTATGATATTTAGCTTGGGCGCTTCTTTGTGCGCTAACTTGTTGATTAAATGCTTTTCGATTTTTTCTTTGGCTGTTAATGCCTTCGTGTTGGGTAGGTGTCTCTTGAATCCCTTGATCGACAAACGATTTTTCACTAATCCGATCCGGAATATTTTTTTGTGCTAAAGACTGATTAACACTTGTTGCCCAATTATGCCGCCACTCATTAATTTTTTCCTTTTTATCCCAATCAACCAACCAAATTTTTCTTTGTTTTGGAAACCCGCTTTTGGTTAAAAGTTGCTTGCCATTTTCATCTTTAATGTACTGCGTCTTTGCTTTTAATCCCCAACTACCATCGGGGTTAAATGGGCGATTGGTTAACATCACATGTGCATGCGGATTGTCTGGGTGATCGCGATGAATTGCTACGTCAGCTACCATACCTTGATCGACAAAATTTTCTTGCACATATTTTGTCAGTAATTCTTTCTGTTCGGATTCACTTAATTCTACCGGTAAAGCCACGTTAAATTCTTTTGCATACCGTGAGTTTGATTTACGATCGTTCTTTTCAACTTCATTCCATAATTGTTCTCGATTACTGGCCCATTCTGGTGCATTTTCGGGAGTTAAAATAAAGCTTTCTGGCATAACCGATCGGGCATAAAAATAGTGGCGGCCTTCTTGATTATCAAATAATTTTTCACCACTTCTATAAGCGGCACTGGCAATAGCACTGCGTCCTTTACCAGCACTAATATTACTAAAACTCATATGAAATATTGCCATGTTAGTCACCTCTTTACTTTGATTCTATGGGCTTGACTTTGTTGTCGCCATTGGCGACTTCTAATACAGTATTTTGGGGTTAGTACAACATAGAATTCATTCTATGTGTAAGTGCGCATTGACCTCGTTTCACTCGGTCTGCTGATTCTCCTGAATTTATTTTTAGTGTATGCCTTCCGCTTCGCTATTTCAACTTTTATACTTTGACTTAACGTTTCCTATATGATATAGTTTCGGTGATTATTTCTAATATGATTTGAGGGATCGTTATGTCTAAAAGTAACTTAGAAAAACAAGAAGCTAAATTAAAAGCCCTTAATCAAAAAATTAAGGACGAAAAAAATAAGATTGAACAACGGCTAGGTAAACAAATCATCAGTCAAGCCAATTTAGATTATGCTAATTTGTCTAACGATCAGATTAAGCTTTTAGCTAAGCAATTTTCTGAATTTTTAAAGGTAAAGTCCGTAGATCATTAGCCATACGAGATGGGGAAATTCCATGTCTAATCAATATGAAAAACTAGTCGAGCAGCAAGCGCGTTTAAAACAAAAAATTGATCGGGAAGATTTTAAATTACGACAATCTAAATACTATGAAAATCGACAAGCCCGCAAAGCCCGTTCTCGCCGATTAATTCAAAAAGGGGCTTTGCTAGAAAAATACTTTCAAGCTGATAATCTCTCGGTTGAACAAACCGAAGAGCTTTTAAAAATATTTGCCGATTACGTTAATGTCCATAAACCAAATAAACTCAAAAACGATCAACCTAATAACTAGGCCGATCGTTTTTATTTTCAGGATTGTGTTTAGCAAAGTCTTTTAACTGTTTTTGAATTCTTTGTGTAAGCTCTGCTTTACTTTCTTTGTGCTTCCTTTTACTTGATCGCTGTTGAATTATCTTTTGACCCTTACCTCTTCTTTTTGATTTTAGGTCAAGCGTAAAATCTGAAATTTTATTTTGATCTAGCTTACTTAAATGACCGATTTCTTTAAAGTTTAAACCGGCTTTGGGAAAGCGATAAATATTACCAAGATCGACCCAGGAAGGTTTCTTCAACCCAGCGGATTGCCAATTTTGAATCGGATAATATTGTTGCTTGATATAAGCCGACTTCTTTTCATACTGACTAGTAATTTTAAAAGCTTCGACCTTCTGTTCTGATACCCGACGAATTAAAACTGGCCGAGACTTGCCACCGTTAGTTTCTACAAAACTAACGTATAGGCTGACTAAGTCATTAGTCCTCATCTGGATCGTTGAGCCAATCAGCGACCTCTTTAGCGTCTTTGAACTCGGTGACTGGTGTCCCTTCGGTCGCCTTTAAAAAGCGTAAATTAGCTCTTTCTTCTTCGCTTAAAGACGCATTAAAAGGTAAAGCACCATTAGCAACAATCCGCTTGTAAAACATGTTAATGGCCGTGGTTGGATTTAAGCCCAATTCGCTTAAAATTGCTTCGGTATCATCGGCCAAATCTTTATCAATCTTGACTTGGACCCGTTTCTTTTCCTTAACTGCCATGATTGTCTCATCTCCTTTTTTGCTACTACCATTATACTACCTTTTGAGTACCTTATCAATAGATAAAGCCTTGGCCTCAAATCACTTGAGCTTGGCGTTGATCTAAAGGCTGAACTTTTTAGTTAGCCTGGTTAGCTCTGACACTCATTTAAAAGCCCCTATTCTTCTGTTTAAGCCATTTAACTCTAGCTTAAGTAAGTATAAATTAGGTTAGTAAGTCTTAAAATCGCTTAGAAAGGATTTTGTAGCCTTTTAGGGCTAGTAGTACAACCCACTGTTATCGTTGTCGGCCGGCTTTTCTTCTTCGGGGTGTTTGGCCGCATATTCTCTAGCCGCTTGTTTATTCCACCAAACGCCAAATAGGTTTTGCATGGTGCCGTATAAGTAGTTCTCAACATTCTTGATGTGCTTCTCATTGCTTCTCAGGGCGTTAAAGTAGCGTCTCAAGGCTTTAGTCATTAAAGGTTTCAGTTCCTCATCATCAAGTGGGATTATGACACCAATATCTTTGTGATCTTTCTCAACTCGGTACTTAGCATTTAAGATAATGCCAATGAAGCGCCGCATTTGTTGCGGAGTGCGGCACCAAAAACTGAGCAGCTGAATGGCTTCGGGTTCTAAGAAGACTTCCCAGCCACTTTCTGAATCCGTTAAGAACTCATCAGCATGTTTTACTAAATCCCGATTTTGGATTTCTATTTCAGCTGGTGAAAAGTTAGCTGTGGAAAAATTTAACTTTTGAGTATCTATCTTGTATCTATCTTTATCTTTTTCTTTAGGTTCTTTATATAGATTAACTGCACTTTTTGCAGTTCCGCTTGTAGCAAGGGTTTGAGACACTTTTGGGCTATCTTCACCGCGTAAATAGACATCGGTTGCTTTCACATCGAGCTTGGACAGATATAAGCGATTCGGTTCATTCTTTTTTGTTTTTGGGTTAAAGCCCAGTTGTTTTTGCATCAGCAAATGAGCGGATTCGAGTTCTTTTTTAATTTTGACGACTTTTTGATTATGGCAAGGCAAATTACAAGTTTAATCCGAACAAGCCCGGAATCTTTCAATGGCAGTCTGTTGATGATGTATTTTTAATGGTCGTTGATTAATTAGTTCAAGTGCTGCTAGGATCTCATCAGTCGTTACTTGGCTAAAATTGGTCTTTTTCGGGAAGAACCAGCGTAACCGTCTATTAAAATATTCATTGGAACCTCGCTCCCATGGTGAATATGGATGGCAAAAATAAACTTTGATCTGATAATCCTGTTCTAAGGCCTGATAATTGGCAAACTCTTTACCATGATCAACAGTAATGGATTTTGCTTGGGGACCGAAGGCCCCCATAAACTTGCCAAAGGCGGTGTTTAGAGCCTTAGCCGTTCTATTAGGGGCTTTGATGGCCCATAGAAGTCGAGTCTTACGTTCTACGAATGTAACCAGACATGATCGTAACTCACTTCGACTAGAAAGCACCGTATCTACTTCCCAATGACCAAAAGCTAACCGTTGATTAACAGTTGTTGGCCGTTGTTCGATGAAAGTCCCACTTGTAAATTTCCCACGATTTTCGCTCACTCGGTGCTGGCGGACATTCCGATTGGGTAGATCAGTCAATTTGAAGGGGAGCCAGCCACGATTAAGCCAATTATAAATTGACGCAGTGCTCAAGTTATAAGCGGCCGCAATGGTTTCTGGTGACCAGGTTAATCGTAAGTGATTGGTAATTAAAGTCGCTAATGCTGCCGTCAGCATCGAACGACGACCGCAATTCCGCCTTTTGCGATCTGCATCTTGCTGAGCTAATTCTGGATCATAAGGTTTAACCCGGTCCAACTCATAGCTAATCGTAGCTTTGGCGACGCCTAAGGCGTCAGCCATTACTTGGTAAGATTTATTCCCCTCATTGACCAGTTGTGCTAGTGCGCCACGTTGAAAACGTGATAAAGTAGATGTACCCAAAGTAATCACTCCCTATATTGGTTGGAATTAGCTACTACCATTGTAAGTGATTGCTTTGGGCTTTTTAATTTCTGTTCAGATTAATTATAGAATTTGCCAACTATTAAGTTGGCCACATCAGGAACATATGTTCCCTTTGACTGACTATAGTTTACCGCACTTCCTAAAGTTTGCCAAGATATTTTTGTGAGTTCCCCAACAAACCACCAAACTAACAATACCCTCACACAGCAACAAGCCTATTCTAGATATATACCTATGGCAATTGATAGCAGCACTTTTCACCCCGTTCTTCTTCTCGTCTCCATTCCCCACGGTGGCTCTGAATCACCACTCACCGCTTGTATCTCAGTTAAAGTACCAACTGTTGGCTCATAAACATTTTTGCTTACAGTTGGCATTAGTGTCGTTAAATACCCTGTCCACGCTTTACTTTGAGCCTGACGGCTCACCATAGCCGACTTAAATAACATGGTCACCGTCGTCAATAAAGTTGGCTGGTTACCACGCTGCACCCGCTTCAATTGCGAAGTTGCTTGTAGTTGCTTCATAACCCGATTCAAACTCGCCGGAGAAATCCCTAATTCAGCTTGAATTTGACGCGTTGACATGGCAACCGAAGCGGCAGAACCACCCATTCGATTAATCAATGCAAGCACATCGTTACGCCATTCGTGGGCATGACTGTATTGTCGTTCGGCACGCGGCTTAGCAAATTTATGCCAGCCAATCCCAGCAACAACTTTACCTGAAAAATTAGGCACCCATTGATCCAATAGTCCTTGAACATAACTCAGTGCTGCCCCCCGATAGTTACCTGAATAGGCGTCTCTCACGCACTGTACAACTTCGCGATCGGCCAACGGATCATGTAGATTTGAATTGAAGACGTCAAGCACGTCTCTCGCACGTTGTTGCGAGATTTTTGACTGATACATCGCTAAAGCTAACGTCAAAACCGTGTTGTGACGGGCTAAACCTTGACCTGATTTGACTGTTGTCACTTTCAATAAGGCTTTAAACCAAGCTTGGTCAACCTGCCGACCTTCATCTGGGGCTAGAGAAATCACCTGTCGTTTATCCGGCTTCGTAACCGGAACTTGGGCAGCATAATATTGTGACCACTTCATCAGAGCGCTCACCTGGACCAACATATGTGCATCAAAAAAGACTAGATTGTCTTGCCGGGGAATTCGAAAAATTCCAAAGTTATTGCAGCCGACATCGACCCCTGCCACTCGTTTTTGAATCCATTGCCGCACAAAACTCGACATTTTTTGGGCTGCTTTTAAGACTGGAAACTGACCGCGTGTTTTCCGCAAAAACATAGGCTGATCAAAAACGTAGTAGATATGGAATCCCTTCGTAGTCCGCAAAATCATCGTGGGAATGAATAAGTCAGCAACGGTTACGGCCCCCAAGACCTCTTGCTCACGCGCGTCTCGTTCTTGTGCGTCGGCAAAATCAATATCAACGACCAAGGTATTAATCTGAGCTAAGTTAGCTTCCCGGTGTCCCCGAACACTCGACCGATTTTGCGTATAGCCAAGCCAGCTGAATGTATTGGGCGTCCAGTGAGTCATACGATCGGCGATGGCGTCAAGTGCTTCAAAAGAGGTGATAACCACACCATGTGCTTTTTGCATTGAATCTTTACTGCTGAAGAGCGCAATGGCCCCTTTTTTTGTAGGAGTTTCCATCACTTGTCCGGCAATATTAGAACGACTATTTTTAACTTTATAGGTATGTAATGAATCGTGTAATACCAGCTTTTGTGCAGTCTGAACCGTCTTTAAATCGTACATGGTGAGCTCACCTCCTTTCAAAATAAACACCTAAGTTAGCTTAATAGAAATGACATAGAAACCGAAAAAGCGCAGACAAAAAAGCAACTTAGCGTTATGCCAAGTTGCTTAAGGTGGACGTAGTCCGACTACCCCCGAATAAACTTTTAAATTTTTAAATTACCGCCTACGGATCTAATTAACTAGATCCAGTGAATTTGCACAGAAGTCGCTCACCACACGTGTCCCCTTTGTTTTTACCCGGCAGCTTGTCCCCTACCGTTTTGAAATCACACCATTCTCGACATCTTACCATTTTGCTGGTATAATCTCTTTAGTTGAATGAAAAAGATTTTTTTGTCGAGTGCTTCCCAATTGCCGTTGGGTGGCGCTTTTCTTTTATTTAAGGTAACCATACACCATAACAAAGAAAATGTAAACAAAAACATCAAAAGTATACTTTTGATGTTTTTTAGTATATTAATCCACAAATCCACGAGTATACTAATGTAAAAGTATAAGAGTATATTAGTATACTTTTATATTAGTATACTTTTGATAAAAAAGCTTGATTTCAGGTTTCAATATGGTATACTATATTTGTAGCAGAAGTATACTTATGAGAGAAGTGTTATCAATGACGTACGTAATCGCTTTAAGCAACCAAAAAGGGGGCGTTGGCAAGACGACCAATAATGTGATGTTCGCAATCACTCTTGCCACCGTTTTCCATAAAAAGGTTTTACATATTGATATGGATCTCCAAGCAAACAGTACATTCATGCTCGGTATGACCTTTAATAAATCAAATTGGCCCGCTTCTATAACAAGATGCTTAAATGATAAGGATCTAAGTAAGGGAATCACGCATCTAACAGAAAATCTAGATGCCATTGCAGGAGATTCTGATTTTCGAAACTGGGGCACATGGGTAGCCGACCATATAAAGGGTGTCCACGAACGAACCTTTTACTTCAAAAAATTACTAGATAAAATCAAAGACGACTATGACTTTATTTTTATAGACACTCCACCAGCAACAGATATAAAAGTCGACAACATAATGGTTGCAACTGACTATGTAATTGTTGTGCAAGAAACCAAGAGATTCGCATTTGAGGGTTCAAAGGAACTAACCAACACTTATCTTCAAACTCTATACGATGACTTCAGCGACGAGATTAATGTTCAGGTCGCGGGAATACTGTTAGTCATGCTTGACAAAACTCACACGGTTGAACAGCTCATTGTTGATAAGACCGTTAAATATTTTGGTAAACAGAATATATTCAATGCCATTATCAAAAGTCACTTACGCCTTGAAAATTATGGTGAATACGGAGTTCAGTTTGAAGACTACCACGATCGTGCTATGTTCGCACTCTTTTCCGATCTTTACGCGGAATTAATGGAAAGAATAGACCAATTCGAAAGTAAAGGAGATATTGCTGACGATTATGTCTACACGCCAAAATATCTCAATGGCAAAAAACTAACACCACTTGGAAAGGAGATAAGTGCTGATGGCCTTGATTAAAAAAGATGCTGATCACTTCGAAGTGAACATAAAAAAAACAGTCGATGATTCCAGAGATGAACAAAAAACTACTAAATACTCCGCAGCGGACAGAAAAAGCCTAAGGGTCGATCCACCTGTTTTTGACACGATAAAGAGTCTAGCTTACATTAAAGACGTGAAAATGTATGAACTTGTAGAAAGTGCTGTTGAGGCATATAAGCAAAACACGCTTTCAGATAGAGAGAGAGAAATCTTCGACAGCATTTATCAGAGAAAACAGTCATAAGTATACTAGTGCAAAAGTATACTTATGATAATTGGCCTATAATCACTGATAAACAAGCATTTTAAAAAGTATACTAGTCGCTAAATATACTTTTCCACTAGTATACTTTTTCTGATTCCATAGATTAAACTATAGGTAGATTGCAAATTTAATCCGAATTTTTGGACAAATTTGTCAGCATAACCTGATACGGTGTTTGCCAGTCGAGTATTTTAAGCGGTCGCTGGTTAATTTGGAGTAACGTCGTCGTTAAATCTTGAGCACTAATGTGTTCAAAACGAGTCCCTTTAGGATAAAAATAACGTAAATTCCGATTAAAGCGTTCATTACTACCACGTTCGGCTGGCGTATAAGCATGGCAGTAATAGGTCTTAATACCATATTGTGATTCAAGTGATACTAGCCCACTAAACTCAGTGCCACGGTCCACAGTAAAGCTGTGCACCGGACCATTAAAAGTGGTTAGGAACTTAGTTAGTGCTTCATTAACAGTCACTGTCGTCCGATCTTTTAACCGGTATGCCCAAAGGAACCGTGATTTTCGATCGATTAAAGTTAATAAAACTGCCTTACTATACCCACGAGGACCAACGACTGTATCTAGTTCAAAATCGCCGATGCGATTACGTTGATTAATCATCATGGGACGCTGTTCAATTGATCGCCCCAAAGATTGATTATATTTGGATCGTTGGTCAACGTTACGCCGTTGGCGTACGCCATGTTCAGGTAGATCATTCAAGGAGAAATCAATTCTCCCCTGATTTAGCCAATTATAAATAGATTTAGTAGCTAGTTTAAATTCGTGAGCAACCATTTACGTCTAAGCTGGCCCAAAAAAATCATATTAATATTGGTCAGAATACAATTGAGGAAGTCAAGAAAAGTTATCAGTTTGATGATTTGGCTTCGTTCTTGGCAGTTTATTATCCAGCATTGGCTGTGTTACAAACTGAACAGGATTTTTATGATTTGGCCTATGCCTACCTATTAAAAGCAAAAGATAATCATGTTCATCACGTTGAATTATTTTTTGACCCCCAGGCGCATACCAGTCGTGGGATCAGCTTTGAAACGGTTATTAATGGATTTTATCGGGCAACTCAGGATGCCAAGAGTTTCGGTGTTGATGCGCAATTAATTATGTGCTTTTTGCGGGACTTTTCTAAAGAATCTGCCCGGCAAACGTTGTTGGAAGCCAAGAAACATCGTGACAAGATTCTTGGAATCGGGTTGGATTCTGACGAGCATCATAATCCACCAATGAAGTTTGCGACTCATTTTGAAAACGCCGTGTCTCAGGGATATCATATTACGATGCATTGTGATATTGACCAGGTTGACTCGATTGATCATATTAAGCAGGCACTAGAAGTCATTGGGGTTGAGCGACTGGATCACGGAACTAATATTGTTGAAAATTCTGATCTGGTTGACTTTGTTAATCAAAAACAGATCGGTATGACCACTTGTCCGAAGTCGAACAGTTTCGTCAGTGCTGATATGAAGGGTAAAGAAATTACCGATTTGTTGGCCAAAGGAATTGAAGTTAGCGTCAATTCCGATGATCCGGCATACTTTGGTGGCTATATTTCCGAAAATTATTGGGCCCTTGCTGAAGCATATGATTTATCAGTCGACCAAGTTGTACAAATTGCCAAAAATTCATTTAACAGCTCGTGGATCAGTGATCAACAAAAACGGAATTATATTCAAGAAATTGATGATTTTGTTGCCAACTATGATTTTGAGAGGGAAACTGTTTAGCTGAACAAAATAGAGTGGGCCAGCAAGCGATTAGACTCCAGAATATAAGTGGGTCTAGAATTTTTGGTGTTGGAAAGTATTTCCATTCCAAAAGTACTAGGCTCTAATTTAAAAGGCTGTTCGTCAAATCAAGTTGATGGCGGTTCAAGTTAACAGTTAGACCATAAATGGTCTAGCTGTTTTTTTATTTGGCTGATGAGCTTGCTCGAAGCCAAAACATTTGAATATTTATACGTTCAGTAAAGTTGTTCCAACTACGATATCCATAGGCACTACTTTTTATCTTTTTTATTCTTCCAATGATTCCCTCTAAAAATCCGTTGGAATATTTAAGCTTCAGTGCATTTAATACTTGTTTACGATATTTTCTTAATGATGTCATTGTTTGATCCATAGCGGTATTGAGTGGATGATAATTGAGTAGTATCTGATTCATTGTATCAGTATTGCCTGTTCTAATAGCCTTTAAAATATCTTGATATACTTCGTAGGACTTGGCGAAACCTTCGTCCAAATCTAAACACTTTGTGATTAAATTTAGATCCGTTTCATAATAACCAACACTGTACTGATACTTAGGGTTTATCTTTTCGATGGAATCGAATGATTCCAAGAATTTTTTCCAATCTCTCTTCATGAACAAGTATTCTTTACTTCTTTTAGGCATTCGTTTCATTACCTGTATTCTAGTTGAATTGAGAGAACGATTCATCATCTGAACGATATGAAATCTATCAACAACGACTTTGGCCTTTGGAAACAACTTTGGTACTAAATTAATGTATCCGGCATTTAAATCCAAAGAAATAGTTTTTACCTGTCTTCTGACTTTCAAAGGAAATCGACTGAAGTATTTACTGATTTGATATGAAGTTCTTCTGGGCAAGATATCACCCGTACGATGATTATCGCTATCTAACCAAATAAAGCTCATTTTGTCAGTAGACATAAATTCATCAAATGCCATGTGCTTAGGAAGATGTTCAGGAAGTGATTTCTTGTGCATCTTGGCTTCTTCATCGATGATACGTTGAACGGTCTTATCGGAGACGTTAAAACGTCTGCCGATATCCTTCAATGATGTATTAAAAGCAGTTTCTGATAAGATCATTTGTCTAACAGGTTGTGCGATTTGACAATATTCCCAAACATAACTAGTTTTGGCTACAAAGATAGAGTTACAAGATTTACATTTATACTTTTGACGTTTCAGACTTATATACGTTGGACGTAATGATAATGATGGAACGACTATCATATTTTTATTAAATCCATTCTTAACTAAGTGGCCTGCAAGGCCACAGTTAAGACAACGGTCAATCTGTTTAGTTAGCATTGCAAAATAGACTAAGGACTTGATGCCATTAACTAACATAAATTTTGGGTCTTCAGTAAAGATAATATTCTCATCTTTCATTTCAAGAGCGTTTCGTATAGACTTATTACTTAGGGACATCATTCAAATTCCTTTCATTGTGAAGCTGTAGAGGGTAGAACATCTAAAGGTATGGATGGTGTCTTTTTGATGTTCTAAAATAGTTTTATTAATAAATGGTATACAAAAATAGAGTTGATGGCAAAATGCCTATCAACTCTATTTATCGTACAGCCATTTAAAAAGCCATTGATAATGGATCAAAAAGACCAATAGGGTATGCCCTATTGGTCTTTTTTATTTTTGTGCTATACTAGGAATTACAAGTGTTCATTAGAACTGTCCAAAAGGAGAATTGGAAATGGCTAAAATCGGTTATGCGCGTGTGAGTTCCAAGGAGCAACATTTAGATCGACAGTTAGCGGCTTTAAAAGACGTTGATAAATTATTTACGGATAAACTAAGTGGGGCGAATACTCAGCGGCCGGCTCTGCAAAAGCTGTTGACCTATATTCGCGATGGGGACATTGTCCTGGTCACGGAATTAGATCGCTTGGGACGGAATAATCAAGACCTAACTAAGATTATGAACACCATCCAAGCCAAGGGTGCTACCTTAGACGTCTTAAACTTACCCTCCATGACCGGAATAGCGGATCCCAACTTACGGCAACTGATGACCAACCTGATTATTGAACTCTATAAGTATCAAGCCGAAAGTGAACGGAAGCGGATTATTGATCGGCAGCAACAAGGCATTGCGCTAGCCAAACAACAGGGCAAGTATCATGGTCGCAGACCCCAATATACCCAAGACGATCCCCGCCTGCAGCATGCCTTTCAACTCTACCAAACCGGTATGAGTGACGCAGACATCGCCAGAACGACCGGCATTAAACGGACCACCTTTATTCGCTACCGGAAAAAGTATGGGGTTCAACGACCGGAACGATTCAAAAGTCATTAAGGGCGACTCCGGCAAGCTTTAGCCAGGGAATTTAAAATTTCATTTGCTCATTAACAGTTTGCTTTTGCTGGTAATTAAGAAGTAACGATTTAACCGCGACTTAATGACCTCAAAGCTTTAGTTATCTTGGTTGAAGGTGATGGGGCCAAATAACTTTCGAGTTAGGATACCTGCCGAAAATAAACTGATGATAATAATGATAATTTGGGCAATGCTGTCCTCTGACAAACTAGTATGAGACACAAAGGGCATTAGGAGAGCGTAAAATATCTTGTGTAAATGGTAGATTGTAAAATTAATCCGAACAGCGTTCGGATTAATTTTACAATCTACCTTTTATTTCTCAAAAAATTTTCAATTTATGTTTACAAATGTAAATTTAGTGTTGATTTTCTACGTTTACAGATGTAATCTTAAATTATTGAAAAGAAACATAACCGTTATTACCTAAGAGGAGGAAATGATATGGCACAAATACTTACAGTAGTAGTTGGAGTAATATTGATCGTTTTTATTGGTTGGTGGTTTTTTGGCAAACATAGTGAGAGTCAAGCAACTGCAGTTACAACGAAAGATGGTCAAACAGCTAAAGTGGTCGTCAACGGCGGCTTTAATCCAGCTGTTTTAAAAATAAAAAAAGATACCCCTGTAAAATTAGTCTTTAATCGGAAAGATTCAACGACCTGTCTTGAGAAAGTCGTTTTTCCAGACTTCGGAGTGGACGCCGAGTTGCCAATGAATCAAGACGTAGCGATTCCAATCGACACATCTAAAGCGGGTGAGTTCGAGTATTCATGTGGAATGCACATGTTTCATGGCAAGATCGTTATCAAATAACAAAGGAGCTAGGTTTATGCTTGGATTAAATAATAATAAAATCAATATCACGGTTGATGGCGGCTATTCGCCAAATAATTTCAAATTAAAAGCTGGTAAGCCAGCGGAGGTTACGTTTACGAGAGTCGCTGATAAGGGCTGCACGCAACAAGTCAAGTTCAACGGCGAATTATATGATCTACCACTCAATCAGCAGGTAACGGTTAGGTTTACACCTCAAAAAGGAAATTATGAATGGACGTGTGGTATGAACATGGTTAAGGGCAACTATCGCGTTAAATAATAACGCTCGATATTTGAGGAGGAAAGCTTATGTCAGTTATGAAAAGATTCATCATTGGTGTGATTGGCTCAGTACCGTTACTCATAAATATGTTTATGAGCTTTGGCGGCTCCATGTTGGGCGGAGAAAAATATGGTGTGTGGATTTTGTTCGCGTTTGGTTCATTAGTTTATTGGTTTGCGGGCTTGCCATTTTTGCATACTGCCATCGTTTCATTTAAAAACCATCACGCCAACATGGATACCCTAGTTGGATTAGGTACTACGATTGCGTACATTTATAGTATTTATGCCATGTTTACTAGACCCGCTGGTACGTATTTTGAAGCTGTGGCGGTTGTGATTACTTTAATACTATTAGGCTCCGTTTTTGAAGAAAAAATGAAGTCGTCAGCTTCATCGGCGGTTGATAAGCTGATGGATCTGCAAGCCAAAGAAGCGGAAGTCCTTCGCGATGGCGAATTTGTAAAACTTCCCATTGATCAGGTTGTCGAAGGTGATGTTGTTCGTGTTAAGCCGGGTGAAAAAGTGGCTGTTGATGGTGAGATTGTTGAAGGGCAATCTACACTTGATGAATCAATGGTTACGGGAGAATCAATGCCCGTCGAAAAGGGACCTGGTGACGCGGTTATCGGTGCAACCCTCAATAATACGGGATCATTTACTTTTAAAGTAACCAAAGTTGGTTCTGAAACAATGTTGTCGAATATTGCTGAAATGGTTCGTCAAGCACAGAACTCGCGGGCACCAATTCAAAAGACCGTTGATACCATTTCAAACATTTTTGTTCCGGTTGTTTTGATGATTGCTATTTTGACGTACGTTGTTTGGTATGCATTTTTAGGGGCTACTCCGGTTACCGCCTTGATCTTCGCCGTGTCAGTTATGATTATTGCTTGTCCATGTGCTCTGGGGATTGCTACTCCGACTGCATTGATGGTTGGGACGGGACGTTCCGCCAAGCTTGGTATTCTAATTAAAAATGGTGAAGTCTTAGAGGCTACTCACACGATTAAAACGGTTGTTATGGATAAAACTGGGACCGTTACTGTTGGTAAACCACAAGTAACGGATATCGTTTCAACTGGTAAATTTGAAGAAGCCGAGATTCTTAGCATTGCTTCCGGGCTTGAAGGTGCTTCAGAACATCCACTAGCCTTAGCCGTTTTAAATGAAGCAAAAGCCAAAAGTGTCGTGCCCTTACAAGCTGAAAACTTTGAAGCTATCAGTGGTAAAGGCGTCCAGGCCGTTATTGATGGAAAGCAAGCCTTTATCGGCAATGACAAATTAGCAGATGATTTTAATATGACAACTGATCTGAAAAATAAAATGACCAAACTTCAAGCGCAAGCAAAAACGGTGGTCTTGGTAGGCTACGATGGGCAAATTATTGCTTTAATTGGGATTCAAGATGCACCTAAACCAACTTCGAAGGCCGCAATCAAGGCAATGCAGAAAGCCGGTTTTCGGACAGTTATGTTAACGGGTGATAACAAACTGGTGGCAACGGCGATTGCTGAGGAAATTGGCATTGATGAAGTTATTGCCGATGTTATGCCTGGAGATAAAGCGCAACATATTAAGGAGTTAGAAGAAAAAGCGCCGGTTGCTTTTGTGGGTGATGGTATTAATGACGCGCCGGCGTTATCAACTGCAACCGTTGGGATTGCCATGGGTTCGGGTAGTGATATCGCAATTGAATCTGGTGATATTGTTCTCGTAAAAAATGATTTAATGGACGTGGTCACTGCGCTGGTTATGGCGCGTAAAACGTATAGCCGCATCTTGTTGAACTTATTCTGGGCCTTTATTTATAACGTGGTTGGGATTCCAATTGCTGCTGGTATTTTCTATGCGCTCGGGTTTATCCTTTCACCGGAACTAGCCGGTCTCGCGATGGCGCTTAGTTCCATTACGGTTGTTATCAGTTCGCTGTTACTTAATTATGTCAGGTTACCAAAAGAAAATAAGCTAGCGTCAAATTAAGGAGGATCGCGATCCCATGGAAAAAGTAATTGCCAAAATTGATGACATGCATTGTGAACATTGTCAGCATATTGTGGAGGATGCGCTCGAAGCAACTAATGGCGTGCAGTATGCCAATGTAACCTTGGAAAAAGATGAAGTCGTCATTGAATTTGATAAACATAAGTTACAGATAGCTGAAATAAGCGATGCGGTAGCTAATGCAGGTTATGATGTCCGTCTTTATACGGTAGTGGAAAAATAACACAAGTCATTTTCAAAGAGAGGTCCGCCGTGATCGGCGAGCCTTTTTTATTTAGACGAAAAGCAGGGGGAAAGCGTGAAAAATATATTACTGATAGATGATGAACCGCGAATGTTAGATCTATTACAGCTATATCTGGAGGGTGATAGCTATCATTGCGAGAAGGCAAATGATGGTGTAAAAGCAATTGAGCGATTGAGACATGAAAAGTTTGATCTAGTTCTATTAGATGTCATGATGCCCGTTATGGATGGCTGGGAAGTTTGTAAAAAAATCAGGGAATTTGATAATACGCCAATCATTATGTTGACCGCCCTAAATCAAAATAACGATATGATCTTTGGCTTGAAAAATGGTGCTGATGATTATATTACTAAACCGTTTGATGAGCATGTGTTAATGGCAAGAATTGAAGCACTAGTTCGGCGTACTGAGAAGATGGACATAATAAAATCAAATAATTTAACATTAGATCAGCGGACTCATCAACTGCGTATCGATCGGGCAGAACTCGAAATTACGCCAATTGAATTCAATATTTTAACGCTGTTTTTGAACAATAAAAATGACATTTTTAGTCGCAATCATTTAATTGAGCGTATTTGGGGATACAACGCTGAGGTTGATGATAGAACCGTCGACTCACATATCCGAAATTTACGAGAAAAGTTAAGAAACAATGGTTTTGCTGTGGATTCGATGCTGATTACCGTATATGGAGTTGGTTACAAATGGTTAGGATAAAAGCAGCTATTAATATTATGAAACAAAGGGTTAGCCATAAGATTTCGGTCAAAATAGGACTGTCATTTTTATTGATGGCGATTGCTATTGAAATGGGAATATTTATAAGCTTATTTCTTTTAGTTGTTAAC
Source organism: Companilactobacillus bobalius (assembly GCF_002179915.1). NCBI lineage: Bacteria > Bacillati > Bacillota > Bacilli > Lactobacillales > Lactobacillaceae > Companilactobacillus > Companilactobacillus bobalius. The sequence goes on from NZ_MYFM01000011.1 coordinate 21,106, forward strand.
ACTTGGATCAATGAACAGGCCAGTAGTTTAGTCAAGCGTGGGGAGAACCATGCCCATGTTTTGACCAACGATTTCACTGCTCAAACAATAAAACATGTTGTTTTGACTGAAAAAGGGGATACTGATATGGCAATTATTGTCCAAAGTCCAGATGGTCAAACTTTGATGGCTTCACAAGTGGTGAATTCTAAAATGAAAAAGCATCTTGCAAAATTCACGAGTGCTAGTCAGGGTAAATCTGAGGTTTTACACTCTGACTGGATGAAAAAAAGTTATCTCGTATCAAAATCACCGATCATCAAAAAGGGCAAATTGCTTGGTAATGTTTATATGTTCTTATCTACTAAGCAGATTCAGAAAATGGTCTTTGATTTTTCTAGCGTGTTCATAGTTTTGGTTATATTAACGTTTTTGATAACTATTTTTGCAACCGCATCTATCGCAAAAAATTTAACCTTACCCATCAGAGCAATAACGTCTGAAACGAAAAAGATTGCCCAGGGAAACTTGTCCGTAGCATTATCGATAGATAGTCAGGATGAATTGGGGGACTTAGCTAATTCAATCGAAGACATGGCTAATAAACTCCGACACACGAAAAAGGAACGGAATGAGTTTTTTGCGGCCGTTACCCATGAATTGAGAACGCCGTTAACCTTTATAAAAGGCTATACGGACATCGCCAGTCGGGAATCAGTATCAGAAGGTGAACGGGTAAAATACCTGAGTATTATTCGTGATGAAAGTGCACGGTTGACTCATTTGATGGACGACATGATGACGTTAGTTCAATTTGAAGCACATAATTTTTCAATAAAAAAATCTTCGGTCCTTATCGCCAATTTAATGGACGACTTAATGAAAAAAGTAGCGGGAATCTTGAATCAAAAAAACATTCATTTGAATATTATCGGTTCACAACAATTTGAAGCAAAATTGGATTATGCTAGAATGCAACAAGTATTAATCAACCTAGTTATTAATGCTTATAAATATTCGCCTGATAACTCAACCATCAGTATTGATATCGAACAATCTCCAAAATCTTTTAGCATTCAAATTTCTGACGAGGGTGAGGGCATCGATGCAGCCGACTTACCATATATATTTGAACATTTTTATCGCGTTGATAAATCACGGACTAGAAAGACTGGTGGAGTTGGGCTAGGTTTAACGATCGTTCAGGATATTATTAAGCTCCATGATGGAAATATCTCGGTTAAAAGTAAGCAACATGGAGGCACGACTTTTACAATTGAGCTGCCCTATGACTAATTATAAATGTGCAGAACGGTGTAGATTAAATTTTAAATCTGCACAAGTTCTGCACATTGTTTTTTTACAATGGATTTACTAAGAAAGGAGAGGTGTTATGGATTTGGCTCTATCAAGTATTGATACAGTGGCGTTAAGGCTAGGGCCGCTGAGAATTCGCTGGTATGCCCTTATCATCGTAGCGGGGATGCTGATTGGAATCTGGTTAGCTTCTAAAGAGGCGCCACGAAGACATCTAACTACTGATGATATAACTGATTTTATGATATGGGCAGTGCCATTTAGTTTGATTGGTGTGCGAACCTACTACGTTCTTTTTGAATGGGGGTATTACAAGCAACATCCAAATGAAATAATTGCGCTTTGGGAAGGCGGCGGTGCGATTTATGGTGGCTTAATTGCCGGAACGATTGTGCTTTTAATCTTTAGTTACAGAAAAAAGATCAACCCTTTAGATTTATTGGATGTTGCTATCCCGGGAGTTTTACTAGGCCAATCTATTGGTAGATGGGGAAACTTCGTTAATCAAGAAGCTTACGGTGCAATAACAACTAATTTGAACTGGTTGCCAGAAGTGTTCCGGAAACAAATGTTTATATCTGGGTCTTATCGACAACCAACCTTCCTTTTTGAAAGTATGGGAACTTTATTAGGCTTCATTATTGTGATACTACTCAGGCACCGCATTAAAGGTCTTCTGCGAGGAGAAATTTTCGGGTTCTACTTAGTCTGGTATGGATTATTACGCTTCGTAATTGAAGGAATGCGGACCGACAGCTTGATGGTCGGATCAGTTCGAATCTCGCAACTACTTTCTTTAGGACTGTTCATAACGGGCCTGATCTTCATTCTTTATCGACGTTTTGGCGTGAGAAAAATCGATTTATACAATGGGGCAGCATTGCATGAAAATTAATCTTATAGTGAGGAGCGATTTAAATGATTCAATTTATTCAAAGTTATGGCGTAATAATAGCGCTCGTTCTAATGGGTGTAATGCACTTGGGGATGATGCGTGGTCATAAAAACACTGATGGCGAATCTGGTTCCATGGGATGCGAGATGGACCATAGTGATGCGAACCAAGATTCAGGTAAGGACGCATACGAAAATCTCAGACTAGAGAATGCAAAAATGAAACAAGAATTGGATAACTTAAAACACCGAGGAGTTAAATAAAATGTTACAACTAATTTCGACATTAGCCTATTATGCCCTGGTTCTGTTATGCCCGCTGATGATGCTTTTTATGATGAAAGGCATGCATGGTCAGGGAAAAAAAGAAGGTAAGGCTGAACATGACCATACTCAATCTGAAATTGAAAATTTAAAACAACAAAATGCAGAGTTGGCCAGAAGTTTAGACGACTTGAAGCAAAAAAACAAATTTTAAAAGTGATGATATTTATGAAAGATGTAAAACAACAATTATTAACTGGTGAACGCGCTTTGTTCAAAGCACATGATTTAAGAATTGAAAATTCGACGTTTGGAGACGGTGAGTCGCCCCTTAAAGAGAGTACTAATATTGAACTAGTACAAGCCATTTTTAAGTGGAAATATCCATTGTGGTATAGTGAGAAAGTGTTGGTTAATGACACCATTTTTGAAGAAATGGCCCGTTCGGGTATTTGGTACACCAGTGATATTCAAATTATGAACAGTACTTTTCAGGCACCAAAATCGTTTAGAAAATCCAACCAGATTAGATTAAAACATGTGCATTTTTCTAATGCAGATGAAACACTTTGGAATTGTAGTGACATTTACATGTCCACAGTGGAGGCCGCTGGTAACTATTTTTGTATGAATAGTCATAATATTATAGTTGATAAGCTTAGTTTGGTTGGTAATTATGGCTTTGACGGGGCTAAAAATGTTGAGATCCATGATTCAACTTTGATTACCAAGGATGCTTTCTGGAATTGTGAGAATGTCACGATTTATGATTCAAAAATTGTGGGAGAATATTTTGGCTGGAATTCTTCAAACATTAAACTAGTTAATTGCACAATTGAAAGTGATCAAGGATTCTGTTATATGGATAACATTACGCTTGAAAATTGTGTATTAGTAAATACTAATCTAGCGTTTGAATACTGCACGAATATCAATGCCGAAGTAAATTCAACGATTGAAAGTGTGAAGAATCCAATCAGTGGATACATTCATGCTAACCATATTCAGAAGGTCATTGCTGATGATGCTGATATTATTACCACGAATATTAAAATTAGTGATGGTCAGGAATAGCCGCTTTTACCGATTAAGTAGTTAACAGTGTGGGAAGCCAAGAAAAATATTTTTGTCGGCGTACTTAAAAGGACAGCAGGGGGAAACCTGCTGTCCTTTTAAGTATGCAATATTAAACTTTCAAATTTTAGATATTCATATGAAAATATGGTGGCAAATAGTTTCTTAGCTTTTTAAGTACGTAAGCAGTAAATAACAGACCGTGTTGATTTATGTTTTACAGATTATTTCCAATACAAAAAGAGTGTTCTAAACTTCTCGATTTTTGAGAAGTTTAGAACACTCTTTTCCTTTTTCAGTTTATGCGGCGAACGTCGTCGCCTGGGCCTCATTATTGTCTTTCCGTTGGCCCATATTTTGCTGTCTTCGATAATTCCATGGCAAATAAGCCTCCAACTCTTCCGATTTTGGAAATGCTGGCAGAATCGTTGAAGCTTTTAATAAATCCGTCAAATATTGACGCGGATCTATATGATTGGCCTTGGCGCTTTCAATAAACGTCATCCAAATAGCGGTTGCTTCAGCGCCTTGCGTACTTGTGCTGAACAACCAGTTTTTTCGCCCAATCACCAGACTCTTCATGTTACGCTCAGCCGCATTATTGCTCCAATCAATGGCACCATCATTGATAATCCGGTCGAGATACGGCCGCTGCTTTTGAGCATAGACGATGGCCTTGCCTAGACGAGACTGTGGTAAGACCTCGGTACGATCAATCAGACGCCAAAAGCGTTTGAGAACTTTTCTCAAGCGACTACGACGTCGCCGACGACGTACTCGTGGTGAATAGGCTTGCCATTCCCGTTCTAGGGCGAACATCTCGTCAATCAAGTGAAGCAGATTGTCAGCTCCCTTGATATGTGACTGAGATGCATCATAGAACTTACGCCGAACATGAGCCCAACAACCTGTGCGGTGAACGCTATTTCCAAGTAGGTTGTACCCACTATACCCATCACATTGTAAAACGCCTAGATATCCTTCATACAAGGATTGGGCAAAGACACCAGAACGTGTGGTACCATAAGCATAATAGACAATGGGATTTGGTTGTTTGATTGGTGTTCGCGCCACCCACATGTAAGACCTTGATGTCGCGGCTTTACCAGGTTCTCTCAGAACTTCGATTGGAGTTTCATCACCTTGCAGGTGATGAGCCGAGCACAAGTGCCAATGAATTTCCTCATAGAGGGGTAATAGCTGTTGAGCAGATTTGTTAACCCAATTAGCCAAGGTAGCTTCTGATGTCTGATAACCTAAACGACGAATCCCAGATAGTTGCCGATATAGCGGTACCCCCAAGACAAATTTATCATGTATAATTTCTGCCACTAGGGAGACCGAAGCCAAACTATGTGGGAACAAGGCCGGTGGCACCAATGGCTTGAACAAACCAGATGTTGCCGTATCATGAGCACATTGTTCACACTTATAAGTTTGCTCGTAGATTTTCTCCAGATATGCACGGGCAGGAATGAAATGAAATTCTTCTCGGACGTATCTTGTCCCAATCGGCTTGATGCCTGAATGTCCTGCTGGACATTTACCATCAGCTGTTTTAATGATGGTTACGCGTACTGGGACCTTTGAATCTACTTTTTCTCGCCGCGTCTTTTTCTTTGATTTCTTTGGCCGTACTTGATTTGACGCGGAGCTGCTTTGGTCTCCAGTTTGCTCTGGTTCGTTAAAAACACTATTTTCTTTCTCAAATAGTGACGTTTGATTAGGATTTAATACTTCGGATTTATGATCAAATAGTTTTCGCCTAAGATAGGCAATCTGTTCCTGAAGCCCCTTATTTTCTGCTTTGAGCTTGCGAATGATTTGATCCTTTTCTGATTCTGCCATGGGTGTCACCTCCTTGATGTAAGATTATTATCATTGAGTTTACCACTCATTTTCCAAACTAGAAAGCACTTTCAATGTCCTGGAGGGCAGACTTTATGAACCGTCGAATCTAACGCCCAACCACTCAATAAGCGAACAAGCTGACGCGGGTCCAATCTGCGAATTGCAAGCTGATTGGTCGGCCATTGTAGATGGCCATTTTCTAACCGTTTATATAATAGTAAGAAGCCGTCGCCATCCCAATAGAGGGCTTTGAAGCGGTCTTTGCGTGTACCACAAAAGAGATACAGTGCTTGCGAGTATGGATCCAAATCGTACTGCTCCTGGACGATACCCGCGAGTCCATCGATACCTTTTCGCAAATCAGTCTTACCACAAACTAGGTAGATTTGTTCGATTTTGCTGGTATCAATGATCATGTGGGAACACCGCCTTCATGACGGCATCGAGGATATACCCGTTGACATGGTTGTAAACAATAACTGATTTATTGCCATCAACTTTGATTTGTAGCGCTTTGACGGGTCCAGAAGCTGGGGCTTCTGTTGTCCGACCGACTTTCACTTGCACGATTTCTGGTTGTTCATCCATCAAAAACACCTCACCAATTTATTTGATGAGGTAATCATAATCCATATGGCGGCCACAGGAAATACGGTCGGTTATTTACTGCTTACTTTTAAATTAGGGCCTAGTACTTTTGGAATGGAAATACTTTCCAACACCAAAAATTCTAGACCCGATATTATTACCCTAAAAACGAGTACCCGGTAATACTGGGTACTCGTTTTTTTGATCCTTTGGATGATCAAGCAGGGACGCGCGGAAACTCATTTCGTAATGGTAAGTCAGCTAAATAATAGGTCATAATCAGTGAACCAAGGTCGGGACTATGCTACGATAAATTTAGATTGAATCAGCGAGGTGAGTGGATGGAGTGGCAACAATTATTAATGGAAAATACGGCGTTGATCAATGCACAGATTGTTCAGATTGGGCTGGAACGGGAAGGCCAGCGGGTAACGGTGACCGGTCATTTGGCGGATACGGCATTATCACCAACACTTATCATCGAGTTGTCCGGCCTGCAACGGGACTTTGCGGAGACACAGTTGGAGTTAGTCACCCAACCGCAAGCAAGTGCGGTTGCTGCGTTGCACGCCTTAACGATGCTCACACAACAAGTCCGGCAAAGGCTTCTGCCTGAACTGATTTGGCCGCTAAGCATGCTGCCCACACTTCCACGAGAAGACCGGGATATTCCAATTGCTAAGTTGGATGCGGCCGCTGTCGCCTATCGACAAGGACTTGCTCACCGCTATGGCCGACGACGTCAAATGTTGTCAGGTGTTCACTGTAATGTGAGCTTAGCGGCTAGTCTGATGATGGGATTGTATCAGGCCCAGACAGATAGTCGTGATTTCACTACCTTTCAAAATCGCTGTTACCTGCACATTGCGCAGAATTATTTGCACTATCGCTGGCTACTGACGTATCTTTATGGCTGCTCACCACGCTGCTGGCCACAGTCTGGTCTTACGCCACCAGCCCAGCCCGTTCGAAGCTTACGCAACAGTTCTAGCGGGTATACCAATCGGCCGGGTGTTACGGTCTCGTACGCGTCGTTAAATGACTATTGTCAAACACTGCAAGCGGCCGTTGATAATGGAAAATTAAGTGCGACCAAGGAATTTTACGGTCAGGTTCGATTGCGTCATGCCGGTGGTCATTCACAACTATGTCAGAATGGGATTCAATACTTGGAATTACGTAACTTAGACCTGAACCCATGGGCCGGTGCGGGCGTTGATCTGTCCCAACTGACCTGCTTAACGTGGTTCGTTTTACTGATGCTCTGGTTACCAGTGCCAGCTAGTACGGATAATTGGATTCAGGCGGGTCAGCGCGCCAACGAACAAGTTGCCATCGAAACCCCCATGCAAGTGACTCGACAGCTAACTGAAGGCGAACAACTAGCTGACGCGCTACAAACTATGGCTACCAGTTTACATCAACCACACGCGTTGCAAGTCGCCCAACATATCTTAACTAGTCTGCACGACCCGGCCAACACACTCGCGGCCCGCTGGGAACAACAAACAAACGATTCGCTCGAACGTGCAACCCAACTTGCACTCCAGCTGGCTGCGACACCACATTTTAATGCTTGAATATACTGAAATCGGCGTACACACGTGTTGGCACGTTAGGACGCACATCGGCGGACGAACAACAAACCAACTAATAAGGGTTCTGGTGCAAATTTTCCTCGCTGACTTGATTTTAGTATACTTGGTACCAAGAAACGAGGGATTGCGCGCATGAATCACTTTAAGGGACGCCACTTTCAAAAGGACATCATCTTAGTAGCCGTTGGCTACTACTTCAGATTTAATTTGAGTTATCGTGATGTCGTTGAGATTTTACGTGATCGTGGAATTACTGTTCATCATACAACGATTATGCGCTGGGTTCATCACTACGGACCAATCTTTCAGGTGTTGTGGCGTCGGCATAAACATTCAGCTTCTCAAAGTTGGCGAGTGGATGAGACTTACATCAAGGTTAAAGGTCAATGGTGCTATTTGTATCGCGCCATTGACAATCAGGGATTAACGCTAGACTTTGAGTTACGTAAACATCGTGATTATCAGTCCGCTTACCATTTCTTGAAACGATTATTTACGACCGATGGTCGTCCCCATTGTTTGGTAACTGACCAATATGGTGGAACTTTAAAAGCCATTAAGCAAGTGATTAAAGACGGCTTATTGGAGAAAGCAAATCACGAATGTTCCAAATATCGCAATAATCTAATTGAGCAAGACCATCGATTCATTAAAAGACATCGGGTTCGCTCAGCTGGTTTTCAAACCATCCGAACTGCCGCTAAAACTTTAGCCGGGGTTGAAGTTGTCTATGCGATTCGAAAAGAAACCCGAAGAAATGGTAGTTTCTTCGGGTTTTCAGTAACCGCTGAATTGAAGCAATTATTGATAGCGTAAGCTGTCAATATCCAAGAAAAGTTAGTTAATGTGCATTTGTTTTAAATTTTGCACCAGAACCCTTTTGAGTATCTTTTTGCTCTAGACTGTGTGACTGGGTTCTAGTGTGGGCATCATATAATTTTATTTTGTGATGTTGTTGATCAGTAAGGTATATATTTTGATTGATCAATGTTAATCCATGTTTAGGATCGCTTTTAATACGAAATACGACTTCTTTTGAGCCAAATGGACTATGGGTTTGTTGGCCATTAATCTGGACATTGTCTTTATTAATATTATAACCGTAGGCACTTCCATTGCTGTTGTTGTACTGAGTGAAAGCACCGCCGCTATAACTGGCAAAGGTGGGCTTTAATTTGCCATATAGGTAAAAAGTAGGTTTTCCATTTTCCATGGCGAAAAATGTATTGTAGATTTTGACATCTTGAATATGCAAGTCATCAAGCTGATTGCTCCAAAAGTTTAGTCCTAAAAACAATAAAATAGTTGCCAACAATAGGCCTAAATACTTTAAAATGCTGATACTTTTTCTGTAAAGAGTGCTTTTCATAATAATATCTTTTCTCAAAAGTTTATCTTGACCTAAGAGCTCGTCAATACTGATATCAAATATTTTACTGAGTAGTATTAATTTATCGATATCGGGATAACTTTTATTTAGTTCCCACTTAGAAGCTGTTTAGTATCTTTTAAGAAGTAGCCTGATAAAAGCTAACGAAACCATCATGAGACTAGTGTTGAGCTTACGCTCACAGTTACGCCATAAACGGTGATAATTTCCCAACCAACTAAATGAACGTTCAATGAGCCACCGTTGGGGGATAACCGAAAATTGGTGTAACTCATTTCTTTTAACGACGATTACCTTGGCTGACGTTAAACTGCTAATCTCATTAGCAAAATTTTGGCCGGTATAACCACTATCAACCATCATGGTTCGAACCAATTTAAACTGCTCTAAATTAAGGGTAACGAGTGCAATCGCCCCGTCACGATCAGTGATGTTAGCCCGGGTAATATGGATCGCTTGCGGGAAGCCATTGATGTCGACGGCTAAATGCCGTTTAATTCCCGAGATCTTCTTGCCACCATCGTAACCCTTATTTTCAGCGGTAGCGGTGTTCTTGATACTTTGGGCATCTAAAATGACGAACGAAGTTCGGGCTGATCGCCCTTGCCTTAATCGTCGATCAGCGACAATTTTTTTAAAACCTGAGTTAATAAAGCTGGTTTATCAGGGGTGGGGGCTTTCGACCAATTCATCCAATAGTAGTAAACAGTGGACCACTTTGGAAAATCAGCCGGCAAATCACGCCAAGTACAACCATTTTTAAGGACATAGAGCATGGCACAGAAGATATCATAAGGATCAATGTGTTTTGGATGAGTTCGTTTTCTTGAAGCTTCCAGATCCTGGCGGATCAAATCGAATTGTTGCCGAGAAATATCGCTTTGGTAATGATGACTAAAATGTTGCATATGATCACCAACTTTTTTGACAGTAGTTTATCAAATTATTGGGTCAAAATCAAAGATACTAAACAGCTTCTAAGGGCGTGTGGCATGCTTTATATTGTAGAATTCATATTTTCCTAAGAAGCGAGAAGCCCAGCATAGCGCTCTTCATTTTTGGTTTGATTGATTGTTTTTGATAAATTTGAATAAGTTAACCTCATCACGATTACTTTTGCCAGTACTATCATCAAAAAAGACAAAGACAAAATAGTGTGTCCCTTGGTGACATGTACTAGCCTTCTTCCATCCACTTAGCAAAATTTGGGGCTTTCGTTTTATCGTAATGGCCATCCTTAGCAACATCAACTGTTTCAGCTGGCACATCCTTAAGTAAATGATGCCAATCTACTTTAGTTGGCACTTTTGCGATAACAATTTCTTGATTATCATTAAGTGAAACAATGACTTCATCGCCTGAACTAATATTGAGCTTTTTACGAAATTCTGACGGTAGAACAAATTGGCCTTTCACGGAAAACCTTTTGGTAATTGTCTTATTTATCATAATTAAAGCCCTCCATAAAGTACCCTTGGGTCTTACTTCATTTAAGATTATATTGGATGAAAGATTTAAAAGTAAAGGGACTTAATTCGACGCTTTATGCAGTTGTTGACATTTTGATCACTGAAGATTTGCCTGGCTCCCCCCAAAAAAACAGTCTTGAACGATGAAGACGTTTGGTATAAACTAGCATTGACGTCTACATATGTAAACTTGCTGACACAATTAGGAGATGGGGATATTGAAGAAGAAAACAGCGTGGATCATCATTGGCGTGATTGTGGCGATTATCGTGGTGGGAAATGTCGGTTGGTTTGTCCATACCCAACAGCATTCACAGTCTTCCAGCTCAAATCGTAGCGGAATGATGGGCAGCTGGAGTGGATCTTCCGGTCATTCGATGATGGGTGGTAACTCATCCGGTCGCGCCCAGCGAAATTCGGATACGGATGTCCCACTCAAAACGGCGACCACTGCAGCGAAAAGATTGGCGGTACCGCCAATCTTAAAGCCGACCAAAAAATCGGGTGATTCGGTTTACTACACATTGAAGGCCGAGGCCGGCACCACAACCTTTAAACCAGGCGTTAAAACGAAGACGATGGGCTATGATGGATCGTACCTCGGACCGACAATTCGTGTCCGTCGGGGGCAAACTGTCCACACTAAGGTGGTTAATCAATTGAACCAACGGACTTCGCTGCACTGGCACGGTGCCCTGGTTCCTGGAAAGGCGGATGGTGGGCCGTTCGAACCAATTGCTGCGGGAAAGACCAAGCAAACCACGTTTAAGGTTGACCAGCAGGCAGCCACCTTGTGGTATCACCCCCACGCCATGGGTACCACCGCCAGTCAGGTATATCACGGCTTGGCGGGTTTCATGTTGGTGGACGACCAGAACAGCCAGAAGTTGAATCTCCCTAAAAAGTACGGTGTTGATGACTTTCCATTGGTCGTTCAGGATCGAACCTTTAGTAAGGCGGGTCAGTTCGACTATCAAGCCGACTACAACGCTGATGGCACCGAAGGCAATACGCTTCTGGTCAACGGGACGCTCAACCCATACATTAACGTAACCACCAATCAGGTGCGGCTGCGACTGCTCAATGGTTCAAATGCCCGCACCTATCATTTCACCTTAAATCATGGCGCCACGATACGCCAAATCGCGACCGATGGTGGATTCCTCAACCAGCCGGTGAAGATGAATCAGATTGATCTGGCACCGGGTCAGCGGGCAGAAGTGGTTGTCAATACCGCTAACGCAACTTCGAAGAACGTGGCTCTACGGACCAACGGGCAGCGGGTTCTGCAACTGCGACTACATTCCAAGCGAACCGGGAGCCGAACATTGCCAGTTAAATTGAATCACCTGACGCCCACCAAGCAGCTGAACCAATTTGGCTTGAAACACCAGACAATTAGTTTTAGCGGCATGGGGCGGATGGTTCGGATTAATGGTCGGGTTTACAATCCCGATCGAATTGACCTGACCGCCAAGCCGCACACCAATCAGATTTGGAACCTCACCAATAACGATTCGATGATGGGCGGCATGGATCATCCGTTTCATATTCACGGTGCCCAATTTCGAATTCTGTCCGTCAACGGTAAACGTCCCTCAGCAGCAGAATCTGGATTAATGGACGTTGTTAACTTGAAGCCTGGTAAGAAAGTCCGCGTTCTAATGAGCTTCCATGATCGTGGCATCTTTGTTTATCACTGTCATAATTTGGAACACGAGGAGAATGGGATGATGGGGCAGGTTAAGGTGGAATAGCGGGCTATTTCTTGTTCGGTCCGCCTTCAAGCCACTTTGATTGACCACCCAATCGTTCGAGACTAAACTGACTCCAAAAGTGAATCGAGGGGAAGGATCATGACAGACAAACCGTTAGTAACCATTTCAATTCCTGCATACAATCTGGGCAGTTACCTTGATAAAACGCTGACCAGCATCGCAAATCAAACCTATCAAAACGGTAGATTGTAAAATTAATCCGAACGCTGTTCGGACAAAAAAGATCAGCTTCCTTTAAAATGGTGTTTACCACAAACCCATCTTTTAGGAGCTGATCTTTTGTCTAGTATAACCTATTCCGAACGAATTAAAATCGAAACCTTTTGTGAACTAGGGCTGTCCAATATCCAAATGGGCGTTCGGCTGAACCGATCACCGTCAACAATTTCTTATGAATTATCTCGATGTCAACCTTATCAGGCTGAATTAGCACAAACAGATGCCGAATACAAGCGATCACGATGTGGTCGGAAAACTAAGCTGAGCGATGAGTTAAAGCAAAAAATTCTCAACCATTTACGTCTAAGCTGGTCACCAGGAATGATTGCTCACGAATTTAAACTAGCTACTAAGAACCTGTCTAGTATCTTTTAAGAACTATCTTCAGGAAGGCCAATACAACCATTTGAAG
>NZ_MYFM01000012.1:0-22341 GCF_002179915.1 Companilactobacillus bobalius
ATGCGAATGAGGTTGAAGATGATGAAGGATTGGATTGATCGTGGATTTGGAAATATGAAAGTTGGCAATCTTGTGAGACTACATATTTCTAGTAAGGAACGGCTAGAGTTCTCTTTAGTTCACGGCTTCGGCGTTACTAATGAGCCAGTGAAGATAACTAAAAATGAAGCCGTTAGACTAGCTAAATATATTCTTATGATTGCGGAGGAAGATTAAAAATGGATGATAGTATTTCAGGATGGGCCTTACAACTGGCGGTAGAAATACTGGGTTATAGCAATGTTGGAGAGGTACCTAATGAGTTGTTAAATCAAATTTATGATTTAGCGGAGGATTTGGATGATTAAAACATACAGAAAAGTAGCAACCATCAAGGCCGAACAATTTGACGGTTCTAATGAAATGGTTAATAGATATGACATTAAAACAGGCGAAAAATATCTCATTAGAAGTGCAAATTGCCATTTCATTTTACCAACCTTAGAAGGTGGAGAGTTCCTCTATATAGGTAATTGGATTGCTACCGGAATAGATGGAGAGCATTGGATAATTCAGGATGACATTTTTAAGAAGACTTATGTGGAGGTCAAGTGATGATTTAATTTGGGACGATAGGTACTTCAAATTGAAATTAAAGATTTAACATATGAGTAGGGGAGAGTGAACACTATTAGATCAGACATAAAGATTAGACCTGATATTCGCATTAGAGTAGAGGCAGTCTTAAGAGATTATCCAGACTTAGAAACTTACATTAAGAACCGCAAACAGGAGTTAATGATTCCACATCGTGAGATTGATGAAAATGTAGGTGGCGGTAAGTCATCTAAGATTTCTAAACCACAAGAACAAATGATGATTACGATTGACGCTGATCGTCGTCTCAAAAGTCTTGAACGTGAAAAATCAGCAATTGAAAAATGTTTTTTTGAATCTGATACTGATACACAAATAATTATTAAAGAGCTGTATTTTAGAAGATATCCAAAATATACTACTGAAGGATTATCATTAAATCATGTGGTAAATTGTTCAATTCGCACTATTAAAAGAATGAAAGGAGCTTTTTTAAGAAGACTAGCTAGTGAGTTAGATATTTATGAACCATAATTGGCACGAATATGGCACTATTTACCATCAAAAAAAAAATAGAATAGTATTATAGCAAAGCTATGAAATCCAAAGGTGGATATAAATCATGAGCACGAATTATTGTTGGTATTGTAAAAAAGAAGTCAAAAACGCTTTATCCGAAGGCACTGACTATCACGGATTTTTGGTGCATCGAAAATGTTTAGAACCATGTAAGGAATATGAGAATGATCTTTACGATGAATACAATCGAAATCGGATGGAAATTTTTTGGAACAAGGCACTCAGAAGCATTAAAAAGAAATATAACATTAATATGTATTTCGAAGAAGCGCAAATTGTTTACGACAAGGCAATGAGTGATTATAAAAAATTTCAATCATCGCAAGAAATGATGGCGGCAATGGAGCTTATAAGAAAAAGAATACATACAAAGGTTCAATATCCAATATTAAATTATAAAGTTGATTTTTTATTGCCAGAATTAAAAGTAGCATTGGAAATTGACGGTGGACTGCATAAGTTCCAGATTGTTAAAGATTCAGCAAGAGAAATAGCGATTATGAATGAATTAAACAAAGAAGATACTGGCTGGGAGGTTATTAGGATTCCTACCAATATGATGGAAAAAGACATACAGAAGTTGGTTCCTGCAATAAAAATGCTTTATAAGAAAAGGCAAGAAACTCGAAGAAAAAATGGTGGGTTCTTACCAACTAATTGGAGTAGGACCAATAGAGATATGCAATTAGAAATTCTAAAAGAAGTTGATAAAACCACCGATTCCTATAAAGGTTTATTAACTGATGAAAAGAACCAACAGCTACATTAAAAATATTACAGAGTGGTGTGGAAACCCTCTGCATTCTGTGAGAACGCATGGGCGAATCAGTAGAGACCAAACAATACAAAACGATACCAACAAATTATATCGTTGCTCAAATTGATGTTAGGTTCGATACCTATTTCTTACATTATGGAAATGGCAGCTTCCATATTAAAATCCTCCTTTCGGGTATAATTTGGCTGGTTAATCCCAGTCTTATGTTTCGGTAGCTCAACGGTAGAGCGTTTGGTTGTAACCAAAAGACTGTAGGTTCAAACCCTACTCGAAGCTTTGATTGTCGGAAAGCAATCATAAAATTTAAAAGAAAGAGCTTTTAATTCTTTTTTTTAATTTGTAAAACAACAACGGTAGTCAGTGGTGCAAAGGGTAACGCTGTAAAAACGGTGGTGTGTGGTTCGATTCCATGCCTGACTATAAGGTGTGACATGGTGAAACGTATACTAGTTAATGCGCTTGTGGGTTCGATTCCCACTCCCACTCACACTATATTAAAACTGATCGTGTGCTTGCACGCCACTAGCTGGTAGGTTAATTCCTATCGGCTTTTTATTTTGGAGGAAACAATATGTTAAAGATTAAATATTATTATTTTGAAAAAGGTTCATTGGTTTCAGACGATGCTTACATTAACCCTAATCTTATTTCGTCAATTACTAAAGGATATAAAAAGTATAGGAAACTTTATTACGTGAATATTGATGGAAATACTTATTCAGTTAAAGAAAAGAGTCTAAATAAAATTTCAGATTATTTAGGTTATAAGTTTAAGTTGTAACGGGAGGCATAAATATGAAAGTAATCATACATCCTAATGAAGCACCAATTATATATGACGACTTAGGTAAACGTATTGAGGGAATATATAACTTTGATTATCATTACGTGACTGAGGGTGCTAACTCTAACCCTTCTGGTACTAATACTATGAGTCTTTATTACTGGTCCGATGATGATATTAACTACCAAAGCATGTTACATCAAGGCTGGGATAAATATAACAGTAAAGAATATGTGACTACACCAAAGGTTAAACCACAAGGAATACTTCATTATGTTCCCAACAATTTTAATGCGTATCTTACTAAGGGAGACTTTGAGGTGCTTGAGAAGATAAAACATGATCGTTCTATTACCAGAGAAAACAGTATTCATAATGACCTTCGTTAGAAGATGTAAGCATAGTGGCTGTCATAACTTAGTGAGTGGTAACAGTCCATTCTGTAATGAACACACAGCAGACCTATCAGCATATGAATATCGCATAGCGAAGCAACGCTCACACATTAAGAGACATCAGCAAGAGTACAATGCTACTGCTCGTGCTGCTAATGATGAACGCAAGCAACGTGACGGCTTCTATCATTCAAGAGAATGGAAGCACATCCGATTGTCTGTACTTGAGCGTGACAACTACGTTTGCCAATACTGTTATCGTTTTGGAATTGTGAGACCAGCCAATACAGTTGACCATATCGTACCAGGACAAGTTGCACCTGAACTTATTCGTGACACTTCCAACCTTGCAGTAATCTGTCGTGGATGTCATAGCCGTAAGACAGATTGGGAACATAAGTTCTATCACACAGGATACAAAAATAATAATCAAAAAATACAAAAAGATATTTTATTAAAAGACATTTCAGAATTGCCGAACTTTTCAAAATAGACCCCCGCCTACTGTCTCTAGGGAGACAGCTCGCATAGTGGGCATGAGCTTTAAAAAAAGTCCGAAAATTAAACTTTTAACGTAGGAGGTGAGAAGTTGAACCCAAGAAACGCAGGTAGAAAGCCTAATTTAGCTGTTGTAGACCCTAAACACCCAGAACAAAAGGCACGTCAAACAGCCGTTAAACAAGCTAGAAAAGGGCTTAAGAAGCTTCCTAAAAGAGCGCCAAACTACTTAATGCCAGAAGCTAAGAAATTGTGGAAGACATTAGTTCCAAAATTAGAATCAGTCGGATTGGTTAGTGTTCTAGATCAAACTAATCTCGAATTATTCTGCACACAGTATGCTATGTACTTAGATGCAGTCAATAGTATTTCAGAGCATGGTCAAGTTTACATGGATGAGAATGGAAATCTCAAAAAGAACCCAGCCGTTGGTATTGTTGACAATTGTTCGAAGGCTTTAAGAAGTTTAGGTATGACTTTGGGAATTGATTTTAACTCTTACTCTCAACGTATAGGAGTTAATGGAAATGATTCTAACAGCATTGACATTCAAAAAGAATTGAAGAAGTTTGGGGGCCAGTAGATGGACTTATCAAAAATAAAGCGTAGTCAACGGTCACTTGAACTTTTGAAAGAATACCGGTCAAGAGACTTCAGTGATATTAAAGAAAAGTATAAAGACGAAGGAACAAAATATGCTTTTAAGGTCCTAGATTTGGAAGTTATTTCTGGGTACAATATGAAACTTGCAGCGTATAGACAGTTGAGAGACCTTCAATGCGTTGAAGATTCAACTTATAACTATCCTTATTATTATGATGTTGAAAAGTGTCAACAAGTTTTAAACTTTGCGGACATTTGTCCCAACGTTGATACAGGAGAGCCAGTTCCTTTAATGGATTGGCAAAATTTTATACTTTGCTTAATGTTCGGCTGGCGAGAAATCAAAACAGGAAATAAACGTTACGGTTCAGTTATTATTTCTGTTGCTCGTGGACAAGGTAAGACTTATTTAATGTCTATCATTGCTTGCTATTCATATTTAATTGAAACTATGGGACTGGATAATCAAGATCTCATGGTTACTTCAAACATCACTGATCAGGCAAGAAAGATCTATGGTTATATTTCAACGATGATGAATAAAATCATTGATAAGAATGTTGTATTTAATGAATTAAAGAAACAAACTGATTTAGACGTTCAATATAATAAAGTGATCCAGCGCAAAACTAATAATAGGTTATTACAGCTATCAGCAGAGAGTGGTAAGTTTGATTCTTACCACTTTTTGTTTGCCGTTTATGATGAAGCTGGAGAAACTAATCATTCTGTTGTTACTAGTAAAATTACATCTGGTCAAGTTAAAGTTCCTAATTCGCAGTTCACTCAAATTTCTACTGCTTATCCCGATTCTACAGTTCCTTTTAAGCAGGAAGAAGATTCCATCATTAAAATTATGGAACGTGACGAACATGAAGAGGGCGACCGTAAATTAGTTTTGATTTGGTCTCAAGATAGTGAAGATGAAATGAATGAACCTGAAACTTGGGCTAAAAGTAATCCTTTGCTATTACTGCCAAGCGAACATGATAATTTGATGTCAGGTTTGAAGCAAGAACTTGATGATAAGCGCTTGTCGGGTGAAGAGTTTAGATTTGCTAACAAAAATTTAAATCTATGGTTAGATTACAAAACCAATTCCTATATTGATTTAGACGACTGGGAAGCTACTACTTCTACTACTGATTTTGATATTAAAGGTAGAGACGTATATATCGGCTTTGATGCCAGTCTTACATCCGATAACACTTCGTTAACATTTATATTTCCTTATAAAGAAAACGGAATGGAACGTTACCACATCATGCAGCATTCATTCATTCCGTGGAAGTTAATGGGTTCCATTTCAGCAAAGGAAAAGTCAGATGGTATTGAGTATCGTAAGTTTGCTGAATTAGGCTATTGTACGATTACAAACAATGAGCGTGGACTGATTAATTTAGATCAAGTCTACACGTGGCTTATGACTTTTGTAGAAGAAAACAACCTGAACGTTTTATTCTTTGGCTATGATGCTTTAAGAACTAATAACTTCACTCAAGCACTTAACGATAAGACTGATTGGAACATTATGGCTATCAAACAAACATCTTACATTTTGACTGAATCAATTAAATATATTCAGGATAGTTTCTTCCACAGAAATATTTCTCATGAAGACGATGAAATTATGAAGAAAGCGTTAATGAATGCTGAAGTTGGTGAGAATAGGGCAGGTATGGAGATTGGAAAGTCCAAACAGTCATTAAAGATTGATGTGGTTGATGCTTTAATTGATGCGATGTATCAAGCAATGTATTACTTCAATGACATGAGAGATCGTGACGATCCACTCTCTAGATATTCTGATGACGATATTAAGAAATATTTGAATTCAGGTAAATTTAGTTTTTAAGAAAGGAAACCAATGGTTAAAAATCTAATAGCAAAACTTAATATTTTTAAGCGCTGGCTTCTAATTAATTTAGATACAGTGCTTTTTTTATTGGCAATTTTAATTGTTGATATAAATACATACCACTTTGGAACGATGATTGGTAACTATGTTTTGAGTGCTACTTTAATAATTGTTTCATTAATTTTGAATAAGCCTACTAAGTAACCGCCTACTATAGAAAGGAGGTGAATAAATGATATTTAGATCATTAAGACCATCTAAGGAGCCTTATACATCTTTAGGCAGTGGATATACAGGATTAACTTATTCGATTAAAGATAACAAGATTGTTTTTAATTCTGATTTTGTATCTGCTAGGGATGCTTTAAAAAATTCTGATGTATTCGCAGTTGTAAATAAATTGGCGGAAGACATGGCTAGCGTACATTTTAAAACTAATAATCAATACACAAACAAGGTTTTAACTAATCCTAGTCAATTAACTAATAGTTTTTCTTTTTGGCGATCAATGTACGCTCAAATGCTGTTATCTGGTAACGCCTATGCATTAATTTGGGGCGATAAATCAGGTAGAAGTGATCACTTAGAATATTTGAAACCATCACAAGTCGATATTTATAAATCGGCAGATGGGACTCAGCTAACCTATGACATTAATTTTCCTGACACAGAAGAGCAAGACTTGAATTCAGTTCCTGCTAATCAAATTATTCATTTAAAAAGTGTTTCGCTAGATGGTGGTTTGATTGGTATTTCACCATTACGAGCGTTATCTAAAGAAATGCAACTTCAAGACGCTAATAAAGGCTTGGCGTTAGGAGCGATGAAGAATGGGCTAAACATTACTGGTCTTTTAAAGATCAATAAAGGTGGATTGCTTGAAGGTGAAACAAAAGATAGTGTTCGTAGAGCTTT
The DNA here is from genome assembly GCF_002179915.1 of Companilactobacillus bobalius. Taxonomy (NCBI): domain Bacteria; kingdom Bacillati; phylum Bacillota; class Bacilli; order Lactobacillales; family Lactobacillaceae; genus Companilactobacillus; species Companilactobacillus bobalius. Next base: position 6,987 of record NZ_MYFM01000012.1, read on the forward strand.
CGAGCAGCAGGCCGAGAATGGTCATATCGTTGTTTTAGATGACTTGGAGGATTATCAAGCACTTGAAGTAAATCGTGATATTTCTAAATTACTTTCTTCCACAGATTGGACCAGTGAGCAGATAGCTAAGGTATATGGAGTTCCTCAAGATTATTTAGGTAGTGAATCGGAACATTCAAATATTGAAATGGTGGCTATCCAATATGCTCAAACAATTGGTCGTTATATTCGTGGAGTTGTTTCAGAATTTAAGCAGAAATTAAATGGTGAGATTGACTACGATATTAATGATATTTCTGATATTGACGGGCAACAAGTTGAAAAACGTGTTAGAGGGCTTGTTGCTGATAGAGTTATTGGTTATAAGACTGCTCAAAAGATTTTAATTCGTAGTAACTCTGATTTGTTGACTAAAGAAGACATCGTTTCTGGTGATGTTCCGTTTCAATCGGGAGTATCTAAACTGAAAGGAGGTGATAATACAGATGACAAAGAAAACAGTGGAACAACGGGCGATCAATAACAGTAATTTCAAGATTGAAAAACGCTCAGAAGATGATAATTTTAATACGTTGTCAGGGTATGCAATTGTTTTTGACCAGCCAAGTGAAAACTTAGGCGGATTCATTGAGTACGTTGATCGTTCAGCATTAGACAATGTGGATATGAGCAACGTACAGCTACTTTACAATCACAATATGGATAACATTTTAGCAAGAGCAGATAGCAGCACTTTGTCACTTTCAGTAGATGACAGAGGGCTGTTTTTTAATGCTCAAATTCCTAAAACGACGCTTGGAAATGATGTTTCCGAGAATGTTAGAAATGGCAATTTAAAGGGATGTAGCTTTGGTTTCACTATTGATGGTGATGATTGGTCTAACTTGGATAAAGATACCGCTACACGTCGTATCACGCAGATTGGCGACTTATTCGAGTTATCAATTACACCAATGCCCGCATACAAAGAAACATCAGTTTCTAAACGTTCTCTTTCAGAATTTGAGAGCAAAAAAAATAAGAAAGAAGACTCCAATTTAAATAACGAATTGGAGCTTTTAAGAATGGAGACAGAATTATATGACAAAAGAAGAACTTCAAAAACAAATTAAAGAAGCTCAAGAATTTATTCGTTCTAAGGATAATTCACAAGAAGATAAGGACAAAAAGGTCAATGAACTTAAGGAACTTACTAGAAGTTTCAAACAAACTCAAAGTCTTAATGATTTATCCGATGAATTGGGTGAATTAAAAGATGACGACAAAGAAGATCGCTCAAAGAAGTTTCCACAACAAGGCGACAAGCGCACTAAGGTTAATGAAGATAAAAATCCATTGAAGGAAATGCGTTCAGCAATCAATGATTATCTACATTCTGGCGGTACTGTTCGTTCAGATAAACTTCAATTTACAGAAGGCAAGGATAAAGATTTAATTATTCCAACAGAATTAACACGTGATGCACTAGATGGTATTAAATCTGCTGATGTTAATCCAACAATTCCTACATCGATTTCTTATATTCCACAAGATGAAGTTAAAACTGTTGTAGATTTAGGTAGATTTGTAAATCATAAGTCTGTCACTACTGCTACTGGTTCATATCCAATCCGTAAGAAGGCTACTGCTAAATTGAACACAGTTGCTGAATTGGAAAAGAACCCTGAACTAGCAAAACCAAGCTTCACAGAAATTAGTTACAAGGTTGAAACAAGACGTGGTGCAGAACCAGTTTCACAAGAAAGTATCGATGATTCAGCCGTAGATTTGATTCCATTCTTAGTAAACGATGCTAACGAACAAAAGATTAATACAACTAATGCCGATATTGCAGCAATCTTTGAATCATTTAAACCACTAACTGTTAAGACACTTGATGATATTAAACATATTAATAACGTTGACTTGGATCAAGCATATAATCGCTCAATTGTTGCAACAGGTTCATTCTATCAATGGCTAGACACTTTAAAAGACGGAAACGGTCGTTACCTACTACAAACTGATGTTAAGTCTGCTTCTGGTACATCTATTTTCGGTATTCCAGTATTTAAAATTGATGATGATCTATTTGGTGCTAAGGGCGATGCTCATGCGTTTATTGGCGATTTGAATCGTGCCGTTTTCTATGCCGATCGTGCACAAATTACTGCTAGATGGGTTGATGATACTGTCTACGGTCAATACCTTCAAGTTGGTACTCGTTATGACATCGTTAAGGCTGATGAAAACGCTGGTTACTTCTTAACAGTTGATAATAAAACTGCTACTGCTGCTGATACTTCTAATGTTGGTACTACGACTGCAGCTGGTAAGTAATCATGGATGATTCACTATTAAGCGACTTGAAATTAAGTTTAAGACTTGATCCTGACGAAGAAGACGATATGATTTTGAATCGCAATTTAATCGCTGCTGAAAGTTATGTTAAAGGTGCAATTGGTAATGATGACGGTCTTATGGAAGGATTTTATGAGCTTGATTCTGTTAAACAGTCTTATGAGATTGCTGTAATCGCTTTGGCAAGCTCGTATTATACTTTTAGATCATCTGGTATGACCGGACGTATCAATACAGTTGATATGACTGGTAATTCAATTATTGCTCAATTACGAGGCAAGTATTTAAAAGAAAAAGAAAGACGTGAGGCCGATGGTTCAGAACATCAATCCTAGTAGATTGAAGTATCGAGTTAGTTTAGGCAAAGCAGGATTCGTAGAAACACCACAGGGGACTAATAGACCCGATTTTAAAGAAATTAAAAGTCTTTGGTGTGGAATATATACGATGTCGATGATACAGCAGATTACTCTTTTAGGTTCACCAAATACTTTTGACTTAGTGTTAATCATTAGACATCAGTCAGATGGTTTAAAAGGCGTTAAATACGCGCGTTTTAAGGACCAGTTGTATCAATTAGTTGGTAGTTCCCCCGACTTTGACGATTCACCACGTTCTTTTGATTTAATCACTCTAAAGAAAATAGATAAAATTGGAATTTCTTGAGGGGCTTGAAAAATTAGAAAGGGAACTATCTAATTTATCTTTAACTCCTAGTCAAAAGAAAGCTATGACTAAAGCAGGAGCAGAAGTTTATAAAGAGAGTCTTAAAAATAATTTGAACAGTAGTTTACATAAGGGTCCACACACACGTAGATCAAATATCAAATTAGCAGATGACATCAGTCTTAAATACAAGGGCACTGATGGCGCTACTTATGTAGGCTTCAAGAACACTCCTGGTCATTTTGGCTATGTAGCTAGAATTCTTAATGACGGCTACATGGGTCATGGTGGTAAAGGTGCCAGTGAGCACACCACTAAATATATATCGGGATTGCACTTTCAAGAACGAACTATAAATGAAACGAAGGCTTTAGTTTTAGCAGCAGAGGCTAGAAAATATAAAGAAATGTTAGGAGACTAGCATGATTTCAAAAGATGTTAAAAATATTTTATTAAAAAGATTGGATGAGTTAAAAATTAACCCGTCCAACATTTTTATCCAAAACATTCCCCAGGATTTCACGGAAGTTGACGAAACAGCGGTTCTTATATCTGAGATTAACAGTATCTACTCAGGTCGAGCTAGTGATGTTTCTACCACTAAAGATAGCCGGATAGAAATACAAATTTTTTATCGTGGAGATACTAGCCCAGATATTACAGAATCAATCATTAATCAAGAATTAGAAAAAAATTGGTTCTATCAATACGACTCATATCCGAACGTTGATCCAGATACGGGCTTTTTGACTAGAACCATGAAATACGAAAAAACGGAGGTCATTTAAATGGCATTATCAGGTTTTGAATCAGCACGTATCGGTATCTATACCGATAATACTGAAACAATTGACAAGGACAATATTTTTACAATTGAACCCAAAGAAGGAGGTTCAGTAGTTAGTGCGACAATTTCAAATTTATCACCAACTATCACACCTGTTTATGGGTCTGATCAAGAATGGAAAGCAGGTTCTAAAGGTCATGGTGCTATTTCAGTAGCATTTCTTGCTAACGCAATTCCACAAGAAGTCAGACAAAAGATTTTGGGAATGACAACTTTTGACGGTGGCATTTCAGGTATTGGTAAAAAAACAGAATCACCATATTGTGTTTTTGAAATGATTTCACATGACGCAACAGACGAAAGCATTGGCGCTCATTTAGCTTTAGTTAAAGGAAGATTCCATCTTACTACCGTTGCTCCAAAGACAAACACAAATACAACCGTTTATGATCAAGAACAACTTACATTCAGTGCTACTGATCGTGATTCTGATGGATTCGCATACTTTGAAGCCTTGGAGGATGGAAAGAATTACGATGCAGGCAAGTGGGAAACAAAGATTTTTGGTATGCCACTAACAACAAATGGTGCTACTCCTGCTCCAAATGTTCCAAGCACACCAGCCGCTTCAACAGGAAAATAGAAGGGAAAGATTAATCAATGTCTAAAGAATTCGTATACATCAATGCGTTCGGCCGTCGCTTTACGGTCAAGAAAAGTAACAAAAATTTGAGACTTTCTTACGCATATTACACAAACTTAAGTAATAAGAACAAAAACATGATGGCTGTAGCTGATGAAGCAGACAACATTGAAACTAAAGATTTGGGGGAACGTGAAGTTGCTGAGCAAATTATGAACAGTTTCGATACAGCTTCTAAAGCTGCATTAGATTTACAAAATGTTCCAGTTAATTTTATTAAGGAAATTTTGAAATTGACTCCTAAGCAAGTATCAATGCTTGACGACATGACTACATCAGAAACAGGTGCTTTGGCAGGCCGAATCGCTCACGGTGTTACTTCGGATGATGAGGATATTGACCCAAAAAAGCCACACAAGAGGAGCAAGTAGATCCTTTTACCGTCTATCAAGATTTCTTAAATTACGAAAAACAAATTATGCAAGAAACAGGTTGGGACTTAGAAACAGTTGAGTCTCAGCCATTTTTTGTACTTGCAGAAATTTTAGACGATAAACGTGAATCTAATAACCCTAATAATTCTGTTGGTCCTATGAGTTTGACCGACTTTATTAAAACGGGTGGTGTTTCCTCAATTTTAGAGAAAGGAGGATAAATATAAATGGCAAAAGATATGGAACTGAATACAGGTATCCATATTGATTCAATTCAAGCTGAAGGCTCCCTCCAGTCTCTAAGAAATCAAGTCAAAGCATTAACATCTGAGTGGAAAATTAATGAGCAAGTCCAACGAGCAAATGGTGATTATCAATCAGCGTATCAAGCAAAGGCCGAAGGATTAGGGCGAGCTATTGAAGGACAGACTAATTATCTTAACCGATTAAAGTCTGAAATGAGTAACCTCGATAGAACTACTACAGAAGGTAGTCAAAAGTTTAGTCAATATACTAATCAGGTCAATACGGCTACACGTCAATTAAATAACATGGTTATGCAACAAGAACGTGCTAAATCTACTTTGAACTTGTATACGACTGGTATTAAAGACCAAAAACAAGCAATGGAAAATGCTAAGAACATTTCTCAATCACTTGTTGAGCGTTACAAAGCTGAAGGTAAAGAAATTAAGGCATCGGCGACCGAAAGAACGGCACTGAAAGCACGTATTCAAGAGCTAAACTCTCTGTATTCAAAGGAATCAAGCGAGCTAGAACGTGTTAAAAAAGAATCTGGTGAAACATCTAAGGAATATGCTACACAGACTAAACGTGTTAATGAACTTGGTACTGAAATTGCTAAAAGTCGTACCCGCTATCGTGAGTTAGGCAGTGAGTTAGGTGGAATGGGTACACATTTCACTGGTATTAGGCAAGCGGCTGCTACTTCTAAAACTGCTATTGGCAATATGAATAGCAGTATTAAAAATAGTATAAGTCATATGAAGAATATGGCTATGACAGCAGGTATAGCGGGTGCAGCAGTTACTGCTATGTTCGTTAGTGGTGCTAAAAAATCTGTTGAACTTGAAAATAGCTACAAACAGATTACTAACCTGGCTGAAACGGGTGGCGAAAAGGTAGCGGAAGCTACTAAGAACGTATCTAGAATGCAAGAAGACGGTCAAAAATACGCTTTAAAGTATGGTAAATCTCAACAAGAAATTGCAGATGGCTACGAAGACTTAATCAAGCGTGGATATGACACCAAACAAGCATTGGGTGCTATGAAGTCTGAATTACAGGCTTCTGTAGCTTCTGGTGATGATTTCAAGGACGTTGTAAAAGTATCATCACAAACGCTTGAAGCATTCGGTATGAAAACAACATCTACATCAGGAATGATCAAGAATACTAAAAAAGTTGTTAATGATTTAGCGTATGCAGCCGATATGACAGCCACAGGATTTAGTGACTTGGGTGTTGGTATGTCGTATGTTGGTTCTACTGCTCATCAAGCCGGATTCAGTTTAAGTGAAACTTCGAGTGCGATGGGTATCTTATCAAACAATGGACTTGAGGCAGACAAAGCAGGTACTGGTTTACGAAAAGTAATTAATAGTTTGATTTCGCCAACTAAGACAGGTGCTTCTGCACTTCAAGAATTAGGATTAAGTACCAAAGATTTTACCGATAATAAAGGTAATATGAAGTCCATGACTGACATATTCGGTTTATTGCATGACAAGATGCAAGGCATGGGTAAGAACAAGCAAACCGATATTTTCCATAATTTATTTGGTACAACAGGTCAACAAGCTGGTTTAATCTTGGCTGATAATGCTAAACAGTTAGGCGAATTGAACCAAAAGGTTGCTGATTCCGCAAAGAATGACTATGTTGGTAAACTAGCTAAAAAGAATAGTGAAACAGGTAAAGTTGCATTAGATAGATTAAAGCAATCTGTCAATGCTATTACCATGACAATTTCGAGTGCTGCATTGCCAGCCATTACAGAAATTGGTGACAAGTTAGCTAAAGCAGCAGGTACTAAAGAGTTTGGAAATGCTGTAAAAGGTGTTGGCAAATGGGTTGGAAATCTAACTGATAAAGTAGCTGATTTCTTTACTTACTTAGGCAAACATTCCAATGATCTAAAAGGTATTACAGGTTCGTTAGGAACAATTGTTAAAGATATAGCCGTTGGTGCTTGGGATACGTTTTATGGAATTATTAAGGGTATCGGTAAGGCATTTGGACTAGTTCATACCAATGGCAAAAAGGCCGAAGATCCACTAAAAGTTTTAAACGAATTTGTAAGTGGCATTGCTAAGCATGAACAGGCTCTAAAAACTATTGGTGGTCTATTAGCTGGCATTTGGGTAGCGGATAAAGTAGCTAATTTTGCAGTTAAAATCAACGATGTTGCGGATGCTTTCGGTGGATTAAGTAAGAAACTTAAGAACTCAGGAATTCAAAATGCTGCTAGTGAAATTGGCGAACAATCAGGTGAGAATTTAGCTAAGGGCATTGAATCAAAAGCTGAAAGCAGTTCAATTAGTAGTAGATTAAATGCGCTTGGTGGTTCGATGATGGGAAAAATTTCCATCGGTATGAGTGTAGTACAAGTCGGATTTGATGTTATTGGTGCCATTAAAGCTAAAAATCCTACTGATAAAGCTAAAAATATCGGTGGAGGTATTGGTTCAGCTTTAGGTGCAGGTATTGCAGGAATTCTTTTGGGACCAGAAGCAGCAGTCTTAGGGGCACAACTCGGAGATTTAATTGGTAAAAATGTTGGACCAGGTATTAGCAACTATCTTGATCATGGAAATACATCCCCTAAGGGCTCCAAATCAGATATTAAGAAGCGTCTGAAAGAAGCTCAGGATCAATATAAGGCAAATAAGCGAGAATATAATTGGTTTCATTCATCCGTTAGTAAAGATGCTTTGGATCAAAATGATAAAGATATTAAGAGATACGAACAACAGCTTAAGCGTATTGAGAATGATAAGAAAAAGCCAAAGACGACTTCCACTGCTAAAGCAATCAAAGATGTAGCAACGACACATGTATCTAAAACAGATATTAAGAATGTTAAAGATATGGTGCCAGCTATCAAAGATTACGAAAAAGCTATTAAAAGCCTTAAGTTAAACCTTAAAAATAACAGTCCTTCTAAGGAACTATCTAAAATTGATAAGTCAATTCAGGGTAAGTCTAAAGAATGGAAAAATATGGTAAAACCAGTTAATAATGTAGCTGGTGCATTTAAGAAGCTTTCATCTTCCACTAAATTTATGAAGAAAGATCCATTTTCTGAGTTGAATAGTGATTTAAAGAAGTTAAAGAAAACCCTTAAAGATAGTAATATTACAGATAAATTAGATTCCATGGCAAAAGATTTAAAGAAACATAAGCTTGCCAGTGAACTAAAGACTGTGGCTAGTTCTATTAAGGATAATACCAAGACGTGGACTAAATTCGCTAAACCAATTAGAGATGTTCAAAAAGCTTTTCAAGAGCTTAATAAATTTACTAAGACGTATAGTAAATCTGATCCATTTGCCAATTTGGATAAAGATATTCAAAACTTAACTAAGACTTTAAATAATCAGAATATCGGTAAAATTCTAAAATCGCAGATAACTGAGGCCAATAAGGCAACCTCTAATGTTACCTTTGATAAAGATTTCAAGACTGATACGGATAATGTTGTGGATGCCTTAAAATCATTCAAGATCAACTTTGATAAGTCTTGGAAAGATGTGTGGGCTAATACAGGTTCTGAAGAAAAAGACGCATTAGCCAAAGTTGTAAGTAATTACAGCTCTAAAATGAACTCGATTTCTAAGAAAGAGACTAGTTTTTCTAGCGACTATTTAAATAAATGGAGTTCGTGGTTAAAATCTGTTACAAGTTCTTTTAAGACCGCTTTTAATTCGTTACCTGGTCTTGCAAGTAAATCATTAAGTAAGGTCATTTCAGAAGTTAACAAAGGTATTGGCGGGGTTAATTCAGTCATTACTGATTTCGGTGGTAAATCACTGAATTTAGCAAAATATGCTGTTGGTACTGCTGGTACTCCTGGTGGTAATTTAGCTGTTGTTGGTGAGCAAGGATATGAGCTTGCTTATGACAAAGCTAATGGAATTTATCCAGTTGGCTTAAAAGGCGAAGAAGTTCGCTATTTAGGAGCTGACACGGCAATCCTTCCACATCATTTATCAGAGCAATTTATGGGAATGGTAGCTAACCTTCCACACCATGCAACTGGTAAAGGTGATACAAATAAAACGTCCGAAGACATGACCGATTATGTATTTGAACATTTGGATGAACTAAAAAAAGACCCAGTTCCATTTTTAAAGAAACCTTACTTTGAAAAGGCTAATTTTAATGGAAATGAGTTTATTAGTCGTTTTGGAAATGCTATTTCAAATGGTTTCCTGAAGGCTATTGCAGAGCCATTTAAGAAAACATTAGCAGATATGGACTTTAGTGGAGCTGGTGGTGCTAGACCAGTTAAAGCATATGGTCCAATGATTAAAGCCGCTGCTGCTTATATGCACCAGCAAATAACCGATTTCAATGTGGATATGATTGAAAGAATCATCGCTAATGAATCAGGTGGTGATCCTAACGTTACTAATAATTGGGATGACAATGCTAAAGCAGGTCACCCCTCAACTGGTATTCTCCAATATATCCTACCAACCTTTTTAAACTACGCTATGCCAGGACATACTAATATCCACAATCCATTAGATCAGTTGATTGCGTTATTCAACGATTCAACATGGCGTACGGATATGGGCATGGGCTACAATGGGAAATTCGGTGAATGGCGTGGGCAAGCATCAGGTCCAAGTGGTCCAAGGTTTATGTACGACGGTGGATTTATTACTAAACCTACAAGTATCATCGGTGGCGATGCTGGTCCGGAAGTTATGATTCCACTTAATAATAAGATGAGAGCAATTCAAATTCTTCAAAAAGCTAAAGATACAATTGGCGGTCCTGATGATAATAATGTAACTACATCAGTTGATACGGCCAGAGTTGAAAGCAACCAACAACAACAATTGATGATGACACAAGTCATGGTTAAATTATTGAGTAAAATTGCTGATGGTTCAATGGCTTCTGATGTTTCAAATGGTGGCATATCATTAAATGATATTTCAAATGCTTTAGATAAAATTGGCTTATCTAATCGAAAAATGACTAAGTTCCAAGGAAAGGGAGGTACAGCGTTTGCCTAAAAGATTATCAGATGGACATTACAGACAGAACTCATTACTAATTAAATCCGATGGACAAAATGAATTTGAAATTAGTAATTATCATGATTTGATATTTACTAGACTTATAGTAGGTTCACCACAGACGGCTCCTAATCTAAAGACTAATGCAGGTGTAGATGGACAAGTCCAAACTGGCCCTGTATTGTATACCTCACGCACAGCAAAAGCCGACTTTTTATTGAGAGTTGATGATGGAATTGATTTAGAAAGTCGATTCCATGAATTTTATAATAAGTTCTTCAATAGAGGTTTAGTGAGAGTTCGTCAAAGCTATGATATTGGCCGTTGCTTTTATGGAATACCTAAGCCATTTTCATATACAGATGTTGGATTTTACGATAAAACTTTTTCAGTAGAGTTCGATATTCCTAGTGCTTATATGTATTCAGTGGCTAGATCAACGGACTTTCCAATTGATCCAAGTAAGGAAGATTTAATTTCTAATAATTTAAACCTTTCAACAACTGATTTGAATTACACTCACTCTCAAGGAACCTTTAAAATATTTAATCCCAGCGATTTTGATATCCAACCGTATGAACAGAATCATGAATTAAATATTATTTTTAAGGGTTCTGGTAGTCCTAGCTTGACTAATATAACCACCCAAGATGTTTTCTCTATGAACTCAAATATTTTTTCAAATGATTCTCTAGTTTTAAAAGGTGTGCACCCACTGCTTAATGGTGATTCTTGCGAAATAGAAACTAATCACGGTCACATCAATTTAAAGAAAGGTTGGAATGATTTCAGCTTGGCAGGCTTTAGTGGCACTGTCACATTTGATTTTCCTTTTATATATCTATGATTAATTTTAAAAAATATAGAGTTCAGGATAGAGAAGACAAGTATGATGAAACTCTTACTTGCATTGATAGAGGATCATTGAGCAATTCAGAAGAAATGAATAAGACCAATCAAATTGATTTCACAGCGATTAACGATAATTCTATAGGCTATCAATTATTGCAAAATGAAAATTATATTGTATTTGATGGTCAAAGATATCGTATCAAGCAGGCCGAAAAGGACGATGAGGGGTATGACTTCAAACGAACTGTTTCAGCCACACATATCTGGTTTGATTGCCAATATGTTTATCAATACGATAAGATCAAAGGTACTAAAAAACTTTCAGCCAACGATTTGATGAGCTTCGTTTTTGATCAAAACGAACTCGGTAATCATGGGTTTACTTGGAAAGTTTCTGGTACAACTGATAAATTAACATTCACAGACTACGGTGAAAAATCAGGGCTTGAATGTGTAAATGATTGTATTGAAAAATTTAATTTAGTTGTTGTAGCTGATAACAAAAATATTACTTTAATTCCTATGAATGATTGGCAGCATAAGGTTAATAAGTCATTTAGATACATTAACAACACGCCTACATTCACAGCTAACATTGATACCACAGAAATTCAAAATATTGCTAGGGTTTACGGCAAAGCTAACGCACCAGTTACCTCTCCTATTGGTACAGCTATTGGGACTATCAATACGATGGAAACTAATGGTGCTCCTGTTGTGGATGATCCTAATAAGCCTACTAATGCAGTCCAGAACTTGCCTAACGGAACTAAATGGGTAATGGATTCTAAGGTAGTAGCTAATGGTGAAACATGGTACCGTGTATCAACCAATGGTTGGGTTAACGAAAAGTACATTGTATTTGATAAGAACGGCGATGTTCAACCAGAAAATCACATTATTACTCAAGTGACCGGACAAGGAACAATTAAGACTTCCACAGACTCACTAAAGGAAGATACTTCTAGTGGCAAAGTTCTACCAGTAGGAAATGCTATTGGTACAGTCAATACAATGGTTTCAGGTGGTGCACCTGTGTTAAGTGATCCATTGAAACCTGATTCAATAGTTAATCACTTGGTCAATGGGTCAACATGGGCAATTCATAACAAAAAAGTTGTTAATGATATTACATATTACGAAGTAGCTACTAATCAGTGGGTTGATTCTCAATACATCAATTTTGATAAAGATGGAAGCGTGAAACCAGAGGATCATACTATAAATCCTGTAAGTGGACAGGGTACTGTTAAGGCACCTGAAGCTGATTCTAGTAATGATGGTGCATCAATCGTTTATGTCTATGATTCACCGTTTACACCTCAAAACAAAACGGGTGGAACACTAGCACCAGGAACTCAATGGGTAATTAGTTCATCTGTTTCCGATGGTGCTCAAGGCAAATCATGGTATCAAGTCGGAACCAATCAATGGGTAATGCAGGATCAATTAGATTTCAAAGCAAAAACCGATGTAAGTCCATCAGAAGTAACGCCTACTGAATCAATCGTTTATGATTCACCTTGGACTCCGCAGCATGAAGTGGGTAGAAAGCTTGCTAACGGAACACAATGGAAAATAGACGGTGAGATTACTGATGGAGCTAACGGTAAGACATGGTATCGTGTAGCAACTAATGAGTGGGTATGTGCCGATAATTTCGTATTTACTGGTGATACAGATGTTGAACCAACGGAAGTTAAGAAGTCAGATGATGATAATGCAGAAGATGACCATTCTACTGATTACTTTCATCCTTTTATAATTAGAGATGAAAAATCTATTCAAGAGTGGGGTGAACGTCCTGGCCCAGCCGTTACGAACAACGATATTGAAGACCCTGAAGAAATGAGAAAATATGCACTATCTCAAATGAAGACAGAGCCAACTGTGGATATCACAATGACTTATTCTGGAGATGATACTTTCAATATTGGAGATATGGTTTATTGTGATATAGAACCAGAGAATTTTACTACTTGGGTCACGGTCGTTAGTATTAAATACAATCCGCTAAGTTATGCAAATACTTATGAGGTTACATTAAATAATACGTCCCAAACACTATCAGACTATGAGTTATCAGTTCAAAGTTCTTTAGCTAACGCTAGATACAATGGAGCTACTTCAATCTCAAATGGAATTATTGCAAGTCCATTCATTACACAGAAAGTAGGCGAGGTATAGTGGAAGATATACGTAGAATTGCTGATCCAATTACTAAAGAGTTTTATTATCCACAGACACATTATTTAGCCGTGATTGACTTAGACAATCATATTAAAGATTTAATGAATCAAAATAATACTTATGCGAAATACGTTAAGGACATGGAGTTAATTGATACTTCGGGTCCTTTTTATTTTGATGAAAATACATTAAATAAACCCGCAAATATCCCAAAAGGATACCTACGGGCAACATTTATAGATTCAAAAAATGGGATTGTAGAAATTATTACAACTAACGAATATTACGAATTTACAGACGGTGAAATGTCTGAATTAAAAGAAAGTGATTTTAATATTGGTCAAGTTGATCCTGATATTGAAAAGCATTGGCAATATATAGAATCAGAATTGGAGGCAAATTAATGGTAAACGTGATTGATAATACAGCAAGGGGACGCGCTAATAAAATGCCTGTTGGAATTAAAATAATTGATGACAGGGGGCGTGATTAATTGTACTTACCAGACGGAGTAGTTAAATCAGAGTTTCCAGGCTTGAGTATGCAGTCTAAAGATGGAAAGACAGCAGTTTTAAGTTTTGACAATGGTGAAAAAGTAATTATTTCAAAGCAAAATTCTGATGGCACTACTGATTCAGAAGTATATAACTTTAAAGCTGTAACTGATGAAACGGTATTCCCACCAGTTCCTGACTTACCTAATTATTGGCATGATGTTGATTTAGATAAATGGAATGGTGTAATTGATAGCAATTTTAAAGATAGCTTAAATAGCAATAATGATCAGATTCAGAAATCTATCAATTCATTGTATGAATATGAAACTGATCAAAGAAACTTTTTTGCAAAGCTTAAAGATATGTTAAGCGACTTTAAAGGGTTTGTTGAAACAATTATTTCTGCTAAAACGGCGGAATTTTTAAGTAAGTTTTCTGATCAATATTATAAAAAAGATGAAATTGACGACAAAGTACGTGTCTTGCAGTCACAAATAGATCATTTAAAAAATGAAAATTCTACTTCTAACGGAATTAAAAAGCCAGGAGTATTTTAGAAAGGAAGTAAAAATATGGATGTAACAACAGATTTACCAATTCCTCAAATTATGATTTTTGATATTGGTAAAGAAGAAGCATTTTATTTAGACAGATTAGATTCATCTGACGAAAACAATATGAACAGTCCTCAAAGTGTTTATATGCGACAGATCACAAAACGGGTTATGCCAATTCTTTTGGCTAAGCAAGGCGAAGGTGGTTTGGCTACTGTTGATGTTCAGATGCTGAATTACGGTAATAAATTAGATCTAACAGGCTGGCATGGAGATTTCGTTGGAACAGATTCAGCAGGTATTCCAATTACAACTGATAATAATTTCGATTCCAAAGATCCAACTTCAGGTTTGATCAGTTTCTCATTACCAAAAGAGGCAACTATTCATGCAGGAGATTATCGAAACGCCTATTTCAAATTTAGAGATAAGAATTTAAATGTTGTTAAAACTTTATTTTTCAATGTGCGAATTTTAGAAGATAGTAATTATTATCCTGATGAACTCCCTCATAAAGAATATTGGGGTGAGGGTGAAAGAGCTTTATACGAGTTAGGACAGCTTCAAAAGTCATATACAGATTTGATTATGAATAATATTCAAAATTTAGATGATATTGTTTTGGCCAAGTTATCTGACTACAACAACCGTATGTCCGTTATTGAAGAAGCTATCAAGAACAACGATTTTACTAAAGCTATTCAAACAGCTTTAAATAGTGATTTCGCTATTGGTCAAGTTGATCCTGATATTGAAAAGCATTGGCAATATATAGAATCAGAATTGGGGGCAGATTAATGGTAAATGTAATTGATAATGAGGCAAGAAATCGCAGTAACATGATGCCTGTTGGAATTAAAATAATTGATGACAAAGGAGACGTAGCTCACACTGCAAAAACAGATTTAGGTACTAACTATATTTCTTTAGAATCAAAATGGTTTGGCTCCTCATCAAACAATACTGGTGGCAGTACAGGCGGTAACGCTGGAGGAACTACTACTGGAGGAACTACTGGTGGTGGAACTTCTTCAAGCCAAGTATCACAATTGCCATCCACTTTAAATCTGTTTAGTGGTTCAGCAGTTGGAAGTATTTTGCTATCGGGTCCGTCAACAA
>NZ_MYFM01000013.1:0-21136 GCF_002179915.1 Companilactobacillus bobalius
ATGCGAATGAGGTTGAAGATGATGAAGGATTGGATTGATCGTGGATTTGGAAATATGAAAGTTGGCAATCTTGTGAGACTACATATTTCTAGTAAGGAACGGCTAGAGTTCTCTTTAGTTCACGGCTGTACAGATAATCTTTATATCAATGATCATTTGCATTATTAGGACAAAATAAAAAAGCCACCCACACAAGAAGTGAGCAGCTGATTGAACTTAGCAAATCAATTATATCACAACGTGGGGGCTGTATTAATGGGATTATTTCCAGAACTAGATGAAGATCAAACAATTAAGAACGTTAAATACTATTTTGAGCATGAGTTTCCCAGATTGAAGGCCCGTTCACATATGAATATCGCGTCGATACAGTCACCCAGTTTTGATACTGTTGGAACGTCAGGAACGACCAGAAACACGCAAGAGGACAAGATTATGGGGCAACTGTGGGCAATAGATTTGGTCAAAGCCACTTATAAAGTAGTTGATCGTATGCCTGATGGACCAGATAACCATTACTTTAAGACGATTATGAAATACTGTTTTTTGTATGGTGAAGGTAATACTTCGGCTTTGGAACAATCGAAATACGAATCATCGAGATATTTTGAATGCAAACGAATGGCTATGCTATATTTTGCTGATGCATTTAGTGACTACTACGACATGGAAGTAAATGTTATGAAGACCGAAAATAGTGGAGTTTGAGTGGATAAACTCCGTAGGACATTCGGAGTACTTCTGAGTAATATTGGTATCGTAGAAAGAATCAGATATGCGGTTACTCTACCGCTTCAAAAGGAGCAAATATAGGAAGGGCCACCTATTTAAATGGCCCACACATTTGGTTTAACTCTCAATGATCAGTGATGATAAAGCTGATCATGCTACGTGGATGTATGGCTACTGTTAAGCAAAATTTCTCCCCTGATCTTCGTTTATCACACAGCAATTGTAGACATTCCTTTAATTTATTTCGAATACTAACTTACTTTTAAGACTTAGCAATCCGGTTCGATTCCGGATATCCACGTTTTTACTAGTTTGATAGCTCAATTGGTTAGAGCAGGCTCCTTATAAGGGCAAGATATAGGTTCAAATCCTAATCAAACTATTAATTTTAGACCAGTCAATTATGGCTGGCCTTTTTATTTTGGAGGAAAAAATATGACATTTAGTGAAGCATTAGGACAATTAAAACAAGGTAAGAGAGTGGCACGTAAAAATTGGAATGGCAAAGATCAATTTGTGTTTCTAGTAAAAGGCGAAGATGTTTATGGAGCATACGCTGCTAGATTTGATGACTATGAGCATGTTGATGGATTTGAAAATAGCATAATCACTCAATTAACTTGTATCAATGCAGATACGGCAAAGATCACTGATTTATTAGCAATTAAAACAACATCTAATCAAATTCAACTAGGCTGGTTAGCCAGTCAAACAGACATGTTATCTGACGATTGGGAGGTGATCGAAAATGAGCAATGTAATTAAATTGCTTATTAATGAAGATACCGTTCAGCAAGCCATTAATCTAATTCGCGGTAGTGATGTTTGTGGAAATAACTATCTCAAAGTAGTTTTAGGGCTTAATGATGATGCTAATGACCAATTGATCAGCGTGCTAGTACATAGAAATATACTTGGCGAGATTGATGAGGACGGCAATAGAAAGGTGTTTAGCCATGAAGATGATTAAGACATCATGCGGATATATGACTCCTGTTGAGGCTAAAATAATCGGCCATATTGATAAAGAAGAACGAAAAAAGAAAAAGCATATTAATAAAAAGAAAATAATTAGAAAGTAGGTGATTACATTGGCTAAGTCAGAAATTGACAAGTGGACAACTCCAGAAGGATTAATTCAATTGGAAGGTTGGGCAAGGGACGGCTTAACTGATGAACAAATTGCCCACAATATTGGTATCTCTACTTCTACTCTTTACAATTGGAAAAACAAGAAGTTGGAGATTGTGGAGTCCCTAAAAAAGGGAAAAACCGTTGTTGATCGTGAAATTGAGAACGCCTTATTCAAGCGTGCCAAGGGTTTTACTGCCACTGAGACTCAATATAAAGTAGTCCCACTTGACGATGAGTTAATTGATGTTAGAAGACGTGACTACGAAAACAAGTGGAAGCTGAAGCATCCTGAAGCATCTAAACAAGAAATTAAAGATGCTGCTATCAAAGGTGTGAAAACTACCAGACGTATCAAACTTGGTTTAGTTGAAAAAGAGATTCCACCTGATACGACTGCTGCTATTTTTTGGTTAAAGAATCGTAAACCTGATGAATGGCGTGATAAACATGAAACTGAGTTATCTGGTGGCTTAAATGTTCATAATCCGTATGCAAATCTTACTGATGCCGAGTTGAAAAAGATTGCTCATGAACAGAAGTGAGCTAATCAGACGTGGTGCAAAGATTGAGTTAGCACGGCGCCATTTCTTTGATTTTTGTCAGTTGAGGATGCCAGGGTTCTACAAATCTAATCGAAAATACCTGATCGATTTGTGTAATGACTTGGAGGATTTTCTAACCAATGATACTCAAATATTAGTAGTCAATGAACCTCCAAGACACGGCAAGTCATTAACGGCTACTAATTTCGTTGAATGGATTCTAGGACGAGATAGTACAGAACGGATCATGACAGGCTCATATAATGAAACGCTATCAACTGTATTTTCTAAGTCTGTACGTAATACTATTCAAGAAGTCAAAGCCGATGAAGATATTCTAGTTTATAACGATATATTTCCAAACACTCATATTAAATATGGGGATGCTGCAATGAATATGTGGAGTCTTGAAGGCAATCCAGTTAATAATTATCTTGCTACATCTCCAAGTGGTACTGCTACCGGATTCGGTGCTGATCTGATTATCATTGATGATGTTATCAAGTCAGCACAAGAAGCTAATAACGCTAATCGATTGAGCGATATCTATCGTTGGTATGTCGATACAATGCTGTCACGTCTTGAAAAGGGTGGCAAAGTATTGATCATCATGACTAGATGGGCTAGTGGTGATCTTGCTGGACGTGTGTTGACTGAGATGCCTAAGGCTGGCTATAAGGTCAAGCATATCAATATGAAGGCTAAGCAGGACGATGGCTCAATGTTATGTGATGATGTTTTGTCACTAGATGAGTATAAACAGAAGATTGCTGTTATGTCTCCTGAGATTGCAGCAGCTAACTATCAGCAAGAACCAATTGACTTAAAAGGTGCTTTATATCAGAAGTTCAATACTTACACGAAACAACCTGAATTTAGTGGCATTTATGCTTATTGTGATACGGCTGATGAGGGTAGTGATTATCTTGTATCAATCGTTTATGGGATGTACAAGCAGGAACCCTATATCTTGGATGTAGTTATGACACAAGAGCCTATGGAAGTTACTGAATCCTTAGTAACTGAAAGTTATTATCGGAACAAAGTTAATCTTGCTAGAATTGAATCTAACAATGGTGGTAAAGGATTTGCCAGACAAGTTGATACCAAGTTAAAGAATGAGTATAAGACTAACCGTACTGTTATCAATTGGTTCCATAATGGTCAAAATAAAGATGCACGTATCCTATCTAACTCAAGTTGGGTAGAAGAACACGTGCATTATCCCGAGGACTGGAAGCTACGTTTCCCAGTCTTTTTTGATGCAATCAAGAAGTATCAACGTGCTGGTAAGAATCTACATGATGATGCATCCGATGCTTTGACTGGTGTTGCTGAATCAGTCATGTCAATGGAAACAGAAACATCTGCACCATCAATCAATGATCAGGCTAGTTATTTAGATAGCTTGGGGCTTTAGAGAAAGGAGAGTGATCCAATGGCAATTGAAGATAATCAAATGGCGTATTATTCAAGCTTGCCTTATCCGAATCAAAGAACAGTTCATATGCTCAGCGGGCGACGTTTCTCACTTGATTCAAACAAGCAATATAAAATGCCAGCCGAGTTGTTTGACGTTATCAAGGACGACCCTGTTAAGTTAGGCGAATTAGCAACTAAATTTATTGAGAAACATCAAGCACTACAAGTACCAAGATTACTGACTCTGTATCGCTATTACATTGGAGACAATGATATCCATTACTGGGATAGTGAGAAAGCAGATAACCGTGCTGATAATCGTATCGCAAGTGGATTTGCTCACTTCATTACGGAAATAAAAACTGGTTATAGATTTGGCAATGATATTAAATTTCAATATAACGATCAAGCTGAAACATCTGAAACTGACGAAGATAATCTCAAAGATTTAATCAATGAGTTCAATTCCAAGAATGATGAATCGTATCACGAAAAAATAATGGGTAAGAACCTGTCTATCATGGGACGTGCTTACGAGTTGGTATATGTCCGTGAAAATACCAACGAAGTTGCATTACGCCCTATTGACCCTGCAAATGCCTTTGTAGTTTATGATTCGTCAATAGAACAGCATTCTTTATTTGGAGTTTATTATTACAATGTAAATTTCAATGAACAAGATTATTGGTACACGGTTATTTATACGGATACTAATATTTTTATTTATAAGCCCACATCAAATTTTGATGGTCAATTAATATTATCTGATAATCAAGAACATAGCTTTGACGCAGTTCCATTAACCGAATATATCAATAACGATGAGCGTATGGGTGACTGGGAATATAAGCTTGATACTATTGATTCAATCGACAAGAGCAAGTCTGAAATGGCAAACTCGCAAGAAGATTTCAGCAATGCTATGTTGATGATCACAGGTGATATAGATGTTCCTAAAACTCCGTGGGTCGGCGCTGATGGGCAACCATTGACCGATAAAGACGGCAATATTATCTACAGGAAGACACCTGAAATCAATACGCGTCAAAGTAAGATTTGGTTGAAACCAGCATTGGTTAAGAATGGTATCAATGATAACAGTCAAATTGTTCAACCAACTGCCTCATATCTAACTAAAGAATTAAACTCAGACGGCTGGAAGCTTTATATCGACGCTCTTAGCATGGAGATCCACAAAGACACAAATACACCCGACACAAGCGACGCTAACTTTGCGTCAAATGCATCGGGTGTTGCTATGTCTTACAAATTATGGGGCAACGATCAGGAACGTTCTAATCAAGAGTCACTATATACACGTGGCCTGATGAGACGTTTACGATTGCTTGGAAATTATTGGCAAGCATTGGGAAGCATTAAGAATGCTGGAATGATTGAGAATATCAATCCTATCTATACTCCTAACATGCCTAAAAATAATACAGAGATTATGCAGACGGTTACTGCTTTGGTTAATACTGGTAAGGTATCAGATCAGACTATTCGTGAGCAAATTGAACCGATTACTGGCGTAAGTAATGATGCCGAACAACAGCGTATTGACGAACAAGATGAAAATGATAATAATAACAATCCGTTTAATAATGTATTTCCTAGAAAGCCTGATGAACCTCAAGATGATAATGGTGATGACACCGACAATTCTAACCATGATGAGGTAACTGATAATGAAACTGACGAAAAGCCAAGCGATTAGTATTGCTCAAAAGATTTACGGGAAACAAGATGAACGTGTTAAAGAAATCGAATCAATGTATCGTGATACTCAATCAAAAGTTATTAGTGATGTTAATGCGTTTATTGGAGCTAATAAATCATGGTCAGCTAAAGCTAATCCTGATGAAATTGCTGACTTCCTTAATAATTTGAAAGATACATTTTATAATGCTAGTTCTGATGATCAGAATCTTATCAAGATGGCATTTGGCGATAATAAATTGAAGTCTAATGGTGACATGTTGATGGCAAAAGTTACTCAAGATATTGTCAGACAGTCGATGGCACAGAAGATTCATTTAGGTGTTGCCACCGAGAATATTCCTAATGTTGTCAATGCACCAACATATGCACAGGCGAAGAACGTGATCAAGAATCATCAGCATATTGCCGAGCAAAGTAAAAACGTTGATGCAATTCTTTATAAGTCTACTAAAAATGCTGTATTAGATAGTCATGTGGATTCTGGAATGTTTTCTTCAGTTAATAAGCAAACTATGCAGACATTAAGAAAGGTTCGTGAAGTGGCTGAAAAGGCTGCTAAGAGTCCTAAGGATTCTCTAAATTGGACTAAAGACATTAAGGACATTTTGACTGGCGGAGATAATTCCTCTAATGGTCAAATGGGACGTGCAGCAGGCATGATCAGAACTGCCACTGCTCAAGCTATGAATAGAACCAGATTACAAGATTTTATATCAACAAATGTTAAAAAATATAAATATATTTCTCTTGAATCACCAACAACATGTGCTGACTGTTCTGATTTGGATGGCAACATTTACAACGTCGATGACGCTGAAGAAGGTGTTAATTTCCCTTTGATGCACCCAAATTGTCAATGCACAGTTATCGAAGTTAATGATGACGATGATTGGGATACAAGTGATCATGATGTTGCGGATGAATTAAATGATTTATAGACGACTTTAATAGTCATCTTTTTATTGCCTTCAAACGTGTGTCAGGCATTAAAGAGCCATGGATATAGTCGACGGACTCTAAATGGAAAAATAGCCGACGGGCTTAAAACGGGAGGATAACTCAATGACTGAAATTATTAATGATCCAAGCAAACAACAAGACCCAAAAAAACCCGCTGATGTAGAAGTGAAGTTTGATGATAAGCAACAAGAAAAGGTCGATCAACTTATCAGCCAAGGTAAGGCAAAGGAAAAGGCGAAAGCCGATGAAATTATCAAGGATTTGCAAGGCCAAGTAGCCAATATTCCTGACATGATTAAAGAAGCTATTTCAAAGCACGATGCTGAAGCCAAGATGACTGATAAAGAAAGAGCCGATGCTGAAACTGCTGACTTGAAGAAGAAACTTGAAGAATTACAAGCAGAAAACGAACATCGTACTTTGATTGAGTCAGCCTATAAGATTGCTGCTGATAAGGAACTACCACAATCATTTGCAAAGTTGTTTGTTGGGTCAAACGATGAAGAAACTCAACAAAACCTTGATAATGTGAAAACAATATTTGATAACGCTGTGCAAGAAGGTGTTGAGAAACGTCTCAAGGGCAAAAGTACACCTCAAACTGCCACGGGTAAAGCGACAGTGACACTTGATAAGGATTTAAAAGATATGAGCCTTGAAGAGCTTACAAAGGTTTATATGGACAATCCTGATCTAATTAAAAAAGAATATTTAAACGAATAGAAAGAAGGAAATTTAAATGCCACAATTTACTGGCTCAACATTTTTAGGACAATTGGTTATTCCTGAATTATGGGCACAATACATTACTAACGACTCTACTAAAACTAATCGTCTTTTAACATCTGGTGCGGTTACCGCCGATGATGTGATGGGCGCACATCTACAAGATCCCGGTCGATTGATGAATATTCCGGTTTTGAACGATTTAAGTGGTGAACCTCAAGACTGGAATGATACTGACGATATTACTGTTGAAGGTATCACTAGTGACGAACATAATGCCGTCAAATTTTACCAAGCCAAAGCATTTGGTGAAACAGACTTTTCTCAACAAGTATCAGGTGCAAATGTCGAAGGACGTGTCACATCTAAATTCTCAAATTACTGGCAACGACAAGATCAACGATTACTTCTTGCAATGCTCAAAAACATGTATCTATTAGATGATTTAAAAGAAAGTAAGTCATTTGGCTTTGATACCGTTCAAGACTTATCAGCCGGCAACTACTTAGCTGCTCTATCTAGAATGGGTGATGTTGCTACTCCAACACTAACAAGATTGGTAGTCAATTCAGCTACTGTATATGCAATGCGTGAACAAAACTTAATTGCCGATATTCAACCATCACAAGGTGGAACCCCATTGACAACCTACAATGGTATTCCGATCGTTGAAGATGACGATATTCCACTAGATGCAGATGGCACAACAATTATGTATGCAATGACGGACGGTGCATTGCGCTATTCAACTGCACCAGCTAGTCAAAATGCGGTTGAAGTAACACGTGACGCACTTGGAAAAGGTGGTCAATCAGCATTGATTAATCGTCGTATTGTTTCAATGCATCCGAATGGTTTAGGATATGATATTACTCAATCATATGTTGGACTAACAGTTACTACATTAGAAAATGCCACCGTGCCTTATTACAAGATAGTGACTGACCCACGTAATATCGGTGTTGTTGCGTACCAGTTCAAGATTGATCCAAAGTATGTCGTAACTAACATCAATACCAAAGCTAAGAAGGCCGCCGCAAGTTCTTCATCAAGTTCCTCATCAAGCAAGTAATGGGGTGATTTCATGAGCGAAACTCAAGATAATACTGTCATCGATGCAGTATTATCTAATATCGAAGTTATCAATGACATACAAACTGATGATCCACGTATACCAAGAATTAAAATCTATATTGAGAATGCAATTGATGAAATTAAGTTGTATCTGGATATTGATGATATTGATTCTAAGCTAACTGTCATAGTTCAAAAGGTTACTCAAAATGCAGTAACTAAAGAGAATTATGAGGGTACTAAGTCAATTACAGAAGAAGGAATGTCATTGACATTCTCTGATACTGATTTGTCACCTTACTTTGATTTACTGAACCAATACAAAGATGGGCTTGAAGAAAATGACCATCGTGGGAGTGTGATGACGTTTGATTAGACCTACTATTTATTTAATTAGAAAAATTGGTAAATCTAATAATGATATACTCAATCACACTAAACTTTTGGTAGCGACTAAATTTTATGGTGCGAGAGTTACAGAATTGAATGGAACACAGGAGCAAATTAATGTCCTTGGTAAGCAATACGATAAGTCATGGGTAATCAGATTGAATTGCCCTGAAACGGCTGACTATGTCGCTTTTGAGGGTGAATACGACGAAAAGCAACAATCTCCTAAGTATATTGTTAAACAAGTTAGACACCATAAGAGCAGAACGACATTATATGTTGTTGGAACGGAAGCGAAGCTATGAGTTGGAATAACGAGCACGTACCGATAGTCAGAATTCAAGCTAAGGATAACTTTAGTGATCCACTAATCGCTATGGCTAGATCACTAAAACAGTCTGGCAACTCCGATTTGGCAGAGCTAATACTTCAAGATAAAGCACGGCTCAAAGTCAATGTGCCTAAAGCCGTTGATAAGATTGCTAATGATGAAGTTGATGGTGCTCAAAAGCTTATCAGAGAACGTGAATATCATTCTAAGAGTGGTTATGTTGGTCACGGTAATCTATGGAAGTCAGTTGCTAAGCACACATCTAAGGATAAGACGTCATCTGATATCTACGCTAATGCTGAATCCAAAGAAGGATATGAATACATCCAAGCGTTTGAAAATGGCCTAAAGGATAGAAATTATCCGGCTCAGCATGTTATGCATGATTCTGGTATGGATCTTGATGTAGACACGTATTCTGATGAGATTATCAAAAATTCAATAAAGTAGGTGATGAGATTGATTTCACCACAAAGAGATATGGTTACATCAGCTATTAAAACTATCAACATCATAGTAGACAACATACCGATTTTTGATTCTAGAGAGAGTGATAGCAACAGTTATCCTCAAATTATTGTTTCAACTGGATCAACAGAAGATAGTCAACGTGCTAAAAATGAACAACGATCGAGTTATACATTGTATGTTGATTATTTTGATGATGTTGACAATGATCATGGCTTGATGATGGATACATGTTACATGATCAGAAATTATTTAATGTATCTAAGATTATCGAATTATAATTGCAAATCGGTTGCACATAACGAAATTGAAGTTATTGATAATTCAACTTCACAATCATTGAGGCATGTAACAATCACAATAGATTACAACATAACAGAAAAATCATTTATTTAGACATTCATTTCAAAAGTAAATGTCTATTTTTTTACCCAAAAATTGGAAAGAAGGAAATAAAATGGCTGACGATACAAAACCAGAAAACAAATTCAAAAAGGCCTTTAAAGGCCGCGATGCAGATAAAATCATCTATCTGTATAAGCGCTTTATGCATGAGCCAGTAGCTAATAAGGCACATATTTTAGGTCAACAAGGTGCTACATCAGGTACTAACACACGAGCAGTTCAATCAACCGCCACTAAGCGTGGAACGGCTAAGGGTGTTGGCGCTATTAATCAGCAAAGAACAGTAGATGTTATTTTTGATGATCCTGCCAACAATGGAAAAGATCTCTATTGGGATCTATATGCAGCATGGGAAAAAGGTGAATTAATCGGCTTATGGCGTGTTGATTTAAATACGCTTCATGGAACAAAACCAAATCGCAAAGTTCAAGCACAATTTTCTCAATCTTATGTTCCTAACTTGCCAAATACTGAAGCACTTGGTGGAATCGTTACATCCAATCTTCAATTTGAAGTAAATGGTGTTGAACGAGCAATTAATTCTGATGAGAACGCTTTTGAATTGGACGAATCTGACTTTGAAGATGGTGTACTTGATGACTTAGATAAGTATTACAACTGGGCACATCCAAGTGACATTGGTACAGAAAATGGGAAAACAGTTGATAATACTGTCGATGATGAAACCATTACAGTTCAAGATACAACAACTGGTGAAGATGTCATGGGCCCTGGAGCTTCTAAACTGGTTAATACATCTAATTCAGGAAGTTCAAATACAAGTTCAGGTACAGGATCATCAGTATCTTCGGATACTAAGCCGACCGTTTAGTATCTAATAAAGTGCATACTCACATGCTTGAGCGGTGGTGGTCGGAATTAAATTATTAGGAGAAATTAAAATGCTAACTTTAGAGACAAAAAAAGGAATAGTCACACCTACTTTTAATTACCTTTTATACAAAAATATTGCTGGTGAAGACAAGGATAAACGTACTGACAAGTTCAATTCATTTTTAGATGGTTTATTTTCTGACAATGTAGATTCAGTGATTACTTTCTTTAAGGCTGTTGCTGGGAATTTGCTTAAAGAAGATGAGTTGGTTGATCAATTAAGTGAAGATGGTCGATTTGACGATATCCACGAAGTTACTAGCGAAATCATTAAGGGACTAATTGACGCAGGTTTTTTAAAAGCGAAAATAAGCGAGTGGATGAGATACGGAGATCGTTTGATCAAAGGTATGAAGAAGAGTTTGGAATTGAAATCGGTAAAAACCGAAGAAAAAGAAATGACTCAAATTCAAATCGATCAACTCGAAGAAAACATGAAGGAAGCAAACAAGAGAATCAAGGAAGCAAGCAAGTAAATCAATTTGATTTGGATGAGCAGATAAGTAGAGCTAGAAGAATTATCGGTATTACAAATATTGATGATTTTTGGAAGTTAACTCCCTTTGAATTTAATGATTTGTGTCGTGGAGCGTTGCTTGCTCAATATGACGATCTTGAGAATGAACGTCTTAAATCCTCAATGGTAAGACCAGTAGGTCTGATTGAAGATATTGAAACACAAAATCGATCAATTGAATCTTCACTTTTCGAGGTTAAAGATTTTGCTAACAATTTCGGCAAGGAGTCGGACGACATTCAAAGAAAACAAATCAGTGCAAAAGCGTTTCATGATCTGGTCATGGAAAGGGGGCGAGAATAGATGTCAGATATCGTAGTAAACAAAGTTATTAATTTTCTTGGTAAAGATCAGTTAACTCCGACTGCTCAGAGAGTTAAACAAGCAATGGACAACATCAAGGATAAGAACGTAAAACTCGATGTTACTGCCGATGAGCAGAAAATCGTTACCTTTGATCAGAAAATTCAAGGATTACCTAAGGATATTCAAACTCAGCTAAAAGCCATTGCCGATCACAGTGGCTTTTCTAGTTTTGAAGGCTATTTGAATACTTTACCTAAAAATATTCAAACAGAGTTAAAAACAAAGTTTGATAAACAAGCACTTGAAGCCGCTAAACGAGATTACGATTCTTTACCTAAAGAGAAGAAAACCAAGCTTGATTTCATAGCAGATCAACGGCACTATAACAGCTTCATGGACATGTTTCATAAGGTGCCAAAAGAAGCACGCACTCAATTAGACTTTGTCGCCAATCAAGGCGACTTTTCAAAAATCAAAAGTGCGATTGATGAAATGTCTAAGCCTGTTACAAAAGATATCAATGTTAATACTTCATCAGTTGATACTGCTACAAAGAAATTTAGTCATCTTAAAGAAATAATAGCTGGTACCTTTGCTGGTCAATTGATTTCTAATGGACTAATGCAGCTAACAAGTGGCTTGAAATCAGCAACTGCAGCCGGTATGGAGTACAACAAGGAACAAGATACGATGAAGACCGTTTGGACTTCACTGACAACGGAAGCACCCAGAGATGGGAAAGTTTTAGTTGATTATATTAATTCTTTGTCACAGCACTCTATTTATGCAGCTGATACGATCAACAAAATGTCTCAGTCGTTCTACCACGTTCATTCAAATGTTGCTGAAACTAAGGACTGGACTAATTCATTTATCGCCTTGGGTTCAACTCTACATATGTCAAATGATGCACTAGCTGAATCAGGTGAGCAATTTGCTAAGATTGTTGCCGGCGGTAAAGCCAGTTCAGAAGATATGGCCGTCATGATTAACCGATTCCCTATGTTTGGTGAAGCCTTGCAAAAAGCTACTGGTAAGTCCATGAAACAGCTATATGCTATGTCAGCGGCTGGTAAACTTAGTGCTACACAATTCACTGAAACTCTTGAATATCTAGGCAAGAAATATTCTGGCGGTACTCAAGAGGCTATGACATCATACATGGGGATGGGAATGTATATCCATTCAAGGTTTAGCAAATTAATGGGTGATGTTATGTCACAAACCTTCAATACTACTAAATCGGCAAGTGGTGCTATTCGTGATCTTTTATCAGATGATGCGATGCAAAAGTATTCAAAAGCTATTGGGTCAGCCACAGCCACTGTTTTAAATGGTATTGGTGACATTATTAAATATGTTGATGGTCATAAAGATACCATTATGAAAATTGGTAAAGATGTCGGTGAGATAGCTTCAATCTTTGGTAAAGCTGTTTGGAATGATATGAAGTCTATCATGACAACCATTGCTAATATGTTTGGGTTAACTGATAAAAATGCCAAGGATTCAGCCGATCCTCTGAAGACATTTGAAAGCCTATTAAGTGCTGCTGCTAAACACAAGAAGTCAATTCAAGCTATTGCTGGAGCACTAGTTGCAATTAAGGGCTTTAAAATGGCTAAGGGTGTCTTTGATCCATTATTAAAGATTGCTGGTATCGGCATTAAAGATGGTGGATTGTTGTCCAAGCTATTTGGAAATGGTAAAGCCGGAAAATCATTTGATGTAAGTAAGTTTATTGGCATTAATGATTTAAAAAAAGCTAATGGATTCGGAGAGAAGTTTAAAGCCTTAGGAAATAGTGCTGGTATGAAATTTGCCGGTGGTATTACTGCTGTAGTTGGAGCAGTTGATTTATATAAAGGAATTAAATCTAAAAATCAAGATCAAAAGTTTAGTGGAATTGGTTCTGGTATTGGTACCGCCATTGGAGGTGGAATCGGAGCGTATTTTGGGCAACCAGCTTTAGGTGCCATGATAGGACAGGCGTTGGGTAAATTAGGTGGTCTAGGAGCTAGTAACTTCTTAACAGGTTATAATGACTATTCATCTAAACATAAGCCTAAAAACATAGTACAAAAAGTTGGCTATAATTTTGCTCAAGCAAAAGAACAATGGTCTAAAAATATGACCAGTTTAAAAAAATACCATCCTGTTTTACATTTTTTAATTAAAATTCCAATTAGTGCCTTCAAAAATAAATTAGGAATAATAGCATCTGTTGGTAGAGCAGCAATAAACGGATTAGCGGATTTATGGGATATTGGGAAAGATTCTTTTATGGGACGTTTTGACAAAATAATTCCAGACGTTAAGAAAAACTTTAGTAATATGATTAAAGGAATCCAAACGGATTGGAAAAATATATGGAATCCTAAAAATATCAAAAAACCTCAAGCTACACATAAGTCGTCAAAAAGTCAAACACATAAAACCAGCATAACCTCAACTGAAATTAAAAAAGTAGCTTCTCAAAAATCAATCAGTAAAAAAGATATTGAAAATGTGAAAATGATGGCTGGTGCTGTAAAGAAATATCAAGCGGCACTAAATTCATTAAAGAGTTCTCTTAAAAGCTCTGGAATAGCCAAGGATTTAGACAAGCTAGAAACCAGTTTTAGTGGTACATACAAATCTTTAAATAAGATGACCAAGCCTTTTGGCAAAGTAGCGAAAAGTTTCAATAGTCTCTCAAAATTCAAAATTGGTAAAAATGATCCGTTCAAAACTATAAAAAATGATTTAAATAATTTTGAAAAGTACCTTAAGAAGAGTAAATTATCTAAATATATAAATGATTTAGATAAGAATATTAAGAAGTCGAAGTTATCTAAAGATTTTGACAAACTAACAAAATCCCTTTCTAAAGATACTAAAAAGTGGGACAGATTCTCTAAGCCTATTCAAAAAGTGTCCAAATCCTTTAGTTCTCTAAATTCATTTGGAAAAATGATGAAAAAAGATCCGTTTAAAGATTTTAGCAAAGATTTAAAGAACCTAAATTCTGTTTTAAAGAACAGTAAAATCGATAAATATTTAGAAAATCTCAAAAAAGAATTATCTAAGGGAAAACTTGCTGACTTATTTAGTAAGCTTGATAAATCTATTCAGGCGAATGTTAAATCATGGACTAAGTTCACTTCACCTATCAAACAAGTAACCAAGGCATTTAGCGAATTAAACAAATTTATTAAATCCTATGATAAAAGCGATCCCTTTGAACGTTTGGGTAAAAGCTTCGATAATTTGTCGAAAACATTATCTAAAAATAATCTAGGAGTTTTGTTACAGAATCAGATTAAACAAGCTAATAAAGCTACTAGTTCAATAACATTTGATAAATCATTTAAAAATGCGGTTGATAACATAATGTCCGTATTATCAACTTTCGATACTTCTTTCAAGGAAGGATGGAAAAATGCTTGGAAGGATGCTAAGTCTGATCAAAGTGATGCCCTAAAGGGAATTCAGAAAAATTTTCAATCGAAGACATCTTCAATTATTAAAGATGAAAATAGTTTCTCATCCGAATTTTTAAAAGATTGGAAGTCATGGCTTTCATCTGTTAAAAGCAAATTTAAGACTTCATTTAATTCTTTACCGGGACTAGCTAGTACCGCATTAGGAAAAGTTATAACTAACGTTAACAAAGGTATTGGTGGAATCAATTCAGTTATCACTGAATTTGGTGGCAAGTCACTTAGTTTAGCTAAGTATGCTACAGGTACTTCTGGTACTCCAAAAGGAAATTTGGCAGTGGTTGGTGAGCAAGGATACGAACTGGCTTATGACAAGAAAAATGGTATTTATCCCGTCGGATTAAAGGGTGAAGAAGTTCGCTACTTGGGTTCTGATACAGCAGTTCTTCCACATAATTTATCAGAGCAATTTATGGGAATGGTTGCTAGTCTACCGCACCATGCTTCAGGTAAGGGCGATGTAAATAAAGCCTCTGAAGATATGACAGATTATTTGTTTGAGCATTTGGACGAATTAAAAAAAGACCCAGTTCCATTTTTAAAGAAGCCTTACTTTGAAAAGGCTAGCTTTAGTGGAAATGAGTTTATTAGTCGTTTTGGAAATGCTATTTCAAATGGTTTCTTAAAGGCTATTGCAAAGCCATTTAAAAAGACTTTAGCAGATTTAGACTTTAGTGGTGCTGGTGGTGCTAGACCCGCTTCTGCATACGGTCCAATGATTAAGGCTGCCGCCGCTTACATGCACCAGAAGATAACTGATTTTAATGTAGATATGATTGAACGTATTATCGGCAATGAATCTGGCGGTAATCCACACGCTATTAATTTGACTGATAATAATGCTAAAGCCGGTACACCATCAAAAGGAATTTTGCAGTATATTGACCCAACATTTAATAATTACGCTATGCCTGGACACAAGAATATTTGGAATCCGTTAGATCAACTAATTGCACTGTTTAATGATGCTACATGGCGTTCTGATATGGGTATGGGCTATAACGGTAAGTATGGCGAATGGCGCGGTCAAGCTAGTGGTCCTTCTGGTCCAAGATTAATGGCTAACGGTGGACATGTCTTTGGCGCTACTAATGCCATTATCGGTGAAGCTGGTGACGAATTTGCAATTAATCCTGCTAAGCCATCAGCTATCCCATTAATAGGAGATTTAATGGGGAGAATGGCAGATTATCACCCAGAATTTAGAGCCTCAAATTTAACAAGCAATATCAGCGCTGACCTTGGTCAAAAACTGGATATTGTCATTAATCTACTAGGTTCTATTGAAGGTAAGAACTTTGCTCCTGAAATTAACATCGCTAGAACAAGTAGCAATATGAACAGACAAAACGCCAGAGAAACGGCTGTATATAGTTATCAACAAGGAGGTAGACAATAGTTGACTAATAAAGTATTTAAAGATGAGACACTTCAAAATCCCAAGCCTCATGCTTATGGTTTTTCAAACGGCCATGACAATCCTTCAAGATTGCCGCTTGATCCTTTTGAGTTGGCCATTAGTAATGATGGAATTGATTGGACATCTTACTACGATGATGAGGATTTATTTGGTGCTCACTTATATGACTGGGACCCAGCAATAGCTAATCCTGTTGAAAATTGGCAAAAGATGAACACTAGAGACGGTCAGCGTCTCACATCATCTAGCTTTGATAGTCGAGATATTTCAACTACTTGGGAAGTTAAGGGGGATAGTAGAGCTGAGTTTTCTATGATACTTGCTGAATTACAAAATTTCTTTTTGTCTCGTGGCGGGTTTTGGATTGTATTTGGTAATGAACCCACATTTAAATATCGAGTAAAGTTGAAGCCAATGGCGCCAACGTATTTCAATGAGAGACAGGGTACATTTGTTCTAACTTTTAACAATTACACGGGAGTACGGGAGTCAGTGGCAACTTCTTTAGAAGTATTTGATAAAAATAAAAACTTCTTTTCTTACGGCATGGGAATACCCAATAGGGATATATCCTTTGAGTCCAAAGAAAAGAAGTTTTCTATTTATAATCCAAGCTCAATGGCTATTGATCCATTGGGGCAAAGCCATTATCTAAAAATTCATATTAGGGGAAGTGGTTCGCCAACCCTGACCAATAAAAGTACCGGCGAAACATTCACTTATAACCGTGTTTTAGGTTTAAGCGATGAATTGATTTTAGACGGTGTTGACCCGTATCTAAACGGTCAACCGGACGGAATCAATAGTAATCATGGAACAATTTCACTAGTAAAAGGTGATAACGAGTTTGAAATTTCTGGCCTGTCAAACTCAGATGTCGCCTTTGAATTCTACTTCATCTATTTCTAATGCTAGCCTTTAACGGACATAAAATTTACATTCGATCATTCAACGGCCAGAAAGAAGAATGGTTGACAAGTCTTAACGAGGATACATTTCAAATAGATTATCAGATTAGTTCAACGTTTCAGTTATCTTTTACAGCGTTTTTAACTAAAGATAATGGCGTTTCATTCGACCTGCTGAAGAACGATGCTTATATCATTTTTGACGGTCAAAAGTATCAAATCAAGCAGTGTGTGTCTAAATACGTTGATGATTTTGTTACTAAAGATGTCACGGCAACACATGAAATATTTGGTATTCAAAATTTTAGGCAGTTCAAAGTTAACAAGGGAAGCCAAAGCTATTCCATTGATTCAATGATGAAATTTATCTTTGATAGTCAGTACAATTCAGGCTATTCATACCAAATTAATGGAAGCTTTCCCACTATTGATATTACGGATTGGGGTAACTGTTCTGGTTTGGACGCAATTCAAAAAGCCGTTGATTCATATGGAGCACGTTGGCTTCCAAATGGAAAAACGGTTTTAATCTATGATCAAAATTCGTATAAGATTGCTACCAACCGACAATTCATCTGGTCTCATAACACCAACGATATTGAGTTATCGGTAGATTCAACTTCAATAGTCAATGGAGCTATGCTGTATGGTGCCACAGTTGATGATTCCCACAGTTCAACAGCTGATGGAACCTCAACAAGCGATTCTATTGGCTCATCTAGCACATCGGCAGCAACTTCTACTGGCAATGCTCGGGGAACTATTTCAACTATGGAAGATGGTGGAGCACCCGTTTATAGCTCACCGGTAGGAAATAACTTTACCGGTCAAAAACTACCAAATGGTAGTAAATGGGCTATTGATAAGCAAGTATCAATTAACGGTGTTGTCTGGTATCGTGTTGCCACAAACGAATGGGTAAGTGAGAAATATTTCTCATTTGATAAATCTGGAGATGTCAAGCCAGAACAACAAGTTATCGAGCAAGTCTGGGGTCAAGGTACTATTAAGGCTGCTGACATAACCACTGGTACTGGTGACAAGGAAACTACTATCACGCCAGCTTTTGCTAAAATTTATGATTCTCCATATTCTGGTCAACATGAAATTTCTGGTCGCACACTACCTAACGGCAGTCAATGGAAGATCGATGGAACCGTATCAGATGGTTATGGCGGAAAAACTTGGTATCGTGTAGCAACTAACGAATGGGTTTGTGCTGATGATATCAACTTTGACGGTGATACAGATGTTGAGCCTAAATCAACCGAAGCAGCTACCGATGATACAGCAAAGGCAGATACGGACGAAGTAAAATACTATTTTAATCCGTTCTTTTACTACAGCTTAGCTTCACGTTCTAAGCACGGTTTAATCATCGGCGAAGATATTACTAATGACCAAATTAAAGATCCAGAACAGATGAAGAAGTATGCTGATTCAGTAATGCAAACCGAACCAGTAGTTGAATTGACTGTTAACTTGTCAGCTCAAGATGACAGTTTGAATATTGGCGATACGCTGTTTTTGAATGCTGAACCTCTCGGAATTAAAACAATGATCACACTAAATGGAATCAGTGGTAATCCGTTGACAAACAACAGCCCTATGACCGTCACACTTGATAATTCAAAACTATCCAAACGTGATATTAATTATGAAATGTCTGATAAGATTCGTCTTGCAAATCGAAACAATGTCCTACTTAATAAAGCTTTTAAAAAGCAAGAAGCCAAACTTAGTGAAGCAACTAAGTCTATAAAGAGTATGAATGACAAAATAAATAAAATTAAATTAAATAAGGAGGGAAGCTAATGGAACCAATGCAAATTGTAAATTACAGTCGATTGAATCGAATGCACATCAACAAAACGGCCGACACGGGCACAAAGATTTTCGACGATTCTGGTGGCTATGTTTTAAAAATTCTTGGAAAAGATGATGATGGTAATGTCATCGCTCAAAAATATAAGCTGCTAGATATTACTAAAGATACGCAACTATCCATTCCAGAAATTGCTTCATTGGAAGGAATTGATGGAAACGAGCTACATTTGGATAGGCTAACTCAAGAACAAATCGGCCCTTCGATGTTCCACTCAACTACTTATAATATCGAAGAAGTCGAAAATGCAATCAATACTGTATTGAAGAACCAAGCAGTTGAGGATTCAAATATCCAGCTGCTGGTTAATTTTTTCCAACAATTTACTCCGGATAAACTAAGCCAAATAAGCAATGAATTGTCTGAATCAATTTCCGAATCTTATGCCAAAAAATCGGAAGTCGATCAAAAACTCGGGGAATTAGAAACGAGAATGAAAAATATCGAAGGAAGATTTCCTAGTAATCCAAATCCAAATGGATATCGTCCACCAAATTACACTGGTGATTATGGTATTAGCGATGCTTACAGCTGGAAGAGTAAGTTACACCAAATGGATGATGAAATGGAGGATAAATAATGGAAGATAACATTTTCCCTGGATCATATGAAAATTATGATTATGATTCTGTTGATAGTGCTTTACCGACGACTCAAGCACTATTTTTTTGTACCAATTTAGCTGAGGCCTCATATCTGCCAACACAATACACTACTGATGAAAGTAACCATATTACGCCTGAAGGTTGGTCTCAACTACTATTTTTGGGACACAAATTTCAACCTGCTTACATGGTGCAAGGATTGGCAGGAAACTACCAATTTGAACTTAATTTCCTAACTCCTAATGCAGATATAGAAGATTTAAGCGGATATGTTGGTGATGGTAATGCGCTAAGAGATAAGCTAATCACTTTTGAAGGAACAGATGCAAGTGGTGCCTATATTCGTTCTGATGTTGGTTTTGAAACTTCTCAAGCTTCAGAAGGAATTATCACTTGGCAACCTGAATCAATTATTGCTCAAGCAAAAGGACACTTTAAGTCAGCTCATTTCATTATTGAAAGTGTGGATCGTGATAGAGCGATTACTACGTTAGATTTTGACTTGCAAATAATTGGAAATCAAAATGCTATGCCA
This sequence comes from Companilactobacillus bobalius, assembly GCF_002179915.1. Classification (NCBI taxonomy): domain Bacteria; kingdom Bacillati; phylum Bacillota; class Bacilli; order Lactobacillales; family Lactobacillaceae; genus Companilactobacillus; species Companilactobacillus bobalius. Next base: position 20,459 of record NZ_MYFM01000013.1, read on the forward strand.
CACCGTTTTTCCGTCTATATTTCAGAATTTCAACGTGCTTTGCTGATGATTCATGATTTGATTGAGACTGGTAGAAAACAGCTTGCTTATTACGTCGCTTTATATGTAGCTATTGTAAAAAAGAAAATTGACGATATACAAAGCCAAATGGCCGATTTAAAGGCTCAAAATCAAACTAATGTTCAAGCCCTATCTGATTTGCAAAATCAAATCAAAGCCAGCAATCTTGTGACTGCAAGCAATGCTCAAAATTTAATTTCGCAAATGATTACAAGTGGCCAAGTTGATGTTAGCCAAACTATGAATACGTCAATCAGAAGCAAACTACAAAATATGAATAGTGAAATGGGGTCTTAATAATGGAAAACCAAGATATAGATTTGCTCGGTCAAACGGTTGGAAATATGCCTTATAAAATCGGAATCGTTGATCAAAACGGTAATTTAAAAAATCAATTTGTGGCAAATGCTTCTACCAATCGGATTGATATTCCAGAAATATTTCTAAGCGGCGGCGGTTCAACAGGTGGAAGTACAGGCGGTAACGCTGGTGGAACTACTACTGGAGGAACTACTGGTGGTGGAACTTCTTCAAGCCAAGTATCACAATTGCCATCCACTTTAAATCTGTTTAGTGGTTCAGCAGTTGGAAGTATTTTGCTATCGGGTCCGTCAACAA
>NZ_MYFM01000014.1:0-9750 GCF_002179915.1 Companilactobacillus bobalius
ACACAAGCCTATGCTAGTCGTATTTCGTTTAGTCCAAAGGAATTTGACCCTAAAAACGAAATCGACCAGAAAAAAGCTCTCGATATTGCCAAAGAAGTGTATCAAAAGACTTATCCTAATCAACAGGTGGCGCTATATGAACATGCTGATACGGACGCCTTACATATTCACGCTGTCATTGGGGCAATTGACTTGGAAACTGGCAAGAAAATGCATGGAAATTGGCAAGAATATCGTGAAAAGCTCGTTCATAACACCGATGAAATCGTACAAAAACATGGACTAGAAGTAACACACACTGACCCTGAACGGTATGAAAAGCGTTCTATGGCCGAAATCAAAATGCAAGACCGCGGACAACCGACTTGGAAAGACCAAATCAGACAAGCAGTTGATAGTACCATGTCTAATCAGCTTATATGCGATTTTCAGACGTTTAGAGACGATTTAAAGCAAAAAGCAATAGATGTATGGGAACGAGGTAAAGACCTTACCTATCAGCTAACAGGGACGAATTATAAGGCTCGTGGTAATAAACTTGGCACAGCTTACGAAAAGGAGGCAATTTACAATGAGTTGGAAAGACGTACCAGAGACCCAGATACAAACAGATTTAACAGCGCTCAACCAGACCCTGAAAGAAATCAGGAACTATCAGGGCACACAAATTCAACTACAAAGCAAACAACAAATCGAACTGACCGAACAGCTGACACAAATCGAACAAACCAGCCAAAAGGTCAATCAAGCCTTTCAAGAGACCTTGAACAATTTAGAGAACAGCAAAGAAACCAGCAGAGAACGATTAGTCGCTCTGCTCAAAGACGCTCAAAATCAGTTCAACGAACAAACAAAGACGGTCAATCGCAAAACAATCGACGAATTGCAACAGATAAACAGTCTGCAAAAGAGCAACAACACCACGTTGAAAGCCCTAAACGACAGCCTAAACCAAACCGTTCAAGGGACTATGGACCAAGTCGCTAATCGTTTATCTACCGAAATTGACCGTACACATAAACATATGAGTTGGTATGAGATTAAAAATTATCTGTACGCGGTTATTCCGACTGGGTTGCTCTCAGGGCTCGTATTTTGGCTTCTGACGCATTTCTTTGCTTAACAGGTGTATTTTATGAAATTATCTTTAAAATGGCTTAGAATGCAAAATATTGATGAATTAGCTAGGTGTCGACGCACTATTTAACTGTCTGTCAACGGTAAATCGAATTAAAGGGGCTTTCTGCTTTAGCAGTTAGCCCCTTTTTGAGGCTTTAAGGAGTTGATAGACTGGCGGATAAAACACTTTTGCGCATGCAAAGAAAAGCACCCTTGCTTTTTTTGCCTGCCTAACGGCGAGTGATTAGGTGGTCAAGCGAACTTCGCTTGTGGGTTTGGGCAACGCCCAAGATCTTTTTATGTAACGACCATAGGGAGGCGCAATGAGCAAAGCGAATGAAGTTAAATGTGAGAGCTTGTCTCTCACTCCTTTTGTTTGTGTTGTTTTGTTTTATTGAATTGCGCTCACAAACATAGCGCTACGCGCGCACCTAATTTATTAATAATTCTATTAATACTTCTAAATACTTAGGGAAAAAGGAATGGCTTTATATCAACGTTTATAGCACTAATAGAACACCAAAAAGCACACCACTCAACACCAAAAAGCACACCACTCAACACCAAAAAGCACACCACTCAACACCAAAAAGCACACCACTCAACACCAAAAAAATAAAAATCACTTTACTTTAGTGTTAATTAGTAATAGAGTGTATTTATAAAATAAAATGTATGTTCGAAAGGAAGAAAATTTATGGTCGATAAACGCAATATGTTATGGGTCAGTGACCGTAACTTTAATAAAGAAGATTTTAAAGACCAACAATATTTTCAGGTGGCTGAACATAATGACCTAATTACTAAGGCACGTCATGATTTAAATGCCCGTGAATTGAAGATTATGGACTTTGTTGTTTCTAAGATTAAACCTGATGATAAACACTTTAATATCATTCATACGTCAATGTATGAGCTGTCTAATGTCCTTGAATTAAAGCGTAGCGGTCGTACGTACTCGCAACTTGCCCAAAATTTAGAAGACATGCGTGCTAAAAGCCTTCGTATTTATAGTGAGACGGATCGTCGTATTACTCTAACGGGGTGGTTTGAAGTTGTGCATATTTGGGAAAATGGACAACTTCAAATCAAAATCAATGAAGAATTTGCGCCATTTTTGTTGCAATTAAAAGATAAAGGGCACTACACCCAATACTTACTCGTTGATACCGTTAAACTGAAAAGTAAATATTCTATTTTGTTATACAAATTGATCCGTGAAGCTGATAAAGATAACGGTAGTTCAATTGCCATTGTTCAAGGAACGCCTGATGAGTGGAAAGAATGGTTAGGTTCGCCTGAAAGTTACACCTATGGACGTTTAAAAGATAAAATATTAAACCCAGCTATTGCAGAAATTAACCTTGAAATTGATGATATGGACTTATCTTTATTTCAAGCACGCCGTGGTCGTGAGGTAGTTCAAGTCGAAATTCACAATAATTTTATTCGTAACCCACGTTTTTAATATAAGGGGGGAAATGATGTTCATAATAAAAAGAGGGATACCGCCCTAGCCTCCACAGCTCACGGTATCCCTAAATTTAGCAAAACAACCAACCATTTGAAAGGAAGTTTCACTATGAAGAATAGTATCACAAAAATAAGTCTAGTTGTATCAGTTATCAGTCTGTTGGTAGTGGGTTTTCTTGCGCTACAAATGCATGAACTCACCACAATTACAACGAGTTCACACAAATTTAACTTATAAGTTATGTCTTTTGAACCTTGAGTGAGAATGTAGTCGAGTACTAGGCATGAGAATTTTTTGTAGGTTTCAAAAAATATTACCCGTTCTTGACGGAATGAACGACTGAAAACCGAAGTTAGTTACATATTATATGTACGAAGGCATTTCATTTACACAAGATTCTTGACGCTACCATAGCTAATGAATATTCGACTAGATTGCCAAAGCGATCAAAACCTCTTCTAACACGATTAAGCGCCAAAGTATCCGACTTACCCAATAACTCCTTGTCATCATCTTTTAGATTAACGGCCTTGAATTCATCTTTGAAACTAGCCACTTCTTGACCACTCTCTTGGAGTATTTTGTAGAGTGATTTGTGACGCAAATCTTTCAATTCATTTTGAATCGCAACATTTGGAAGATAGTGTTCAAAAATTATGAACGGCTTATCATCCAGTGAATAAAGACGTTTAATATACAAAACCTGTTGCTTACCAGATTCCTCAAAAGGAGTTCCCTTTGGCGAAACTAATTTGATCTGTAGAATCTTCTTAGTTAAATCACCGTGTTCATCGACAATAGATGAGAATGATCTGGCTTTTGATAATTTATTGAACAAGTTGTTGCTAATAACCGTCGTTCCGATTCCACTTTTCTTAACCAAATAACCCTCACTGACTAGTAATTCAACCGCATTACGGACCGTGATTTTGCTGACATTATACATTTTCTCTAATTCGTTCTCTGTTGGTATAAGGTTTCCTACTTCATACTTACCTGATAAAATATTCTTTTTAATATCACTGGCAATTCTCTGATATAAACTTCCTGCTATCATTTTATTATCTCCATGGTTCATCTATATTAATTATTATGTATTCTTACATTATAATATATGTAACGGCTGTTAAATAACAGCAATTAAATTTAAGGAGCATCTCATGAAATCATACCCCGATCCGAATTCAATCTATCCCAACCCCAATATCAAAGAAATGGTCTACATCAAAAATACAATCAAATCCCCAAATATTATCGTGGGCGACTACACGTATTACGATGATAAATCTGAACCAGAGAATTTTGAAAAACACGTCACTCACCATTACGAATTCCTAGGTGACAAACTAATAATCGGCAAGTTCTGTTCAATTGCCCAAGGTATCGAATTCATTATGAATGGTGCAAATCACGTGATGAAGGGCATTTCAACTTACCCATTTAATATTCAGGGTAACGGTTGGGAAGCCAACACACCTACTCTAGATGACTTACCTCTAAAGGGCGATACGACAGTCGGTAACGACGTATGGTTTGGTCAAAATGTCACTGTTCTACCCGGTGTTCATATTGGTGATGGTGCCATAATCGGTGCAAACAGTCTTGTAACTAGCAATGTGGAACCATACTCAATCGTTGGCGGTAATCCTGCCAAACTAATTAAACAAAGATTCTCTGATGATATGATTAATGAACTAGAAAAGCTGCAATGGTGGAATAAGGATATCGACTGGATAACTGCCCATATCAAAGAACTTACTGTTAATGAATTATCATTGGATAAGATCAAAGAATGGACAAAATAAGTATTTACAAAAAAGGTCCTCGCATTTAATAAAATGCGAGGACCTTTTTATAATTATTTATCACTTCAAGAATTGTAATCTAACAGCGTTTAATACCGCTATAACGGTGACACCGACATCGGCAAATACTGCTTGCCACATGCCTACGAAACCGAAGGCTCCCAGAATTAAGAACAAAACTTTGATCCCTATGGCAAAACTAATATTCTCCATAACTATTTTTCTAGTCACCTGAGCAATTTTAATCGTCTTAGAAACCTTGGAAGGTTCGTCACCCATAATAACAATATCGGCCGCTTCAACTGCAGCATCACTACCAAGACCGCCCATGGCGAACCCGATATCAGCCGTCGTTAATACTGGCGTATCATTGATACCATCACCAATAAAGGCCACTTTTTTATTTTTCTTCTTAGATGTTGCAAGTAATTTTTCAACAATATTAACCTTATCTTCAGGTAACAAGTCAGTATAGACATTGTCTAACTTAAGCTTATCCGCAATCGATCTACCAACTATGGCATTATCACCAGTCAACATGGCACTCTTAATCCCACGTTGATGTAATAATTCAATTGCATCCTGTGCATCTGACTTAGGCTCATCGGCAATCACAATGCTACCCATAAACTTACCGTCAACACTGACATAAACAACCGTACCAATTCCATTATCTCTGATGAAATTAATTCCTGACATTGCCTTATCATTACCTACTACAACTTGTTTGCCATCGACTATAGCCTTCAAACCATGACCAGCATGTTCGTTCGCATCTGTGACCTGATACTGACTCATATCGTCGTTATAAGCTTTGATAATCGACTGCGCGATTGGATGCGTAGAATTCTGTTCCGCTGCAGCCGCAATACCTAATAAATCTTGTCTCTTAACTCCAGCTACAGGTTCAATTTTAACAACTTCAAATTGCCCCTTTGTCAAAGTACCAGTCTTGTCAAAGGCTACTGTATCAACACTATTCAAGGCTTCAAGATAACTGCTACCCTTTACTAGTACACCTTGTTTAGATGCTGCTCCAATCCCGCTGAAGAAACTCAGTGGAACTGAGATAACTAGAGCACAAGGACACGAGATAACTAAGAATACCAAGGCACGTGAGATCCATTCACCCCAGTTGCCAGTAAACAGTGACGGAATTATTGCTAGTGCAACTGCCATAGCAACTACGATCGGCGTATAGATTTTGGCAAAACGTGTAATGAACTTCTCTGCCGGAGCCTTTTTATTGCTTGCATTTTGGACCATATCCAATATTTTGGCAACTGTAGAATCACTATATATCTTTGTGACCTTAATCTCCAAAGTACCGTTTTGATTGATAGAGCCACTCATGGCGGCATCGTTTTGATAAATACTACGAGGCATCGATTCACCTGTTAAAGCTGATGTATCAACCATCGATTGTCCAGACACGACCGTCCCATCTAAGGGAATCTTCTCACCAGGTCTAACAATAATAATCTGTCCAACTTGAACTTTAGATGGATCAACTTTCTTAGTACCTGAAGCCATTTTTATAGTCGCAAAAACTGGTTTAACTTCCAATAATGCTGAAATAGATTTTTTAGAATTATTTGTCGCAATATCTTCAAATAAGTTACCTACTTCATAGAAGAACATGACCGCGACAGCTTCCGGATACTCTCCTAAAATCAGAGCACCAACCGTTGCAATTGTCATTAAGAAATTTTCGTCAAAAATTTCACCATGAAAAATATTTTTAACTGCTTTTAAGACGATACTTCCGCCAATAACGAAGTAACCCATGAAATAAAGGACGATATTAATCGGTTCACCGAATATTCCTATGAATCCAGCAATCATAAATACAGCTGAAATAACTAATTTCCATAGTCTGACAGTGGATTCATGATCTAATTTATGTTTTGATTTCGTTTGCTTATTTTTTACTTGATATTCGGATTGGACATTGTACGATTTCATTAGAAACATCCTCCCTACAATTGTGTAAGTGTTTACATGAATATATGAGCATTCATTCATATTTCATCTATAATATAATATATCCTACAGGGAAATTCAATGATTTGTAGAAAAAAGGTGAAGTATTATGGTAGAAAAAGATTTTTCAGAACAAGAACATCAAGCTGCTCTGAATCATTTGAAGGAAAGTATTCCTGCCAATGAAGAATTAGAATCAATGGTCAACATTTTTAAGGCTTTTGGCGATATGACCCGTGTAAAAATTATCCTGGCATTGTCAAAAACACCCTTGAGTGTTGGCGAAATCGCCGATACTTTGGACATGAGTCAATCATCAATTTCCCATCAACTAAGTCTATTACGTCAATTAAATCTTGTTACGAGTGTGCGACACGGTCGAAATATTCATTATCGATTAAGTGATCAACACATAATCACGATTTTTGGACAGACAAAAGATCACATTATTGAAGACGAAAACGACTGATACTACTGACTTCCGATTATATGTACGAAGGCATTTCATTTACACAAGATTCTTGACGCTACCTTTTAATGATTTACATATTTTAAAACCAGATTGGAAAATTATTAAACGAACTTCCGATAGAGCTATTGTTTTTATGTTATTAAGTGATGAAGAAGAATGGGGCAAAATTCATAGAAATTCTAGAACGAAATATAAAAATTTGATTAAAGAAATATCCCCAATTGATTTAACGGAATTAATGAAATCGACTTTGAAAGAGAACGAAAAACAATTGCAAAAGCAAATTAATTTTTGGCAACGTAAATTTAGACTTGGGAAGTGAAAAAAACAATGAGAACTGAAAAAGAGATTTTAAATTTAGTTTCTGAATTTGCTTATCAACGAAGCAATGTAAAAATTATTACTCTCGAGGGTTCAAGAACTAATGAAAATATAAAAAAAGATAAGTTTCAAGATTATGATTTTTCGTTTTTCGTATCAGATATTGAGTGTTTCATACATGAAGAGAGTTGGTTAAGTTTATTTGGAGAATTATTGTTCATACAGAAACCAGAAGATATGGAATTATTCCCTCCTGATTTAGATTATGGTTATAGTTATATAATGTACTTTAAAGATGGCATAAAAATGGATATTACATTAATTAATTTAAAAGATTTAAATCGTTACTTTAATGACTCTGATGGTCTTGTAAAAATTTTAGTTGATAAAGATAATTTAGTGACTCAAGAAATTGTTCCAGATGACTCAAATTATTGGTTAAAAAAACCAACAGAACGAGAATTTCATGATTGCTGCAATGAGTTTTGGAGTGTTTCAACGTATGTAGCAAAGGGCGTTTTTAGAAGAGAAATATTATTTGCTTTAGATCATTTCAATAATATTTTACGTCCTGAATTATTAAGAATGATGTCTTGGTATATTGGTTTTAATAAGGGTTTTGATTTTAGTTTGGGAAAGAATTATAAGTTTATAAACAAATATTTAACTGATAAAGAATTCAATATGTTTTTAGCTACTTTTGAGATGAATGGATATAAAAAGACATACCAATCTTTTAAGCTCTGTTGTGAATTATTTAAATATTATTCAAATAAAGTAAGTTGTTTAGGAAATTATAACTATCCACATTACGAAAAAAATATCGAGAATTTTATTCGTAATAATTATGAAAATTAATTTTATTAGCAACCACATTTTTGGGGTTCTGGTGCAAAATTAACAAAATAGTCTTTGTAATACATTGGGACGATTGTTGAACGGATCATTGTACTAATAATTCGATTAGTGATTGTGACGACGAAAAACCAAAGAGACTTGGTTCTCTTTGGCTTACTTTATGTAGTTGATGCATGACTTCAATCCCACTTAGCGTTTTTAGCGCAGTTCGTAGTGATTGAAAACCGCTTGATTTTACTAAGACGTGTTTAATTAACCGATGATCTTGTTCAATCAAATTATTACGATATTTAGAACATTGGTGATTTGCTTTCACCAATAAGCCGTCTTTAATTACTTGTTTAATAGCCTTTAAAGTGCCAGCATATTGATCAGTAACCAGACAATCAGGACGACCATAGGTCGTCAATAAACGTTTCAAAAAATGATAGGCGGATTGATAATCACGATGTTTACGTAACTCAAAATCTAGTGTTAATCCATGACTATCAATGGCTCTATCATACTCTATCACAAGATCCAAACATCAATATTTGGCTGGCTAGACTGCTTCCTATTCTTATTATTTTTATTGTGTTCTTTTCTCTGCAATGGATAATCAACACATTTGAAAAGGAACCTTATAAATTTTAGTTATTATATTGGGCTGAAACCCTTGCTACAAGCGTGAGACGCTTGCCCTGTTCGGGGAGAACTCTCCATGAAATGGTCTGCTGGAAAGCTCCTGCTGAAAGCATGCGTCAAGTGCAAAATTTGTCTTGATGAAATCATGCTTATTATGCAAAATAATTCGGCAGACAGCCCCCGTCGGGTAGACGCCATTTGCGGAATAAATCAGCAAATGGCATACGCAACGATTGGTAAAAAGTGGCTAGCATATAGCTAGTCATTTTGCCGTGAGTTTGCGTAGCTAGGGGGTCAAGGGGCGAGCGCTAGCGTCCCCTTTGCAAGCACCACATCAGACACGTAAGTGGCTAGCATGTGGGTTGCTTGCCAAACCCCGTGAATTGATTTATTATGTGAGTAGAAACCCTAAGGGTTTCACGAGCTTAATCAATCAATTCACTTGCCTGAAAGGCAAAACAAAGGGGGTGGGGTTTGTGAGCGAACAACACAATATGTCTAGCCATCTATCCGATAAACAACCCAATCGGAAAGACAGTCGGCAAATCAATTTTAGAGTGAGCGAGCAGGACTATTTAAAGCTTTCGCAATCTGCGAAAACTTTAAATATGTCCGTGCCTGCTTTTGTCAAAAAGAAGGCACAGGGGGCGCGGATCGTTGCCCCTAAGATTGGCGCAAAAGAAGCGCAAGAGTTAGCCCGTCAATTAGCAAAAATTGGGGGTAATCTCAACCAATTAACAAAACACGCCAATCAGGGGGGCAACGTCCCCGCCCAAGCATTGCAGGAACTTCAAAGTGAGGTGGCAAAGATATGGCAACAACTCACATAAAGCGGTCTGCAAGTGCGTCACGGCTTGTCAATTATGCCGAAAAACGTGCGGTCTTAAAGGACGGACTAAACCTTGATGTGAACTATGCTAAAAGTCAATTTAAACAAGTCCGTGAAGTGTACGGTAATCAAGGTAAAACACAAGCCTATGCTAGTCGTATTTCGTTTAGTCCAAAGGAATTTGACCCTAAAAACGAAATCGACCAGAAAAAAGCTCTCGATATTGCCAAAGAAGTGTATCAAAAGACTTATCCTAATCAACAGG
>NZ_MYFM01000015.1:0-8321 GCF_002179915.1 Companilactobacillus bobalius
ACAAAGCAATTAAAAAAATCTGGCTTAAAACAGCGTAATCCGCAACACTTTTTAAATATTTAAAACATAACAATCTTAGTTAGGTGCAAACATAAATTGAATTAAAAATACAGTCAATTCAACAACGACAAAAATTGATTTTATGGTTATCAGAAGACCGAGTGAAACAAGGTCAGTGCGCACTTACACATAGAATGAATTCTATGTTGTGCTAGACCCATTAAAAACCTGTATCAGAAGTCGCCGTTGGCGACAACAAAATCAAACTAATTTACCCAAAATCAATTTGATCTAACATACTTTAGGTACTTGCTTGGTCTAAGCCTAAATAAGCTAAAGTCATTAATTCACTTGAATGATTTAATAAGTGCATGACTAAGCCAATATTGTAATTTGATTGCGTGTAAACACGATAAGCCCCAGTTTTGCGCATCGTATGAGTACCTAGATAATTAATTCCTAATAGATCGTCAACCTTACTCATAATTTTGTAGAACTGCTTTTCAGTAATATGGCGTGCTGACATTACTTATTTGGAATTATGTCCAGGAACCTGGGGTTATCTCAGTTCTATTTACGAACCAAAGGTTCATCAAGTTCTTGCTTTCAAGATTGGTCGTCAGATGGAGGCGACGTTAGTTGTAGAAACGATTAATCAGGCGCTTGAATGTCATCAAAAGCCACAATATTTTCACTCTGACATGGGTTCACAGTACACCAGCAACGAAGTTGAAACTTTACTTGAACGGCATCAGATTAGCCACTCATACTCAAAACAAGGTTATCCTTATGATAATGGGCCAATTGAAGCTTTTCACTCATTGTTGAAGAGAGAGTTTGCCTTTCAAACAACTTTTTCCAATTTTGAGGACTTGGTAATCCGAACCTCAAATTACATCAGTTGGTTTAATTCCGACAGAATTAGAACGAGTGTTTAGAAAAAGATGTGCCATTTATTGACATAGGAGCAATTCGAAACTTAGTAAACATAACAAATAATTCTTTATTTAATTCAGAGTTACTTCAGCAATCAAAATAGGAGTCCATCAGTTTTTCATAAGTTTATCGCATATTTTTCTCCAAGCGAATATTTAAAGTTGGTTTATAGTTACTCAAATTTTGAAGTTAATAATAAGAGGATCGAACGGTCTAATTTTATTATCATAATCATACATATGAGAGATAAATGGGAAAATAAATTTATTTCAATTGAAGTAAACTTCCGCAAGGAAATGGTATTTAATTCAGAAACATATTTTATCAATTTATTACTAATAAAATACTCCCAAGACCTAAAAAAGCCCCCATGAAAATTACATCACAGGGAGCTTTACAAACCATAAAATATTAATTACTTGTTGCGTGTTCTGTAGTGGCAGCAGCTTCAGCTTCTTTAATATGTGCTTCTTTATCAGCTGCAACTTGTTCTTGTCCATACAAGATTTGATCTTGTTTGTGTACAAATGGCCAGTAAACGAAGAACGAAAGTACTAAGACAATTGCTTGCCAAATCATCATCTTCCAACCACCGACTAATAAGCCAGAGATAACTGGTGGTGTGGTCCATGGCACCTGAACACCAGTAAAGTATGGAATAACACCTAATTTAATTAACCAATATGTGGAACCCATTGATATGGCTGGCATAAACATGAATGGCAAAATTAAAATTGGGTTCATAACAACTGGAACTCCGAACAAAACGGGTTCGTTAATATTGAAGAGTCCTGGTACGAATGACAAACGCCCAATACTCTTCATCTGAGCTGACTTGGCAAAGAATGCCATGAAGAAAACTAATCCAATTGTTATACCGGAACCAGTCACAGTACCAAATTGATCAAGTAAGGATGAAACGGCAATATGACCTCCATTTGCGGCTGTCACAACACCATGTGCCTTAAAAATTGCGGCATTCGATAAACTATTGGCACCTAAAATTGGACCCATGATACCACCGACAATAACCGCACCATGAATACCAAAGAACCAGAAGAATGGAATCAATAGTGAAATAATAAGAACGCCACCAAATGAGTCTGTCATTCCTTGTAATGGTGTCTGAATAGTTTGATAAATCCACTGTGTCATAGTTGTATGAGCAGTTGCATCAAATAAGATATAAACGATTAACCAACCGGTAATAATGACAAAGGATGGAATCAAGGCCACAAATGATTCTGCTACTGCTGGTGGAACTTGATCTGGTAATTTGATGGTCACATGATTTTTGATAAACCAAGAATAAATCCAACCAGTTAACAATCCAACAATAATAGCAGCGATCATACCTTGACCACCAAGCCAAGTCCGATCAATAAATCCAGTTAACATCGTTGGTGCCTGTGAAGCAGAAACCACAGTTTTAGTACCATTCATAACAGCTGTCGTAGGACGCATAATTAGGAAGAAACTTACCAAAGCCGTCATGCCGGCCGGCAAAGGTTCAAAACCATCATCTTTTACCCAAGTATAGGCAATTCCTACTACGGCAAAAATTGCTACCACTCCAAAAGAAGCGTTGTAGGCTTGCGTCCAGTAAGGAATTAACCCAGTTGCTTTCATCCAATTAGCAATTGGTGCGAATGGAAAGGCACTTAAAAGCAAGAATATAGATCCACTCATAATAAATGGCAAACTGACTAACATACCATTCTTTAGGCTTGTGATTGCTTTGGTATTAACAAACTTCATAATTGGAGGAAGAAGTTTGTTGTTAATCCAATCATTCATTAAAATCACCTCAAATAATAATTGAAAATCTTCGGCCGAAGATCATGTAACGTAAAGCGCTTTCAACAAATCCAGTATAAGCTTTAAAATGTCTTACTGTAAAGTTATTCCCCAAATAAAAAACATGTCCCATTAAATAAAGGGCTTATGTGTCCTAAATGGAACATGTTTCAAATGAATTTTTATACATAGAATTAGACCTGGCTAACTGCCTCACTGACAGGTGTTTTTCCCTCGCTAATTGCAAACTCTTTCTTAATTGTTTGATCATTATGCAACGTTGCAACAATCACTTCAGCCACATCTTCACGTGCAATTTGGCCCTTACGTTGATTAAGTTGAACTCCGCCCTTGCCAGTTTCATTTGGTCAACCACCATCGACTTTAGTCGATGGTGGTTGACGAACGTTTGAATCTTTGATGGGTAAGACAACTTGTCGCATAAGCTGTTAGTTCCTTTACTTTAAAATTAATTTAGTTGCAGAAAACCTAAAAATCGAATATTATAATGTAGTACGATGGTAAACTTAAAGGAGGCGGATTAGAATGAGTAATACTATTATTAAAAACAAGACAATTTCAACTCGTGTAACACCTGACATTAGTGAACGGGCTAAAGCTAATCTAGCAAAACAAGGGCTAACCGTTTCTGAGTATATACGCTTATCGTTAGTTAAAGCGGCCAATAATGAAGTTCGATTAGTCAGCTTTTTAGATTCTCCGGAAGCCTTAGCCGCTAAAAAAGAAGCAGAAACAGGGCAGGTCAAAAACATTGGTTCATTGACTGACTTTGAAGATTGGATCGATAAGCTAGATGCAAATTAAACAGACCAAATCTTTTGAACGTGAATTAAAAAAACTAGTCAAAAAACATTTCCCAATAACTGTCTTGAAGCCTTGTTTAGAAGCAATTGTTGAACAAGATGTACTTGTTTTGAAACAGATTAAAGATCATGCATTAAAAGGAAATTGGCGTGGCTATCGTGAATTTCACCCTGCCAGATATGGAAACTATGGTAAAAATTATGACAACTGGATTGTTATTTATCAGCTAGATCATGATGAATTGATTTTGTTATTGGTTGCAACTGGCTCCCATGAAATCTTGAATCAATAGCTATAGTTTAGGGGCACTTATAAAAAAATAAATTAAAATAACCCCCGATATCTACATTATAGATATTGGGGGCTATTCTTTCAATGTTTTCGAGGGGCGATTTTATAAAAATGGACCCTATTTATAATTTTGTACAAGTTCGAATAGATTATCTTTTATTTTGTTTCGAACTTTTCTAAAGGCTTGTAGTTTTTCTTTTTCTGTTCCAGTGGTTTTTGCAGGGTCGGGTAATGGCCAATGAATACTTGTAGCTTGTGGTGGAATAACTGGACATTTATCTCGTGCATCACCGCATAAAGTGACAATTAGATTAGCTGAATTGAAGTAATTTAAATCAATCAGTTTTGAATACTGCTGACTAATATCGACACCATCTTCTGCCATAACTTGTACTGCATTTTTGTTTAAACCATGCTTTTCTACGCCCGCACTTCTAATTTCAAATTTATCGGAAGGAAAAAGTTCTTTTGCGTATCCTTCGGCCATTTGGCTTCGACATGAATTCCCGGTACAGAGAAAATAGATTTTTTTCATTTGGTTACTCCTTAATCATAATATTTTCTTTTAATCCATAGTGCTACATCAACTAATAAGATCATTACCGGTACTTCAACCATTGGGCCAATAACGGCAGCAAATGCTTCTCCAGAATTCAAGCCAAATATAGCGACTGTTACTGCAACAGCTAATTCAAAGTTATTACTTGCAGCGGTGAAAGATTGTGTCGCAGAAATTGAATAACTAGTTTTAGTCTTTTTCGCAATCCAAAAGGTTATGAAGAACATTAAGACAAAATATAGTAATAAAGGAACAGCAATTCTTATTGCGTCCATTGGTAGTTGAACTACTTTTGCACCCTTGACAGAAAACATCACTACTATTGTAAAGAGTAAAGCCCAAGTAGTAATTCTACTTATTTTTGGTACATATTTATCTTCAAACCATTCTTTACCCTTTGTGCTAATGATAAAGTAACGAGAACCAATGCCCAAAATGAAAGGAATACCAAGATAAATAAAAACACTTTTAGCAATTTCACTCATTGTAATATTAATTGTCTGTGTTTGTAGCCCAAAGAATTTTGGTAAGACACTAATAAAGAAGTATGCATAAACGGAATATAGCAAAATCTGAAAAATTGAGTTAAAAGCTACTAGACCAGCAGCATAATCGTTATTACCCTGCGCTAATTCATTCCACACAATAACCATAGCAATACACCGTGCTAAACCGATCATGATTAAACCAATCATATAGTTTGGATAATTGTGTAGAAAGATAAAAGCAAGAGCAAACATTAAAATAGGGCCAACGATCCAATTTTGAACTAATGAAAAAGCAAGTTCCTTTTTGTCCTTAAATACATCACCCATTTTGCCATAATTAACTTTGGTTAGTGGTGGATATAGCATTAATATTAAGCCTATTGCTATTGGAATTGATGTTGTACCGATAGACCAACTATTAATTATTTTAGGGAGCGATGGAAAAGCTAAACCGCTAATAATTCCCAGTGCCATAGCTAAAAATACCCATAAGGTCATATAACGGTCCATGAATGATAAATTTTTAGAAGTACGCATAATAGCCCTCCATATAGATATTTATCTATGTATAATGCAAAATAAAAAAGCTAACAGTTTGAATGTGAATCCTTACATATGCAATGGTCAGTTTTAGATAGTATTTGTGTTAATTCACTAATCAGTCCTTCTTTTTTGTTTGAATTTAAAGAATAATAGTGCCACTTAGTATCTTTTCTTACGTTAACTAATCCACTTTTTTCCAGAATACTCATATGGTGGGATAGAGTCGGTTGTGTAAAGTTAAAGTGTGCAAGTATATCACACCCACACATCTCACCACAGGACAGCATTTCTAAAATCTTAAGACGGTTAGGTTCAGCAACCACCTTTAAAAGTGATGCCAAATCTTTATACTCATAGTGCATCAGTAAATTCCTCCACATTAAACATAGACGATTATCTATATTGTATCACATGAATAATGAAAAAGATTGCCGTTCGGATTAATTTTATAATCTACCAATTGACTTCTATTTCCAAAAATGCCACCAATTTTTATTATTATGTGTTCTATCTTCTTTGTCATTCACTTGCTGTTTTTGGCCTGGATTAGAGATTTCAATCAAGTCACTTAATTTGTGTACATGTTCTTTTAGTTCTTTGTTTTCTGTCACAGTTGTTAACTGAAGTTGTTGTTGCTGATCTATTAATTTGGTTAGATGATTAATTTGTCGGTCTTTGCTACTTATTTGCTGATCTTTGGTAGCAAGCTGTTTGTCCCGTTGAAACTTTAAATCTGCTACTTCTCTTCTTAGAGTAGCGATTAGCTCATTATTTTCTTTGCTAGTCTTTGTCGCTTTTTCGCTACCTGTTTGTTGGTTCTTTGCTACCAAGTTCTTTGCTACCTTGCCTCTAATAATCCTTTCAGCTGTAAGGCTGATCACGTTTTTACCTTGACTATCTTTTTGTCGGTTCTTTGTTGGTAGTCTTTGGTAGTGGTATTGAATAGTTTGTTTAGAGACCTTTAATTCATCAGCAAGTTCTCTAATTGTTTTAGGCATTATTTCCAAACCCCTTTCGGAGTTCAGCAAGTGCTTCTTGTCTTGCTTGATCTCTTATTTTTTTATCATGTTCAGCCTGTTTATCAGCCAATGCTTGTTTTTCAGTGGATCCTAGTGGTAATCCTTTAACTTTATCAGTAGCGCGCCATTTTTCCTGTTCTGTTAGTTCACTATTATGCTGAATATTGAAAAGTTTTTGTCGTTCATCTTGTAATTTGCCTTGTGAGAAGTCATTAGCGCCTTTCTTTTCTGGTTTCCAGGTAAATGAATACCCTATTACTGGTTTTCCACGTCCCTTGCCATATTTCTTTCTAATAGCTAGGCCTCTAAATAATGGTGTTAACTCTTCTTTGATGGGCTTTATAACATACCTATCAATATCTCCTGACTTTTTCCAATAGCTTTTAGGAATATCGAGTAATTCAAAAAAGTCTTCTTTTGATAAAAAAGCATAACCTGTTGTTCTAAAACCCTTTAACAATCTAAAAGCAGTTTTGGCGTAACTGCTTCTAAGATCTCTAAATTCCGCTAAAGCATATCTAACCCATGTATCTAAATTATTAAGAAGTGGCAAAGCATCTTTATATACTTCAACATCTATATAAGGGGAATCAGCTTCACCAACAATGCTGAATTTAGTAAACATAACAAACATCTCTCTATTTAATCCAGATTTACTACGTCTTCCAAAATGAAGTCCCATTAGTTTTTCATAAGTTCTTTGAATATCATCTTCAAAGCGATTATTTGCAGTTGGTTTATAGTTGCTCAAGTCTTTAAGTTGTTCAAAAGAAAATCTAACTGTTTGATCCCCTTTATCACGCATACGAGAAATAATTGAAAAAAATAGATTCATTTCAATAGGGGTGAATTTACGTAAGGGAATAGTATTAAGTTCTGGATCATATTTTATAAGTTCATTGCTCATAATTACACCTCCACAACTATTATATAAAATCAACGATTGTTTATCAACGATCACTATTAAAAACCTCGTTGATAAACAGACAAAACCTCGTTGATAAACAGACAAAACCTCGTTGATAAACAGACAAAACCTCGTTGATAAACAGACAAAACCTCGTTGATAACCTTCTGTGAGCCTTGGGAGAGTAAGGCTCAAGAGGGGTCTAAAAGAGGTTTAAAAGAGGTTTATAAAAGAGGTATATAAGAGGCACCACTGTACGAGATACAAACCTAAAACAAAAAAACACAAAGGAGTGAGCCAAAAAACGGCTCACATTAAACTCCAGTCGCACAGCTCCTTGCGCCTCACGCTGTTCGTTGCTTAAAAGGTGTGGCAAGCCACATTAATTCGGGCGCTGACGCCCCGAACCCCGTCCAAGCTGAGCCAGCTTGACCGCTTTTTCACTCGCCGTTAGGCAGGAAAGCAAAGTTTTGTAGAAACTTTGGCTTTCGCCATTTCAGTGTAAAGACTGGTTTAGAGCTGTCAATTCCTTATGCTCCCACGCTGCGCTCGTCCGCTACCATTGACAGCAAATAGTTAGCTTTTCTAAAACTTGATAAAGATTTAACTGCTATGTCCCTTTTTAAGGGCCTTATTTTTTGTTCTCAGCGATTTTAAGGCTACTTATATACATTTATACCAAAGTCAAAATAAAAATCCCTCAGCGACTTTTTAGAGGCCTAAATTACAAAGACTGGGCGATTAATAATATCTTCTTGTCTTTTTTGCAAAATATAAGTATACAGGGAACCATACAAGTTCTTTTTGATCTCGTCAGGTTCATTGACAGAAGCTTCAAACAATTCTTGAATATCAACTTGCCATGGATCAGCAAGCATTTCATCAATTGGTTTTAATACTTTCTTTTCGTCCATCCTAATTACTCCTGACATCAAAATAATGATTTCAGTTTAGAT
>NZ_MYFM01000016.1:0-8272 GCF_002179915.1 Companilactobacillus bobalius
TTTTTCACTCGCCGTTAGGCAGGAAAGCAAAGTTTTATAGAAACTTTGGCTTTCGCCAATTCAGTGTTAAGACTGGTTTAGAGCTGTCAATTCCTTATGCTCCCACGCTTTGCTCGTCCGCTACCATTGACAGCAAACAGTTAGTTTTTTTGAATCTTAACAAGAACTTATCTGCTATGTTCGTTTTTTAGGGCCTTATTTTTCGTTTCTAGCAATTTTAAGACTATTCATATATATTTATACCAAAACAAAAATAAAAAGCCCTCAGCAGGCTCTTAGAGGGCTAAATAACGAAGCCTGGACGATTATTAATATCTTCTTGCCTTTTTTGCAAAAAATAAGTATCAAGGGAATCATACAGATTCCTTTTGATCTCGCCAGGTTCATTGACAAAAGCTTCAAACAATTCTTGAATATCAACTTGCCAAGGATCAGCAAGCATTTCATCAATTGGCTTTAATACTTTCTTTTCGTCAATCTTAATGACTCCTAACATCAAAATAATGCTTTCAGTTTAAATTCACAGATCTTATAGCACCGTTATTCAAAATTTATTACCAAGCTTATAAAGATTATCTGCACAAAGCAATTAAAAAATTTTGGCTTAAAACAGTGGGATCTGCAACACTTTTTAAATATTTAAACCATAACAATCTTAGTTAGGTGCAAACATAAATTGAATTAAAAATACAGTCAATTCAACAACGGCAAAAACAGATTTTATAGTTATCAGTAAACCGAGTGAAACGAGGTCAATGCGCACTTACACCCTTGACAAGTGTCAAGGGTAGATTTAATCCCCATCGATGGGTATTATTTGTATTAGAAGGCTAGCGCCAACTATAAAAAACCTAGAGTAAACCCTCAAAAACCTAGAGCTGAATATCAAGATTGATCAATCACATTACGAAGGATCCAATGACTATAAGCAAGACGAGCACCAGGAGTTATCACCCAGGGGTGATTAATTTCAAAAATTTGAATTTCAGTTGCTAAGTAAAGTGGCGTCTTACCATGATTAAAAGCAAAAACGGGTTGCGGAAAATCAGGCTTATTAGCAACTTGATGAACACTTTGACGAGAGTTCATCTGCCAACGAATTTTTAAGTCTTCACGCGACAATAATTGCGGTAATTGTGTTTTTTCAATTTGAGCTTGTTGTTGCAACTTTTGTGTAAAGGCTTGTTTAGTCTTGTTTTGATGCCAATCATCAAAAAGATCATACTTGTTGGTTTCAAAATCTAAATCCATAAAGCCAGCCTCCTAACCAAAATCAATTTGATCCAGCATCGTTTCGGTACTGGCCTGGTCTAAACCTAAATAAGCTAAAGTCATCGCCTCACTGGAATGATTGAGCAGATTCATGACTAAGCCAATATTATAATTTGATTGCGTGTAGACTCGATAAGCCCCGGTTTTGCGCATCGTATGAGTACCCAGATAATTAATTCCTAACAGATCGCCAACCTTACTCATAATTTTGTAGAACTGTTTTTCCGTGATATGGCGCTCGGGGTGTTGAATGGAAGGAAAGAGCCACTCAGAGGCTAGTCTATGATTAAGTAGCCATTGACGGTACAATAAGAGCTCTGTTTGAACTGGTTTAAGATACAAGATATTAGGCTTACCCGTTTTTCGGTCGTGAATGAACGCATTTTGTTTAATAGAACCGTCCGGATTAAAAATATCGGTTTGTTTTAAGCGCATGACATCACTCACTCGCAGTAGCGTAGCTTTGCCAACTTGAAAAACTGTATAGTTACGCCGGCCAGCTTTAAAGTTATTGAGTAAAGTATCTTGAACATCATTAAGTACATTTGAATCTTTGATTGGTAGGACAATTTGTTGCATATAAAAATCACCTCGTTGGTGGAGACGTAATCCCTTGGTACAAGCGGAAATATGAATTTCACACTTCCGCTTGTACCAAGGATTTGTGTAATAACATATTTGTTTGCTTTTTGATAGCCAATAAGCTATCATGTGAATATGAAAAAAATGGAATTTGACTATTATGACTGGAATGAATTTAAACAATTTTTGGATCAATTACCTGATAAAGACGCTGCCAAATTAATTGCGACCATTCAAAATATTGAAAATAACGGTCTAATCATCGCAGAACGTCAATTATGGGTCAAAAAGCTAGAAAACAATCTCTATGAGATTCGTTCTAAGAGAGCTTCAAATATTCAGAGAGCTATCTATTTCCAAGTACAAGGATCTCAGTACTTAATCACCAATGCATTCACAAAGAAAACGCAAAAAACACCAGAAAGTGAAAAGAAAATTGCTCGGAATCGACGCAGCAAGTATTTTAACAAGGAGGACCAACAATGAGTAAAATTGACGCATATGTTACTGAAAGAAGTAAAAACAATCCTGATTTTGCAAAACTCGTTGAACAAGAAAACATCAATTTAGAGGTAGCAGTTAAAGTCCGTGATCTCCGTGAAAATATGGGTATGAGTCAACGTGCATTTGCTAGTCTAATTGGTAAACCACAATCAACCATTGCTAGAATTGAAAATGGATCAATGAATGCTTCGACTAGGGTATTGTCTGAGATTGCGCAGGCAACTAATCAGCGATTAACCATTCAATTTATGCCGGTAATATAATTAAAAACTACCAATGCTAAGGAGTTAGAAATAATGGATTCAGGTAAGCAATCATTAAATAATAATAAAATGTTAGAAGCAATCACAAATAATGATTTTCGCTCACTCTTAAAATTAGTCGTTGAAAATCCAGTTGCACATGTTAACAGATCTGAATATTTAGCAAAAGTATTTAAAGTAACAGAATCAGATATTATCAATGGGCACTTAGATATTTCCTTAAAAGAAAGAAAAAAAGTTGCACAAAAACAAATTACAGCAACGGTAAGAAATACTACTGTTATTTCTTTTCTTACTGGAATTCCCGGGGGAATTGCAATAGCAGGGACAATACCTGGCGATATTATTCAAAACATGGTTTACTCCATCAGATTGGCTCAACAATTAGCCTATATATATGATTTTGATGATTTGATCGAAGAAGATGGAAAAATTCAAACAAATGGATTGTTATTATTTTTAGGAACAATGGCTGGAGTAAATGGATCAGCTTCTTTGTTGCGGGTGTCAAGTTCTAATGCTATAAAGTATGCTTCTAAACAAATATTAGGGAAACCTTTAATGAAAACTTTGTGGTACCCATTATTAAAAAAAATAACTAGTATAGTTGCTAGCAAAACACTAACCAAAAAGGGACTAGCCTCTGGAATTGCGAAAATTGTTCCAGTCGTTGGTGGGGTTACTTCGGGAAGTATAACTATGATTGGAATGGAAATGTCAGCTAAGAAACTAAATTCAGAGTTATTAAGGGGATTTGAACAGAATTATTCAGAAAGAGATTATGAAAAAGATATAAAAATTATTGAAGCAGAAATAATATAAATAGGGTCCTTATCAAGGGACTATAAATTGTATAAACACATAAATAACCCCCAATATCTACATTATAGATATTAGGGGTTATTCTTTCAATGTTTTTGAGGGGCTATTTGTTAATTATAGACCCTGAATGATTTTTAACTAAAAATGGCAATAAGTATTTTGGTATTATTTGAAAAATTGAATTTCAATTATGTCTTAACAATAATAGAGCACCCATAATTACTATGAAGATTGGTAAGTAGGACATCAAAAATATGGGTCTCATCATACAACACAAAAAAGATTCTCCGGATCTAATGGGCTGCATTGAAAAATCAATATCTTTTTCATCTTTTTTCCTTACAACATCATAAAGATTTCGGAAATATCTTTCCTCTCTTAGATAAAAAGTATCGCTAACCCAAAACATTAAGCAAAAAAAGAGACATAATAACAAAATTAAGTAGCTCATAGATTTATTGATATTAGCTAAATACACAGTTATTAATCCACCAAGTATCGTCAATGACCACCCTTTTATAAGAAATGAATTAGATGACATACGATTAATAACGTCTTCAATCATTTGAATATGCAAACGCTTATTTTCACCGTTTTTCACGTATATATCCTCCAAAATATAAATTAGCCTATTAGGGCTTCCTGCACATATTATAGTCAGCAATGCTATTTCTTAAAGAGATAGCTCTGTCTAAGCAGCCATCAACATCTAATATAAAATCTTTCCACTCGATAGCAGTAATATATGAGCTATTACCAAAATAGACAGTTTTTCCATAAATCTCTTTAATATCAGGATTTTTCTGATTAAACATGTTTTTAGCTATTACTTGAAAAGTTTTATCTGTATGTATTGTTCTTACTGTCTTTTCTTTTGGATTATCTTGTTCTTCATAAGTCCAATGAGTTATAAAATATTCATAACTATTAAGTTCATCAGGAAGAACAACTGCAATAATAGCGTTGGGTAAACTCCTTGTTGTTATTCTTGTTTGTGTACGTAAAGAATAAGCAATTTCCCATGGAATCCATTGATCTTTTTCAGGCTTGAAGCGTTCAACCATATTAGGGGAAATCAAAACTAAAGTAACTGACGAGTCCCATATTTTTTCCTTTAATTTTGTACGTATAGTTTCATCTTTAAATACGCTTAGATCTTGGTCATCATTTTCGGCCTTGTTTAAATCATCGCCACTAAATTTAGTAGTTTGCAGGTAATCAACATAATCCCTAACGGTATTTTTATAGTATCCACTTAGTGATGCTACATTACTATCTTTGTATTTGTATGAAACAAAAACTTTGTATCCCAATACAATTTCCCCCAATTTAATAACGACCGTTTTATAATCTATGAGAATATAATAGATCTAACGGTTTACGGTTACCCTTATTTTGTATAGAACTCCACTGGCGTTTCCAATTCACTAAATCATCTCTCGTTATTTTTAATAATTTGGTGAGTTCTTGAGTTACATCATGCTGGAAAGGTGGGAGTTCATTAGAACTCTTATTGATATAATCAGATTGTCTAATTTCTGTCTCTAATAGTAGTCTTTCTGGTACTTTTTTATTTATAAGCCTAGTAGTTTGAAGCTCATCATATATCCATGGAGAATTAGTCTTATTTTTAATAGTGTTAACAACACTAATAGAATTTTCTGTGTTTAAGAAAATAATACATTCACAAGAATCAATCATGTCATGCAATGCTGATGACAATATCAAATTTACTTGGCTAGTTGAATAGTTTCGCTTGTCATAGTCATAAGTTATCATGCCATTTTTTTTATTTTTAGACAAAACACAATAATTATCATCAATCTTTTTAAGAAGATCATTTGAGTATCCCCAAACGGTTGAATCTATAAAGGCATCAATATCAAACTCATTTTTTAACCAACACGCTATTCTCTTAGCAATCAACACATCATTGTGAGAGTGTGATATGAAAACATCATAATTGTTTTCTGGAAACCAATTATTTTTTAATTTAGTTACGTCTATTATTCCAGTTTCATCTTTCAAATCTATATTAGAGCTAACTCTATCCAATAAATTTGAACGAAGTTTACGTAAACCTGATGAATACAATTCAAGATCTTGAGAAGAAATGTCCATAAAATCCATTTTATCTGCACGATTTAAAGTTAAGTTAAAACCCTTATACAAAATATATACCCCTCTCTTTTATCACTAATATGATTTATTCAGTTAATTAACTATATAAAATTTTTGCTAATATAAGAAATCTTTACCAAAAGTGCCACCAGTTTTTATTGCGCTTATTTTTATACATGTCCTCTTCTGGAGAATTGTTTTGTCGTTTCTGAGATGACTTAGAAGTTTCAAGTAAGCCATTTATTTTTTGAATATGGGCTTTTAGCTCTCTATTTTCTGCTACAGTTGTTAATTGAAGTTGTTGTTGCTGATCTATCAGTTTTATTAGATGATCTATTTGTTGGTCTTTGGTAGCAAGCTGTTTGTCACGTTGAGACTTTAAATCTGCTACTTCTCTTCTTAGAGTAGCGATTAGCTCATTATTTTCTTCGCTAGTCTTTGTCTCTTTTTTGCTACCTGTTTGTTGGTTCTTTGCTACCAAAGGCTTTGCTACTTTGTCTCTGATAATCCTTTCAGCTTTAGGGCTAATCATGTTTGTACCCTGACTATCTTTTTGCCGATTCTTTGCTGGTAGTCTTTGGTAATGATATTGAATAGTCTGTTTGGAGACATTCAATTGATCAGCAAGTTCTCTAATAGTTTTAGGCATGTTTTCCAAACCCCTTTCGGAGTTCAGCAAGCATTTCTTGTCTTGTCTGATCTCTTATTGTTTTATCATGCTCAATCTGTCGTTCGGCTAAAATCTGTTTTTCAGTTGAGCCTAGTGGTAGGCCTTTAACTTTATCGGTAGCACGCCATTTTTCTTGTTCTGTTAATTCACCATTATTCTGGATATTAAAAAGTTTTTGACGCTCATCTTGGAACTTACCTTGAGAAAAGTCGTTTGCGTCTTTTCTTTCAGGCTTCCAAGTAAAAGTATAACCAATCACTGGTTTCCCACGACCTTTACCATATTTTTTTCGTATAGTTAGGCCTCTAAACAAAGGGGTTAGTTCTTCCTTAATTGGGCGAATAACCCTAGATTCAACGTTCGCAGGCTTACTCCAATAGCTTTGTGGAATATCTAGTAGTTCAAAGAAATCATTTTTAGAAAAATAAGCATAACCAGTGGTTCGGAATTGTTTAAGAATACGAAAAGTTGTTTTTGCGTAACTACTCTTTAAATCTCGGAACTCTGTCAAAGCATAACGAACCCAACTTTCGAGATTATTTAGAAGTTTCAACGCTTTGGGATAAATTTGAATATCAACATAAGGAACGTCTGCAGATCCCTTAATTTCAAATCGAGTGAACATGACAAACATCTCTCTATCAAGACCATCTTTACTTCGAGAGCCAAATCTAAGACCTAGTATTTTTTGATATGTACTTTGTATGTCATCAATAAACCGATTATTTGCGGTTGGCTTATAGGCACTTAACTCTTTTAACTGATCAAAGGTAAATCTAACAGTATCATCACCTTTATCACGCATTCTAGAAACTACAGAAAAGAACAAATTCATTTCTACAGGAGTAAACCTTCGCAAGGGGATTGTATTTAATTCAGGGTCATATTTGACTAATTCATTGCTCATAAAATAACCTCCTTGAATAATACTACCTTATTTGAATACAGGAGTAAATAAATGTAGTCGATAAACAGACAAAATGTAGTCGATAAACAGACAAAATGTAGTCGATAAACAGACAAAATGTAGTCGATAAACAGACAAAATGTAGTCGATAAACTTCTGTACGCCTTGGGGGAGTAAGGCGCAATAGGGGTCTAAAAGAGGTTTAAAAGAGGTTTATAAAAGAGGTATAAAAGAGGCACCGCTGTACAAGATCAAAATCTAAAACAAAAATACAAAGGAGTGAGCCAAAAACCGGCTCACATTAAATTCCAGTCGCTATGCTCCTTGCGCCTCACTTCGTTCGTTGCCTAAAAAGGTGTGGCAAGCCACATTAATTCGGGCGCTGACGCCCCGAACCCCGTCCAAGCTGAGCCAGCTTAACCGCTTTTTCACTCGCCGTTAGGCAGGAAAGCAAAGTTTTATAGAAACTTTGGCTTTCGCCAATTCAGTGTTAAGACTGGTTTAGAGCTGTCAATTCCTTATGCTCCCACGCTTTGCTCGTCCGCTACCATTGACAGCAAACAGTTAGTTTTTTTGAATCTTAACAAGAACTTATCTGCTATGTTCGTTTTTTAGGGCCTTATTTTTCGTTTCTAGCAATTTTAAGACTATTCATATATATTTATACCAAAACAAAAATAAAAAGCCCTCAGCAGGCTCTTAGAGGGCTAAATAACGAAGCCTGGACGATTATTAATATCTTCTTGCCTTTTTTGCAAAAAATAAGTATCAAGGGAATCATACAGATTCCTTTTGATCTCGCCAGGTTCATTGACAAAAGCTTCAAACAATTCTTGAATATCAACTTGCCAAGGATCAGCAAGCATTTCATCAATTGGCTTTAATACTTTCTTTTCGTCAATCTTAATGACTCCTAACATCAAAATAATGCTTTCAGTTTAAATTCACAGATCTTATAGCACCGTTATTCAAAATTTATTACCAAGCTTATAAAGATTATCTGCACAAAGCAATTAAAAAATTTTGGCTTAAAACAGTGGGATCTGCAACACTTTTTAAATATTTAAACCATAACAATCTTAGTTAGGTGCAAACATAAATTGAATTAAAAATACAGTCAATTCAACAACG
>NZ_MYFM01000017.1:0-8154 GCF_002179915.1 Companilactobacillus bobalius
ATGGTAGCGGACGAGCAAAGCGTGGGAGCATAAGGAATTGACAGCTCTAAACCAGTCTTAACACTGAATTGGCGAAAGCCAAAGTTTC
Source organism: Companilactobacillus bobalius (assembly GCF_002179915.1). Taxonomy (NCBI): domain Bacteria; kingdom Bacillati; phylum Bacillota; class Bacilli; order Lactobacillales; family Lactobacillaceae; genus Companilactobacillus; species Companilactobacillus bobalius. The sequence goes on from NZ_MYFM01000017.1 coordinate 89, forward strand.
TATAAAACTTTGCTTTCCTGCCTAACGGCGAGTGAAAAAACGGTCAAGCTGTTTCAGCTTGACGGGGTGCGGGGCGTCAGCGCCCGTATAAATGTGGCTTGCCACACCTTTTTAGGCAACGAACGAAGTGAGGCGCAAAGAGCGTAGCGAATGGAGTTTAATGTGAGCCGGTTTTTGGCTCACTCCTTTGTGTTTTTGATTTTAGGTCTTGATCTCGTACAGTGGTGCCTCTTATATACCTCTTTTATAAACCTCTTTTAAACCTCTTTTAGACCCCTCTTGAACCTTACTCTCCCAAGGCTTATAGAAGTTTATCAAGTAGGTTTTGTCTGTTTATCAAGTAGGTTTTGTCTGTTTATCAAGTAGGTTTTGTCTGTTTATCAAGTAGGTTTTGTCTGTTTATCAAGTAGAACTATAAAGTTGACTACTTGATAAACATAATCTAAAATTAATTTGTAATCATTAGGAGGTACAGCATGGGAAATGAAATTATTAAATATGATCCAGAGTTAAATACCATTCCACTTCGAAAATTTACTCCAGTTGAAATGAATTTATTTTTTTCGATTATTTCTCGTATGCGTGATAAGAGTGATCAGACCATTCGTTTTACTTTTGATCAATTAAAAGAGCTAAGTGCTTATAAACCTACTGCAAATAACCGTTTTGAAGATGACATTCAGAGAACTTATGAAAAAATGATGGGATTACATTTTGGTAGACGAAGTAAAAGTGGATTAACTCGAGAGTTTTTTGTTTTGTTTACAGAATTTAAAATTGATGGAGATGCAGAAGAACCTTATGTAGACGTAAAAGTTTATGAACGTGCTTTACCCCTTTTAAACAAGCTTGAAAGTTGGGTTCGTTATGCGTTGGCAGAGTTTAGAGATTTAAAAAGTAGTTACGCAAAAACAATGTTTCGGTTACTAAAACAGTTCAGAACCACTGGATATGCTTATTTTTCTAAAGAAGACTTTTTTGAATTACTAGATATGCCCAAAAGTTACTGGAATAGTCCCTCTAACGTCGATAAATTTGTTATAAAACCCATTAAAGAAGAATTAACTCCTTTGTTTAGAGGATTAACGGTTAGAAAAAAATATGGTAAAGGGCGTGGGAAACCAGTTATTGGCTATTCGTTTACCTGGAAACCAGAAAAGAAAGATGCCAATGATTTCTCACAAGGCCAATTACAAGATGAGCGTCAAAAGCTTTTTAATATTCAGCATAATGGTGAATTAACAGAGCAGGAAAAATGGCGCGCCATTGACAAGGTTAAGGGGTTAACTTTAGGCTCTACTGAGAAACAAGCATTGGCTGATAAACAGGCCGAGCACGATAAAAAAATAAGAGATCAAGCAAGACAAGAAGCACTTGCTGAACTCCGAAAGGGGTTTGGAAATCATGCCTAAAACTATTAGAGAACTTGCTGATGAATTGGGCGTTTCAAAGCAGGCTATATGGCAAAAGATAAAAAGAGATGTGTCAATCGATTTACGTCAATTTACATCAACAAAAGGCAATACTGTTTACGTTGATGTTGATGGGCAAAAAGCTATTAAAGCAATGTTCTCAAACGATTCATCAACAAGATACCGTCAACAAAAAGATGATGTTGACGACAACAAAAAAGATGCGGTTGATGGACAAGATGAAGTGAAATTCCTTCGAAATTTAGTATCAGAATTTCAATCTGAAAAGAAAGAGTTACATAAGTTACTAGATCAGCAACAAAGATTGGCCTTACAGGACAAACAACTGCTCGAAGAATACAAGGCAGAAATTAAGGACTTGAAAGCCTTAACGATGGCACCGCATGATAATAGTGAAAAAGAAGTGACGTCAGACAAACAACCGGAACCTGAAAATAGCACCCCGGAGTCACAACCTAAACCTAAAAAGTGGTGGCGTTTTGGTAAATAGTTACAACTAAAAAAGAAAAGAAGACTAGTTAAATAGCGGAAGATAAATTTGAACAATCTGTAGCTGCCAAGCTAAAGGGTGAGGGCTGGGACTGTCCCACAGATTATTCTGGTGGGTAGATTGTAAAATTAATCCGAACGCTGTTCGGATTAATTCAAATCTTTATTAAAAAATATTTCATCTTATTTAACAAGAAACCATATTTATATAACAACATAAAATACACTAAGTTATTTTATTGAACATATATCGTACTTTATCTATCCGACTATTTGGACGACGGGGCTGGCAAACAGGTTCACCGGTAGTAACATGGTACCCTTTTAACTCTGTTAAACAAACACTACGTCCATTTGTAAAGAAAGTTAAATCACTACGATATTCTTGAATACACCGAGCAGGGATTTCTCCACTAAGAATGACCTCATTATTTTTCAATTGAGTGTCTACGATGTTCGCACAATATTTAGGAGCATCGTTGTATGCTCGTGAAAGATATTCCTGTGGCGCATAAATTTTAAAACTAAGATATGGCTCTAACAATTCTGTTCCAGCTTTTTTTAAGACTTGTTCCAATACAATAGGAGCAAGCATCCGAAAATCTGCTGGGGTACTAACAGGGCTATAGTATAAGCCATACTTAAAACAGATTTTACAATCCGTCACATTCCAACCATATAATCCTTGTTCGCAACCATAGCGTATCCCTTCCATAACTGCATTTTGAAATGATTGATTTAAGTATCCAAGAGAAACCGAGCTCTCATACTGCATTCCACTTCCCAACGGAAGCGGTGATACAGATAAACCAATGGAAGCCCAGAAAGGATTTGGCGGCACTTCGATGTGAATGGTATATTCTGCATTTTTTAACGGTCTCTCCATATAAATGACTGTAGGCTCTTTTAGTTCTATCTCCACATGATACTTTTCTTGCAACAGTGCACTAATCACTTCCATTTGTACTTTCCCTAAGAAAGAAAGTATAATTTCATGTGTCGTAGAATCCACGTAATATCGTAGAAGCGGATCACTATCTGAGATTTCCAAAAGGGCATCAAGCAACATTTCTCTCTGTTCAGGTTTACTCGGTTCAACAGTTGTTTGTAGTAGAGGGTGCGGATTTTCAATCTTTTTTCTCTGTGGCAATAGTTTTGTATCTCCAAGAACACTATTTAACTTCAAAAACTCATTTTGCAAAATAACAATTTCTCCAGAATAAGCTCTATCAATCTTACATAATTCACCATTTATTGAAGTATACATTTCTGTAACTTTTATTTTTTCTTTTTCTGATACTCTAACCGAATCTCGTAAATGTAGTACTCCACTATAAAGGCGTATATATGCAAGACGTTGTCTTTTTTTTGTATATTCAATTTTGAAAACATTTCCGCAAAGTTCAGACGGACCTCGATGTGTTGATGAATAAAATTTATTCGTAATCACTTCTATAAGGTTATCAATCCCTATATTGTTTTTTGCACTTCCGTGATAAACAGGGAACAGGGAACAATTATGAAATCTTATGCTTTCCTCTTGTTCGAGTTCCAATGCTTCTAATGATTTACCGGACATATATTTCTCTAAAAGGTCATCGTTTCCCTCTATTACCGTATCCCATTGTTCAGATTCGGTAAAGTTCGTCACACACATATTAGGATACAGTTCTACCTTCTGTTTGATTACAATTTCGGCAGAAAGTTTCTCTTTAATATCCTGATAAACCGTTGATAAATCAATTCCATTTTGGTCAATCTTATTGATAAAAAAGATTGTGGGAATCCCCATTTTCCTAAGTGCATGAAATAATATACGAGTTTGTGCTTGTACGCCATCTTTTGCAGAAATCAGTAGAATTGCCCCATCTAAAACTGATAATGAACGATATACTTCTGCTAAGAAATCCATATGTCCTGGCGTGTCTATGATGTTCACCTTCGTATTTTCCCACTGAAAAGAGGTTATTCCTGTCTGAATTGTAATTCCTCTCTGACGTTCTAAAAGCGTATTATCCGTCCTCGTTGTACCTTTGTCCACGCTTCCTAATTCTGTAATCGCTCCACTGTTATATAATAAGCTTTCTGTTAAGGTAGTTTTTCCTGCATCAACATGAGCTAAAACTCCAATATTAATAATTTTCATGTGATTTTCCTCCATTCAAAAACCCAAAAGGGCATAAAAATCCCAGTGATAAATACTTTTATCACTGGGATTTTTATGCATAACCATAGGTATACAAAGCATACAGATATTCTCTGGATACTTTAGAATCACATGATAAAGGTATTCTTAAACTGGGTACAAAAAACTAAGCCCTCCTAAAAAAGGACATCTAATTATTTGTTCCCGCTATCAAATTGACAGTTTATTTAAGAATACCTTGCCGCATATTTATTAACTCCTTTTAAATAGTCACTTAAATAATAGCACGTAAGAGCATATTTGTAAAGGAATCTCCAATTTTTTATCAAAAAGAGTACATGATTACAAAGTATCTGTAATCATGTACCAATATTTGTTATTTTACAATCTTCCAATTATCTTGTTTTTCTAATATCAACTCAAATTGCGAGATTTGGGTTGCCTTTGTTTCTTGATCTAAATATTTCACAGCGACATTCACGATTACTTGGTTATCTTTTCTGGTAAAGATAGGATTCACCAATTCCTCGAAAACATATTCCTTGTTAATCATAGGTAACACATGATTACTTACATAGTAAGTCAATTCTTTTTCTGTGGCGGTAGGATAGAGCTGGAAGAACGTTTCTAAAAAGCTAATGATTTCGTCCATCGTTTCTGTATCTACTGTATGGTCACTTTCTAGCTGTTTGGGTTGGTAGTCCGATTTTTGAGGTTTCTTACTCATTGTCGGATTTTTGATAATAACCATATTATCTGATTCATCTATATGGACAACCACATGAAAGCTAGACGATATAGTTTCCTTGTCTTTGTCTTCGGTAATAACTTGTTCAACAGAAAACAGTACCTCAAAGGTGTTCTCATTCACTTGAGAAACCTGCCACACCTGTATATCGTTCACACTAGAACTAGTAGGAATATCCTTACGAATCATTTCTTCATTTAATACCTGCAATTCTTCCGTCAAATAATGGGTCAATTTCTCATTTCGTTTATCAATGGCTTCTTGGGATTGGAGAGGAGAGTAATTTTTTCAAAGAAAAGGGGGTAAAAACTATGATTAAAAAAGGCATTACAAGAGTAATAATAAAAGTAATGAATTCTTGGAGTTCAATTTTTTCAACGTTACCAGGGTAACTTTTGGGAATCGGAATTAAAAAGTCGAGGAAGATTGGTAAATATACAATGCTATTAACTATTACAACACTACTTATTCCGATTACGTAATGAACCATAGAAAAAGTTAGGACTTGATTGTGTCTGAAGTATTTTTTTTGAGCCTGCTGTACAGTTTTTTTCCTAGTTACAATGTCATGCCTTGCAGCGTTGAATAGGAGTGAAAAGCCTATTAATGCAACAATTATTAATATAAAGCCGAATGAATTGGTAACTCCAACTTCTGAAGTGAAATTTAGAAAAAAAGGGCCCAAATATTTGGAGATGAACCAACTAGATAAAATTGAAATAATAATTGTAAGAATGTTTTTAAAATAGCCATTTTCAATGATAGTATCATTTATATGGTCACATAAATATAAAAAATCAATTGTTATGAGAAAAAAAACAACTAATATTACGATTAACCATGAGTACAAGGCTGATTCAACCTCCTTAAAAATTATTTGCTCAATATCCGAACACACGTTCGAGTAGACGGCTTAATTTTAGCACAGAAAAACAAGAAAACAAATTTTTGTCGGATTATTTTCGAACAAAAAAGATCTTCCAGGAAAATGGGAAGATCAAGTAAGCTATATATTTTTAAGGGCCCATTTTTAACAAATAACCCCTCAAAAACATTGTTAAAATAGCCCCCAATATCTATAATGTAGATATTGGGGGCTATTTTGTTTCTTTTATCAATAAATAACATCTGCTTTTCAGAAAAATTGTTGGACCTTTGTACTAATTGAACTAATTTCTTGCTGAGATAAAGTGGCCACAACTTCGCCATCTGATCGTTTTGTTGGATCGACAGCACGGACATGTTGCAATAACGCTGTCCCGTGAATTTTCCCGTTATCTATCCTGATAAATAACGGCGATTTAGCATACTTTTCTTGGGTACGATATTTGTCAGAGGTACTGATTGGCACAACTAGCACCGTATTAAAATAGCGATTATAGTGATCGTTGCTTACAACTAAACACGGTCGCTTTTTCTTAGTTTCAGTGCCTTTAGCCGGATCTAAATTAATCCATAAAATAGCGCCTTGTTTTAATTTCATTAATCAAAGTCTTCGCTTTCTACGTCTTTACCCCAATCAACTTCTGTTGTACTGAGATTTCCAAACTTTTTTTCTTGTTCATCAACAAGTTGCCATAGATCCGGTTTACTACGGACAATCATTACTTTACCATTTGGTTCAATCTGCCATTCAATTGTGTCAGTAGACCGAACTTTTAACAGTTCACGTACTGTTTTAGGAATTGTAATCTGATTTTTACTTGTGATCTTCGAGCTAACCTTAGTTACATTACCTGCGCTCACAATATCATCTCCTTACTTTTTCCTTACAAAAATAATAACATAACTGCTTTAATATCTCAAGAAAAGGAGAAAAGACTATGCAACAAGTTGTCTTACCCATCAAAGATTCAAACGTTCTTAAAGAGGTTCAAGATACGTTACTCAATAACTTTAAAGCTGGCCGACGTAACTATACGATTTTTCAAGTTGGTAAAGCGACGCTACTGCGAGTGAGTGACGTTATGGGCTTAAAACAGGCCGATATTTTTAATCCGGACGGTTCTATTAAACAAAATGCGTTTATTCATGACCGAAAAACTGGTAAACCTAATACCTTGTACCTTAAACCTGTTCAAACAGAGCTCTTATTGTACCGTCAATGGCTGCTTGATCATAAGCTGGATTCTGAATGGCTCTTTCCTTCAATTCAACACCCAGAACGCCATATTACTGAAAAACAGTTCTACAAAATTATGAGTAAGGTTGGCGATCTATTAGGCATTAATTATCTAGGTACTCATACGATGCGCAAAACTGGGGCTTATCGTGTTTACACGCAATCAAATTACAATATTGGCCTAGTCATGCACTTACTAAATCACTCAAGTGAATCAATGACTTTAGCTTATTTAGGCTTGGATCAAGCAAGTACAGAAAACATGTTGAACCAAATTGATTTTGGGTAAATTAGTTTGATTTTGTTGTCGCCAACGGCGACTTCTGATACAGGTTTTTAATGGGTCTAGCACAACATAGAATAAATTCTATGTATAAGTGCGCATTAAACTCATTTCATTCCGTTTAATGACGCTAAAAAATAGCTAACTTGATCATTGAAATAAAGGTTGTTTTTTAGTTCAATGCGCACTTACACACAACAACTAAAGTTGATTGTGCTTATACTAAAAAAAGTTGTATTAGATTTCGCTGCGCTCAAACAAATCTTTTTAATTGCTTTACACCGTTTTTCTTTCTAAACTTAATTACCATCTTTGAATAACTAACTATAAAAAGATGCCTTTAATTTAAACCTGAAATAATTAGCTAATGTTAGGAGTAACTCAGATGGACGAAAAAAAAGTATTAAAGCCAATTGATGAAATGCTTGCTGATCCTTGGCAAGTTGATATTCAAGAATTGTTTGAAGCTTTTGTTCATGAACCTGATGAGATCAAACAGAATTTGTATAATTCCTTGTACACTTACATTTTGCAAAAAAGACAAGAAGATATTATTAATCGACCAGGATTTGTAATTTAGCCCTCTAAAAGCTCACTGAGGGCTTTTTATTTTGTTTTGGTATAAATTATATGTAAATATGCTTAAAACTGCTGAGAATTGAAAATAAAGGCCTTAAAAGGGACATAGCAGTTAAATTCTTATTATGTTTTAGAAAAGCTAACTGTTTGCTGTCAATGGTAGCGGACGAGCAAAGCGTGGGAGCATAAGGAATTGACAGCTCTAAACCAGTCTTAACACTGAATTGGCGAAAGCCAAAGTTTCTATAAAACTTTGCTTTCCTGCC
>NZ_MYFM01000018.1:0-4970 GCF_002179915.1 Companilactobacillus bobalius
ATACTTGCTCATAAGTAATGGTACTTAAATTGTTTACTTTGGCGTGTTTCATTGCTTGATGAAACTGATTTTTAGTAAACAGTTGACGATATTCTCGATTGACCCATTTTGAAACAAAGTACGTATATAGCTTCCAATATTTATCTGGAACATCTGTGGTATGGCGGGTAAGTTTTATTAAGACACTGTTTACTTTTGGTTTAGGATGAAAGCATTCCGCTGGCAGCTTAAGCAATTGCTGAATCGAGACTTGAGTGTGCAAGAGCAACCCTAGTGTTCGGTGAATATCCAAGGTACGCTTGTAGAATCCTTCTTCAACAATCAGATAGATGTCAGACGCACGGCTTTCAAAAACCACTTTTTTAATAATTTGTGTGCTTAAATGGTAAGGAATATTCCCAACAATTTTATACCTCTGTTTGTTAGGGAATTGAAACTGTAGAATATCTTGGTGAATTAAAGTGACACGAGTATTCAGTTTTAATTTTTCTGACGATAAGTTGAATAGATGACTGTCTAATTCAATAGACGTTACCTGTTTACTTATTTTAGCCAGTTTCGTCGTTAAATGCCCTTTACCTGTTCCAATTTCGTAAACGGTATCGGTTTCTTTTAAATTCAATTGTTTTATTATTTGGTTGAGTACTTTTTCACTCGTTAAAAAGTTTTGAGAATATTTTATATTTTTGTTCATGTAATCTCTCCTGAAGTGATTACATCTATAAACAAATACAGAAGTTAAACGATTTGTTTGTAATTTTAGTTATCTGTTTAAAAAGTCATAAGATTAGTCACTGGTAGGAATTAATCTAACGTATTTATTTATCTGCGTAATCACTGTTTTTAGTCTGTTTCAAAACAGTAGATGTTTTATCTACATTACGCATTTGGAATACCAACATGACGAATCCCTCCTTCTTAATTACAAATTTTTAGCATCTAATTTAACTTCAATTCCTATTATACAAAATTTTAAGATAATGCACTATCAACACACTCTTAAGTTTGCTTCTAAGTCTTATTTCCATAACTTTAGGGTTAACCATACGCAAGACCAATCACTCTCGGACAATACTCATGATTTTAATGATAAAATCCATGTTAAACCCATAGATAAGAAATACACCTGCAATAACCGTTACCTGTTTGTGCCAATTTAAAAATGCACCACTTTTTTATAATTAAAACGGTTGAAAACTGTACCACTAATAACTCACAATAGAGAGATGTCACCGTCAAGTTAAATGTACAAAATAACAGCGAAATTTTTAAATCTATTTCTTATCGATACAAATTCCTCGTAGGCGCTCGGGACCCCTAATAGTATCAAGATAAGAAGAAAAGGGTATTTTGCTCCGCAAAAACCCTTTTAAAAACCGTGGGCTTCCGCCCACCCCTGACAAACGCAATGCGTTTGATCATGCCTCTGAAAAGTAGCTTTATCACGTAATTACTTTTCGTCGCTCAGCAAAAGCTAAATGCCTAAAATAAAAAGACAAGGGTAAACGTTGCTCACGTTGTTCGCCCTTGTCTTTATTATTTATAGCCATTTTAAACGCTTATGCCGACGAAAAGTAATAATCACGTGTAAATATACTCGAATTGATTTAAAACGTCTTAGAACGCAAATATGAGCTTCTAACGACTTAATTCATCTCTATCTCGTGTTTGAGTTTCATTTCTATGAATTTTTTCAAATTCTCCACCTTTTACAAATTCTTTTACTTTGTCTAAAACGCCACTAACAAGCGTTTTAACCTGTTCAGTTGTAACTTGCTTAGAATCTTTAAAGTACTCTTTAAACCCTTTGTAAATGCCCTTAATTTCGTTTTTAAGCGATTTATTCTCTTTCTCCAACGAATCAATTTTCTCTAGATTATTATTATATCTATCTGCTAAATCGTTGAAATCACGCACTACTTCCTTGTATTTTTCTTTTACATAGTCAATCCGCTTAGGTAAATCAGTTTCCGCATATTTCTTTAGTTTCTCATTCGATTTATATAAATCTTCATAGCCTTGTATTAAGGCATTTAATTTATCTTCAGGGATAATCACATTTCCTGTTTTTCGTTCTTCATTTTTCGTAAATTCATGTCGCAACTTACCAATACCAATGGTTTCGCCACTTGGTACTTTGACCGTTTTCGTTTCGTCTTTTAAATCTAAACTTTCTTTCTTGATTGTTGGTGTTTTATCGTTCGATAACGCTAAAACTTCTGACTTCCGCTGTTCCAGCGTGGTAGTCAGCTCTTTTAATTCATCCTTTGCCTTTTTATATTCAGGCACTGTTAAATTTTTACGCTCTGACCCTTTTTCGCCACGTTCAAGCTCAAAACCACGCTCATTTAAATACTTTGGCAATTCGTCTTGTACCGCTTGTAAGGCTTGACGATTAAAAACAGTCTTTGCTGATAGCTTGTGTTCGTCATTAAACGGCACAATTCCTAAGTGCATATGCGGTGTCGTTTCGTCTAAGTGAACTTGAGCATAGCGGATATTCTCATCACCAAATTTTTCTGAAAAATATGATTTAGCAACTTCAAAATAATCTTTAATTTCTTTACTATCTTTATCTTTAAAAAATTGGTTGTCAGAAGTTATGATCCATTCGTTTATTAATACAGCATCTTTTCTGACAGCACGACTACTTGATTTGTTGTCGTTAATAAATTGCTCAATATCTCGTTTATAATTTTCTGTCCGATTGACCAAATCATAATTTAAATGTGACCGTTCAACATCAATATCTTTGTTGGAATGATTGTCTGTATTTCTCTGATTATGATTACCTACCCCAACTAAATTTCCTGATTTTACCTTCTGCATTCTCGCCACTACAAATGACATATAAACACTCCTAACTTCGGGACAGCTTCCATGTAAAGTATAACCCACTATACTTTACTTCGTAAAGGTGGGCTCGCCGAGGGGTCTTGCAGACGGCTTATTCGGCTCTTTTGAGCCGAGTATCAGCGCACCCTTATGGTGCAATTAGCTGATACAAAAAACAAAGAGTTGGCTCATGTAATCCAACTCTTAAAACACAAAAAAATAACCCCCTTGGCTTTTCAGCAGGGGGCATATTTTTTATTTAATTCCTCACTCTTTATAAACTTGGTTTTCTTTTTGCCAATTCGATTTTATGTACTCTTTTATAAAAAGAGTATTCCTCTCTGTTAGCAATTCGAACCAACCAGCAGGAGCTCGGTCAGACATACAATAATCAGCAAAATCTTTTAAATGCATAATATTGTTATCCGAAATAAAACCAAGCATTTCTTTTAACGCTTGTCTTTTATCACCAGTAGATAACGCTAAACAACTTTCAAGGTCAAATCCACCAAACACTTGTATTTCTGTATTATCGTATTGATACTTTTCAGGATTATCCATATGCGTTAAATATCTAACAGCACCAGTTAAACCACTTATTCTTTCAGGAATCGGTGCCCTTAAAGCTCTTGCCATTTCGTCCATTTGTTCAAATGATTTATTGCCCTTGTAATTAAAAACTATATGATAATGCGGCTTTTTCTTTGTTCCGTCTGCATTAACATCTTTATCATGTAATGGACTAATTGCCACAGGTTCAGTTGAAATAATCTCTTTCCAATTCTCTGGCAAACTTTCAGGATAAACAACAATCCACCAGTTACGACCTCGCTTATAAGGCTGTTTAGTTTTTGGATTTAAATTCTTTCTAGGCAATGCCCAATCTGTTCTATTTTCATTTTCCATATTTTTCTACACCTTCCTAGTTACTCTACTAGGAAAACAAGGGAAAATTTGATAAACTTGAGTTGCGAAATCAAAGAAAACCAAATCTTGCGAGCCCTTGCTATCTTCCTAGCAGGGCTTTTTTTATTTAAAAATAGTCCCCTTATCATCAGCTTGATTAATTAAAAATGTAACCAAACCTGATTTAGTCATTCCATATTTTTGTGCCATTTTTTCTAGTTTGTCATTCGATTCAACAGGTAAAGATAAAGTCACTTTTTTCTTCTCAACTTCAACCACAAAATACACCTCAATTCTCTTCAAAATCTCTTTTACACTGTAATTATATTATACATACGACAGGAATACAAGATTTTACAAAAAACTTTTTTTCACCTCGAAATAGGTGCTTAAAACGTTCATATAAAGGTATTTACAAGACATTTAATCTTTTTATCTATTTGGACAATGGACAATGGACACATGGGGGGTGTCGTAGTGCCCCCATGAGTTGGTCGATTTTTTCAAAATCTCCCCCCAGTTTGCTTCCCAATTCCTAAAAACTAATAAAACCGCGGGCGTTGCCCACACCCACAAACGCAATGCGTTTGATCATGCCTCTGAAAAGTAGCTAAACATTCACACCTGTTGGCTTTCCGTCGTCTATGCAAAAGCTAAATGACAACAAAAAAAGCTGCAAGGGTAAATGCACTCACTACGTTCGCCCTTGCAGCTTTTTCTATTGCCATTTTTAACGCTTATGCCGACGAAAAGACCAAACAGGTATAAATATACTCGAATTGATTTAAAACGCCTTAAAACGCAAATATGAGCTTCTAACGACTTAATTCATCTCTATCTCGTGTTCGAGTTTCATTTCTATGAATTTTTTCAAACTCTCCACCTTTTACAAACTCTTTAATTTCGCTCACAAGGTTATTCATGAGCTTTTTAGCTTGTCCAACAGTTGCACCAAGGGTATTTTCCATAAACTGATTAAAACCTCTGTAAATGCCCTTAATTTCGTTTTTAAGCGATTTATTCTCTTTCTCCAACATTTACAAAAGCGACTCATAGAATTATTTCCTCCCGTTAAATAATAGATAACTATTAAAAATAGACAATACTTGCTCATAAGTAATGGTACTTAAATTGTTTACTTTGGCGTGTTTCATTGCTTGATGAAACTGATTTTTAGTAAACAGTTGACGATATTCTCGATTGACCCATTTTGAAACAAAGTACGTATA
>NZ_MYFM01000019.1:0-4336 GCF_002179915.1 Companilactobacillus bobalius
GACAGACACAAAGTTAACTACGTTCAATCTAGTGAGATGTTAAATTAAGCTCTTAAACGCCATTTTAAGCCCATATAAGTGTTTTAAAGATGTGGACCGCCTAATTCATCAGATTTATGCCTGTCGAATTCCTGTGAGCTTTCAGGGGCTTTTTTAGACGGTTCTTTTAGTCCTGCACGCTCTAGCCACTTTTCAGGTAAATTAATACCTAGTTTTTTGTGTAGAAACTCATCAACATTGCGCACAATGTCTTGAAGTGTTCCGACTAACTTTCGCAAACGAACATTTTCTCTTTCGAGGTCATTATATTCCCACGTTGTTCTAGTCAGTTTATCTCCTAACGAGTCGGCTTCACGCCTTGCTCTAGCATGCATTTGATTGTAATTATCACTAAAAGACGCCCGTTGTTCCAAATCAGCGAGATCAGATTTATCAACCGTGACTTTATTTTTATTCATCAAGGTGGGTTTACTAGCAATTTTTTTGTTATCCCGTGGCTTGATTTCATCAAGCTGTTTTTTTGTATGTGCAAGCTTTACTTGTGTCTCTTGTTTTTCGGTCTCTATTTTTTTCAATTCTTCCCGCATAGCTTTGTATTCGGGTACTGATAAGTTCTTACGCTCTTTATTTTTGTTGCCACGTTCAACATCAAAGCCATTTTCTTTGAGGTACTGTGGGAATTCCTCTTGAATACGTTGTAAGGCTTCACGATTGAATATACGCTTAGCTGAGAGCTTTTTATCATCATCAAAGGGCACAATGCCCATATGCATGTGTGGGGTCTTTTCGTCCATATGAACGACTGCATAGCGAATATTTTCGTCACCATAGTTATCTGCAAAATATTGTTTGGCTGTTTCAAAATATTTGCGGGTTTCGGCTTCGTCTAATTGCTCAAAAAAATCTTTGTCACTGGTTAGAATCCATTCATTGACTAAAACAGCGTCTTTGCGAACTGCCCGCTTACTCGCTTTGTTTTCGTTGATATAGGCTTCAATATCCGTTTTAAAATTATCAGTGCGCCCAACCACCAAATCATAATTCAGGTGGGAGCGGGAAACATCAATATCTTCGTTGCTGTGATTAGTCGTTTTCCGTTGGTCATGATTGCCAATGCCGACTAAATTATCAGCTTTTAATTTCGTCATTCTAGCCACTGCAAAACTCATTGTATGCACCTCATTTCGGAGTTATCTTCCAAGTAAAGTATAACACACTATACTTTACATTCGTAAAGGTGTGCTCTCCGAGGGTCAAAGCAAGAACCTGGCTTGTGCCAGATTCCCAAAGTCAAAAGCAAAAAAATAACCGCTGCTGCCGTTTCTTTTTCCTAGTAACAGAAATGAGATTTTCACCTTTGCGCTTTTCCGCAACGGTTGCAAATTCATTCCCAAGATCAAGTAAAAAAACCATGGGCTTTGCCCAAACCCACGAGGGAAAAATTTCCCCTCGACCCCCTCCAAAAAACTCCCCCAACCCCCTCACTTTTTGAGGGGGCTCCCTCGCCGGTTGGCAGGACAAAACAAAGTTTTGTCAATGCCGAGAGGGTGGAAAATCAGTGGCTCGTATCAACTCCTTAAATTCCTTCCGCTTTGCTCCAGTCAGACATTTACCGTTGACACTTCCCGTTTATCTTTCCTTCTGGCCAAATAAAAAAAGAGTAGCCGTAGCCACTCTTAATTTTACTTATTCAACAATCGCGCCCGATTGCGGCATACTTAAAAATAATCTCAATATTTTTTTGATCTTCTATTCCTCGATTATTCCATATCCTTCTGGTGCAGGAATCCCATGTTCTGCAGAACGACTGACTGATTCCCACTCTTTCCATGTAGATATACGTTTTTCTGCATTTTCAACAGCTAAATCATAAACAAGGCTTCCTAGAATCAATCGGAGAGGCGGATTCTCACTATTAACCAGTTTCATTATAGCTTCGGCAGCCAACTTAGGGTCACTATCAACTGATTCGGTTGAGTTTTGTTGAGCCAACTTCTCACGTAATGAATCATACTCTTTGTTCTGTGTGGTAAAACTCATTTTTAAGTATAGATTCGTCCAATAGCCTCCGGGTTCAACGATAGATACCTTTACACCAAAATGTGCAGCTTCTTGTGCTAATGCCTCGCTAAATCCTTCTAAAGCAAATTTGCTAGCACTATAGATTCCCGACATTGGACCAGTAATCAGTCCACCAATACTAGATATCTGTATAATATGACCTGATCCTTGTGTCCGTAAGTACGGCATAGCTGCTTGACAAATCCAAATTGCACCATAGAAATTAGTCTCCATTTGACTTCTAACTTCATCTTCACTAAATTCTTCAATCATTCCCAATACCATATTTCCTGCATTGTTAATGACAATATCGATCCTTCCAAAATGTTTAATGGCAGTTTCCACTGTAGTAAAAACAGCACTTCTATCAGTAACATCAAGACTTAACGGAAGTAACATTCCTTCAAACTGGTATTTTAACTCATTAAGTTTTTCAATATTTCTAGCAACACCAACAACCTTATCTCCTGACTCTAGTACTTTTTTAGTGAACTCGTATCCTAGTCCACTGCTCGCTCCTGTAATAAACCATACTCGTGTATTTTCTACGTTACTAAATGTCATAAATAATTTCCTCCATTAATCATGTAATATTTAGGTAGCAATTACCCGATATAAAAAAGGGTGAGTACCAAATATTTTATCCAAAAAAGGCTCAGCAAAAAGGGAAAACAAAAAAACGCAAAACGTAATAGAAAAAGGTATCCAAAATGCAGTTTTATTTCTGTTTTTCATCTCTAATCTCCTTATCGTTCAATATTTCGCCCGTTTCTTTATCAATATCGCCCCTGCCGTATCTTCGTTCTTGATAGACTGCGTCAAAATATAGCCTTACCAAGGCAGTATGCGCACGCAAAACGGAGTTAATTATTTTCATACTAGGAAGCCCATACTCATTACCATGAACTCTAACAAAACGCTTCAATTCACGTATATTAGCTATCCCATATTCATCAATCAAATCACAGACAGTATTCAACATATCGTCTTTATCTTCCACATCAAGCGATATATATCTATCAATATCAAAATTATTAATCAGCGTAATATCTTGTTTATTATATTTATGCTTTTTCTTCTCGATAGCGTCTTTCGACTCATGAGTAAGATATAAATACATACTTGTCATACTTCTGATGACTATTTGTACTTTAGCAATACTCTGATCGCCTAGAAGCTGTTTAATTTTGTACCGAACACTATCAGCAGTAACTGGGTTTTTAGCCACATAGACAACATGATAATGTGGCTTTTTAAAATCTTGTCCTGGCACAGTACTTTTATCTTTATCATGCAATGGACTAACAGCAATTGGGACACCAATTAATTCCAATTTCGACTTCCAATCTTCTGGAATAGATTCGGGATATAACAAAAAGGTGAAGTATCTTGATTTGTCTTTTGCCATAATGGTAGAATAACCTTGTTAGAACAACAATGTTTAGCGGAAACTTTCGTCTTGCCCAAGCCGAGTTTTCGCTTATTTTTTTTGTTCTAATTCCTTTCTTGAATAATCTTCTAAAGCTAAAGCTAAAATCGCAGACTTGGAAAAACCTTTTTCTTTCGCAAGTTTTTCCAAAGTAGAATACTGGTCTTCAGTTAAACTGACCGTAATTCTTTTTTTATTTGTAGCCATATTTTTTACTCCAAACTAAATTAATTTTAAGTACACCACTATTATGCGTTTTTGCAACATTATTGTCAACAATATGTGCTAGAAACCTCTATTTTGCTAAAAACTCGCTAAAAACTCGCCAAAAACTCGCCGAGATATAAAACTCTGTAACCATTGATATCAAAGGCTTAAAATCACTTTTTTATCAAAATTGGCACTCGGCACTTAAAAGGGGGGTCGTAGTACGGGAGCGAAAATCGCTCCCTGCCCCCTGATTTTCAAAATTTTTATTCCACTCAAACCAAAATATGGGCTCCGCCCAAACCCGCAAGCTGTGTCAGCTTGACCCCATAAATGAGCGGGAGCTCCCGCTCAAACTCACCCCGCACTCGCCGTGGGGCAGGCAAAAAAAGCAGGTGTGCTTTTCTTTGCATGCGCAAAAGTGTTTTATCCGCTAGTCTATCAACTCCTTAAAGCCTCAAAAAAGGGGCTAACTGCTAAAGCAGCAAGCCCCTTTAATTCGATTTACCGTTGACAGACACAAAGTTAACTACGTTCAATCTAGTGAGATGTTAAATTAAGCTCTTAAACGCCATTTTAAGCCCATATAAGTGTTTTAAAGATGTGGACCGCCTAATTCATCAGATTTATGCCTGTCGA
>NZ_MYFM01000020.1:0-3945 GCF_002179915.1 Companilactobacillus bobalius
TAGACGTACTTGGGGCCATCATTGGGATTTGTATTTTAACGTGGGTTCAAATTCCTAACAATGAAAAAATTGATCAGCCAATGCATGTGCTCCACAACACCCGCTTGGGGATCAAACAACTTACGAACAACAAGGGCTTGTGGTACATTACGTTGATCGGCGCCGTCTTCACACTAACCTACATGCCTGCTGCCAGCATGTATCCACTCATGACCATGAAATACTTTCAGGGAACCGTTAGTCAGGCTGGCTTAATTGAAGCCATTTATTCAACTGGCATGCTAATCGGCGGCACTATCATTGGCCTCTTTGGTAAGTGGCAGGACCGGATGAAGCCCGTAATCATCGCGTTTTTCCTGGTTGGCATTCCAACCGGTATTAGCGGCATTTTGCCAAGTAACCAAACCGGATTTTTATGGTTCGCAGCTTTAAACATCATTGAAGGAATTGCGACCCCATTTTTTACAACGCTTTTAATGGCAATGATTCAACAAAGTTATCCAGCAGAAGAGTTAGGGCGGATTCTAGGCGTTTTGAATTCTTTGTTGAATCTAGGTGAACCAATTGGCTTAATTTTTGCCGGTCCCCTAGCTGATGTGATTGGCATTGAACGCCTATTTGTGATTGCAGGAATCGGTGCTGCCATTTGCGGGGTGGTCGCGGTGTTAATGCCAATTACCAGGCAATATGACATTAGGCTGCATCAAAAATTGGCGAAATTAACTGAGCAACCAGATAAGTAATTAACATGATGATCAAAAAGAGGAGAAAGACCAGACTACCAGCTGATCTTTCTCCTCTTTTTGTCATCACTTAATTACACGTTTTTAATCTTTTCACCAGTCAATCCCATCGCATTAATTGCCACGATAATTGTCGACATCGCCATGACCACAGCACCAACGGCTGGGTCTAGAATGATTCCAATAAATGACAACACACCGGCAGCGAGTGGAATTGCGACAATATTGTAGCCTGCTCCCCACCAGAGATTTTGAACCATTTTCCGATTTGTGATTTTAGCCAAATCAAGAAAATGTAAAATATCGCTGGGTTCTGATTTAACCAACACAACATCAGCGGAATCAATGGCAACATCGGTTCCGGCACCAATTGCAATTCCAATATCGGCCGCGGCAAGACTTGGTGCGTCATTTACGCCGTCACCAACCATGATGACGTGATTGCCCTTTGCTTGATAATCAGCAATAATCTTTTGCTTATCATCTGGTAATAGGCCTGCATGGAATTCAGTCAATCCTAGTAAGTTAGCAACGTGTTCCGCGGCTTTTGGATTATCGCCAGTGAGCATTACGGGGGTAATTCCTCGCCTCTGAAGACCACTAATTAATTCCTTAGCACCCGCTTTGATGGTGTCGCCTTCAGCAACCATTCCTTGAACTTGGGTGCCCTGCAATAGGAAGCTGACGGAATTACCCTTAGCAGCCCATTTATCAGCAGCGGCCTCGTCAAACCTGATCCCTTGCTTCGTTAAATAGTTACCATTAACAATCGTATAGTCAGTGCCATCAACATTACCGGAAATACCAACGCCCGGAATATTTTGAGACTTTTCAGCCGCAACGACTTCAATGTCCTTCGCTTGGGCTTCAGTAATGATTGCTTGGGCCAGCGGATGAGTCGAATTATTTTCAAGGGCGGCCAGTCGGCTTAATAACGTTGTTTCGTCAATCCCATCATTTGGAATCAATGCATTCACCGTAAATTTACCTTCTGTTAACGTGCCAGTTTTATCCAAGAGAACGTGGCTAACATGTTGACTTGCTTCAATGGCTTGGCGATTTCGAACTAATAGCCCATTTTGAGCGCCAATCGTAGTAGAACGAGAAACCACTAATGGAATCGCTAATCCTAATGCATGCGGGCAAGCAATCACGAAGACGGTCACCATGATCGTCATTGCAGTCGCCAATCCCTGGGGTAACCAGGCAAAGAAAGCAATAATCCCAACACCAAATGCCGCGTAAAATAGATACTTGGCAACTAAATCAGCTTTATCTTCTGCTTTAGATTTAGTTTGCTGGGCATTTTGAACCATTTTCATTACTTGAGAAAGATAGCCGGAGTCACCAGTACCACTAATTTTAACCGTTAGCGTCCCGTTATTGTTGGTTGCACCACCAATGACCTTATCGCCAACGTTCTTGGTAACGGCAGCAGATTCACCGGTTACCAGTGCTTCATTCACGGTCGACTCCCCAGCCGTAATAACACCATCGGCTGGAATACTCTCACCTGAACGCACTTGGAAAGCTTGACCAACTTTTAAATCAGATACTGGCACTTCTTTTGTTTCACCATTATCTGTAACTAGATGGGCCGTCTTAGGCAACAGGGCCGCCATCTTTTGTAAGGCATCCCCAGCCCCCATCAATGCATTCATTTCAATCCAGTGTCCTAGAAGCATAATTAAAATCAGGGTTGCAAGTTCGAACGAAAAATCCATTACATGATTTGCCGGGTTCAAGAAGTTGTTGGCAATAAATGCGTACAAACTGTAGAAATACGAAACGGAAATTCCAAGGGTTACTAGCGTCATCATTTCAGGAGATTTATCCTGAATTTCCGCTTTAGCCCCCTTTAAAAATGGCATTCCGCCATAAAAGTAAAGTGCTGTATCAAACAAAACGATGATAATGCCAACAATTAGCGGTGAACTGAAACTAAGGATGGAAACGTTTAAACCCATGATTGGTGCTAACAGTAAAACTGGAATCGCTAAGACAACGGAGACCCAAAATTTAACTTTCAAATTCCCCATATGCATCATTGAGCCACCGTGCATCATCATGTCGGTCCCAGCCATATCCATATCACCGTGATTCATCCCACTCATATTCATAGTTTCGTGATTCATATTCATTTGGCTGTGATCCATGTTCATTTGATTATGATCCGTTTCGGTCATATCGTGATCCATTTTCATGTCATCATGATCCATATGACTCATATTTGATTCATTATTTTCCATATTCTTAGCACTCATGTTTTTCATGTTCATCTGGTCCTCTTTATTTGCCATGATTATCGACCCCCCCTAAAAATAAGTGTGCGTAGCAAAGCGGTTAGAAGCCGGAATATAAGTTCCTTGTATGGAAATCCCCGGGCTCGGGATTTTTCCACCAGGTTCTTATATTTAGGCTTCTGCTTTGCGGAGCACCATGCCACTATATGAATGAGAATTACGACAAAAATTCATAAGTTTCCGCCATCAGAAATCCCAGATTCTGGATTTTTGTGCAGCAATCCTAAAAGTAAACAGAACACCACAGTCTTAACACGTTTGATCACCTGGCAAGCAGTTACACTGAACTTCCTCGGGCGCTGTTTTGGCCTTTTCAGCTAGAATCGCCTGTAAGTTCGCAATATCCGCCCGTGAGAGTTCCCTTGACTGAATAACGCCGGCAATTGTTGAACCAGCCCGCATCGCACACATATGGTCAAACAAATCATCTGCCGCTGCCGCCATTGATTCCTTCTCGCCAACAACCGGCTTATACGTGAATGGTCGACTGCCGCCATGCTGCGCAACCGCCTGTTTTTGAATCAACCTGTGAAGTAGCGTTTTGGTTGTTGAAGCTGACCAGCCTTCTAATTCGTTCATAGCATCGATTAGTTCACGACTAGTCGCATGTCCCATTGTCCAAATTGCTCTCATAACCATCCATTCAGAATCGGTGATGGTTACATTCTTTGCATCCTTCAATTGGCTTCCTCCATTAATTGAATTCTAAGTTTACGTTTGCAGCCTCTTAACACTTATTAGTTTACAACTGTAGTCACAATAATGCAACCTTTCTGCCAGAAAATACCATGACATTAAAAAAACGCCTAGATAATATTCCAGGCGTGGTTTGATACGATATGTTAAATTAATGATCTGGGAATTTTTGGTTTTCTTGTTAGTATGGTGAAATGCCTCTT
>NZ_MYFM01000021.1:0-3126 GCF_002179915.1 Companilactobacillus bobalius
CTCGTACCTTCAAAACTAGATATTAAGATTATGAATTAAATTAAAACACTTCAAACTGCTGTAAACTCTTACTCGGTTAAGTCCTCGATCTATTAGTACTGCTCAGCTCCATGTATCGCTACACTTCCACCCGCAGCCTATCTACGTCATATTCTCTAACGGATCTTACTTCCATAAAGGAATGGGAAATCTCATCTCGAGGGGGGCTTCACACTTAGATGCTTTCAGCGTTTATCCCGTCCATACGTAGCTACCCAGCGATGCGCCTGGCGGCACAACTGGTACACCAGAGGTATGTCCATCCCGGTCCTCTCGTACTAAGGACAGCTCCTCTCAAATTTCCTACGCCCGCGACGGATAGGGACCGAACTGTCTCACGACGTTCTGAACCCAGCTCGCGTACCGCTTTAATGGGCGAACAGCCCAACCCTTGGGACCGACTACAGCCCCAGGATGCGATGAGCCGACATCGAGGTGCCAAACCTCCCCGTCGATGTGAACTCTTGGGGGAGATAAGCCTGTTATCCCCAGGGTAGCTTTTATCCGTTGAGCGATGGCCCTTCCATATGGTACCACCGGATCACTAAGTCCGACTTTCGTCCCTGCTCGACTTGTCAGTCTCGCAGTCAAGCTCGCTTATGCCTTTACATTCTACGAATGATTTCCAACCATTCTGAGCGAACCTTTGAGCGCCTCCGTTACATTTTAGGAGGCGACCGCCCCAGTCAAACTGCCCACCAGACACTGTCCCTCACCACGCTAAGTGATGTAGGTTAGAGTTTTCATATAACAAGGGTAGTATCCCACCAATGCCTCCTTCGAAACTAGCGTTCCGAAATCAACGGCTCCTACCTATCCTGTACATGTCACACAAAAACTCAATATCAAGCTACAGTAAAGCTCCATGGGGTCTTTCCGTCCTGTCGCGGGTAACCCGCATCTTCACGGGTATTATAATTTCACCGAGTCTCTCGTTGAGACAGTGCCCAAATCATTACGCCTTTCGTGCGGGTCGGAACTTACCCGACAAGGAATTTCGCTACCTTAGGACCGTTATAGTTACGGCCGCCGTTTACTGGGGCTTCAATTCTCAGCTTCGCAAAAGCTAACTGATCCTCTTAACCTTCCAGCACCGGGCAGGCGTCAGCCCATATACGTCATCTTACGATTTAGCATAGACCTGTGTTTTTGATAAACAGTTGTTTGGGCCTATTCACTGCGGCTGGCTGTTACACCAGCACCCCTTCTCCCGAAGTTACGGGGTCATTTTGCCGAGTTCCTTAACGAGAGTTCACTCGCTGACCTTAGGATACTCTCCTCGACTACCTGTGTCGGTTTGCGGTACGGGTAGTTTATTTCTAACTAGGAACTTTTCTTGGCAGTGTGAGTTATTGTGCTTCGTTACTAAAATTTCACTCCCCATCACAGCTTGTCCTTAAAGATATAAGCATTTGACTCATATCAAGACTTACTGCTTGGACACGCATATCCATCAGCGTGCACACATCATCCTCCTGCGTCCTTCCATCGTTCAAACAAAATAAACTAGTACAGGAATATCAACCTGTTATCCATCGATTACGCCTTTCGGCCTCATCTTAGGCCCCGACTAACCCTGGGAGGACGAGCCTTCCCCAGGAAACCTTAGTCTTACGGCCGACCAGATTCTCACTGGTCTTTCGTTACTCATACCGGCATTCTCACTTCTAATCACTCCACCACTCCTCACGGTATGGCTTCAATGCAATTACAACGCTCTCCTACCACGTGTCTTACGACACATCCACAGTTTCGGTATCATGCTTAGCCCCGGTACATTTTCGGCGCAGAATCACTCGACTAGTGAGCTATTACGCACTCTTTGAATGAATGGCTGCTTCTAAGCCAACATCCTAGTTGTCTATGCGTTTCCACATCCTTTTCCACTTAGCATGAATTTTGGGACCTTAACTGGTGATCTGGGCTGTTTCCCTTTCGACGGTGGATCTTATCACTCATCGTCTGACTCCCGAGTAAAGATCAATGGTATTCGGAGTTTATCTGAATTCAGTAACCCAAGACGGGCCCCTAGTCCAAACAGTGCTCTACCTCCACGATCCTAAACCTCGAGGCTAACCCTAAAGCTATTTCGGAGAGAACCAGCTATCTCCAAGTTCGTTTGGAATTTCACCGCTATCCACATCTCATCTCAGCATTTTTCAACATACACGAGTTCGGTCCTCCAATGCGTTTTACCGCATCTTCAACCTGGACATGGATAGGTCACTTGGTTTCGGGTCTACATCAACATACTTAGTCGCCCTATTCAGACTCGCTTTCGCTACGGCTCCGACTTTTCATCTTAACCTTGCATGTTAACGTAACTCGCCGGTTCATTCTACAAAAGGCACGCCATCATCCATAAACGGACTCTGACTACTTGTAGGCACACGGTTTCAGGATCTATTTCACTCCCCTTCCGGGGTACTTTTCACCTTTCCCTCACGGTACTGGTTCACTATCGGTCACTAGGGAGTATTTAGCCTTGGGAGATGGTCCTCCCGGATTCCGACGGAGTTTCTCGTGTTCCGCCGTACTCAGGATACTGAATGGAGTGGATCAGATTTCGTTTACGAGGCTTTCACTCTCTTTGGCCAAGTTTTCCAACTTGTTCGACTATCATAACCTTTTGTTCTCACAACATCAGTCCTACAACCCTAAAGAGCAAGCTCTTTAGTTTGGGCTATTCCCGTTTCGCTCGCCGCTACTCAGGGAATCGAATTTTCTTTCTCTTCCTGCAACTACTTAGATGTTTCAGTTCATTGCGTGTTCCTCTTGACTGCTATGTATTCACAGACAAGTAAATATCCATTACGATATTTGGGTTCCCCCATTCGGAAATCCCCGGATCAAAGCTTACTTACAGCTCCCCGAGGCGTATCGTCGTTAGTTACGTCCTTCATCGGCTCCTAGTGCCTAGGCATCCACCGTGCGCCCTTTATAACTTAACCTAAATTAAATTACAAAAAGTAATTTAAAACAATTTGCCATGATTTTCATCACAGCTGGCAATCAAAAGATTGCCGCGCAGTTTTCGGTGTTTCTTTAATTCATTAATTCTTAATATCCAGTTTTCAAGGTACGAGT
>NZ_MYFM01000022.1:0-2257 GCF_002179915.1 Companilactobacillus bobalius
GATACACCTGTTCCCATGCCGAACACAGAAGTTAAGCTTCTCCACGCCGAAAGTAGTTGGTGGGAAACTACCCGCGAGGATAGGTAGCTGCCACGCTAATGGTAAGGAATCAACCAAATGGTTGGTTTCTTTTTTTGTGTCCTCAAGCATTTTCAATGCTTGGAGGCACATCCAATAATAGAAGAGACCAGTCAAGATGATTCTAGCGAATCACTCGACCGGTCTCTTTTTTACTTATATATAAAACTAATAATTGGGCCGTATAAATTAGTTATCAACTGAGTTATTTAAACATATCATATGATTTCTACTCATATTTTTAGGATCTTAGATAATCTGGAATCACACAATACCATTCTGTACTCAATGTAATTCCAACAATAATTTTTATTTATATATTATTATTTGTTTTAAATTTACTAATTGTAAAATCATTATCCATTGCAGTTTTTAGAGTCTTTAATAAAAAATTAAGATTCCGATAGTAGTGCAAAAGTATTAATATAGTACAAATAGAAAAATTTGCGATTAATATCAATCATTTTATCTATAGTGATCTTTTCAAAATTTTTGTCCGTTCCATTCAACAATATGTTTTGTATGTCATAAATTCATTATTATTTTCGGATATGCTTATTGTTATATCAGAACTGTGATTGTAGACTTCTTTTTAACGGAGAATACTTTGGTGAATTCAAAGTCGCCATAGAAATGATCTGTAAATCAAAATATTACTTTGAGTCATTTATTGAGGATAGATAAATCCTTAGTTAAGGTGTCAACTGGAATTAAAAAATTAGAATGATTACGAATAGTTCATTCTTATTTATGGTGGTAAAGGGGGATTGTATTGGTCGATATATCTATGACTGAAGATATTAATCAAGAGTTGTTTGGATCAAGAGGTATAAGATCAATCTTGAATATATTTATATAACTCATGTATGGACCACCTCTTTAGGTTAATGTGATTAAAGAATTTTTTTCAGGTGTAAAGATCATTATTATGAAAACTACAGTGGATGGAATACCCGCAGTGATAGAAATTCTGCAT
Organism: Companilactobacillus bobalius; assembly: GCF_002179915.1. NCBI lineage: Bacteria > Bacillati > Bacillota > Bacilli > Lactobacillales > Lactobacillaceae > Companilactobacillus > Companilactobacillus bobalius. Next base: position 1,055 of record NZ_MYFM01000022.1, read on the forward strand.
GCAGATAAGTTACTAAGGCGATGGCGGAGTTAACGATAATTTTGATTTAGAAAAGTTATTTGATTGAAATTATTAAAAACAGTTTTACCGATACTCACAATATAACTAGCTGTTGAATTTCAGATGATTGATTGTTGCCGGAGATGTTGCGTATAATGAAATTCTGTTGTAATTACTCCGACTGGAGACAGTATTATGAATATAAGGTTTCTGTGAATGATGATCCCATTATTTTTGATAACACGATTCAGTACCTTGAGGATTTAAATCGATTAGTTGAAGATACAGAGGTTCCGGATATTTACTTGAACAGATGATGAAAAACTATCTTAACTTTGTAAACCTTGGATTACTATAAAGTGCTGTGTATTCAATCGTATATTAAAAGTGTTTATAATGGCCGTTGCTAGTAATTGAGATTTGTATTACTAATTACAGTAGAATAATCAATAATATAGGGAAATGCCTTTTTCGAATAGCGTTCTTTACGTACAGTTATGTATATTGAATCCAATAAGGCTTTCTATATGTATGTATTTGGATATTATAGATAGAAATGGAGTTGCTTTCGATTTAATATGAAGATATTCGAGTTACCAATATGTTTTATGAAGGTCAATATGATACATTTGTTAGAAGAATGGAATTCATAATAGTTAAAAGTCTGAATCTTAATTATATATTTAAATGGATTACTCAGAATTTGATTACGTCACCTGTAAAATAATCCGAATAATATGTGATTGATTTATAGGGAACACACGGCCGTCGGGTAACATTGAAGTTCCAGAATATATTAATATTTGTCTTTAAAAAAACCTACAAATTATTTGCATATTTTTGTTGACGTATCGTTCTGAGATTGGTATTCTAATATACGTTGTCTCGTAAGTTACCAACTAGACCAATTCAAACGATTGAAATTAGTTGTTGACAGAGATAATGATAAAATGGTATTATTACTAAGTTGTCGCTTGAAGATGACTTATCAACAAGAAACATTGTTAAATCAATTTTCTTGTTGACATCATATCATTTAGATGATATGATAATTAAGCTGTTAAGTTAATTAACAACTGGTAGACCTTTGAAAACTGAACAAAGTTTTAACACTAAAATTGTGTAGGCCAACATTTATTTGTTGGATTTACAACGAAGTCAATTCGCTAGTATTTTTATTTATGAGTCACAAACTTTTAATAT
>NZ_MYFM01000024.1:0-1453 GCF_002179915.1 Companilactobacillus bobalius
GGCTCTTTGTCAAATCGTATTGATGAATAGTTTTTGTATAGAAGGCAACCTCATGTAGGTTGTCTTTTTTTATGCGCAAATGAGTCTTATTCTCTTAAGAAAATGGTCAAGATTTCTGAAGCCATAACTGATATGTTTGAGTTTTTTTATCTTTCCAATGGTCCCTTCAAGAGGACCATTGGAGTACGGCATTGTGCAACTATTCTTTACATAATTTAAATTCTTACGTAACGTTGAAATAGATGTATCCATAGCGGTATTATTCTTTTTATATCCATAGATGGTTTCTTTGAGTAATGATATATCGTGTTCATGTATCGCTTTCTGAATACCTTGATAAATATCATAAGTATTTTTAAAAACTGGTAGATTGTCAGTGGCTATATCAATAACGTTTCGCGTTGTAGTATATTCGTTGATTCCAAAAATATATTTTACTTTCTTGTCGTCTACATCTGCCTCAGGCAGATGATAGAGACGCCAATTAGACTTAAGTGCTTTATACAAACGGGAATGTTTATCATTTATTTTTTTAAGACAACTGATTCTAACTTGATCCAATGCCCGGCTACATAGCTGAACTATATGAAATCTATCAACTATTATTTGAGCATTGGGAAAAATTCTATGAATGACCGACTGATAATTAGCATTCAAATCAATAGAGACAGTCTTAACGGCTTGCCGTTCTGACAAGCTATAGTTATTTATAAAGTGTTCAATAACTGTTTTAGAGAGTCGATCATGAATCAGCTCAATTAGATGATGTGTTTGTGCATCAATAGCTATAAAAGTAAATATACCGTTAACTGAACGAAATTCATCAAAACACAGGTTTTTTGGAAGACAATCACATCTATTTGGTAATTTGGTATTGTCATATAAGACTCTGCTTACTGTATTTACTGATACTCCGATGATCTTAGCTATTGATGTTAAAGTAAAGGATTCCTTTGCCATAACGAATATTCTGTTTTGAACTTGTTTAGTCATAGTATGATTTTTGATTAATAAATCACTGTGGGCACCGCAGGTGCCACCACAGTTCTTACAAATATAACGTTGTTTATTGAGCATCAAATGATACTCAATACCGTTAAAACTGGCTAATCTAGCATTAGTTTTTCTTTTTCCATTTTTGACTAATGAATTTAAACCACATTGTGGACATCGATACAGTTTATAAGTTAAATCAGCGTTTACGATCTTTATATGCTTTATAACGCCACGATTTTTAATCGTAGCGTCCTTGACTGAAACATTACTTATATTATTGTCTTTTATATCGAGTGCACATAGTATAGAATTGTCTTGGGACATTATTGTTTTCTCCATGTTTGATTGGGTTTGGTCGCTTAAATCTTAACATGAGAACAGTGATGTTCTTTTTTTATTTTCTAGAGATTAAAAAACTGGTATTGATTATTCATCAATACCAGAAAGTATAGAACTA
>NZ_MYFM01000025.1:0-802 GCF_002179915.1 Companilactobacillus bobalius
ACTGCTGTTAAGGGCACGTTCACAGTTTTTCCAAAGTCGCCGACATTTGTCTAGCCAACTCCATGAACGTTCAACGATCCATCGTTGCGGTAACACCGTGAACATATGCAACTCGTTGCGTTTAACTACCGTCGTCTTAGCATTCAAAATGAGCTTCACCTGATCCGCAAAGTCATTGCCAGTGTAGCCACCATCAACCATGACATGCTGAACCAGCTATAAATTTTGGCTAGCCAAACTAATAAACATAGCCAATGCACCTGAACGATCTGATACATTAGCTCGTGTCACGAGAACGGCTTGTGGTAAACCATTAATATCAACCGCCATATGACGCTTAATCCCTGAAATCTTTTTGCCGCCATCGTAGCCACTATTTTTCGTTAAATCAGTGGTTTTAACACTTTGAGCATCAACAATCACAAACGACGTTCGGGCCGATCGGCCCTGTGCAAAGCGATAGTAAGCAACAGTTTTTTTAAAAGACTTTCTAATAGTGAATCGGCTGTCGGGTCTGGTTTATCTCGCCACATATCGTAATAGTGGTAGACAGTGTGCCATTCCGGGAAATCGTGCGGTAATTCACGCCATTGACACCCTGTAGTAAGCGAGTAAAGGATGGCATTGAATACGTCATAAAGATCATAACGACGCGGTCTTGTATGCTTGCGGAAGTTTTCTAAATCAGGTTGTATTAACGCAAATTGCGCTCGAGAAATATTGCTTGGATAATCTGGCATGACAAACTCCTCAGTCGGTTTTCCACAATTCTACCAGATTCAGCAGATACTAGACAGGTTCT
>NZ_MYFM01000026.1:0-598 GCF_002179915.1 Companilactobacillus bobalius
ATATTTCTATCATCATCTAAATAAACTGAAATTTTCATTATTGTACCTCCTAATTTTTATAAGTATTCACTTGAATTACTGGAATTTTGAAATCACCATCCGTGTAATCACCAAATATATGTGCAGTAAGATTAATACTAAGCGTTGTATTAGGAAGTACCTTAATTGATGCTCCTCCAAAGCTTTTAATGGTGAAACCTGAAATGTTATTATAGAAGTCATCAATTTTTTCCCAAGAGTTTCCATCACTAAGTTGGGCTTGAACTTTTTTACCAATATATTGTGACAATTGGTCAGAAATATCAATTGAGCTATTAACAACTAATTTTTCTTTAGGAATCTTAATTGGTGTTAAACCGACTGATGATAAATCAAAACGAATATTACGATTTCCAAAGCTTGGGCCACTGAGAGTATCTGAAGTTAGATTGCTTAAAGTGATTAAAAGGCCATCTTGTACATTATCATAATTTGTTGACGGACCCGATAGCAAAATACTTCCAACTGCTGAACCACTAAACAGATTTAAAGTGGATGGCAATTGTGATACTTGGCTTGAAGAAGTTCCACCACCAGTAGTTCCTCCAGTAGTAGTTCC
>NZ_MYFM01000027.1:0-554 GCF_002179915.1 Companilactobacillus bobalius
ACGGCTATGAGGTGGAAAAATGAAATTAGTAAAAGAATTTATTCCTGATCAAGCAATTTGGGCTGAGACTAATGTTTTGAATAAAGTTAATGATTTTTGTAAGCAAAATAGCGTTGCCGATATCATTCCTAAAGTTTTTGTTGGAATGGATGGTACACCAATGCTTGCGTATGTCGTAATTTATGAGGTAGAAAAATGAAAAAAATAACGGGCTTAGAAATTGAGAATCCTTATAGATATAGAGGCTATGAGGTGGGCAATACTCCAACATATGCAATTGAGAACAGCACATTTTTATTAGATGATATTGACAAAAAAATAGAAAAAATTAAGTTCAGTCTAGAACTGCTTGCTTATCAAGTGATTTTTATTGATGGAAGTTGTACTGAAATTTCAATTAATCAGTCGGGATTGATAGTACATACTGATGCGAATGAGGTTGAAGATGATGAAGGATTGGATTGATCGTGGATTTGGAAATATGAAAGTTGGCAATCTTGTGAGACTACATATTTCTAGTAAGGAACGGCTAGAGTTCTCTTTAGTTCACGGCT
>NZ_MYFM01000028.1:0-467 GCF_002179915.1 Companilactobacillus bobalius
TGATTAGGGTGAAGTCGTAACAAGGTAGCCGTAGGAGAACCTGCGGCTGGATCACCTCCTTTCTAAGGATATGGTACTTTGGTACCAACGGAAATACACAATTGTTAAAACTTTGTTTAGTTTTGAGAGGTCTACCTGGCGCTTTCGGGCCTATAGCTCAGCTGGTTTAGAGCGCACGCCTGATAAGCGTGAGGTCGATGGTTCAAGTCCATTTAGGCCCATTTTCTCTGTTATAATTGAATAAGTACTATGGGGGTTTAGCTCAGCTGGGAGAGCACCTGCTTTGCAAGCAGGAGGTCATCGGTTCGATCCCGTTAACCTCCATTGACAGAGATGTCATACTCGTACCTTGAAAACTGGATATTAAGAATTAATGAATTAAAGAAACACCGAAAACTGCGCGGCAATCTTTTGATTGCCAGCTGTGATGAAAATCATGGCAAATTGTTTTAAATTACTTTTTGTAA
>NZ_MYFM01000029.1:0-268 GCF_002179915.1 Companilactobacillus bobalius
TGATTAGGGTGAAGTCGTAACAAGGTAGCCGTAGGAGAACCTGCGGCTGGATCACCTCCTTTCTAAGGATATGGTACTTTGGTACCAACGGAAATACACAATTGTTAAAACTTTGTTTAGTTTTGAGGGGTCTACCCTCAAACTCGTACCTTGAAAACTGGATATTAAGAATTAATGAATTAAAGAAACACCGAAAACTGCGCGGCAATCTTTTGATTGCCAGCTGTGATGAAAATCATGGCAAATTGTTTTAAATTACTTTTTGTAA